>JALSRD010000066.1 GCA_026984935.1 Desulfobacterales bacterium
GTCGGCCGCGTTCGCCTGGCCGATTTCAGGATCGCCGGCATTCAGCAGCCACAGGTAGGCATAGTCCTCCATGCCTTCGCGCAAAAGCTCCCAGCGGATGGACGGCACCAGTCGGTTGCTCTGGGCTTTACAGGCGTCAAAAGCGATGCTGCTGTCCTTGGGCGGATAGAACAGGAAACCGTCGCCGTTGCCGGCGTTGATCCAGGGCTGGCTCCAGGGGTCCGGGCTCCAGTCCGTTGTGGAGTAGTAGACCAATCCCTGCACGCGCTCCCGCCAGGCCAGCCACGGGACGATGCGCGCCTCGATGCCGGGGCGGTCCATCACCGTGGGGTTGGGCAGCGGCGGCCGGTCACCGTAGAGAAAGTACCACCAGACCTGTTCGGCGTGATTTTGCTGGCGGTCGTGGGCGCGCTGAACCTGGTAGTTGCTGATGGTGGGCATCCAGATGTCGATCTTGGCGCCGGGATAGGTGCTGTTGTCGTAGATGGCGGGTTCGACCTGCTCGCTGACCAGGATGCGCACGTTGGGGGCGGCGGCCTTGGTTTCCCGGGCCAGGTAAGCCACGATGTCGTAGTCTGCAAAGCTCTGGGGTTCGTTGACGATATGGTAGTACCCCTTGGCCGCGTAATCCGGGTTGTCGGCCAGGTAGTCGCTGACCGCCGTCCAGTACTGGAACCACTTGGCGTTATACGCACTGTTTCCCGGCGGATCGCTGCCGCGGCTCTGTCCGCAAAACGATGACGGGCGGCTGGCCGGCGGCCAGTTGTCGCTGGGGCCCTTGATCAGAAACGATGGAAACCCGGTGCCGTTGTCCAGCTCCGTCCCTCGTAGGTATTTTTGTGCCAGGGTTTCAAAATCCCAGTCGCCCCAGGCATCCGGCGAAAGGGTGCCGTTGCAGTCGTATTCCACGCCGCCCGGATAGTTCAACCCGGCCGGCCAGCCCACGCCCTTGGGGGTCAGGCGGTGATCGGCGAAGTCTTCGTAGAGCGCATCCACCAGGTTCCAGTAGCAGGGCTGCACGCTGCCGCCGACGGTCCCCTTGTAGCGTTCGACCACGCTGGACCAGCCAAAGCCCCATTCGCCGGCCAGGTGGATGGTCGCGGGCAGGGCAAAGCTCCAGACCTCGAGCGTAACCGGCAGCGTGGCGGATCCGATGGACACCGTGGCCGTATAGATGCCCGGTGCGGCGTCGCGCGGCACGTGCACGGTGAACCACAGCGGCTGATTGCTTCCAGCGGGAAAGGTGACGGCGGTGCCCATGACCAGGGGGTAGAGGGGATCCGGCCAGTCGCCGATGCGGCCGAAATGATCGCTGAGCCGGCTGACGGGAACGTAGTCGACCCGGTGCAGCGTCACCTGGGACGCCGGGATTGTCCCGCCGCTGCCCGTAAAATCGCTGATGCCAACCACAAGGTTCTGTGCCGCAGATGCGCGCACGATCAGCTGAAAAGGTTCGAACTCGTCCCGGGCGGCCTTTATCTGCAGAGGGGCTGAAGCCGTGGGTGTGACTTGTGTTTTGAAGATTTTTTCGATGGCCGGCGCCGTCCAGACATCCAGGCCGTTTCCGTCGGCACCGGCAATGCGGTGAAAATAGCCGCCGGCCTCGGGCGCGGCCGCCGCCGCAGTGATGTCCGCGGCACCCAGGGAAGTCAGCGCCGGCTGCGGGTGCCCCTCGTGGCTTAAGGTGTCAAAGTACACGTAGTAGGTCGTGGTGCGGCCGTCGGCGGCCCATTTGACGGTCCCCTGGTCCTGGTCCACCAGGCGCAGGTTGTCAAACCACAGGATCAGAACATCGCCGTCATCCCACAGCCCGCTGTTGCCGTTCACCGTTTCATTGTCGCGCGTGTGGAACTCCATGCGCGTGATATCGTCGAAATCCGGCGTGGTGCAGGTGTGAAAGGGCTTGAGCGATACACTCACATAATTCCAGCGGTCCAGGGCCAGGGGCGGGCCGCCCTGGGTGATGTTGCCGGTGCTGCAGCCGCTGGTGTTGTATAGCTTGAAATAGTACAGGTCCGGCGCCTGATCCAGTGCACTGGTGTTGACTTCGGGCCAGACATCGTAGATCAGGGTCTCGAAGGCGCGCCAGTCTTTGAGGGGGTTGCTGTCGGCGATGTGCAGCTCGACTCCGGGATAGCCGTAGCCGCCGGGCAGGTTCTGAACGGTGGCCTTGAGCGAACCGCTCCCCTGGGAAAAACGCGAGGCGTCGGCCACCGCACGGCCGTCGTTTACCTGCCAGTAGACACCGGTATCGCTCCAGCCGATTTGGGGGGCATCGGCGTCTTCGAGCATGACACTGTAGCTCTCCTCGTAAGGCAGTGATGCGGTCGGCTGCCCGTCGCGGTATGCCACCACGCGAATAGAGCGCAGATCCAGCAGGGCGCCGTTGAGCCCCAGAGCGTCGAAAGCCGCTGTAAAATCGATGGAAACCTGAACCACGCCACTGCCGCTGACGGTCACCGGGATGCGGTAGGGCCATCCTGCGTTCCACCAGGCATCGGCCTGGCCGGCGGCCGCCCGGCCGACAGCGCTGCAAGCCATGGCCAAAAGGATTGTCAGCAGGAAGGTCCGGCGCAAGCGGGTGTCAGCCATTCAACCATCCCAAGGTAT
>JALSRD010000067.1 GCA_026984935.1 Desulfobacterales bacterium
CAAAACCGCATTTATCCCAACTGATCGGGATAAAAAGGCGTAACCCCTGGAAGCTTCTGCAAAAATTTAAGCTGGCGGCCCGCCGTGCGCAGCCGGCGCCATGCGCTGGACACGCCAGCGGTCCGTGGCCGACGCCGTGCGCGCGCACCCGATGGTACAGGTCGCGTGACAGTGTTTGACCGTGTGGAACTGGGTTTTCAGGTCGTTCAGCGTGTAGGACAGCAAATCCTTGGACCAGATGCCACGGGTCTGGGCGCAGCGGTTGACCCGGCCGAACTCGTCCACGTACAGGTAGCGGGCACCGGCGCGGCACTTGAAGGGCGCCGCGCCGGTTGCGATGAGTTGTTCGCGGTAGTCGCCGGCCTCGCTGGCGCGTCTGCCGATTCGCTGCTTTACGCGCCGGAAAGCGGTCAGTTCGGCGGCGGACAGCTTCAGGCGCCCTTTGGCATCGTGAACCAGCAGGATACGGGGGGTGAACCCGTGGGCCTGCGCAAAATCAATCACCTCCTCGACTTCAGCGGGCGGCGCACATCCCACGACGCTGCTCATGACTACCTGAAATTTGGCGTATCGGGCCAGCAGCTCCAGCTTGGGGCGCAGGGGCACAAGGGTTTTTTTGGTGGTATCATTTGCGTGCACGCCGTCGATGCTGATCTGCAGGTCAGTCAGTCCGGCACGGTTGAAAACTTCGATGGATGCACGGGTCAGCCGGTATGCGTTGGTGATCATCTGGCGGCGGCGAAACCCCAGCTCGCGCATTTGCGCAATAATCCGGGGCAGCTGCGGATGCAGTGTGGGTTCACCGCCGGTCAGGCAGACCGCCCAGGTGCGCAGCGCGCGCAGCTTGCGCAGTCGCGCCGCAAGATCTGCAAACGGCACCGGTGCTGACGTCTGGTCGAACTCGCTGCAGTAGCCGCAGCGCAGGTTGCAGCGTCGGACAATCACCAGCTGGGCCAGCCAGGGTCCGTACTGCAGCCAACGCCAAAGCGACAGGCGGCTGCGATTCACGGCATCGCCAATCGGGTTTCAAGGGGGTTTTCTCCGGCCATGCGCTTCATCATATTCACTCTGGAGAAACTGTCAAGGCGCCGGACGGCAGAAAGACTCCCCTGCGACGATTTCTCCGGCAGATGCCAAAAGGGGGGGTGAAATCCGGCAGGGGCTGTGGCTGCGGGCCTCAGGGGCCGGCAATGTTCAGCGTGCGGTTGATTTCGCGCCACAGGTTCGAAGGCGCCTTGAGCCGCCGGCCGTCGACGGAAAGCACCGGTACGGCGCCCATCAGCGAGTTGGTGAGCAGCACCTCGTCGGCGCGAAACAGGTCGGCGGGCATCAACCGTTTGCGGAAAATGCCCCAGCCCGATCGGCGCAATTGCCTGCAGACGACTTTTTGCATGGTTCCCGGAAGCGCGTGCAGCGATTCCGGTAGCCCGGCCATCTGTCCGCGAAGCAGGATCAGGCTGGCACTGTTGGTTTCGCAGAGCGATCCATCGGGGTTGGTGATCAGGGCTTCATCGGCGCCCTGGCCGGCCGCCCATGCCGCGGCGCGGTGGTAGTAGAGATAGTTGAGGGTCTTGTGTTCGGCCAGCGGTGTCTGGTGCGCATGGGGATAGCTGGCCAGATGCAGGCCGGCTCCGGTTTTACCGGCCAGGCGGTGACGGTAGGGCCGGGCGCTGACCAGCAGAGTGCGTCGCCTGCATGTGGCATTGGGCGGTCCGGCCGCAGCCAACAGTTTGACTGCCGCCGGCCGGCTGTTCAGCCTGTTTGCGGCCAAAACCTGGGTGATAATCTGCGCCCAGCTGAGATCCGGTATCTCATCACCGAACAGATGCCGCCAGGTGCGGTAGAATCTGGCCAAATGAAGGTTCAGATAACGAGGCCGCCCACTGTCTGCACGAATGGTTTCGAAAAAGCCGAAGCCATACAGCAGCCCCAGATCATCGACCGGTACCGCCGCCTCGGCCGCCGGTACCAGGAGGCCGTTTAGCCAGACCATGGCCTGTCCTGCGGCTGGTTTCACTCCGCCGTTAAAAACGTTCATCAGGGTTTGCCCCTTGTGCAGCGTTTCTTCGTACTCTGCCGCCGGGTCGGAGTCGAAAACGATGCCGCCGCCCACCGAAAACAGAATACGTCCGTCCACCACCGTGGCGGTGCGGATGGCGATGGAGAGGTCCATGCAGTCGTGAAAACCGATGTAGCCGATGGCCCCGGTGTAAACGTGGCGCCGGTGGGGTTCGAGTTCGTCGATGATCTCCATGGCGCGGATCTTGGGGCAGCCGGTGATGGACCCACCGGGGAAAGTGGCCGCGATGAGATCTGCGGAACCGAACCCATCGTCCAGCCGGCCTTCCACGATGGACACCAGGTGGTAGACGTTTTCGTACACCTCCAGTTTTTTGTGGTGGGCGACTTTTACGGAGCCCTGGCGGCAGACCCGGCCGATATCGTTGCGCATCAGATCGACGATCATGGAAAGTTCGGCGTCGTCCTTGGGGCTTGCGAGGAGCTCTGCGGCCAGTTGGCGGTCCTCGGAAGGGGTCTTGCCCCGCGGCCGGGTGCCCTTGATGGGGCGCGTTTCCACGCGTCGTCCCTGCTGTAGCAGGAAGCGTTCGGGTGAGGTGGAAACCACCTGGTGATCGCCGGCGTTGATATAAGCGAAAAAAGGCGCCGGATTGCGTTTGAAAAGTTCACGAAACAGATCGAAGACGCTGCCTGCAAACGGCATTTCGAAGCGCTGGCAGAGGTTGACCTGGTATACATCGCCGGCGGTGATGTATGCACGAACCTTTTCCACGGCGGCCTCGTAAGCCGGGCGGCGGAAATTGGAACGCAATCCTTCTGCATGGCCGCTAAACGGCTCTAAAGGCGGTGCTGCGGCGGCCAGCAGATCGTTCACCTGCCGCTGGTCGGCCGGCAGGGTCGGCATGCCGTCGACACGGCGTGCGGTAATAAAAATCCGTGTACGCTCCTTACGGATGTCGTGGATGATGATTACGGCCGGCGCGTACAGGCAGACGTGCGGCAGCTTAAGGTCGTCGATGGACGTGCGCGGCAGATCTTCCAGACAGTCCTTGATGTCGTAGGCCAGATAGCCCAGCAGCCCGGCCATAAGCGGCCAGTCGGAAGCATCGTCCGGCGGGATGTGCCGGCGGACGTCACAGACAGCCAGCACCTGTTTCAGGACATCCAGCGGCCGGCGCCTGGCGGTGAACTTGCGGCTGCCGCCGGCAAGTGTCATGCTACCCCGGCGGGCGGTCAGACGAAGGTAGGGCAGGGCGCCAAGAATGTGCCAGCGGGCGCAGTCCAGATCCGAGCCGCTCAGCAGCACCACGTTTCCCGGCAAATGGGCAAAGCGTGCGGCCAGTTCCAGGAAATCCCCGTCAAAGTCCAGTGTTCGGCTGTATACGCCCTCTATTTCGCCGGTCAATGTTCGGATGCGGTCGATCATGGCATCGGTCCCTGTTTCATGCGGCCTGCCGCGGCTGGATATTCAGCGGACCCAGCGCAAGAAAGTTTTCGATCAGCCGAAAGCCGTGGGCGGTCAGAAAACTCTCGGGATGAAACTGCACGCCGTGCAGCGGATGACGGCGGTGGGACAGGCCCATGACCACCCCATCGGTGCTGCGGCAGGTAATTTCCAGCTCCGGACTGCAGTCGTGGACCATCAGAGAATGGTAGCGCGCCGCCGGAAAAGGCGATGGGAGGCCTCTGAAGAGTCCTTTCCGGCCATGCTGCACGTGACTGGTTTTACCGTGCACGGGCAGCGGCGCACGTACGGTGCGCCCGCCGAAAGCCTCATTGATGCACTGCATGCCGAGGCAGACGCCCAGGATGGGCACATGGCGGTAAAAGTGCCGGATAAGTTCGATGGAAATGCCGGCATGCGAAGGGTCCCGCGGGCCGGGACTGACCAGAATATAATCCGGCCCTTTTCGGCGGACCTGATCCAGAACGATGCAATCGCTGCGAAAAATCTGGATTTGAAGATCATAGCAGCGAAACATTTGCACCAGATTAAAGGTAAATGAATCGTAGTTGTCGATGACCAGCAGGCACGCCATTTACTCCCCCAATAAAAAAGGCCGCCCCTTGAGTCTGGGTGGCCTTGGCCTGGATCATAACTCTGCAAATGTTTTTCCGTAGGTGTATGCTTTTCTCTATGCCAAGTGAAGCGTGTCGTCAAGAAAAAACCCGGCGTCGCCGGTTGTGATTGCTGGATCCGGACCGTTGCCATTGACATCCGTCGCCGCGTGTGTCTCTATCAGTAGCTGTTCTTCTGAAAGCGGGTTAACGGGATTTGGCAATGACGAAAAAACAATCTCCGCGCTGGGTGACGGCGCTGGTGGCCGCGGCCGACGGCCGTATTTTCGAACTGCCCGGGTATGCAGCCGTGGGCAGGGACGGTTCACATTTAGAGCCGCTGGAGGTAAGCAACACGCGGCCCATGCCGTACGGCGGTGAATTGATGCTGCTGCCGCAGCGCCGTCCCCTGCTCTACAACCTTCGCCGCCATAAAGTCGAACTAGTGGCCGCAAACCCCTACGTACCGGGGGAGCGCATTTTCCCGGTGGCGGCTTTCAACTCGCCCGGCTATGTCAACACGCACACCAGCGCCTACCGGGAAGATGCCGACGCCCGCACACTGCCCCTGTTCGCCTACGGTGCGGTGGGCTGGCATCACGGGAAGTTTCGTACGGCGGCCATGCGTGTGGACCGCGAACGGCGCCAGGACCTGCGGCTCATGGATCCCGACAAAGTGGCGGCGGGCGTGCGGCGCATGCGGCTGCAGCTGCCGCAAAACCGCCTGCGCCGGCACCTGGAAACCTGCGCGCTGACCTACGGCTGTCCGGCCGGCAAAAATTTCTTTCTGGGTCGCTGCGAAGCGCCGCTGCCTGCTTCGCAGCACTGCAATGCCCGCTGCCTGGGCTGTATCTCGCTGCAGCGCGCAAGTGATGTCTCCAGCTGCCAGGCACGCATCGCCTTTACCCCCACGCCGGCAGAGATTGCCGAGGTGGCGCTGGCGCACATCCGGCACGTCCGACGGCCGGTGGTCAGTTTCGGCCAGGGATGCGAGGGCGACCCTCTGCTGGCCGCCGGCGTCATCGCGCCGGCCATCGGCCGCATCCGGGATGCCACCGGCCGCGGGACCATCAACCTGAACACCAACGGCAGCCGGCCGGATCTGCTGGCGCGGCTGCTGGACGCCGGCCTGGACAGTCTGCGTGTCAGCGTAAACAGTTTGCGGCCGCAGACCTACGCGGCCTATTTCCGGCCGCGCGGATACCGTTTCGAAGATGTACTGGCCAGCATCGACCTGGCCCTGGCACGTGGAAGATTCGTGGCCATCAACTACCTGAACTGCCCGGGATTCAGCGACACGCCGGCGGAGGCCGAGGCCTTGATCGCCTTTCTGCGGGCCCATCCCATCGGCCTGATCCAGTGGCGCAACCTGAATATCGATCCGCTGCGCTACCTGAAGATCATGCAGGCGGCCGGTCCGGGCGGTGTCCCCATGGGTATGCGGCGGCTTTTGCAAAATATCCGTCAGATTTTTCCGCAGCTGCGATACGGCTATTTCAATCCGCCCAAGGAAACCTTTGCCGCAAAACATGGCTCCAAGAATGATTGAAAATGCATCCGGAACAAAGTTGCAGGGGAAAGCGGCGTCCATGCAGTGGATGCAGGCCACGGTGGTTTATTCCGCCGAGCACCCCGCACTGGTCCAGGAACTGATCAGCGCTGCCTTTATGGACCTGGGCCTTTCCGGCGTGGTCATCGACGATCCGTCCATAACGCCTGGCGATCCCCGGGGTGAAGACGCACCGGGGCAACCGAAACAGCCGGCCGTCAGTGCATACTTTCCGCTGGACGCGGACTTTGCGGGCCGGCGCGAGGGGTTGCTGCAGGCCCTGAAGCGGCTCGCCGCGCGGCATGCGCTCGACTACCGTATCACCTGGCGCCGGATTGCCGGCCAAAATTGGGCCGAGTCCTGGAAGGTGCACTTCAAGCCGCGGCGCATCTCCGAGCGCCTGGTGGTCAAGCCCAGCTGGTGCGAATTTTCGGCGCGTCGCACAGATATCGTGCTGGAGATCGATCCGGGCATGGCCTTTGGCAGCGGCACCCATGCGACCACGGCCCTGTGTCTGCGGATGCTGGAAAAGTATCTTGCTGCCGGTCAAACTTTCCTGGATGTGGGCACCGGTTCGGGCATTCTGATGGTTGCGGCCGCCCGGCTGGGGGCGGTCCGGGTGTGCGGCAGCGACAGTGATTTCATTGCGCTGGCAACGGCTGCCGAAAACCTGCGCCGCAACGGCATTTCCAGGTCACGGTATGACCTTATGGGTGCCAGCCTGACAGACTGCCTGAGTGGTGCCGCCGCTTTCGACATACTGGCGGCCAATATCCTGCCGCCGGTGATCCTGCACCTGCTCGATGACGCACGGCGCGTGCTGCGGCCGGGGGGCGTGCTGATCTGTTCCGGTTTTTTGGCGAAACACCGGTCGGCCGTGGCCGCCAGAATGGATGAAAACGGAATTGCGGTCATAGACGCCGCCGGGCAGGAAGGCTGGGTCTGTCTGGCGGGCCGCCGCGTGTGAGGCCGGCCGGAGTTTTCAGCGCCGGCAGGGGGAAATTGTGCGGACCGGCCGCAACGCAGCGGCCAGATTCCTCCAAACGGCGAGGCGTATTTCGACGCCACATGCGCCACAGTTGGTGCTTGCTCTCCGCCGGGTTGTTTCTCAAAGCCTGAAAGACTCGTAAAAAGTCGGTTTGGAGCGAATTTCAAGACGTTTCGGGCAAAGTGCTGTGCAAAATTCAGGTAATAATCCCAAGCTGTTTGAGGAGCGTGGCGACGAGTTCTCGTCGGGATTTAGCGCAACGGCGCACTACTCCCGAAAAGGCTTGCGGAAGCGAGAAATCCGGACTTTTTACGGAATCATCAAAGACTGATTTTCGCCTGCCGCTGTATGTCATTTGCCCTTTTCGAGGTTCCCGGCTGTCTTTTGGATATGATGCCAGGCCTGACGGACATGCCGGGTCCCTGTGTGGGTTTGGCCGACACAGAATCGCAGGACATATTGCCCGTTCAAGGTCGTGTGGGTGAGGTAGAGATGTCCGCTGGCATTGAGCCTCTCCAAAAGTCGCCGGTTAAAGGCGTCTCCGGCGGTATGCCGGAAGCATACCAGGTTCAACGGTGCTGCTGCGGCAAGTTCGAAACGGTCGGATTGGGCCACCCATTTCGCAAAATCCTGGGCGAGACTGACGTGGTGCCGGATGTGGTGACGCAGGCCTTCGGCACCGTAATAGCGGATGACGAACCAAAGCTTCAGGGAGCGGAAGCGTCTGCCCAGAGGAATGTGCCAATCGCGGTAATCCGTGACGGCTCCGGATTCCGTCGCCTGGTTGCGCAGATATTCCGGCAGAACGCTCAAGGTCCTGATCAAGGCGGCCCGATCGGCCACGTAGAAACAGTCGCAGTCGAAATTGGTAAACATCCACTTGTGGGGATTGAAGCAGAAACTGTCCGCCAGCTCTAAGCCGTCAAGGATATATCGATATTCGGGGCACAGCGCGGCGGTGCCGGACATGGCGCCGTCCACGTGCAGCCAGACCCCTTCATCCCGGCAAATCCGGCCAATGGCAGGCAATGGATCCATGGCATTGCAGGAGGTCGTACCCACGGTGGCGCAGACAAGGCAGGGAACCAGCCCGTTCCGACGGTCTTTGCGGATTTGCCGCCCAAGAAGGTCCGGGCGCAGTGCAAAGCGGTCGTCCACAGGTATGAGCCGCAGGTTCCGGCGCCCGAGCCCGGCGATTTTTACCCCCTTTTCGATGGAGGAGTGCGTTTCGGTGGAGGCATAGACGACCAGGCTGCGGTCGCATCCGCGTTCATTGCTCGCAAAATCCGTAGCCCGTTCACGGGCCGCCAGAATGGCACACAGGGAAGCACTCGAAGCGGAGTCCTGAATGACGCCGCCCCCGGCACCGTCGGACCTGAATTTCTCTGGCAATCCAAGCAAGTCCACCAGCCAGTCGAGCACGAGGGCTTCCAGCTCCGTGCAGGCAGGGCTCGTCGACCAGAGCATACCCTGTACGCCGAGGCCGGCGCAAAGCAGCTCCCCGAGTATGGAAGGCCCGGATGCATTTGCCGGAAAGTAGGCGAAAAAATTGGGCGACTGCCAGTGGGTGATTCCCGGCAGGATCCGCTTGTTCATGTCCTCGAGAATGTCTTCGAAGGCTTCTCCTTCCACGGGCGCCGCCGGAGCAAGGGAAGCGCGGATTTCACCGGGGGCGACCCGCGCAAGGACCGGAAAGGATTCTATCTTTGCATAGTAGTCGGCCAGCCAGTCCACCACGGCCCGGCCGTGCCGGCGGAATTCTTCAGGGGACATATGAAAGTCATTTTTTCTGGGCATACATTTCTCCTTTACCTTGGCACAGGCGGCGCGCGGACAAAATGCGCCCCCCTCGTGCGGCGCTGACGGCTGCAATGAGGGTGAGGCTATCCTTAGCGGTCAGGCCGGGCCGCCTGTTTGCGGGTGTGTCGCGTTCTCCGGGACAATGGCATCTGCTTCTATCTCCACCAATATTTCCGGAGCAATCAGCCGGTGCACTCCCACCATGCTGGAGGAAGGCCGGACGGTCCCGAAGAATTCGCAGTGGGCCTTGCCCACCTCCTTCCAGTCGTCAATATTGACCAAATATATCCGGGTGCGCACGACATCTTTAAGTGCGGCGCCAGCTTCTCGCAAAGCCGCTTCGATGTTTTTGAGTATCTGAACCGCCTGGGCGTAAGGATCGCCGATCCCGATGATCCGTCCATCCTTGTTCGTAGCGGTTGTTCCGGAAACATGGATGTGTGGCCCCACCCTTACGGCTCTGGCGTAGCCCACAATCGGTTCCCATTTGGTTCCTGTCAAGACATACTGTCTGTGCATAAATGTTCCCTTCAAGATCAGTCACCGTTATTCTAAGGCAAACGCCGAACGGCTTCGAACCCCGCAACCCGGCCGATCCACACACGCCTGACGATATGCCGAAGTTTTCGCGCCTTGCCAGGCAGGCGCCTTGACGGCTGCGGTGCGTCACCGTATTTTCGAATCTGACCATTTAGCCATACAGATACAGGCAGGCCAGCACGGCGAAAATCACGCCGAACAGGTCGGCGGTGAGCCCGGCGGCCAGGGTGTAGCGGATGCGCTTGACCTGCACGGCCCCGAAATAAACGGCCAGCACGTAGAACGTTGTTTCGGTGGAGCCCTGCAGCGTGGAGACCAGGTAGCCGGTGTAGCTGTCCGGGCCGATGGCCGGATTGTTGATGATCGAAGCCAGGATGCCGTAGGCGCCGGACCCCGAAAGCGGCCGCATCAGCGCCATGGGCAGCGCCTCGGCGGGCAGGCCGAGGCGGGCGGTCCAGCCGCCCAACCCGTTCACCACGGTCTGCATGGCGCCGCTGGCGCGAAACATGCCCACCGCCACCAGGATGGCCACCAGGTAGGGAATGATGCGCACGGCCACCTGGAACCCCTCTTTGGCGCCCTCCACAAAGACCTCGTAAACCGCCACGCGGCGGAGCATGCCGAACCCCAGAAAGGCGACCATGAGACCGGGCAGGATCCAGGGCGACAGGCGCCTGCCATAGACGATGGAAAGCGGGATACAGGCGGCCAGAAGCGTCAGGGCGCTAACGCTCACCCACAGGGGGTAGCCTTCGTGATCGTCCGCAAGTTCCGGCATGGATGTCGCGCCTGTGTCCTTAACGGCGTCCACGGCGTCTGCTTCCCGCTCCGCCGGGGCCCCGCTGTTTTTGGATGGCATGGGGGAAAAGCGGCGGTAAACCATCACCGACAAAATGGCGGCCGTCGTGGATCCCAGGGTGGCAAAGAGGGTGGTGGGCAGAATGCCGGCCGGATCGGCGGAACCGGCCGCCGCCCGCAAGGCGATGACGCCGGTGGGCAGCAGGGTCACGCTGGAAGTGTTGATGGCCAGAAACAGCGCCATGGCATCGGTGGCGGTGCCCTTTTCGGGATTGAGCCGGTCCAGCTCCTGCATGGCACGAATACCGAAGGGAGTGGCCGCGTTGCCCAGTCCCAGCGCGTTGGCCGCAAGGTTTAAAATCATGGCGCCCATGGCCGGGTGCTCGGGCGGCACGTCCGGGAAGAGGCGTACCATCAGCGGGCGGATCAGGCGGGCCAGGATTTTCAGCATGCCGCCGGCCTCGGCCACTTTCATCAAACCCAGAAAGAGCGTCATCACGCCGATTAGCCCGATGGCCAGCTCCACCGCGTCCTTGGCCGAATCCACCATGGCTTTGGACAGAATTTCCATGGGGACGGCACTGCCGGCGGGCGGCGGGACCGTGAGCTGATGCCAGCCGGCGAAGCCGAAAGCCAGCAGGATGATGGCCACGAATATGCGGTTCATAATGTCCCTATACGCCCGATCGAGGCGGGCTGTGGCCGATCGCGGCGGGCAGAACCCGGGCCGGACAGCCCCGTGCGGGTGATCTGCCGAGGCAGCCCCGGCGGGGATGCATTCAGGCGGCTCCCGTTGCCATGGGAAATGCATCGCAGAGTTCGCGCATCGTGCCACGGACACGGTTGGCCACGCGGGCATCGCCGGGGTGTTGCAGCACGGCCACGATGCCGTCGCCGATGATTTTGATCTCTGGTGCTCCCATGCCGCGGGAAGTCACCGCCGGCGTGCCCAGGCGGATACCGCTGGTTACGGCAGGACCCCGGGGATCGAAGGGGATCCGGTTTTTGTTGACGGTGATACCTGCGTCTTCCAGGGCGCTTTCGGCATCTTTCCCGGTGATGCCCAGGGCGCTCAGATCGGCCAGAATCATGTGGTTGTCGGTGCCGCCGGAAACCAGCCGCACACCGCCGTGCAACAGCCGTTCACTCAGAATGCGGGCATTTTGTACCACCTGCTGCTGGTAGGATATGAAATCCGGTGCGAGGGCCTCTTTCAGAGCCACCGCCTTGGCGCCGATGACGTGCATCAAGGGGCCGCCCTGAATGCCGGGGAAAATCTGCCTGTCGATGGTGTGGCCGATGTCGGTGGATCTGGAGAGGATCATGCCCCCGCGCGGACCGCGCAGGGTTTTGTGGGTGGTGGTGGTAACCACGTCCGCGAGGGGGATGGGGGACGGGTGCAGACCGGCGGCCACCAGCCCGGCAATGTGCGCCATGTCCACCATCAACAGCGCACCCGTCTCGGCGGCAATTTCCGCAAAAGCCTTAAAATCGATGATGCGCGGGTAGGCGCTGGCCCCGGCAATGATCATCTTGGGCCGATGCCGCCGGGCCAGGCGCCGCACCTGGCTGAAATCGATCCGTTCCGTTGCAGGATCCACACCGTAGTGCGCAAATCGAAAGAGTTTTCCCGAAAAATTGGCCGGGCTGCCGTGTGTCAGGTGCCCGCCGCAGGAAAGATTCATGCCCATAACCCGGTCCCCGGGTTCCAGCAGCGCGAAAAGCACGGCCATGTTGGCCTGCGAACCCGAGTGGGGCTGTACGTTGACCCAAGCGGCGTGATACAGCCTGCGGGCGCGTTCAATGGCCAGCGATTCAACTTCATCGACGTGTTTGCAGCCGCCGTAGTAGCGCTGGCACGGATATCCCTCGGCGTACTTGTTGGTCAGCACGCTGCCCTGGGCGGCCGTCACCGCCGCGCTGACAATGTTCTCCGAAGCGATCAGTTCGAGGGTCTGCTGTTGGCGCAGCACTTCCTTTTCGATGGCGGCGCACAGGTGCGGGTCGGTCTTGCGGATTTTTCGGGCGACCATGGAATTTCCGTTCCGGCGGCCGCAGAAGCGCTGCGGCCGCATTTGTGTCAGTCTTCGAGTTCGGCCTGCACGGCGCTGAACTGGTCCAGCGCAAAATCCAGATCGCTGCGGGTGTGCAGGGCGCTCAACTGGACCCGGATACGAGCCTGGCCCATGGGCACAACGGGATAGAAAAAACCGGTTACGTAAACCCCTTTCTGCAGGAGCCGGGCGGCCATTTTCTGGGCCCGCACGGCATCCCCCAGCATGATGGGCACGATGGGATGCTCCCCCGGCCGGATGTCGAAGCCGCGTGCCGAAACCTGCTGTCGGAAGTAGTGTGTGTTTTCCGCCAGGCGGTCGCGCAGTTCGCCGCTGCGTGACAGCAGTTCGATGGCCTTGAGCGAAGCCGCGGCGATCATGGGCGCCACGGTGTTGGAAAACAGATACGGCCGCGAGCGCTGGCGCAAGAGGGCGACGATTTCACGCCGGCCGCTGGTGTAGCCGCCGCTGGCACCGCCCAAGGCCTTGCCGAAGGTGCCGGTGAGAATGTCCACGCGCTGCATGACGTTGCAGTATTCGTGCGTGCCGCGGCCGCGGGCCCCCACAAAACCAACGGCATGCGAATCGTCCACCATCACCAGGGCGCCGTACTTATCGGCCAGATCGCAGATGTCAGACAGCCTGGCGATGTCGCCGTCCATGGAAAACACACCGTCCGTGGCGATCAGGCGCCGGCGGCAGTCACCGGTCTTCTGCAGCTGTGCTTCCAGGTCGGCCATGTCGCTGTGCCGGTAGCGCCGACGCCGGGCTTTGCACAGGCGGATGCCGTCGATGATGCTGGCATGGTTGAGTTCATCGCTGATCACAGCGTCTTCGGCGTCCAGCAGCGTTTCGAACAGGCCGCCGTTGGCATCGAAACAGGAGGTGTACAGGATGGTGTCTTCGGTGCCCAGAAAGTCTGACACGGCATACTCCAGGTCCTTGTGAATCTGTTGCGTGCCGCAGATAAAACGCACCGATGACAGGCCGTAGCCCCATCGGTCCAGGGCCTGGCGCGCCGCATCGATAACCTGCGGATGGCTCGACAGTCCCAGGTAGTTGTTGGCACACAGGTTGAGCACTTCGTTTCCGTCGGCCACGCGCACCCGCGCCGCCTGGGGAGAAGTCAGAATACGTTCGTCTTTATAGAGACCGCTGGTGCGGATCTGGTCCAGCGTGTCGTGCAACTGGTCTTTTGCGGCGCTGTACATGGTAAGCCTCCTTTGGTGTTCGGTGCCGGGCATCGCACAACGTGACCACGGACCGGGGGTGCCGTCTTTGTCTGCTTAGGACGTCTGCCACTCCAGAATCACCTTGCCGCTCTGGCCCGAACGCATGACGTCGAAGGCCTTTTCGAACTCCGTGAAGTGAAAACGGTGGGTAATCACCGCACGAATGTCCAGGCCGGACTGAATCATGGACGTCATCTTGTACCAGGTTTCATACATTTCACGGCCGTATATGCCCTTGATGGTCAGGCCATTGAAGACCACCAGGTCCCAGTCGATGGCGGTGTGCGGCGGCTGGATGCCCAGCAGTGCGATTTTGCCGCCGTGGCACATGTTGGGCAGCATGGCGTTTAGCGCTTCCGGACTGCCGGACATTTCAAGACCCACGTCGAACCCCTCTTTCATGCCCAGTCGGGTCTGGGCATCGGTGATGGATTCGTTGCGCACATCCAGGGAGAGGGTGGCACCCAGCTTCTTGGCCAACTTCAGGCGATAAGGGTTGACGTCGGTCACCACCACGTAGCGTGCGCCTGCGTGTCTGGCGATGGCCGCGGCCATGCAGCCGATGGGGCCGGCGCCGGTGATCAGCACGTCTTCTCCCAGCACGTCGAAGGAAAGCGCCGTGTGGGTGGCGTTGCCCAGGGGGTCGAAGCAGGTCAGAATATCCGTGGGAATCTGGGCGTCGCAGTACCACACGTTGGTCTGTGGAAGGCTCAGGTACTCGGCAAAGGCCCCCTGCCGGTTGACGCCCACCCCGCTGGTGTGGTTGCACAGGTGGCGCCGGCCGGCCAGGCAGTTGCGGCAGTGCCCGCAGACCACGTGTCCCTCGCCCGAGACCAGATCACCAGGGTTGAAATCGTGTACGCTGCTGCCCACCCGGGCCACGCGGCCAACAAATTCGTGCCCCACGGGCATGGGAACCGGTATGGTTTTGCGCGCCCAGTCGTCCCAGTTATAGATGTGCACATCCGTACCGCAAATGGCGGTTTTTTCAATTTTAATCAGCACATCGGTAATGCCGATTGCAGGAACCGGGACCTCCTGCAGCCAGAGCCCCCGCTCGGGCCTGGCCTTGACCAACGCTCTCATCCGGGCCATGGGTTGCCTCCTTCACAGCTGTCGATGCAAATTGGTTGACTATAAAGGCCCTAAAAGCGGGAATGTCAACCCATTTTCCGCCGCCGGTCGGTCACGAGCAGCAGGGCCAAGAAAACGCAGCCGGCCACGGCGAATTCGAAGCACTGGAAAAAAGTATCATGGAAAGCCAGGCTAAGCGCCCTGAGGCCCTGTGCGTAGCCCAACAGGGCATGTGCCTTGCCGGAAGCTTGGTGTAATGGGAAAAAACGGGCCACGCCGCCGGAAATCGCCAGCAAGTAGCGCTGGATGTGGTCGCTGTTCTGCAACGCGGAGGTGCCCTCGTAGTGCAGTGCCTGTTGCATCTCCAGGGTGTTGGTGGCGATGGCCGTGCCAAACGAACCTCCTACGAATCGGAGGTAGTGCATGAAACTGACACCCAAAGCGGTTTTCTCTCCCAAACCCCCCAGCGCCAGGGCGGAAAGGGGTGCGAAAAAGGAGCCCAGAGCCACGCCCAGCGGTATGGTGAGCAGGGCGGCGCTTACCGAGGGGGTGTAGTAGTTCAGTGAAGGAATCAGGTAAGCGCTGGTGGCCAGGTAGATCAGCGCAGAGCTCAGCAGAACCCTGGGTGAGCCGAAGCGGTCGCTCAGGATGCCGGCAAGGGGGGAAAATATGGCGATGAAAATGGCAAAAGCCAGCATGTGCAGCCCGGTTTGGAAGGTTGTCAGGTGTTTTAGCGTCTCGTAGTACAGGGGCAGCAGGTAGAATATCTGATAGATCGACAGCCCCATCACGAAAAAGTAAAACCCCATGGAAAAGGTGTACTCAGTATTTTTGAAAAGCGACGGGTCGATGAGCCGGTGGTGCGAAAGCGTCTCGCTCAACAGGTAACAAAGCATTGAAATGGCGGCGGAAAAGGCCAGACTTACAATCCATGTGGACTGCAGCCATCCCAGCTGTTGGCCTTTGGAGAGCAGGATCAACAGCGATACCGTGAAAGCGGACAGGAAAAAATAACTGGTGAAGTTGAAACGCAGCCGCTGGCGCTGCTTGATGATGGTCGGTAGAAAAGAAAAAGCGGCCGCCAGGTTCAGGGTGCCGACGGGCAGGTTGATGAAAAAGACCCAGCGCCAGCTCAGGTGCTCGGTGATCCAGCCTCCTACGGTGGGACCCAGCGAAGGTGCAAAGCTGACCCCCATGGCGTAAACTCCCATGGCCAGTCCGTGCTTTTCAGGCGGGTAAATAGCAAAAAGAATGGTCTGGGCGGAGGCCATGATGAAAGCCTCGCCGAATCCTTGCAAGGCGCGGAATCCGATCATTTGCGGCAGCGAGGCCGCGGTGCCGCAGAATGCACTGGCGCTGGTGAAAATCACCAGACCCATCACGAACAGGCGTTTAAGGCCCAGTACTGAACTGAGGCTGTGGGTGAGCAGCAGCCCCGTGGCCGCCGCTGTCATGTAGCCGGTAATTACCCACTGGATGCCATAGAGGTCAGTGGCCAAGGGGCCCATCATCTTGGGAATGACGACGTCCACCACCGTGGTGTCCAGAATGGCCATAAAGGCCCCCACCATGACGATGAGGGTGAGAAAACTCCGCATGCCGGTGGATATGGTATCGTAGATCGGCAGATCTTTCGGCGCCATCGGGTTTACACGGAGGCCTTTCTGCGAATCTGCACGCTGCCGCCCAGGCCGATCCTGAGCAGTGAGATGTCACCGGCGGTAATTCTGATCTTTACGGGGATACGCTGGGAAACCTTGGTGAATTCACCGGCCGAAATATCGCGTGGAACCAGGGCAAATGTAGCTGCCGAGGCCGGCAACACCTGGGTGACCACGCCTCTGAAGCGCTTTTTCGGGTATGCATCGATGGTGATATCGGCATGACAGCCTTTGCGGACACCTCGCAGTTTGTTTTCTTCCAGCAGCACCATGGCAAAGATATCCTGCGGATCGACCAGGGCATATATCGCCCGGTTGGGCGAAACAACGTCGCCGGTGCTGACGAATTTTTTGGCCACCCGACCGTTAATGGGGCTTTTCAGCACGCATTCTGAAAAAGCCTTGCGCGCTGATCCCAGGCTGGCTTCAAGGCCCTTGATTTTTTCGGCCAGTGCTGCGATCGCCAATCCGGTCTCCTGGATCTGCAGCTTTTTGGCGCGCGCCAAAAGAACGCTTTTGCGGGCTGAGGCCAAGGCAGCTTGTATGGCCGTGGCTTCATCCCTGACAGATTTCAATGCCTGGCGGTTAACCGCCAGCTCGGTGGCGGCTTCTTCCGCTTTTCTTTTGGGTGCCACATGGGAGTGATAGAGTTTCTTGTATCGCTGCGCATCACGTTCATTCTGGGCGATGCGTGCTTTAAGGCCGGCGGCTTTGGCTTCTATCGCCGCCTTGCGTTGCTGCAGGTTCTGCACCTTGGCGGCGGCAATTTCTTCGTTGAGACGGATTTCTTTCCTCAGCCGCAACAGGAAGAGTGCCCGGGCCGCCTTTTCTTTGCGGGCGGCACCGATTTCAGCGGTGAGACGATCAACGGCCAGGCGGTAGTGCAGGTCGTCGATGGCCGCCAGGACTTCGCCTTTGCGAACCGGGTCTCCTTCGTGTTTTTGCATACTCACCAACCGTCCGGCCACCTGATCGAAGCCAACGGTCGTCAGGTTGTCTGTGCGAATGAAAACTGCGTCGCTGACCGCATAGGCCATGCGGTGCCGGATAAAATTCAGTGTGAAAAAGGCCAGCGCCACAATTCCCGCAATTAAAACCACCGCAGCCATGGTTCGTCCACTGAAGGACTGTATTTTATTGCGCTTCTTCTCCGGATCCATAAAAACCGCCTCACATTCCCGGGATACTCAAGCCCTGCAAGCTTGTCAGCATAATGAGACCTCCGGCCGCTGTCAAGCACCGGTTGGTCTGTCCGGGCCTTGAAAACCATCACAACCTGTGGGTTGAAACGGTTTCCGAAAGATTTTGGTTGACTTCCCGAAAGCCGGGCCCGTGCTGTATTTCGCTTGACAATTCTTCGCCGGTTTTGGTAAAAATAACCCGGTATTGAACTGTACGGCAATGAAGTCTGCCCGAACCGCCCTGCCGGACCGACGGCGGCTGATGACTTCTATGGACTTTCAGATCGTTTTAAAGACAAACTGAAGGAAGGCCTGTGGGTTGGCTGCGAAGGGCCACCTGCCGACAGGGGGAGCAAGCGCGACGCAGGCCTGCGGCGTTATCTGGAAGGCTGTAGTGATAAACGTTCACGTCGGCGCTGCCGGGCGTAGCCAGCAGGTGATTTGCCACAGCAATAGGTACTACACCCCGTTTCAGCGCAACTGGCGGGGTTTTTTAATGGGCAGGCCCGGCAGCACCTAACGGGTTGCCTCGCGGGGTGCGAGTTTTGCACCACGGCGCCGAAAGCGGAGGGTGAACATCATGAGTACAGGCTATGCTGAGATCAGGGACGGGCTGCTCGATGTGGTCGGGGGGCTTTCACAGATGAACCCGGACGGTGGTTCGGCTCGGCTGGGCGAACTTGCTGAGAAGCTGCGTCTGGAACAGTTCAATCTGGTGGTCATGGGGCAGTTCAAACGCGGCAAGTCCACCCTCATCAACGCCCTGATCGGCGCCGGGATCCTGCCGACTTCCATTCTGCCGCTGACGTCCATCGTCACGATTCTGCAGTTCGGCGAAACCGAAAAAGCGGTGGTGCACTACCTCAACGACGAACGCCGTGAGATTGGCTTCGACGAGATTCCCAAATTTGTGACCGAACGTGAAAATCCCGAAAACAAGCTGGGCGTCAAGGACGTGGAGGTGTACTACCCGTCTGATTTTCTGAAAGACGGCGTGCGCATCATCGATACCCCCGGGGTCGGCTCGGTCTTCCAGCACAACACCGACGTGGCGTATAGTTTTCTGCCTTACGTGGATGCGGGCATCTTCATCGTGACCTCTGATCCGCCCATGGGAGAGGCGGAACAGAATTTTTTAAAAAACGTGCGCGAACACGCCCACAAGATCTTCTTCGCCTTGAATAAGTCCGATTTGGTGGACCCGTCCGATCTCGCAGTGGCCAAGCATTTTACGGAAGACCTGATCAAAAAATACATGGGCTATGAAGCTCAGCTCTATCCGGTGTCGGCCAAGCAGGCACTGCACGCCAAAATGGAAAACGACGCCCAAAAACTGGAGCGCAGCGGTTTCGCGGCCTTCGAAAAAGAGTTGCAGCACTTTCTGCACCGTGAGAAAGGCGAAGTCTTTCTGCAGGCCGTGATTACGGCCTTGCTCAAAATCACCGCCGATGAAACCATGGCCTGTCAGCTGGAGCAGAAAGCGGCGGAGCTCTCGGTTCAGGAACTGAAAGAAAAAGTGGCCAAGTTCGAAGACTACGCCCGCACGACGCAAAAAGATCGCGAACGCCAGCGTTTTATCTTAGACGGCCAGATCAAAAAGCTGCACGCCTTGATCGATCAAGACCTCGACGCGCTGCAGGCCGGGGAACTTCCCGCGCTGCTCGACAAGCTGGAAGGCGAGTTCGCCCAGACCCTCTCCGGACGGCCCAGCAGCCACGAACTGGAAAAGAAACTGGAGGGGTATGTTTTCGATCAAATCAAACATATCTTTTCCAACTTCCGGAGTGCGGAATCCGAAAAGATCGCGGCGGTGCTGGAAACCATCTATCTTGAAGTCGCCGAACAGACCAATGCCGCGATTGCGGATATCGTCAAGATGACGGCGGATCTTTTCGAGGTCGAACTCAACCCCTTTACGCGTGTGGAAAAACTGAGCAGCAAGAGCGATTTTTACTTTCTGCTGCGCGACGACCCCGGCGCCATCGAACTCATCGGGCTTTCGCTGCGCATTGCCCTGCCGGTGATGGTCACCAAGAAAATGATTTTAAAGCGCGTCCGCAGCGCCGTTGCCGAACGCTTTGAACGGCACTGCGGCCGGGTGCGCTACGACCTGGTGCAGCGCATCGAGCGCACCACCAACGGCTTCCGCAAGCAGCTGAACGAAAAAATCGAACAGACCCTCTCCACCATCCGCCGGGCCCTGGAGCGCGCGGTGACGCTCAAAGAGCAGAGCGAAAAAGCGGCTGCCTCCACCCTGAACGATCTGACGCAGCGTCTTTCCAGTGTCGACCAGATCCGCGCTGCGCTCATCGACTGGCAGCAGAAAGCCGGCGCCCTGGAAGATCCGGGCCCGCCGGCGGCCTGAACCGGCCGCGGGGCCGCAACAACCCCGTTTCACCGGCTTTTCGGGACAGGCCGCTTCCCCGTGGAGCCCGTACGACGGCTTGCAGCTTTCCCGGGGCTTAAGCTTTGCTTCACATGCGCCGATACACTTTTCAAGGATGTCACACTCGTTTTCAATCCCCGGCTTCCAAGGCGCACATCGATGCTGATCATACCGCTTACGGGAAAAACCGGCCGCCGCAATCTGCCGCTGGTCACGCTGGCGTTGATTCTGGCAAACTGCCTGGTGCTGTTTGTTTTCCAGGCCGGTGAGCAGGCGCAGGACATCCGGGCCGAAAAGTTTTACATTCAATCCGGCCTGGCGCGCATGGAAGCCGCACGCTACCAGGCTTATCGGGGCGGATCCGCGCCCGCCGGAACGGTGCAACCGGGCTCTGCCGCGTCCGCCCGGGCACGGCAGGCGATGCTGCACCGGCGCATCGAAAGCGATGCAGTTTTCATGTCCAAACTGAAAAGCGGCGCATTGTTCGGCGACGACGCGGCTGCCTTTGCGCGCTGGAAAAGGCTGCGGGCGCTTTATGAAGCCAAGCGCGCACAGGTTGTCTCCTATCGTTACGGCCTGAAACCGGCTGCCCCCTCGCTGGCCACTTTTTTCGCTTACATGTTTCTGCACGCCGGGTTTCCCCACCTGCTGGGCAACATGATCTTTCTGTGGATCATGGGCTGCCTGCTCGAAAGCTGCTGCGGCCGGATGATTTTTCTACTGGAATACCTGGCGGGCGGCTTGGCGGCCGCCGGCTTGTTTTGCCTCTTAAACCCCCATCAAACCACTCCGCTGGTGGGCGCCTCGGGCGCCATTGCCGGCCTCATGGGAATTTCCAGTGTTCTTTTCGGCACCCGGCGGATTAAAATTTTCTACTCCCTGGGCGTATATTTCAATACCCTCAGCCTCCCGGCCATCTGGCTGCTGCCGCTGTGGGTGGGAAATGAACTGTTCCAGCTTTTCTGGCACAGCACCAGTCATGTGGCTTATATCGCCCATGTCGGCGGGCTGGTCGGCGGCGCCCTGATGGGCACGTTCCAACGCAAATTTGGCGCTCCGGTGCCCGAAGCGCCGGGCAGCGCCGAGGCTGAAGACGGGATTCCAGTGCTCATGGAGCAGGCGCTGGAGCGGATGGGCGCGCTGGACATGCCGGCCGCAGAAAAATACCTGCAGCAGGTGTTGGCCCAAGACCCGCATAACGTGGATGCGCTGACACACCTGTTTCACATATACAAGCGCGACTCGATGCGGCCGGCCTTTCATGAAACCGCGTGCCGGCTCATGACCCTGCGGCTGCAGAACCCCGTACACCACGCCGAAGCGCTGCAGGTATACCGGCAGTACCGTGAACACTGCCGCCGGCCGGCGCTTTCGGCCGGGCTCTACCTGCAAATCAGTGCGTTGCTGATCGCCAACGGGAATATCGAGGAGTCTGAACAGATTCTGCTGGCGCTGGTAAAAAAGAAGCCGGATCTGCCGGGAATGCCGACCGCCCTGCTCAAGCTGGGTAAAGCCCTTCAGGACCGGGGCCTGCAGGACCGCTGGCAGCGCTGCCGGCGCGTTATCTGTGCACGCTACCCGCATTCCCACGAAGCCCGCCTGCTGCTGCAGGCTGACACCTGATCCCCTATCCCCGCCCCTGCGCCATCCTCCCACCATATCTGTCAACCGCCAACATGCAGTTGCAGTATCGCCGACCCGCGCCTATTCCATATGTGACAGGTAGGTTTCGGCCTGCGTGATGATATTGTGATGGGGGTAGCGGCGGATCAGTCCTTTCAGGATTTTTTGGGCTTTCAGCGGGTTCAGCAGCCGGTCGTGGAAGATCTGGGCGGCCCGGAAATAGGCTTTGGGTACCTGATCGTCATCGGGATAGGCCTTGACCAGGCGGTTGAAAGCGCCGATGGCCTCCCTGCTTTTCCCGGTTTCGTTCAGCCATCCGGCCAGCGTAAACAGGGTTTTTGGCGGCGGCACAAAGGTATTGTCGTCGGCCAGGCAATCGCTGTACAGCGCCAGGGCGGCCGCTTTTTTCCGACCGGCCGTCAAAAGGTCCAGGTGGTGCGGCCGATGGCGCTTCATTTCCGCAGTCCGCTGCATGAACTTTAGCAGGCTGTAATAGCGCTCGAAGAGGGCGGCATCCGTAAACCCTTCGGGGCCGGCCGTATTTTGCAGCAGTTCCAGAGCCTGTTCGTGCCGGCCGGCTTTGACCAGCAGCTGGGTACGTTCGAGCAAGGCTTCGGTTTCATTGGCAGGTGCATGTTCGTCGGCCCGGTCCGGATCTTTAAAATCTTCAAAATCCACCTGGTAGCCGATCTGGCGATGGTACTGCAGGATGACATAGCCCATGAGATGATAGGAGATAATGGTGTAATAGGCATTGACCATGCCGAACAGAAACAGCTGGAGTGGGGCCGGCAGGTGCTGAATGATGCTCCGTGCCAGTATTGCCGGTGCACCGCCAAGCAGCGAGAGGAAAAAGTACATCAACAGGTAGCTCCAGCCGATACGCATTGCCAGCGGAACAATGGTCAAGGGGTTGATGGCCTTGATCAGCGAGTTGGTGGTCGCCAGCAGGATGATCATGGCCGGGACCAGCAGCATGGCGCCCAGCAGAAACAAACCGCCGACCAGCCTGCCGAGATGAATCGCCACCCAGGCGAAAGCCATGCCGATGATGACAAAAAGAACGACCTGTTTAAACACCTGGTGGAAGTCTTCGGACAGGGATTGGGAATTTAAGGGCGGTGGCGCCAGATTGCCGCTGGCGGTGGTCAGCAGCACGCTGTAGCTGTATTTGATCAGTACGCCCCAGAGGGTTGCCCGCAGCAGCCAGCTGACCAGGCTTCTGCCGGTGACCAGCGTACCGGCGGCCGCCAGGACGAAAATCAGGATCAGGGGCTGGCGTTTGAACGGATAGGCAAAGAATTTGGGCAATCGCTGCCAGAAGGGTGCGATCATGTGTTCGACGCCCAGCCAGTGGGCCGGCAGGTGACAGACCGGGCACAGGTGCAGTTGCCTGTGGGATTCGTGCCGCCCACCGGCCTGGCGGGAAATGATACAGAGCGAGCACAACGTCTGTCCGCATTTCGGACACTCCCAGTGGGCGCTGCGGGTGGGATGATAAGCACAGCCCTGTTTCATGGCATCCGGCTCCGTTGGATTGAGGCCCTTGAAGAATATGGGCGTTTCAGCAGATCTCTCCTGTTTCCGTTATCGGCAATTGAAGCCGTGGGCTTGAATTTTACACAATGCATCGCTGTCCCGCATGCACAGTGCTTGATCTTGAGTGTCACTTTATGGTACAAATAAATTCATGTTCACATCGCGGGCAGGGATTCAATGCACGAAATGAGTATCGCCATGCAGGTGGTGGAAATCGCCGTGGCATCCATACCGCCGGACTTGAAGGGGGCACGAGTCGAGCGCGTGAACCTGAAAATCGGCAAACTTTCGGCGGTGGTGCCCGACAGCCTGCAGTTCTGTTTTTCGGTGGCGATTGAAAGCACGCTGCTGGAGGGCGCTGAACTGTTCATCGAAGAGGTTCCGGTTCTGGCCGCCTGCGGGCGCTGCAGCCACCGCTGGACCATCGATGCACCGGTGTTTTGCTGTCCGCAATGCCGCAGCGCGAATCTGGAGATCTTGACCGGACGCGAACTTGACATCGAATCCATCGAACTTTACCAAGAGGATGAAAATGACGATCGACTGGCTCCATGACATTGCGGGATACCGCCATCATCAGGATTTTCACAAAGCGCGTCATTTACACTCCGGCCACGGCAGTGCGCGGACCGTCGCTTCAAAAGGCGCGCGGCGCGAGATCCAGGTGGTGCGCCGGGTGTTGGATGTCAACGAAAAAATG
Organism: Desulfobacterales bacterium; assembly: GCA_026984935.1. Lineage (GTDB taxonomy): Bacteria > Desulfobacterota > Desulfobacteria > Desulfobacterales > JALSRD01 > JALSRD01. The sequence goes on from JALSRD010000067.1 coordinate 23,203, forward strand.
GCACAGCACAACCGGCGCCTATTTGCGGGAAAAGGTGTTTTCGTGCTCAACATGATGAGCTCGCCGGGTTCCGGCAAGACCACCATCCTGGAAAGAACGCTTGCCGAAATCATGCCCCGCATACCCAGCGCCGTGATCGTGGGGGATATCTGCACCGCGCACGATGCCCAACGGCTGGCCGGCAGCGGTGCCCCGGTGGTTCAGGTCAACACCGACGAATTCGGCGGCGACTGTCACCTGGCCGCGCACGTCATCGAAAAGGCCGCCGCGGGCATCGACCTTGCGGCCGTGGACCTGCTGATCGTTGAAAATGTCGGCAACCTGGTGTGCCCGGCGGAATTCGATATCGGCGAAAACGTCAGGGTTGTCGTGTTGAGCGTAACCGAAGGCGAAGACAAGCCCGTGAAATACCCGCTGATGTTTCGCCAGTGCCAGGCGGCCCTGCTGAACAAGATCGACCTGCTGCCGTACCTGGACTATGACAAACAAAGGGCTGTTGACTACATCCACCAGGTGAATCCCCAGATGCCGGTTTTTGAAATTTCTGCGCAAACCGGTCAGGGGTTCGACGCCTGGATCCGGTGGTTGGAAAAAAGATCGGGCGCGACCGACGGTCGGTGACAGGAACTTTTTTTAAGGGGAAAAGCAACTCATGTGTCTGGCCATTCCATCGAAAATTGTTGAGATCCGGGATCAGATGAGCGTTATCGATGTCGACGGCGTCAGGCGCGAAGCCAGCCTGATGCTCATCGAAGATGCGCGCATCGGTGATTACGTGATCGTGCACGCCGGCTTTGCCATCCAGAAGATCGACGCCACTGAGGCCCTCGAGTCCCTGAAACTCCTGCGCCAGGCCGCCGCATTGATGAACCCGGCAGATTAAGATGACCGGCAATTTCACTGCCAGAAAAGTCAGGGTCAACGGCATCGTGCAGGGCGTGGGGTTCCGGCCCTTTGTCTACCAGCTGGCCCGGCGCCACGGCCTGCGGGGCGAGGTGGCCAATACGCCGGACGGCGTGAGGATCCACGTAGAGGGTTTTTGCCGGGACATCGACGCTTTCCGCCGCGACCTGGGAGAGCACCCGCCGCCGCTGGCTCAGATTACCGAAATTGTGGATTGCCCGGATCCCGTCGACGGCTATACGGATTTTTCCATAGCCGCCAGTCAGCGGCATGCCGCCCGCTCCACCCTGATCTCACCGGACGTTTGCGTCTGCGACGACTGCTTGGAAGAGCTCTTCGACCCGCGCGACCGCCGCTACCGCTACCCGTTTGTCAACTGCACCAACTGCGGACCACGCTATACGATCATCGAGGACATCCCCTATGATCGTCCGGCCACCGCCATGCAGGGCTTTACGATGTGCCGCCGCTGCCAGGCGGAATACGACGACCCCGGCGACCGCCGCTTCCACGCCCAGCCCAATGCATGCGCCGACTGCGGGCCACAGGTCGCTCTCTACGACCGCCGCCGGCGGCCGGTGGCCGGCGATGCCGTCGAAACCGCGGCAGACCTGTTGAAGCGGGGCAAAATCGTCGCCGTCAAGGGCCTGGGCGGCTTCCACCTGGCGGCCGATGCGGCTAATGCCGCCGTTGTGAGCCGGCTTAGAAAAAGAAAAAACCGCGAGGAGAAGCCCTTCGCGCTCATGTCATACCGCCTGGCGGACATTGTTCGCTACGCTGTGGTGCGGGCTTTCGAGCAGGAACTACTCACCTGCCCCCAGCGACCCATCGTGCTGCTGGAAAAAAGAACGCCCAACCCCCTTTGCCCGCAGGTGGCGCCCGGCAACCGCTATTTCGGCGTCATGCTGCCCTATACGCCGCTGCATTACCTGCTCCTTGGCTGCGGCTTTTCAGCCCTGGTGATGACCAGCGGCAACCGGGCCCATGAGCCCCTGGCCATTGAAAACGAGGAGGCCTTTGGGCGGCTGAGCGACATTGCGGACTATTTCCTGGTCCATAACCGGCCCATCGTCATCCGCAGTGACGATTCCATCGCGCGCATCGCGGCCGGCGCTGTCCGCTTCCTGCGGCGTTCGAGGGGTTATGTGCCGGCACCGGTTTTTTTAAAGACCAAAGTCCCACCAATTTTGGCCTGCGGCGGCGAACTGAAGAACACCGTGTGCCTGTCTGCGGGCAACCGGGCCTTTTTGAGCCAGCATATCGGGGATCTTGAAAATCCGGCCGCCGGCCGCTTTTTCGAAGAGACCATTGCCCACCTGCAGCGCATCCTGAGCATCCGGCCCGAGATCATCGCCTGTGACCTGCACCCGGACTACCTGAGCAGCCGCTATGCACGACGGCAGACCGGTATGCGCCGGATCGGCGTGCAGCATCACCACGCCCACATCGCCAGCTGCATGGCCGAAAACGGGATTGACGGGCCGGTGATCGGCCTGGCCTTCGATGGCACCGGCTATGGCAGCGACGGCCGCATCTGGGGCGGCGAAGTGCTGATCGTCGAGGGCCACCGCTTCCGGCGCGCCGCCCATCTGGCCGAGGTCGCCCTGCCCGGTGGCGCCGCCGCCATCCGGGAGCCCTGGCGCATGGCCGTCAGCTACCTGTACGCGGCGTTCGGGAATGGGTTCCGGGATCTGGCACTGCCGGCAATCGAAAAGATCGATTCCTGGAAAATCGACGGTATCGTCGCCATGATCGCCAAGAAAATCAATTCGCCGGCAACAACCAGCATGGGGCGCCTCTTCGACGGTATGGCCGCCCTGCTGGGCCTGCGGGATACGGTTTCCTACGAAGGCCAGGCCGCCATGGAACTGGAGATGCTGGCCGGTGCCGACCGGGCGGCGGCCTATGAATATGAATGGACCGGCGGTGATGTACGTGTGGTTGCGTTGGCGCCCCTGGTCCGGCAGGTGGTGTGCGATATCGAAAACGGCCGTACGGCCGCCGAAATCAGCGCCCGCTTCCACCGCACCCTGATCGAGCTGTTCACGGCGCTGTGCGAAACCATCCGTGCCGAAAGCGGGCTTAAACGGGTGGTTTTGAGCGGCGGCGTCTTTCAGAATGTAAGGCTCCTGTCCGGTTTCGTGCGCACCCTTGCCCAGAAAAAGTTCGACGTTTACACCCACAAAAAGGTCCCGGCAAATGACGGCGGCCTGTGCCTGGGCCAGCTGCTGGTCGCCGCCGAAACAGCGGCGCGGAAAAGGTTGAGGTGTGTATGACAGTCAACGGCAAACCCGCATACAGCCGGAAGGAACTGGCTGCGGCTTTTGCCGCGCGCATCCGGGACGCCGTCCGGCGCCCCATGCGCCTGATGGAAGTCTGCGGTACGCATACGGTTTCCATTTTCAGAAACGGCATCCGTACGCTTCTGCCGCCGGAAATTGCGCTGCTCTCCGGACCGGGCTGTCCGGTGTGCGTCACCGCCCAGCAGGAGATCGACGCCTTTATCGCGCTGGCGCGTATCGAAAAGGTGACCGTGGCGACATTCGGCGATCTCATGCGCGTGCCGGGCACGCTGTCCACGCTGCGCAGCGAGAAAGCCGATGGACGGGACATCCGCATGGTCTATTCGGCGCTGGACGCGCTCAACATCGCTGCGCACAACCCGGACCGCCGGGTGGTTTTTATCGGTGTGGGCTTCGAAACCACGGCGCCCACCATTGCCGCTTCCATCGTGATGGCCGCGGATCGCGGCATCAACAACTTCAGCGTACTCGCGGCCCACAAGCTGGTTCCACCGGTGCTGGCGGCATTGATGGAAAGCGGCGGCGTACAGATCGACGGCTTTCTGCTGCCGGGGCATGTATCGGTGATCATCGGGGCGCAGGCCTATCTGCCGTTTGTGCAACAATACGGCATCCCCTGTGTCATTGCAGGTTTTGAAGCCGAGGATATCCTGAATGCCATTTTGAAACTGGCCAGGCAGGTCGCCAATGGCGGCGCCCGGCTGGAAAACGCATACAAACGTGTCGTTTCTTTCGAAGGCAACCCCAGGGCGCTGGCCTTGATGCACACCGTTTTCGAGCCCGTTGACGCACCCTGGCGCGGGATCGGTACGATTGCCGCCAGCGGCTTGAAAATCCGCAAAGATTTTTCCCGCTTTGATGCGCGAAAGGTATTTGCGCTGGACGTGCCGGAAACCGGGGAGCCGCCGGGCTGCGCCTGCGGTGATGTCTTGATGGGCCGCAAAACGCCGCCGCAGTGCGCCCTCTACAAACGCATCTGCACACCGGCAAATCCGGTGGGGCCCTGTATGGTTTCCAGCGAAGGGTCGTGCGCGGCCTATTACCGCTACCACGGCGATTGAGCGCGGGGGCGCAAGGCCCCGGTAAAGCCGGCACCGCCCGATATTGGAGCGAAAACGACACGGAGAAACCAAGTGGCGGACAAGAAACAACACATTCTGTTGGACCACGGCGGCGGCGGCCAGCTCAGCCATGAATTGATCAGCGGGCTGATGCTGCCCGCCTTTCGAAACGACATTCTTGCACAGCTCAACGACGGCGCGCTGCTCGATATCGGCGCAAACCGGCTGGCCTTTTCCACCGACACCTACGTGGTGGACCCTGTTTTTTTCCCGGGCGGCGATATCGGCGAACTGGCTGTCAACGGCACGGTCAACGATATCGCCATGTGCGGCGCGGTGCCGCTCTTTCTGAGCGCCGGCCTGGTGGTAGAGGAGGGCTTTGCCATGGCGGACCTGGAAAAGATCCTCGCGAGCATGGGCCGGGCCGCCGATGCCGCCGGCGTCAAGGTGGTCACCGGTGATACCAAGGTGGTGCCCAGGGGTGTGGCGGACAAGATCTTTATCAACACGTCGGGCATCGGCCAGATCCATGCCGGAGTGAACCTCTCGGCGGAAAAGGCCCGCGCCGGGGACTGTGTGATCTTGAGCGGCAGCATTGCCGATCACGGCATGACGATCCTGCTCCAGCGCGAAGAAATGGCTTTCGAAGCCCGGCTGCAAAGCGACACCGCACCGCTCAATTTCCTGGTTGCCCGCATGCTGGCGGCCAGCGGCGAGATCCACGTGCTGCGTGACCCCACCCGTGGCGGGGTGGGGAGCGCGCTGAACGAAATTGCCGTGCAGTCGCAGGTGGGGATCCGCATCCATGAAGATCGGATTGCAGTGAAGCCGGCGGTTGCCGGCGTCTGTGACCTGCTGGGGTTCGAGCCCCTGTACGTGGCCAACGAGGGCAAGCTGCTGGCTTTTGTTGCCGCTCCACATGCCGAAAAGGTTTTGGCGGCCATGCACGAAGATCCCTGCGGCCGCGATGCCGCGGTTATCGGGGAAGTGGTGGCGGAGAACCCCGGCACCGTGGTTATGGAAACGCGCATCGGCGGCAGCCGCATCGTACCCATGCTCACCGGTGAACAACTGCCCAGAATCTGCTGAAGGTCCTGAGATGAAAGCACAAACAACAGATGACCGGATGACTGAAGTTATGCATTTACGCCAGCAGCTGGCGGCACAGCAGACCCTTTTGCACAAGATCGAAGCCGCCCGCGAAGCGGCCAGAAAAAGCGATCTCAAGTGCCGGACGGTCTTTGAAAATGCAGGAACGGCCACCTTTGTCACACAAAGCGACATGACCATTTCCATGGTCAACCATCGGTTTGAAATCCTTACCGGCTATTCCAAGCTGGAAATCGAGGGCCGGCTGAAATGGACGCACGTTTTTGCGCGCGAAGATCTTGGCCGGCTGGCGCGCTGCCTTGCCGAGCGGCAGGGTGCCGAAGGGCCACCCAAAGAGCTGGCCTGCAGGATCGTTGGCCGCAACGGGCAAGTCAGGGATGTTATCTTCAGCCTGGATATCGTGCCCGGCACCCGCGAGATCGTCGGCTCGCTGATGGACATCTCGGCACTCAAAAAGGCCAAGCGCTATGTGTTGGAATCCAAGGCGCAGCTCAGCGCCATCGTCGAGGCCTTTGACGGATTGATCTACGCCTGCACGGCCGATTACCAGATTCTCTACGTCAATGCAAAGATGAGCCGCCAAAGCGGCTACGATGCGGGCCAGAAGCTGTGTTATCGTGCCATTCATGGACGGCGGACACCGTGTTCCTTTTGTCCGATGGCAAAAGTGCAGCAAGGCCGGGTGGTGCGCTTTGACATCACCAACCCCGGTAACGGCCGCTGGTACGCCAGCACCAACACCCCCATTTACCATACCGACAAAAACATATCCCTGCTGGCGATGATTACCGATATTCACGAGCGCAAATTAGCCGAAATCGCACTAAAAGAAAGCGCACAGCGGTTGCACCGCGAAAACCGGGCCCTCAAATCGGGTCTGCGCGAGCGTTTCCGCTTTGGCGATATCATCGGCAAAAGTCCCGTCATGCAGGAGATCTACGAACAGATTTTACGCGCCGCCGGCACCGACACCAATGTCATTGTTTATGGAGAGCCGGGAACCGGCAAAGAGCTGGTCGCACGTGCGATCCACGACACCGGCCCGCGGCGCGCGCGGCGCTTTGTCCCCGTCCACTGCGGCGCAATTCCCGAGCCGCTGTTCGAAAGTGAGTTTTTCGGCTATAAAAAGGGCGCTTTTTCAGGTGCTTACCATGACAAGCCGGGATATCTGGATTATGCGCACCAAGGAACCCTGTTTCTGGATGAAATCGGGGAAATCAATCCGCATATGCAGATGAAGCTGCTGCGCGCCATCGAAGGCGATGGCTATACGCCGGTTGGCAGCACCCAGGTCAAAACATCGGAATTCCGCATTGTCGCCGCCACCAACCGCGATTTGAAGGAGCTGGTTCGACAGGGGTTGGTGCGCCAGGATTTTTTCTATCGCATCCACATCATTCCCATCCATTTGCCGCCGTTGCGGGAGCGCAGGGAAGATATCCCGCTGCTGGCAGATTATTTTTTGGAAAAATACAGCCATGCTGGTTGTCCGCCGTCGCCGGTCGCCGGAAAATTTTACGAGATTCTGCACGGCTACAACTGGCCGGGAAACGTGCGCGAACTGCAAAACGCCATTATCCGCTTTTGTGCCACCGGGAATCTGGATTTTATCGTTTCGTCGGGCAATCGCATGGATGCATGCCATCTGGCCGCAAGTCCCACGCTGCCGATAGCCGACCACACGCTCAAAGAGCACATCCAGAAACTGGAAAAAAGCGTGATTGCCCAGGCCTTGCAGCAGCACCACTGGCATCGCAGCAAGACGGCGGCAATGCTGGGAATCGACCGCAAAACCCTGGCGGCCAAGATAAAGCGGTATCGCCTGATGACCTCTTCACCGCAAAGTTGGTGATGTCGCAAAAAGTCCGGGCTTTCCGCCTGCGCCGTCCGTTTCGGAAGCTGTGCGCCGTTGCACTAAATCCCGGCAACGCGCCGCTTGGCCCTTCAAACAGCCTGGGATTTTTTGGTCAATTTTGCGCAATGCTTTTCGACGCAAAGTAGGGGCATCCGCTCGGGGCCGGCCTTTTACGGACCGATCAAAGTTGAAACACGCATCATTTTGGGGATTTTTTCCTCAATTTGATGTTATGTGTCGTTATTCCGGTGAGTTGGAATTTTATTCGCTGGATGTTGCGAGGAGTTTTTCCCCGCCTGCGCCCTCACCCTATCTCCTCTCTTAACGGATGAATTTACTTTAAATTCCACATAGATAGGCGTATCATGCGCAATGTGGTATAGTTCTTGCTGAGCTTTCCTGTCAAGGTCTTGCACAAAATGCACAATTTTAACAGATCGCATAAATCCCCATGACGCTTTCGCTGATTTTCAAAAAGGACCACCTGGTTTTCGGCTGCGGCAATCCCCTGCTGGGAGATGACGGGTTCGGGCCGGCCGTGATTGAATATATGCAGCATCACTGCCGGGTACCCGAAAACGCCGCGCTGATCGATGCCGGAACATCCATCCGGGATATTTTGTTTGACATTCTCCTATCTTCCAAAAAACCCAAACAGATCATTATCGTCGATGCGGCGGATCAGCCGCACAGGCGAACGGGTGACATATTTGAAATTGACGTGGACCAGATCAGCCCCGCCAAGATCAACGATTTTTCGCTGCACCAGTTTCCGACGACCAACATGCTCAAGGAGCTCCAGGAGGGGACTCGCATCGACGTGCGGGTCCTGGTCGTTCAAACGGGCGCCGTTCCGGATGAAGTGCGGCCGGGGCTTTCAAAACCGGTGGAAGCGGCGATTCCGGATATGAGCCAACGCATTCTAACGCTGATCAAGGAGGATCGTGATGATTGAGATTCGTGTCGGTAAATTAGCCCGGATGCTGGGAGTTCACCGCAATACGGTCAGCAACTGGATCAAAAGCGGAAAATTCAGCGCCCGGCCGACCGTCGGCAGGCGTTATCTGATCGAGCGGGCCGATTTCATCCATTTTTGCCGCAACCAGGGAATTTCAGAGGATATCACGGCACAGTTTGCAAACAGCGGCGGATTTGCCAAGCCCAGGGCGCACGCTGCATATCCCGTGGCCCGCGATACGGATAGGCACACAGAAAAAGGGGGGGGCATGACAGACGGACCCATCGGTTCGGTGATGGTGGTCGGCGGCGGCATCGCCGGCATGCAGGCGACCCTCGATCTGGCCGATTCCGGCTATAAGGTGTTTCTGGTTGAAAAAAGCGCCGGCATCGGCGGTGCCATGGCGCAGCTGGACAAGACTTTTCCCACCAACGACTGCGCCATGTGAATTATCTCACCCAAACTGGTCGAGGTCGGCCGGCATTTGAACGTCGAACTGTTAACGCTTTCCGAAGTGGAAGAATTTTCGGGAAATGAAGGCAATTTCAGTGTCCGAATCAAGAAAAATCCGCGCTACGTGGACATGGACAAGTGCATTGCCTGCGGCCTGTGCATGCAGAAGTGCCCCCGCAAGGTGGACGATGAGTTCAACATGGGTGTGGGCAAGCGCAAGGCCGCCTACATCAAGTACGGCCAGTCGGTGCCGCTGAAGTATGCCATCGATGCCGAGCACTGTATCTATCTGACGCGCGGCAAATGCCGGGCCTGCGAAAAGTTCTGCCCTACCGGGGCCATCAACTTCGAAGACCGTGAAAAACATCTGTCCATCGATGTCGGGGCCGTCATCCTGGCCCCCGGGTTTCACCCTTTCGATCCGTCCGGTTTCGACTTCTACGGATACGGCCGCATCACCGATGTGGTCACCAGCCTGGAGTACGAACGCATGCTATCGGCCAGCGGGCCCTGCATGGGCCATCTGATCCGCCCCTCGGACCATACGGAACCCAAGAAAATCGCTTGGCTGCAGTGCGTGGGTTCGCGCAGCACCAACCGCTGCAAGAACGGGTACTGTTCCAGCGTCTGCTGTATGTACGCCATCAAACAGGCCGTGGTGACCGCCGAACATTTAAATGAGGGCATTCCCCAGCAGACCATCTTTTTCATGGACATCCGCAGCCATGGAAAGGATTTCGAGCGCTACTACGAAACAGCAGCGGCCAAGGGCATCCGGTTCGTACGCGCACGCCCGCACACCATCCTGGCGGGGAAAAACAACATGGGCGTGACCATGCAGTACACGGCCGAGGACGGGCGCATGCACTGCGAAGACTTTGACCTGGCCGTGCTCTCCATCGGGCTGGAGGCGCCCGAAGATGGACCCGTGCTGGCCGCAAAATTCGGTATCGAGCTGAACTCCTACGGCTTTGCGCAAACCACCGATTTCGAACCGGTGCGAAGCACGCGCCCGGGTATTTTCGTCACCGGCGCCTTCCAGGCGCCCAAAGATATCCCCCAGGCGGTCACCGAAGCCTCCACGGCGGCCTGCGAAGCCGCCCGGGCGCTGATGCCGGCGCGTGGCGCGCTGACGCATGAGAAAACCTACCCGGCCGAGCAGGATGTCACGTCCCAAGAGCCGGTCATCGGTGTGTTCGTGTGTTCCTGCGGCATCAACATTGCCAGCGTCGTCGACGTCGATGCCGTGGCGCAATACGCCAGGACCCTGCCGCATGTGGGTTTCGTGGAAAACAACCTGTTTACCTGCTCGGCGGACACCCAGAGCCTGATCGCCGAGAAAATCAGGGAGCATCACCTCAACCGCGTGGTCATCGCCGCCTGTACGCCCAGAACCCATGAGCCGCTGTTCCAGGACACCTTGCGGGAGGCCGGGCTGAACGGCTTTCTGGTCGAGATGGCCAACATCCGCAATCACAACGCCTGGGTGCACCAGGCGCTCCCGGAAGCCGCGACACAAAAAGCCAAGGACCAGGTGCGCATGGCGGTTGCACGGGTGGCCCAAAACGATCCGTTGAGGCAGCTCAAGGTGGACGTGGTGCAGAAGGCCCTGGTGATCGGCGGAGGGGTTGCGGGCATGAACGCAGCGCTGGCGCTGGCCGACCAGGGATTCGACTGCGTGCTCCTTGAGAAGTCGGATCGCCTCGGTGGAAACGCCCGGCGCCTGGCGGCCACCGACCGGGGCCAGAAGGTTGCGCCCATGCTCACGCGGCTCATCGAACGCACCGAGAGCCATGCGCGCATCAAGGTGCTGAAAAAAGCGGTTTTAAGAAGCGCCGTCGGTTCGGTGGGCAATTTCGTCAGCAAAATCGAGGTGGACGGTGACACCCGGGCGGTTACCTACGGCACGGCCGTGGTGGCCACCGGGGCTGCGGAATACCAGCCCCGAGAATATCTCTACGGCCAGGACGAGCGCATCATGACGCACCTGCAGTTCGATGACCAGCTGGCGCAGAACGAAGCCGCCGTCGGAAGAGCCCGCAGCAGCGTTTTTATCCAGTGCGTGGGGTCGCGCGAACCGCAGCGGCCTTACTGCAGCCGCCTGTGCTGTACGCATTCGGTCAAAAACGCCCTCCGCCTCAAAACCTTAAATCCCGAAATGAATGTTTACATCCTGTACCGCGATATACGCACCTACGGCGAACGTGAAGATCTGTACAAGAGCGCCCGCGATCTGGGGGTGATCTTCATTCGCTACGGTCTCGACAGCCAGCCCGTGGTTTCCAGGAAAGGCGATGACCTGTTTGTCGAGGTGTTTGACCCGGTTGCCCAGCTGCCGCTGAAGCTGTATGCCGACTATCTGGTGCTGGCCGCCGCCGTGGTGCCCCACGATCACCAGGCGCTGGTTGAGCTGTTCAAATGCGGGGTCAATGCGGACGGGTTTTTAAACGAAGCGCATCCCAAGCTGCGGCCCGTGGACATGTCGGTGGACGGGCTGTTCGTGGCCGGCCTGTGCCACTATCCCAAACCCATGGATGAATCCATTGCCCAGGCACGGGCCGCCGCTTCGCGGGCAGGCTTGATTCTGGCCAAAGAAGAAATGCAGCTCGATGCCATCAAATCTTATGTCACGGAAAATTGCGACGGCTGCGCCCTGTGCGTGGACGTCTGTCCCTACCGGGCCATCAAGCTTGAGCAAGAGAAGATCGACGGCCGCAGCCATATCGTGACCGATCCGGCATTGTGCAAAGGCTGCGGGCTGTGCGCGGCGACCTGCCCCAAGGAGGGGGTCTATGTACATGGATTCACCCTGCCCCAGTTAAAGGCCCAGGTCGAGGCCCTGCTTGCGGAAGCAACCGCCTGACCGGCGAAGCACGCTTTTGAACCCGTCACGTCGATGCGGCAAAGGAGAAAAGTGATGCCTGAAGATTTCGAACCCGTCATTATCGGTTTTCTGTGCAACTGGTGCGCTTATGCCGGCGGTGACCTGGCCGGCGTGTCGCGCCTGCAGTATCCGCCCAACATGCGGGCCGTGCGGGTGATGTGCTCCGGCATGGTGCACCCGGATATCGTGGTGCACGCACTGCAAAAGGGTGCCGACGGCGCCCTGGTGATGGGGTGACATCCGGGCGAATGCCATTACCTGGAAGGTAATACCAAAGCTTTGGCCCGCGGTGAAGCGATCAAAATCGTGCTGGACGGTCTGGGAATCGATGCACGGCGTTTTGCCATCGAATGGGTGTCTTCTGCCGAGGCGCCGCGCTTTGCCGAAGTCGTTACCCGCTTTACCGAGAAAATCAAAATGCTGGGCCCGAATCTGATATGCAGCCAGCGCGCCCTGAGCCGATGACTGCAGCGATGTACGGGTCAAACGGAGAATCACGCATGAAACAGACAGCCGTTTTGCTGGGAAGGGAACACCGCAGCACATTCAGAGATCACGTGATGGCGCTATTGCCCGCGGGCGGCAACCTGAACGCCTGCCTGACCTGTGGCGCGTGCGCCTCCGGGTGTCCCGCCACCGGTCTCAAGGACATGGACCCGCGCAAATTTTTGCGCATGGCGGCGCTGGGCTTGGATGACCAGGTGACCACGACCCCGTGGGTCTGGATGTGTAGCATGTGCCAGCGCTGCATCTATGTGTGCCCCATGAAAATCGATATCCCCCAGCTGGTTTATTACGCCCGTCAGTCCTGGCCGCGCGAAAAGCGCCCCAAGGGAATTTTGGGCTCCTGCGACATGGCCCTGCGCAGTGACACGTGCAGCGCCATGGGCACCAGCGAGGAGGATTTTCAGTTCGTCGTGGAAGATGTGCTGGACGAATACCGCGAAACCCAGCCGGAATTTGCCCACATGCAGGCGCCCATCAACAAGAGCGGCGCGTATTTTTTCTTAAACCAGAATTCACGCGAACCGGTGACCGAACCGGACGAGATGGTCCCGCTGTGGAAAATCCTGCACCTGGCCGGCGCCGACTGGACCTATGCCACCAAGGGGTGGGCGGCGGAAAATTACTGCATGTTCATGGCCGACGATGAAAACTGGAAACACATTGTCGAAATCAAGAAAAAAGCCGTGGAGGACCTGGGCTGCAAGGTCTGGCTCAACACCGAATGAGGGCACGAACTTTTCGCGGTCCGGGCCGGACTGAAAAAGTTTAACATCCCCTACAATTTTGAAATCCGAAGCATCATCCAATACTACGCCCAGTGGATTCGGGAGGGAAAGCTCAAGGTCAGTGCCGACTGGAACCATGACCTGAAAATCAAGTTTACCATACAGGACCCCTGTCAGTTGGTGCGCAAGAGCTTCGGCGATCCCGTGGCCGAAGACCTGCGTTTTGTTACCCAAGCCGTGGTTGGAGAAGAGAATTTCATCGACATGCATCCCAACCGCTCCAACAACTACTGCTGTGGCGGCGGCGGCGGCTTCCTGCAGTCCGGCTACACCGATGCCCGGCGGGCCTACGGGAAGATGAAAGCCGAACAGATTCTGGCCACGGGTGCGGATTATTGCATCACGCCCTGCCACAACTGTCATGCACAGATTCATGATCTCAGTGACATCCGCAAGCATGCCTGGCAGACGGTGCACCTGTGGACGCTGATCTGCCTGTCGCTGGGGGTGTTGGGGCCCAACGAACGCACCTATCTGGGAGATGATCTGCAGAATGTGGCCCCCTTTCACCCGGAATCGGCCCTGTGAGGACAGATCCGGATTTAAAGCTGCCCCGGCACTTTCGCCTTGTATCCGCAGACTGGAGGGACCATGAAAACCTTTTTCGACTTGATTCAAAGAGTCCAGAAACCCGGACTCTGCCATCGCTGCGGCGGATGCGTGACCTTCTGCACGGCGGTTAATTACGGTGCGCTGGAGATGGATGAAGATGGCAAACCCCGCTATCGGGACATCGACAAGTGCATCGAATGCGGTTTGTGCTACATGATCTGTCCTGAAATTGAAGAACTGGAGGAGGAAACCCGCCAGCGCATCGGATGGAGCGAGCCCATCGGCCGGGTCATGGAAACCACGGTGGCCCGTGCAGCCGATCCGGCCATCCGCCAGCGCGGCACCGACGGCGGTGTCGTCACCGCCCTGCTGGCGCACCTGTTCGATACCGGCCGCATTGACGGTGCCATCGTCAGCAAGCAGGTGGGGCCCTTTCAGCGTGAATCGGTGCTGGCCACTAGCCGCGAAGAAATCCTGCAGGCCGCCGGATTTTTCTTTGACACTTCGCACGGCATGAAAAGTCTGGGCGATGAGTACATGATTCACACTTCCATCGAACAGTTCAGCCCCCTGATCAAAAAGGGCCTGCGCCGCGTGGCACTGGTGGGCACGCCCTGCCAGATCCAGGCCTTTCGCCGAATGGAAACCATCGGCATTGTGCCTGCAGACGCCATTCGTATCTGTCTGGGGCTCTTTTGTTCCGGCAACTTCCTGTTTGGCGAAGCCCAGCGCAAAAAAATCGCCAAAATCGGCGGTTTTGCCTGGGAAGATGTGCGCAAGATCAACGTCAAAGACCAGTTCATGGCGCATCTGAAAAGCGGAGAAGTGCGTACCATCGACATCGATGCACTCGCCGACATGAAGCGCCATGCCTGCCGCTACTGTCCGGATTACAGTTCCCAGTATGCGGACATTTCGTTCGGCGGCATCGGTGCCGAGGAAGGCTGGACCACCGTGATCACGCGTACACCCCAGGGCCGGGCGGCGTTTGCCGATGCCCGTCAAGATGCCCTGGAACAATACAACCCCAAGGACGATCCGGATTATGCCAGTGCAGCCTTGAATCAGGTGCTGCAGGCCGCGGCCAGGAAAAGAAAGGCTGCCCGGGCCTGTCGCCGCGAGCTGGGCCGCCCAGTGGTCGTCAAGCAGTGATACCCGTCTGGACAGGCGTATGCCCACAGACGAAAATTGCGTCAAGTAAGGAGATGTCATGGCGGTTAAAGTTGCGAGCGAATGGTTGAACTCCTGTTCCGGCTGCGAAATTTCAATTCTTGACATGGGCGAACGCCTGCTGGAGGTGTTGAAAGTTGCCGATTTCGTCCACATTCCGGCGCTGATGGACCACAAGTATTTCGGTCAGCAAGGCGACGGCACCCATCTCGAGATCCCGCAAGCGGATGTCGGGCTGATCAGCGGCGGCATCCGCAACGAAGAACACCTGGAGGTGGCCCGCGAAATGCGCAAAAAGTGTCAATTCATCGTGGCGCTGGGAACCTGCGCCACCCACGGCGGGATCCCCGCCTTGACCAACTCGTATTCCAACCGGCAGACCCTGGAGCGCTGTTTTGCAACCGAAACCACCGATGCCAACGATTTTAGTCCCGCCGAAAGCATCCCTGTGTTCCTGGATGCCTGTTATGCCCTGGATGAAAAGATCGAGGTGGATCTTTACATGCCGGGCTGCCCGCCGCACCCGGACCATATTTTTGCGGCCCTGGTGGCGTTGGTAGAAGGAGAACTTCCGGAACTTCCGGGCAAGAGCAACTGCGATACCTGCCCCACGGCCCGCGAGGGCAAGGGGAACCTGAAGCAGCTGCGCCGTTTTCTGCAAGCGCCCCACTACCAGTCGGCGGCCGAGCCGCTGGACAAGATGCGCTGCTTTCTGGAACAGGGAATCCTGTGCATGGGACCGGTCACCCGGGCCGGCTGCGGCGGAGATGAACGCCCGCCACGCTGTATTTCGGCCCGGGTGCCATGCCGGGGCTGCTATGGACCGGTCAAACCGGACGGCAACCAGCAGCTGGACATGCTGAACGCCCTGGCCTCCAACGGCATCGATATCAAATCCCTGCCGGAATTCACTTCACTGCTGCGTTTTTCCGGCGCGCATCAACTGCTGAAACCGATACCGAAGCAGAAGGAGGTATAACTGATGGCACAGGTTATCAAAATACAGCCGATTACGCGTATCGAAGGGCATGCTTCCATCGGCATCCAGCTGGATGACAGCGGCAACGTCGAAAATGCCAGGATGAACATCATGTCCCTGCGCGGATTCGAAAAGTTCATCGAGGGCAAGCCCGCCGAGGAGGTTCCGCGCATCGTCAGCCGGATCTGCGGCATCTGCCCCTGGATGCACCACATGGCCTCCAACAAGGCGGTGGACCGTTGTTTCGGGGTGACACCTCCGCCGGCCGGCCGCAAACTGCGCGAGCTGATGCAAACCATTGCGCATGCCGAAGACAAGCTGCTGCACTTCTTTTTCCTGGCGGCGGCCGACTTCGTCATCGGCCCGGACGCCGATTATGCCGTGCGTAATGTGATCGGCATTGCCAAGGCCAATCCCGAACTGGCCCAAAAGGTCGTGCAGATGCGCTACAAGGCCAAGATGGTCCTTGAAAAATTTGCCGGCAAGGCCATTCACCCCATCGCCGGCGTAACCGGCGGGTTCTCCAAGCCCATGCTGGAGGAAGAGCGCCGGGAGATCCTGGCCACCATGCATGAGCTGCTCGATTTTGCGCTGTTTACTATGGATTTTGCCAAGGAGAAGGTGTTTCCCCCTTACCTGGACACGATTCAGACCCTGGGGGTCATCAACACGGGTTTTATCGGTACGGTGGACGATGCGGGGGCGCTGAACCTCTACGACGGCCGGATTCGCGTCATGAAGCCCGACGGCAGCTATACGGATTTCGATGTGCAGCATTACGCCGACTACATCGGTGAGCATGTGGAATCGTACTCTTACAGCAAAATGCCCTATGCGCGTTTCTGGGACGAGGGCTTTTCGCTGGACCTGGAAGACCCCAAGGGAATTTACCGCGCAAACACCCTGGCGCGCCTCAACGTGGCCGATAAAATGGCAACCCCCAGGGCCCAGGCTGAACTGGAAGAGTTCCGTGAGCACTTCGGCCGTCCGGCCCAGGCGACCCTGCTCTACCACTGGGCGCGGTTGATCGAGGAAGTTTATGCCTGTGAGCACGCCATCGAACTTCTGCAGGATCCCGAAATCACCGATACCAACATCCGCACACCGGCCGAACCACAGGCCGGCACGGGGGTCGGCTCGGTGGAAGCGCCGCGCGGGACCCTGATCCACGATTACTCCACCGACGACAACGGACTGATCACACGCGCCAACATGATCGTGGGAACCACCCACAATATCGGTCCCATGAATATGAGTGTCAATCAGGCGGCCAGGATGCTGATCCATGCCGGCCAGGTGGACGAAGGCATTTTAAACCGCATCGAAATGGCGGTGCGCGCCTACGACCCATGAATTTCGTGCGCCACCCATCGCCTGGACGGCGACCACGGCATTTCCGTCACCATCACGGACGCAAGCGGCAAAGTGCTTCAAACCTGGCCGCGCGCATCGGTTTGAGCCCATCTTGACAGGCGGGAGGCGTTGCGCTAAGGTTGGACCGAACCAAACAGATTGATCTTTGATTTTCTATAAATAACAGCACGTTAATAGATTTCTCCGTAAGTTTTCAAAAAGTTCCGGTAACACCGCGCCAGTCGCGTTTCGCCTGCGCTCCTCCGTCCATCCGGGGCGCCATGCGTTCGTCCGGCTGAATTTCAAAAACGTTGTCGCTGCGCTCCTCAAACAGCTTGAAATTCTTAACGCCGGCCGACCGCATGGCTTTTCTCGCCGGATGCACGATATCGCTTCACCGAAACACGCTTGGCGCTCCTTGGCAATTGCTGCCGGAGGTTTTTGAGAACATACATTTCTCCTGTGATTATTACCCTGCAGGAGGAAATTCGATATGTGCTGCCCGGTAAGGGCCCAACAGCCAAGGGGGGGGGACATGGACGTTCAAAAGAATTGCATGCCTGACAGACAAAAACTGACGGGGGTGTCACGGCGGGATTTCATCAAATTCTGCGGCGTCATGGCGGTGGGTATGGGCCTGCCCGTGGGCATGGGGCCCAGAATCGCCGCCGCCGCCACGGCCCCCCAGCGGCCGCCGGTGATCTGGATACACGGCCAGGAGTGCACCGGGTGCTCGGAGTCCCTGCTGCGCACCTCCCATCCCACCCTGGAGCGCCTGATCCTGGATCTGATCTCGCTGGATTACCACGAAACCCTGGAGGCCGGCGCCGGCCGGCAGGCCGAGGCGGCCTTTGACCAGGCCGTCAAAAAAAGCGCCGGCAGATTCATCCTGGTGGTCGAAGGTTCGGCGCCTGTAAAAGACGGCGGTATTTATTGTAAAATCGCCGGCAAACCCTTTGTGGACATCGTTACGGAAACGGCCGCTAAGGCGGCGGCCATAATCGCCATCGGCTCATGTGCCTCCTGGGGCGGGGTGCAGTCCTCGGCCCCCAATCCCACCGGCGCCACCGGCATCCCCGAAGTGCTCAAGGGCAAAACGGTGGTTACCATTCCGGGCTGCCCGCCCAATCCCTACAACTTTCTTTCGACGGTGCTCTACTTTCTGACCTTCAAGAAACTGCCGGACTTGGACGACCTGGGCCGGCCCAAGTTCGCCTACGGCCGCCTGATCCATGAAAACTGCATGCGCCGGCCGCATTTCGACGCCGGCCGCTTTGCCGAACAGTTCGGCGACGAGGGGCACCGTAAGGGCTACTGCCTTTACAAGCTGGGATGCAAAGGCCCCATGACCTATGCCAACTGTCCGGTCATTTTGTTCAACGACGTGGGTTCCGGCGCCTGGCCGGTGGGCACCGGGCACCCCTGTTTCGGCTGCACCGAAGAGGGAGTGGGATTCACGATTCCCCAATTCACCGAAGCCGATGTGGAAATCGTTACGCCGGCGGCTGCGCACGCGCCCATCACTGTCGAAAAAGGCCGGGGGATGTCCAAGGGTTCGGCCGCCCTGCTGGGGGGTCTGGCCGGAGCGGCCATCGGCGCCGGTGTCATGGTCACCAAGCAGCTGGGCAAGGCCGAGAGCGCCGACGAAAAAGAGGAGTAAATCATGCAGATCAAGAGACGTGATTTTCTCAAGACGGTCGCCGGTGGCGCCGCTCTGGCGGCCGCACCGTCCATCACCATGGCCTCTGATGCGGTCAGACGGCTGCCGGGGGCGGTGGGGATTCTGTACGACTCCACCCTGTGCATCGGCTGCCAGGTGTGCACGGTGGCCTGCAAGGAAGCCAACAATATGCCGCCCGAATTCTCCGGGAACCAGCGGCGCTGGGACAATCCCGTCGACCTGTCCGCGCGTACGCTGAGCATCATCAAGGAATACGAAAGCGGCAACCGGCACCACAAGGATCATGCGCAGGACGGATACGCCTTTGTCAAACGCCAGTGCATGCACTGCGTGGACCCGCCCTGCACCACGGCCTGCCCGGCGTCGGCGCTGACCAAGGATCCGCAAAATGGCATGGTCACCTACAACAAGGACGCCTGCATCGGCTGCCGCTATTGCGAGGTGGCCTGCCCCTTCGAAATTCCCAAGTTTCAGTGGGACCGGCCCTTTCCCCAGATCGTCAAGTGCCAGCTGTGCGCCCACCTGCTGGCCAAAGGCCGCATCCCGGCCTGCTGCCATCAGTGCCCCACGGGCGCTTCACTCTTCGGTCCGGTGGCGGGACTGCTCGCAGAGGCCCGGCGGCGCCAGCAGATGACAGCCGGGAAAACCTACGACTTCCCGCTGTCTTCGCTGGCTTCGGGCAAAACCCGCACGCACCGCGCCGGGAAATACATTCCGCACATCTACGGTGAACATGAAAACGGCGGCACCCAGGTACTCTATCTGGCCGGGGTGAGTTTCGACAAACTGGGGCTGCCGGATCTCCCCGAGCGCCCCTACACGGCCCTGGCTCGAAGCATTCAGCACACGCTCTACAGAGGGCTGGTGGCGCCCATCGTGGTTTTCGGCGGCCTGATGGTACTGGTCGCTCGGCGCACAAAAGACAAGGAATAGGATCTGCCGGTGGTGTACGCAGATTCATCCGGCCTGCATGCAAGGAGGGACATATGAGAGCAGCAAGACCGCTGGGCGGCAGGGTCGTTTCGCGAACCTTTCTGGCGGCGCTGGTGATCGTGCTGGTGGCGCTGTACTTTCTGGCCAAACGGTTCATGTTCGGCCTGGGGGCCGTCACCAATTTAAATGACGGCTATCCCTGGGGCCTCTGGATCGCCTACGATGTGGTCACGGGCACGGCCATCGGCTGCGGCGGCTATTCCATGGCGCTGTTGGTCTATGTTTTCAACAAGGGCCGCTACCACCCGCTGGTGCGGCCGGCGGTCATGACCAGCATGTTCGGCTACACCCTGGCAGGCGTGGCGGTGTTTTTCGATATCGGCCGCTACTGGCATATCTACAACCTGTTTCTGCCGTGGTATGCCAATCCCGATTCGGTGCTGCTGGAAGTGGCGCTGTGCATTGCGCTGTACAGCCTGGTGCTGTGGATCGAATTTGCCCCCACTTTTTTGGCCCATTGGCATGCATCGCGGTGGCGGACCCGACTCGACAGGGCGATGTTCGTCTTCATCGCCCTGGGCATCCTTTTGCCCACCATGCACCAGTCTTCGCTGGGCACCATGATGATCGCCGCCGGCCAGAAGCTGTCGCCCCTGTGGCAAACGGCCTGGCTGCCGCTGCTGTTTCTGATGACGGCCGTCATCATGGGATACGCGGCCGTGGTTTTCGAATCCACCCTGTTGGCCAACCGTTACGGGCTGCCCGGCGAAAACCGCATCCTTGGCAAATTGTCCGGCGGCGTCGTATGGCTGGTGGCCGGCTATCTGGTGGTCCGGTTTGCCGATGTGATCCTGCGGGGGCAACTGGGTCTGGCGTTCAAAGGCGACTTGGCGGCCAATATGTTCTGGATCGAAAATGCGCTTTTCCTACTCCCCCTGGTGATGCTGGCGGGAAAATCCGGCCGCGGCAGGCCGCGCGTGCTGTTTCTGGCGGCGGCGTCACTGCTGCTGGCCGGCGGTGTGTACCGCTTTGACTGCTACCTGATCGGTTTTAATCCGGGCAACGGCTGGCATTACTTCCCGGCGGTGCCGGAAATCGTGATTACCCTGGGACTTATTTCCGTAGAGCTGATGGCCTACCTGTGGTTTGTCAAGCGGCTGCCGGTGTATCGGGAGGCCTAAAGGGCATTTGAGCAGGTATTCTATTAAGGAGACGCAAGATGGCAAAGAGAATCGTCGTTGATCCCATCACGAGGATAGAAGGGCATCTCAGAATTGACTGCGAAATCGACAGAGGCAAGGTTGTCAACGCCTGGTCTTCCGCCCAGATGTGGCGCGGCATCGAGCAGATCCTGGCCGGGCGCGACCCACGCGAAGCCTGGATTTTCACCCAGCGCATCTGCGGCGTCTGCACCACCGTGCATGCCATGGCTTCGGTGCGCGCCGTCGAAAATGCACTGAAGCTGGAAGTGCCTTTGAATGCCCAGTACATCCGTAACCTGATCATCGGTGCCCACGGCATCCACGATCACATCGTGCACTTTTACCATCTCTCGGCCCTGGACTGGGTGGATGTGGTCTCCGCCCTCAAAGCCGACCCGCAAAAAACCGCCAAGCTGGCCCAAAAGCTGTCGCCCTGGCCACACAACGGCTACCAGGAGCTGAAAACCACGCAGGAAAAACTCAAGACCCTGGTCTCCTCCGGCCAGCTGGGTATTTTCGCCAGCGGCTACTGGGGCCACCCGGCCATGAAACTGCCGCCTGAGGTTAACCTGCTGGCCACCCATCACTACCTGCAGGCCCTGGAATACCAGCGAAAAATCAACAAGGCCGTGGCGATTTTGGGCAGCAAGACGCCGCATATTCAGAACCTGGCGGTGGGCGGCGTGGCCAACCCCATCAATCCGCAGAGCCAGTCCACCCTGACCGTGGAGCGCCTGGTTTACGTCAAGAAGTTCATCGATGAAGTCGGTGATTTCATCAAAAACGTCTACATGGTGGACGTGGCCGCCGTGGGAGCCATGTATGCCGACTGGACCACTTACGGGGCCGGTGTTACCGATTACCTGAGCGTACCGGACATGCCGCTGGATACGGCCGGCACGCGTTTCGAACACCCCGGAGGCTATATGCCCGGCGGGGATCCGGCCGAATTCGAACCCATTCGTTCTTTCGACGATGATTTGTTCGGCAAGAACGTCAAGGAGAGCATCAAGCACGCCTGGTACAAGGGGGACTGGGACCGCCATCCCTGGGATGAAGAAACCGTTCCCGAGTATACCGATTTCCAGGACAACGGGAAATATTCCTGGATCAAGTCGCCGAACTTTAAAGGCAAACCTGCCCAGGTGGGGCCGCTGGCAAACGTGCTGGCCATGTATGCCGCGGGCCATGAGCCTACGCGCAGACACGCCGGCCGAATGCTTAAAACCATCAACAGCGTGCTGGCGCTGACGGGTTCCACGACGCGCGTTTCGCTGGCTGGGCTGCAGTCCACCATCGGCCGGCATGCCGCCCGGGCGGTGCGTTGCGCGGTATTGCATGATACGATCGTCAAACACTGGCAGCTGCTGGTGGACAACATCGGCAGAGGCGACTACAAGACGTTCAATGCGCCGGTTTTCCCCAAGGGCGAACAGCAGGGATTCGGATTCCACGAAGCGCCGCGCGGGACATTGTCGCACTGGGTGGTGATCCGGGACGGCAAGATCAAGAACTACCAGTGCGTGGTGCCTTCCACCTGGAACGCCGGTCCGCGCAGCAGCCAGGATCAGCGGGGGCCCTATGAAGCCTCCCTGATCGGCAACCCGGTGGCGGATCCGCAAAAACCGCTGGAGGTCGTCCGCACCGTGCACTCGTTTGATCCCTGTATCGCCTGTGCGGTTCACATGGTGGACATGCAGCACAACGAGATCGTCAGGGTGCGGGTGTTTTGAACCTCGGCGGCCATACCGGTATGCCGGACGGTCCGGCGGTGGGTCTGAGTGTAGATGACCGGGCCGGTGATCCGCCAGGTGTTCTGGTGCTGGGACTGGGCAACGTGCTGCTGTCCGATGAGGGTGTGGGGGTAAAGGTCGTGGAAGCGCTGCAGCAGCGCTTCCGCATACCGGCCGCCGTCGAGGTTGTCGACGGCGGGACCATGGGCATGGACCTCATCCCCTATTTTGAAAAACGCCGCCACGTGATTCTCGTCGATGCCGTGCGCAGCGGGGGTGCACCGGGAAGTGTGGTCAAAATCAAAGACCCGTCGGCGTACCTGAAAAAGCGCATGTCACCGCACCATATCGGGCTGAGCGATGTGTTGGCCTTTGCAACCCTTTCCTATGGGCGCCTACCCGCCATTACCCTGCTGGGCATGGAGCCGGCGCGCGTGACCCCCGGGCTCGACCTGTCAGTCGCTGCGGCACGCAACTTCCGGCACCTGGTGGAGCAAGTCGTCGCCGAACTGCAGGAACTGGGCATCCGGCTCGAATAGCGTCGTCCCGTATCCCGCCGGCGGCCTTCCGGGCGTCGGCTTTCGATCCGGATGCCGGGGGCACGCCGATCTCGGGATCGGCGGTGAACGGAAGGCCAAAAAAGGGAAACCGGAACACGCCGCAGTTCCCCGACATGAAATGGCTGGTACGCCCGGAGGGATTCGAACCCCCGGCCTACGGATTCGAAGTCCGGCGCTCTATCCAGCTGAGCTACGGGCGCAAATCATACCGAGCGGTGCCTGCTTCTATAAAATTCCTGCCTGAAAAGTGATCTTCCGGTCAAAGGGTAACGCCCGGTACATAAAAATGGGGTGAGTGAAGGGACTTGAACCCTCGGCCACCTGGGCCACAACCAGGTGCTCTACCAACTGAGCTACACCCACCATAATTGTCCTCTGTCTCTAACAGAATGCGTGCCGGAATTCAATAGCCTTTTGATGCCATTACAGACGAATCAGGATATGCCTGCCGACCTGCATTCGGCAAAGGATGCGGCCGGCTGAAAGCGTCGTTTTCGGGCAGTCGCCGCTGGCCACAGGAAAAATGATGGTCACCGGTCATCCAGCTTTCGGGCCGCGGGCCTGCGGCCGGTCGTGTTTTCCGGCAATGACCGCGGCCCTGATGCTCCTTTGCACTTAAACTCGTTATTGACCCCATCGCGCTTCTCCGTTATGATTTCGGCCGCATTGGCATGGTGACCCGCGTTTTTCAATTGGTAAAACCGCCAGAGGGCCGATGAACCGTTTTTATATCTTCTTGCTGCGAATTTTTCTGGGGGCCTTTTTTGCCGTTGTGCTGATGCGTTTTTTCTACCCCGCAGCCGGCGCACTTTACGTAGCCGGACTGGGGGCTTTTCTGGTAGGGTTGGCCTACCTGCTGGAAGCCGGCCGCAACCGGTCCGGCAAGGGTTAAGGAGTCATGCAGCGGTGAAACAGATTATCCTGGGTACCGCCGGCCATATCGATCATGGTAAAACGTCATTAATCCGTGCACTTACCGGTGTAGACACCGACCGGCTCAAGGAAGAGAAGCTGCGCGGCATTACCATCGAACTGGGGTTTGCGGGGTTCGATCTTCCCGGTGGGCAGCATCTGGGCATCGTGGATGTCCCCGGCCATGAAAAATTCGTCAAAAACATGGTGGCCGGTGCCACCGGCATCGATATCGTGGCCCTGATCATCGCCGCCGATGAAGGGGTCATGCCCCAGACCCGCGAGCATATGGAGATCTGCAGCCTGCTGGGTATCCGGTACGGCCTGGTGGTGCTCACCAAAATCGATCTGGTGGATGACGAGTGGCTCGAACTCGTCACCGAGGACATCCGTGATTTTACACGCGGCACGTTCCTGGAAGAGCGGCCCATCATTCCCGTTTCCTCGGTGACCGGCCAGGGAATCGACGCCTTTGTCGACACCCTCGACCGCCTGAGCCGTGAGGTCCCCGAGCGGCACGCCAGCGGCATTTTCAGGTTGCCGGTGGACCGCGTGTTCACTATGAAGGGGTTTGGTACGGTCATCACCGGCACGCTGATTTCAGGCCGTATCCGTAATGCCGACTCCGTAATGGTCTATCCGTCCGGGATAACTTCCAAGGTGCGCGGCATCCAGGTGCACAACCGCAGCGTCGAGGAAGCCGTGGCCGGCATGCGTACGGCGATCAACTTCCAGGGGCTTGAAAAATCCGGTGTCAAGCGCGGCGAGGTGGTCTCTGTGCCGGACGCGCTGTCCGTCAGCTACATGCTGGATGTGACGCTGAACTACCTGCGGGCAAACCGGAAACCGATGAAGAACCGTACCAGGGTGAGGTTTCATACCGGGACCAGTGAGATTTTCGGCAATCTCATCCTGCTCGAAGGCGATGAAGTCAATCCCGGTGAATCCACGGTCGCCCAGGTGCGCCTGGACACCCCGGTGGCGCTCATCCGGGATGATCGCTACGTCATTCGCAGCTACTCGCCGGTACGCACCATCGGCGGCGGACGCGTGCTCAATCCGATTCCCGAAAAGCATAAGCGCTTGAATGCCGAGGTGATCCGATCATTAAAGCGCCTGAAGGACCGCCCGCCCGCTGAAATCATCGACCAGCATGTGGAAAATTCAAGCTACCGGGGGCTTTCTTTCAGCCAGCTGAGGCTGATGACCAATTTGTCCGAAAAGCAGCTTCAGCAGCATGTCAGTGAACTTTTGTCCAAGCGTTGTCTGGTGCAAGTCGACCGTGACAGCCGCCGCTATGTTCACCAGTATGCCGTGGAGGAGGCCGCGCGCCGCATGCTCGAACATCTGGAGACCTTTCACCGCGCCCATCCGCTGAAGGCCGGAATATCCAAAGAAGAGTTGAAATCGCGGTTTCCAGCGAATGTGCAGGGGAAGTTGTTTACCCTCGTTTTCAATCAGCTGATCAAGCAGCAGCGGATCCGGCAGGAAGACAATACCGTGGCCCTGGCCACACACCGGGTCTCACTGGGCAGCGACCAGGCCGACGCACGACGGAAAATCTTGGATATATATCGCAAAAGCGAACTGACTCCCCCGTATTTCAAAGAAATCGTCAAAAGCCTGGGGATTGATGCCGGTCAGGCCGAAGCGGTCTTGGTGCTGCTGCTGGATGAGGGCGTGCTGGTCAAGGCCAAGCCGGACCTCTATTTCCACCGCCGGGCGATTCAGCGCCTGCGGGAGCGCATTACCGAATTTCTGAGCGACCACGGCCAGATGACGACGCCGCAGTTTAAGGATATGACTGGCGTTTCGCGTAAATATTTGATACCGTTACTGGAGTATTTCGATGCCAGCCATGTGACCATTCGGGTTGGCGATGTGCGCAAACTGAGAAGCGGCTGACGGGCGCTGCTGACAAGACAGCACGCGAGGACAGGCGGGAGAGAGGGCATGGCCAAACCAGATTCACACGAAGACCGTTCGTCGAAGAAATCGAAACCCAGATCCTTTTTTTCCATTCGCAATGGTGTCATTCTGTTGCTTGCCGTTGGCTTTCTGGCGGTGGGCGCCAGAATGCTCGGGCTGTTCGGAAAGCCTGCTGCCAGTGAAAATGTCGTGGCAATCCAAGACCAGCCGATTCGCAATGAGCGGGAGCGTGCGCCCCAGGCACGGTCTGTCGAATCTTCGAGCGCCCAAGCGAACACCCATGCCGCCGCCGGCAAAACAGCGGCGGACCTGATGGACAAGAAATTTATCGCGCTGGCAGAGACACTGACTGCCGGCCAGGCCGTCGAGCGCCTGAAGGAAAAAGAGATCGACGCCGAACATCCGGAGCCGGTCTATGTGATCGACTCTTTGGGACGCCTGGTGGGTGAATGCGCGCCGGGAAAAGTGCTGATAGCGCCTGAAGATACGCCCCTCAAAGAGATCATGGTGCCAAATGTCAAGGCGCTGGAGATCAATACCGCAGCCGCCGAGGTTGCCACACGGATGCAGCAGTCCAACGCCCCGGTGATGCCGGTGGTCGATATGGCCGGGCGCCTGGTGGGGCTGGTCTCCTCCGAAGCGCTGAAAGCGCGTGCGGCAAGTGAAGCTACGGCTGCAGCCGGCAGCCAGCATGCAGAAAAGCGGAACCGTGCGTCCGACGGCGAGGTTCAGGCGGCGCACGCAAAATCACCCGCGGCGGCCGCCCCGGCCGGCGAAACTGCACAGAGCGCCGAAAAGCACGAAACCGTCGCCGATGAGCATGCCAGAAAAGCCGGAACTGCCAAGCAAGCGTCCGTACGGAAAGCCGCAGAGGAAGGCGAAACTGAGGCCACTGCAGGCGAACAGGCCCATGCCGCCAAAGCAGCCAAGGGTGAAGAAGCCGAGCGGCGGGTTCATGAACCCGCCGCCGAAGCGGCCAAGGCTAAAGGCGTGGCCTTCGTGGAAGCCGCCGTCAAACCGCTCAAGCATGAGCTAGAAGATCGGTTTTGGGGGTGGCGGCCCAACGATATCCTGGATTTTACCGACAACGTGAACCAGTTCCAGCTGGGTGTGCTGGAGGTGACGCGGCGCACTGCTGTGGCCCTGGCCGAGAGGATTTCACGCACGGGCACCATCGAAGCCTTTGACGCCAATGTTCAGAACGCCATGAATTGGTTCATGGTCAAATCGAACCGCTACTGGCTGCCGTCACCCGAATACAAGTACCGTGCCGGCATCAAGGAACTGGAGAAATACAAGGAGCGGCTGCAGCGCGGCGAAGCAACCTTTTACACCCGCCAGGACAACCTGATACCGCTGCTGGTGGCTTTTAAAGACCTGCTGGGAAGCTGTGAAGAAAACCTGGTCAAGTCCAAAGAGGAAGACGGCAGCCCGATCAGCTTTTTCAAGGCCGACGACTACTTTTATTATGCCCAGGGTGTTGCCAGTGCCATGCATACGATACTGGAAGCGGTTGCCGAGGATTTCAAAGTCACCGTGGAGTCGCGCCGCGGTATGCAGGAGTTGGAGCACGCCATCCACTGGTGTCATGCCGCCACCGAAATTCACCCCTGGCTGATTTTAGACAGCAGCCCCAGCAGCATTTTCGCCAATCACCGCGCCAACCTGGCGGCGCCTATCAGCCATGCCCGGTTTCACCTGGGCGTGCTGATCCGTACCCTGTCGACCTGAAGCAGGCGCGGCCAAAGTCCGCCGTCCATGATGCGCCACGGAACTCGCGGACGCCGTGCAGCGTTTGATCAGAGGCGATCCTTTGATGGCTGCAGCCAAGTGGTCCTGCGATCGGATGCGCTGCAGAAGAAAAACGTCACCCACGTTTTCAGACCTGAATCTTGCACAGACAATTTTGAAAACTTATAAAATTGTAATGTTATCTCATGGTTGTCTATGGATGCAGCGCGATATTTTTTAGCGTCATTGGTATGTTCGGAAACCTTCCATTTT
>JALSRD010000068.1 GCA_026984935.1 Desulfobacterales bacterium
TATCTCATGGTTGTCTATGGATGCAGCGCGATAATTTTTAGCGTCATTGGTATGTTCGGAAACCTTCCCTTTTGACTTCAAAATTGTCTGCCCTGCGGGAGCGCCGATTTTACCGCCTCTACTGTGTCGCAGGGCATTTGCGTCTGTATACTACAGCTGCATGCCCTGCACCTTGTATAGGCGGCAAACGCGACGCTTGCAAAATTCAGGTTTTAACCGACCAACCCAAGGTCTGAAACAGCGGCGCTGGCTTGAAAAGGAGGTCCCATGAAAGTAAAAGCCATTCAGATACACGCCACCGGCGGCCCCGCCGTGCTGCGCTGGGAAAGCGTTGAAATCGGCGATCCCGGCCCCGGGCAGGTCCGGTTGCGCCACGCGGCCATCGGCTTGAACTTCATCGACGTCTACCACCGCAGCGGCCTCTACCCGCTGCCGGCGCTGCCGGCCATCCCGGGCCTAGAGGGGGCCGGCATCGTGGAAGCCGTCGGCCCCGAGGTCACCGATATCGCCGTGGGAGACCGTGTAGCCTACGCCGGGCTGCCGCCCGGCGCATACAGCCAGGTGCGCCTGATGCCGGCAGAGCGCCTGGTCAAACTGCCGCCGGAAATCCCGACCCGCCAGGCGGCGGCCATGATGCTGCAGGGCATGACCGCCCGTTACCTGCTGCACGGCTGCTATGCGGTCAAGGCCGGGGATACCATTTTGATCCAGGCCGCCGCCGGCGGCGTCGGGCTGATCGTCTGCCAGTGGGCCAAACATCTCGGCGCCACGGTGATCGGCACCGTGGGGTCGGCGGAAAAGGCCGCACTGGCACACGCCCATGGCTGTGACTACCCCATCGAATACCGACGCGCGGATTTTGCTGCACGGGTGGCGGAAATCACCGGCGGCAAGGGGGTGGATGTGGTCTACGATTCGGTGGGCCGCGCCACTTTTTTGAAATCCCTGGACTGCCTGCGCCCCCTGGGGATGATGGTGACTTTCGGCCAGTCGTCCGGTCCCGTCGACCCGCTGGATCCGGGCGTTCTGGCGGCCAAAGGGTCCCTGTTTCTCACCCGTCCCAGCCTGATGGACTATACGGCCAGCCGGCAGGCGCTGCTGGAGCATGCGCACGATCTTTTCCAGGTCGTGATTTCCGGTGCCGTCAAGGTCGATATCCGCCAGACTTACCCGCTTGCGGAAGCTGCCCGGGCCCATCGGGACCTTGAAAACCGGCGCACCCGCGGCACCAGCATCTTCACCCCCGATTGACCGGCAGCCGGGCGCTGCCGCATATCGTCCGGCGCCGAAATCGTGCTGCGGCGGCCTGCTTGCATTTTTTACCAGAAGTGATTATAGTCTGAAGCATGGACGACCAAGACGAAAAAACACCGACACCCCAGGAAATTGAAAAGGAAATCAGCAATTTCCTCTCCAAGAAGTTCGGCAGCAGCGTAAAGATGGTCACCCCCCGGGTACTGCCCTTAAGCGCCGGACGAAACGAAGAGGCGCAGGCACCAAAGCCCAAAAAGATCATCGACTTCGATCTCAAACCGGAAGATTTGATCGCCTACCTGGACCAGTACGTTATCAAGCAGGACCGGGCCAAAGCGGTTCTGGCGACCAAGATCTGCACCCATTTCAACCGCATCAGACGCTCTCAGACTTCTCCGGAACGTGTGGGCAGCATGGTGGGCCGCATCAAGAACAACATCCTCATGATCGGACCCACCGGTGTCGGCAAAACCTACATGGTCAAGCTGATCGCCAACAAGATCGGCGTGCCCTTTGTCAAGGGCGATGCCACCAAGTTCAGCGAGACCGGCTATGTCGGCGGTGATGTGGAAGACCTGGTGCGGGACCTGGTGCGCGAGGCCGACGACGACATCGAACTGGCGCAGCATGGCATCATCTACATCGACGAAATCGACAAGATCGCCGGCAGCCGGCATTTCCTGGGTGCCGATGTGTCACGCACCGGCGTCCAGCGGGCACTGCTCAAACCCATGGAGGAAACCGACGTCGAGCTCAAGGTGCCCCACGATCCGATTTCCATGTTTCAGGAGATCGAACGCTTCCGCAAAACCGGCGACCGCAAAAAACGCACTGTCAACACCAAGAACATTCTGTTTATCATGAGCGGCGCCTTTTCGGACCTGGCGGAGATCATCCGCAAACGTATCGCGCGCCAGGGAATCGGCTTCAGCGCTCCACTGTATGAAAACCGCAAAGATTTCGATTTCCTCAGCCGGGTCAGATCAGAGGACCTGATCCAGTTCGGCTTCGAATCCGAATTCGTGGGTCGCCTGCCGGTACGGGCGGTTTTCGAATCGCTGGACGAAGACGACCTCTGCCAGATCCTGAAAAACCCCAACAACCCCATTATTCTCGGCAAGAAGCTGGATTTTGCGGCCTACGGCATCGACGTCAAGTTCGACGACCGCGTGCTGCAGCTGCTGGCCAAAAACGCCTTTGCGGAAAACACCGGAGCCCGCGGACTGGTTTCCGCCATCGAAAATGCGCTGCTCGAATTCGAAAGGTGCCTGCCGTCGCTCGAACTCACGAAATTCCCGGTGACACCGGCGGTCATCGAAGCGCCTCACAGTGTCATACAGGCCGTAACAGAAGGCGACACCGACAGGCTGCAGCAGGATTTCGACCGTCTGGCGGCACGCGAAAAAGACGAAATCCGCCGCTACCTGGAGGCCAACCGCAAAACCCTGGCGACCAAATACAACCTGGTGCTGTCCCCTTCGCGCATTGAAACGGTGGCCGCCTTTTACGCCAAGTACATCATGGACATCGGCAGTATCATCCGCCATGTGAAACACCTCCACGATGAAATCAAGAAAATCGAACTCTACTTTTACAAGACCCACGACATTAATATTGTGCTGGAAGAGGAAGCCATTGACTACATCATTGAGGCGGTGACCGAAGAGACGCTCTCTCTGGAAGTGCTGCGCAAGAAACTCTCGGACGATTTTGAATACGGCCTGAAACTCATCCGCGAAAAAACCGGCCGCAACCGCTTTTTTCTGACCCGGCGGGCCTTGACGGATCCGGAGTCCTTTCTCAACAGCCTGATTCGAAACGAGTTGAAAATGGCTTAAACGACCGGCGTATCCCGTTGGACACCGCCGGACGACGCCTTGTGCACCACGGGGCCGCCGGCCAGGCGGCCCATTACCAGACGGCCCCTGGTTGGGATGCCATCCCAAAAACAGCAGTCGAAACCAACGAAAGTCCTTAAACGAAAATGATCGGTATCTCCAAACTATACTGCGGTACGGTCGAGCCTTCGGACGCTTTGCGCTACGGCCGCCAGTCCGCCCGCCTGCCATCCCATCTGCTGCAGTTTGCCGCAGACAAACGACCGGTGGTGGTCTGGAACATCACACGCCGCTGCAATTTAAAATGTGTGCACTGCTACGCCCTGGCCAAAGACCGCGCCTTTGACAACGAGCTTACCACCGCGCAGGGCAAGGCTCTGCTGGATGATCTGGCCGCATTCGGGGTTCCGGTAATCCTGTTTTCCGGCGGCGAGCCCATGGTGCGCAAAGATCTGCCGGAACTGGCCGCCTATGCGGTGGAAAAGGGAATGCGGGCGGTGATTTCCACCAACGGCACGTTGATCACACCGGAGAAAGCACGCATTTTAAAGCAAATTGGACTGTCTTATGTGGGCATCAGCCTGGATGGCATGCAGGCCGTAAATGACCGTTTCCGCGGTGTGCGCGGCGCCTTTGCGGCCGCCATGCAAGGCATTGAAAACTGCAAGGCCGCGGGCATCAAAGTCGGCCTGCGGTTTACCATCAACAAATTCAACCTGGACGAAATCCCCAAGATGTTCCAGCTGCTCGAAGAGCGCGACATCCCGCGGGCCTGCTTCTATCATTTGGTTTACGCCGGCCGGGGATCAGAGCTGGTCAAAGAAGATGCCAGCCATGCCGAAAGCCGCCGGGCCGTTGACCTGATCATGGATCTCACCAAGAAGCTCCACGACCGGGACAAGCCCAAGGAGATCCTGACGGTGGACAACCACGCCGACGGCCCCTATGTCTACCTGCGGCTGCTGCGCGAAAACCCGGCCCGCGCCAAGCAGGTGCTCGAACTGCTGCAGATGAACGAAGGCAACAGTTCCGGCCGCGGCATCGGGTGTGTCAGCTGGGACGGAGAAGTCTATGCCGACCAGTTCTGGCGGCATTACAGTTTCGGGAATGTACTTAAACGGCCCTTTTCCGAGATCTGGCAGGACCTCTCGGAACCCTTGATGGCCAAACTCAAGGAAAAGAAAAAGCACGTCAAGGGCCGTTGTGCGCGTTGCCGCTGGCTGGACGTGTGCGCCGGAAATTTCAGGGTGCGCGCCGAAGCGGTCAGCGGCGACGTTTGGGCACCCGACCCGGCCTGCTATCTGAGTGACGAAGAGATCGCCTGAGATCCGGCAGCGTTGCATGGCACCCCAAAAGTAAAGGAGTATCGATGTTGTTCCCCGATTACCGTCCGCGGCGTCTGCGCGCCAGCAAAGGCCTGCGCCGCATGATCCGCGAGACGCAACTGTCCCCGGACGACCTGATTTTGCCGCTGTTCGCCGTCGGCGGCCGCAGCGTCAAAAACCCCATCGACGCACTGCCGGGCCAGTTCCAGTATTCCGTCGACAACCTGGTCACCCCGGCGCGCGAGGCTTTTGCAGCCGGCGTCCCGGCGGTGATCCTCTTCGGCATCCCCGAGAGAAAAGATCCGCTGGGCACGTCGGCCTATGCCAAAGACGGTATCGTACAAAAAGCCGTCGCGGCGCTCAAAAACAAACTCCCGGAGCTGGTGGTGATTACCGACGTCTGCCTGTGCCAGTACACCGATCACGGCCACTGCGGTGTGGTAGAGGGAAATCGGGTGCAAAACGATGCCTCGCTGGAGCTTCTGGCGCGTACGGCGCTGTCGCATGCCGCCGCCGGTGCCGACATGGTGGCACCATCGGACATGATGGACGGACGGGTCGCGGAAATCCGGGACATGCTGGACGAAAACGGCTTCAGCCACACGCCCATCATGGCATACTCCGCCAAGTACTGTTCCGCCTATTACGGTCCGTTTCGCGAAGCCGCCGACTCGGCCCCCAAGTTCGGCGACCGCCGCACCTACCAGATGGACCCGGCCAACGCGCTGGAAGCCGTCCGCGAAGTCACTTTGGACATCGAGGAAGGCGCCGACATCGTCATGGTCAAGCCCGCTCTGGCTTACCTGGATATCATCTGCCGCGTGCGCCAGGAAATCGATCTGCCGCTGGCAGCTTACAACGTCAGCGGCGAATACGCCATGATCAAGGCGGCTGCCAAAATGGGCTGGCTCGATGAAACCGACGTGATGCTGGAGTCCTTAACCGCCATCAAGCGCGCCGGCGCCGACATGATTCTGACCTACTTTGCCACTAAGGCCGCCCGCGCCGTCGCCTGACTAGCCAAAGCGAAACCAAATCCCATGAACGATACGGTAAAACCCATACCACCGGCATCTGGCGCCCCTTCGCACGCAGCATCGGCGGCAAACAAAAAAAACGACCGCTTGCGACTGGTGGCCTGGGAGATCACACGCAACTGCAACCTGGCCTGCGTCCACTGCCGCGCATCCGCCACCATGGGGCCTTACAGCGGCGAACTGGACACAGCCTCCGCCCTGCGCCTGCTGGACCAGATCGCCGAAGTCGGCCGGCCCATCGTGATTCTGACCGGAGGGGAACCGCTGCTTCGCGGAGACATCTTTGAAGTCGCCGCGTACGGCCGCCGGCTGGGTCTTAAAATGGTCATGGCGGTCAACGGCACGCTGCTCACGGACGAGCGGGCCGCCAGGCTGGCGGCCGCCGGTATCCAACGCATCAGCATCAGCCTCGACGGTGCGACCGCCGAGAAACATGACGCCTTCCGCGGCGTACGGGGCGCTTTCGAGGGCGCCCTGCAGGGCATCGAAATGGCCAAGCAGGCGGGCATTGATTTCCAGATCAACACCACCGTTACGCGTGCCAACATCGACCAGGTGCCGTTGATTGAAGACCTGGCGGTCAGTCTGGGCGCTGTGGCGCACCACATTTTCCTGCTGGTGCCCACCGGCCGCGGCAAATACATATCGGACCAGGCCATCAGCGCACAGGAATACGAAGAGACACTGAACTGGTTCTACGAACAGCGCGGCAAAAAGCCTCTGCAGCTCAAAGCCACCTGTGCCCCCCATTACTACCGCATCCTGCGCCAGCGCGCCAGGGCCGAAGGCCGGTCGGTCACCTTTCAGACCCACGGCCTGGATGCCGTCACGCGCGGCTGCCTGGGAGGCACGGGGTTTTGTTTCATCTCGCACACGGGTATCGTCCAGCCCTGTGGTTTCCTGGATGTCAACAGCGGCGATGTCACCCAGCGTTCTTTCGCCGACATCTGGTATCACTCGGATGTCTTTATCGCGCTGCGAAATTATGATAACCTGAAGGGCAAGTGCGGCGGCTGCGAGTACAAGCAGGTCTGCGGCGGATGCCGTGCGCGGGCCTATGAGGCCACCGGTGACTACCTGGCCGAAGAGCCGCTGTGTCTCTATCAGCCCAAAGGCCGGCTCAGCCGCTGAAGCCGGTTTCTGAACGCCTGTAAACTTTAACCCAAGCCCGAGATGCTGCCATGAAAATCAGATCGCTGATGGTTGCCAATCCGATCACCATCACCAAAGACGCCACGATTACCCAGGCCATCGATCTTATGAAAAAAAACTCCATCCGGCACCTGCCGGTGGTATCGCAGGACAACCGGCTGGAGGGCTTCGTCACACTGGCGGATATGAAACAGGGGTTGATCCCCTCCATGGTCAGTGACCTTTCGCTGGCGGACCTGATGATTAAAAAGCCTATCTGCGTTGATCCGGACGACGACATCGAGATCGGCGCGCAGCTGATTTACCGGCACAAGATCGGCGGCATTCCGGTCGTAAAGGACGGCCGGCTGGTGGGCATCATCACCGCCACGGACATGCTGCGCACCTTCATCGACATGATGGGCATGCTGACGTCCACCTCGCGCGTCGACGTGGAGATCGAGGAAAAGCCCGGTACGTTCAAGCAGGTCCTGCAGGTGATTAACGACGGCGGCGGCGATATTATCAATGTGGGGATGACTTCCCGCTGCGCCGGCAGGCGGACCTATTTTTTCAGGCTGGCCGCCTGCAAAACCGCTGTCATAAAAAAAGCCCTCGAAAAAGAAGGCTTCACGGTCGTGGCTGCCATGGACTGAAACCGACGCCGGCCGATCCGGCCATTTTGATCCGCCAATTCTCAGCTAACCGCCATCACCGGAGGCCAGCAGATATGATCGATCTTCGCCGCAACCGCGTTTTTCACCGCTTTTTCTTGCCGGCCGTTTTCACGGCCGGTCTGCTCCTGGTGGCCAACTGTGCCGGCATGGGGAGAAAGCCGCTGCCTCCGCGCATCCAGATCGCCGATATCCAAGTTCAGGAGGTCAAAGCCCTGGAGACCGCTTTCCAGGTGCAGTTGCGCCTGATCAACCCCAACGATTTCCCGCTGGACGTCAAGGGTCTGAGTTGTGATATGGAAATCGACGGTAAGCGCTTCGCCGCGGGCGTCTCCAATACCCATCGGCAGATCCCGGCCTACGGTTCGGATACCATCGAAGTATCGGTGTACTCCTCGGCCATCAACATGGCGGCCGCTTTGATACAGATGCTGAAAAAGGCCCAGAAAACAGGCGCAGCATCTGAAAAGCTCGTGTACCGGCTGTCCGGCCGCCTCAACCTCGGCGGCCTGGCGGCGCCGGTGCCCTTTTCCTCGGAGGGTGCGCTTTCCCTCGATGACCTGGCGCCACGGTAGAGATACAGCATGCAGATGCATTGTGGCGGCAAATCGACGATAGTCTGCCCACGGAGGACCTGTTTGGCGTTCATGCGCAACCGGGCAAGGGGGCTGTGATAGATGGGTGTTAAAAACCCCAAGCTGTTTGAAGCGAAA
Source organism: Desulfobacterales bacterium (assembly GCA_026984935.1). Lineage (GTDB taxonomy): Bacteria > Desulfobacterota > Desulfobacteria > Desulfobacterales > JALSRD01 > JALSRD01. Next base: position 7,973 of record JALSRD010000068.1, read on the forward strand.
AAGCGACACGTTTCTGGGATTTGGTGCCCCGGCGCACAGCTTTCGAAAGGGCTTGCCGAAGCGAAAAGTACGGCCTTTTTACGAAACTATCAGATTTGTTTTCATTTCACGAAAAGGGAATGACTTTCACAGTAAAAGGAGTGTCCATGCGTACCACCAAGACAGAAAAGCTGCGCCTGTTTGAAAAAATGCTCACCATACGGGCCTTCGAGGAAAAGGCTGCCGAGCTGTTTGGGCAGAACCTGATCCCCGGCTTCATCCACCTCTCCATCGGTGAGGAGGCCTCTGCGGTGGGTACCTGTTCGGTGCTGCGGTCTGACGATTATATGGCCACCACCCATCGTGGCCACGGGCATATGCTCGCCAAGGGTGCGGATCCCGGCCGCATGTTCGCGGAGCTGTTCGGCCGCACCACGGGTTACTGCAAAGGCAAGGGCGGATCCATGCACATCGCCGATTTTTCCGCTGGCATCCTGGGCGCCAACGGCGTTGTCGGCGGCGGGTTCCCCATTATGGTGGGAGCCGGGCTCTCCATCAAGCTGCGCGGTACGGACCAGGTGGGGGTGGTACTTTTCGGCGACGGTGCGGCCAACCGGGGCACCTTCCACGAGGCCTGCAACATGGCGGCGATCTTCAATCTGCCGCTTGTCTTTGTGTGCGAAAACAACCGCTTCGCCTCCACCACACCTGCCGATTTCGCCCTGGCAGGCGGATCGGTGTCCGGGCGTGCGGCAGCCTACGGCATTCCCGGGCACAGCGTGGATGGAAACGACGTCCTGGCCGTCCGCAAAGTAGTGGGTCAGGCGGTAGCGCGTGCCCGCAAGGGCCAGGGCCCGTCCATCGTTGAAAACCAGACGTATCGCTACCGGGGCCATTTCGAGGGCGATCCGCAAAAATACCGCAGTGAAGAGGAAGTGAAGGCTTCCCGCCGGGAAAATGATCCCATCGAACGCTTCCGGGAATACCTGCTAAGGGAAAAAACGCTCAGCGCAAAACGCGAAAAGGCCCTGCGCGAACAGGTGGCTGCAGCCATCGAAAAAGCGGTGGATTTCGGCTTGAAATCCCCTGAACCGCATCCCGCAGCGGCCCTCGAAGACCTTTTTGTTGCCCCCTAAGGAGATAATACCCATGGTTGAAAAAGAGATATCGTGCACCAGTGCCATTTGCGAAGCCTTAAGCGAAGAGATGCAGCGGGACGCGTCCGTTTTCATCATCGGCGAAGATCTGATAGCCCACGGCGGCATTTTCGGGCAGTTTTCCGGCCTGCCGGAGAAGTTTCCCGGCCGCGTGATCGATGCCCCCATCTCCGAGACCTGCATCGTGGGCGGCGGCCTGGGAGCAGCAATGACCGGCATGCGGCCGGTGATCGACATGCACTTTGCAGATTTTGTCACCACCGCCATGGACGAGATCGCTAACCAGATGGCCAAGATCCGCTACATGTCCGGCGGCCAGGTCAAAGTTCCTCTGGTGCTCTGGGCACCCGACGGCGGAGGCCTTTCGGCGGCCGCCCAGCATTCCCAGTCCCTGGAAAGCTGGTTTGTGCATACACCCGGCCTCAAAGTCGTCGTGCCCTCGGAGCCGGCGGACGTCAAGGGGTTGCTTAAATCCGCCATCCGCGACGACGACCCTGTTATCTTCTTTCAGCACAAGCAGCTCTTCGCGCACACCGGGCCGATACCCGCAGGAGAACACCTGGTGCCCATCGGCAAGGCCGCCGTCCGGCGCGATGGCCGGGATCTTACGATGCTGACATACGGGCGCATGGCCCACCTGTGCATGGAAGCCGCCGAACAGCTGGCTGCAGAGGGCATCGACGCAGAAATCGTTGATCTGCGCACCCTCAAGCCGCTGGATTTTGCCTGTATTTCCCATTCGCTGGCCAAAACGCACCGCACCCTGATCGTCCACGAAGCCTGCCTGACGGGTGGATTCGGTGCCGAACTGGCCGCACGCATCGGTGAAGAGCTCTTCGATGAACTGGACGCACCGGTGACACGCGTCGCCGCCAGGGACGTTCCCATACCCTTCAGCCCGGGCCTGGAAAGCTACGTCCTGCCCCAGGTGGAGGACATCGTACTGGGTGCCCGGAAAGTTTTCAGTTGACAGAGGCGGCCCGTGATCTGCATTCTCAACCACCAGACACGGCCCGCCTTTAACCTGGCGGCCGAAGAATACCTGCTGACGCAGGGCCTCCACAACGGGTTCATGCTCTGGCGCAACCGTCCGGCGGTCGTCATCGGCCGCAACCAGAATCCCTGCTCCCAGGTCGATATCGTCACCGCACAGCGCAAAAACATCCCCGTACTGCGGCGCATCAGCGGCGGCGGCGCCGTGTATCACGATTTGGGCAACGTTAACTTTACCTTCATTCGGACCATCGGAAACCGGCCACGGGTGGACTTTTCTGCCTACCTGCGGCCGATACGTGATTTTCTGGCCACCCTGGGTGTACCGGCCGTTTTCGAAGACCCCGGCGACCTGTCGGTGGGCGGCCGCAAAATATCGGGCAACGCCCAGCACTTCCGCAAGGGCAAAGTGCTGCATCACGGCACCTTGCTGTTCGACGCGGATGTCCGCCTGCTGCACCGGCTGCTCGACAGCGATGCATCCGTTTACCACGACCGCACGGTGGACTCCATCCGCAAATCCGTCACCAACATCCGCCCTTTCCTGGACCAAGACATGTCGGCCGAAGATTTTATGCAAGACCTGATGAAGGCCATGCAGACCACCCGGCGGGCACGCCGGGTGGACTTTTCAGCGGCCGACCTCGCCGCCATTGAAGCCCTGGCAGAGCGCAAGTACCGTCGCTGGCGATGGAACTTCGGCCGCACGCCGGATTACCTGCTCACGCGCAGCGCGTCCATCGGCAGGCGTCTGATTACGGTGCGCATGGCCGTGCGCGCCGGCGTTATCCGGGAGGTCCGTATCTTCAGCGAACGGCAGGCAGCCCGTACCGCCGCATTGGAAAAGGCACTGACCGGCTGCCGGCACCGGCCGCGTGAAGTCATTCGGGCACTTTCACCGCTGGTGGCGGAAATCTTTCTCGGGGCCCTGATGGAAATCCTGTTTTAGCCGCCGCTTTTCATCTCCCGGCGCCGGCGCAAGTGCGTGCCTGCAGATGCACCGGGGCTGCACGCATGGGCTGTGAAAGATTCGGCAACCGTGCAACGTGTTAGATACAACATTCAACCCACCGCAAATGCGTTTTTTGACGCATGGAAAAGGAGTCATCAATGGATGCCGCTGAAAAAGCCTCGCAGGCCATGGCCGCTCTCCAGAAATACGCCCCGGACAGCTACGCCAAGTACCTCGAATTCACGAAACAGCTGGGCACGTCCGGACCGCTGCCGCCGGCAACCCTCGAGCTGATTCTGGTCGCCTGCGCACTCATGTCCCAGTGTGACATGTGCATCACGCTGCACGTGGAAAGCGCGGCAGCCTTGGGCGCATCCCGCGAAGAGATTCTGCAGGCCGCATTCATGGCCGTGGCCATGGGCGGGTCTCCCAAGCTGATGTACCTCAAGCACGTTTTCGAAGCGCTGGAGGACCTGTTCGACTGAAGCAGTTCAACTGTCGATGAAAATCGATTCTTTCAGGTTTAAAAAGGAGAAAGATCCATGGCCACCGATGTACTGATGCCCAAGTGGGGCCTGACCATGAAAACCGGCAAACTGGCCCGATGGTTCAAGGCCGAAGGCGACAGGGTTGCAAAAGGTGAAGTGCTCTTCGAAGTCGAAACCGACAAGATCACCAACTCGGTGGAATCGCCGGCCGGCGGTATTCTTGCCCGGATACTCGTTTCCGCAGGCCAGACCGTTCCGGTGCAGACCATTGTGGCCGTTGTGGCCGAACCCGGCGAAGCGCCGGTACAAAGCGCTGACAGCGATCAGCCAGCCGCAACCCCCCTGAAGCCGGCGCCGT
>JALSRD010000069.1 GCA_026984935.1 Desulfobacterales bacterium
GACTTCTTCGTCGCTGCGGTACCGCCTGGGGTCATCGGCGGTGGTGTGCATGATCAGGCGGTAGGTCACGCACTCGATCAGCGTGGGCCCCTTGCCCTGGCGTGCACGTTCGGCGGCCGCGACGGCCGCGGTGTAAACCGCCAGGACGTCATTGCCGTCCACCTGAATGGCTTCGATGCCGTAGGCAATGGCTTTCTGAACCAGAGTTTCGGCGTGCGTCTGCCGGGAAACCGGCACGGAGATGGCCCACTGATTGTTCTGGCAGACGAAAATCACCGGCACCTGGAAAACGCCGGCAAAATTCAGGCCTTCATGGAAATCCCCCTGGGAGGTGGCGCCGTCTCCGAAAAAACAGACCGCTACATTTTTCTTGCGGCGGTATTTCATCGCCCAGGCAATGCCCACGGCATGCAGCACCTGGGATCCCACCGGAACGGACATGGGCAGGTTGTTGATTGCAGGATCCGGGGCCCCCTGGTTGAAACCGGCGGTGTTTAACAGCACGCTTTCCATGGATTTCCCCCGGAAGAGCTCTGCCGGCGTTTCGCGGAAAGCGGGCACCATCCAGTCGTCGTCACCGATGGCCGCGACGACACCCAGGTGGGCGGCTTCGTGCCCGGTGGTCGGTGGAAACGTGCCCACTCGTCCCTGGCGCTGCAGGTTGAGCAGACGTTCGTCGAAACGGCGCCCCAAGAGCATGGCCCGGTAGAGCCGGGTCAGCAGTTCTTCGGAAAGGTGCGGATCCAGGTCCGGATCCACGCGGCCGTCTTCATCCAGTATGGCGAGATGTTCGATTCTGCAGGCGATGTCGATGGGGGTTTTCGGCATAGGCCCTCCTTATGATCGACGCTTTCATCGATTCGCAAAATGGCGCGCCGCGGTTTAGCCGGCTTGCCGGCCGGTTGTAATTGAGTCGCTGGAAACCGGCGGGGCTTACGGTGCGTGTGTCGACACTGCGCGGCGCATATTGCCTCCGGCTGCGGTTGGCTTATAATATTGTGCCACTTTGTAGGGGCGTCAAGTTGCTGCGGGTAAAGCGTCGCCATACAAAGCGCCGGCATGGTGTCATCCGCCGAAGATGGCGGGCGCCTTTTGGGGCCGGAGGTTTTGCGGCGGCCTTGAGAAGCGCGACCCGGCGCCCTTATTCCGCGGTGTCGGCCGGCCCTTCCTGCAGCCGGTCCAGGATCAGGGCAAAAAAGGTGGCATCTGCAGAACGAAAGCGCCAGCCCAGATGGATGGCGCAGCGTGCGCACAGCGCGACTTGCCAGGCAAAGCCGGCAAACCAGGTAAACTCCGTGGTTTCGGTGCCGTACAGCCTGCATCCATCAGCCGCCGAAAAACAACCGATTTCGAAGAGCACGCCGTGGGGGTTGAAAAAGGTGTGCCGGAAACTGCCCGACGCCGTGGTTCGGTGCTCCGGCAGGGTGATCGTATGGCGGCAGGTACGGCAGAAGACGACGGGCCTGGATTTGTCTTTCGGGCGGCTGTGGGGGGCGCTGGCCGGTCTGGAGCTTTCCGCGGAAGGTTCGCGGGGCAGCGTGCCCGGGCGCAGACAGGTTGCTGGCGTCCAAGTGGTCACGTTGTACCTCCGTTGTCCGTCGCCTGCGGTGGCTCGGGGGGGGCCGAAAAGGCCACCCCCCCCTTTTTGACAAGGCAACTGCGCCAAAGGAAATGCGGCAACGATGGATGGCCCGGATGGGGGCCCGATGTCAGAGGATGACCACCTCGACCTGGCCGGACAAAGCCTGTTTAAAGGTTTCGGCATCCTGGGCGCTGCCCACAATGGCGCCGTAATGCATGGGAACAGCGATTTTGGGGGCCATGGCACGCGCCGCCTCAATGGCCTGTTGGACGTTCATGACATAGGTGCCGGAAACCGGCAGCAGCGCAATGTCGACCTCCAGATCGCGCATCTCGGGGATAAAATCCGTGTCGCCGGCGTGGTAGAGGCGCACACCCTCCATTTCCACCACGAAGCCTAACCAGCCGTTGGCCTTGGGATGAAAATCCTTATCGATGTTATAGGCCGGAACGCCGGTGACCTGCATGCCGTAAACCTCGGTGGTCTCCCCGGGGGCAATGATGCGTACATCGCCGCTGAGTTTGGCGGCCGAGTCTTTTTCGGTCACGATTACGGTGCTGCTCTGCTGAATCCTGGCCACATCATCCGGTGAACAGTGGTCAAAATGTTCATGGGTAATCAGGATGACGTCCGCCGGGTCGCCGCCGGCAATTTCATAAGGGTCGAAGTAGAGGGTTTTGGCACCTGAAACGCGGAAGGTGTCGTGGCCGAGACGGGTGATTTTTTTGATAAAGTCCTGTATCATGGTCTCCTCCCCTGTCATTGAACGCATTGCCCGGCGTTCAAGGTTAAAAAGCCTCGCCGGCAGGGTTTTAGGCCCCATGAAAAACGCTGAAACCGGGCCGTTGTGCTTTCCTCGTCGACGGGCACGCCCCGCTTCACGCTTTTCCCGGCTTGTCTGGATGAATTCGGCGGCTTCCAGTCGTCAGTCGGCCCCCAGTTCGCTTTTTAGCCATGCTTTAAGGTCATCCTCGATGGCGTAAAGGCCCTTGAGTTCGCAGACCGGCTTTTCGAACCGCTTGGGAAGTTCGAATCTGGCCAGTTCGACGGCTTCTTCGGAGTTGCGCCGGATCAGGTAGATATAATAAGGCCTAGACCAGCAGTTGACGACAAAGTAGACGGTGTAGTCATCTTTGGAGCGAATCACGTAGCCATCTCCGCGGGCCCAGTTGTTGCCCCACTCCAGATAGAGGCGCACGGCCTCTTCGGGGGTCATGTCCCAGTCAATGGCATCGATGATCGTACGCTCGCGTTTCAATTCCTCGAGATTCAGCATATTCCGTTCCTCTTGCGCGCTGCTTAAAAAAGATGGGAAAACTCTGTCGGCCGGGGTCATCCGCATTTGGATGCCGTGCCCGTGAACACGGCCTTCTCTCCGGCGACTGCACCAGATGCATAATACCCATTTGGCACTGCCGGGTCAAGCACGGCGATGCCGCCATTCCTCCTATGGCCGTGTAAGCGCAGCGCATGTTTCGATCGGCTCGGTTGAAGTCCGCTTTTACGAGCCGGGTCTGGAGGCGCTATCTGCGGATCAGAAGGCGGGAAGTTTATGGCCGCCGCCACAGATGCGAGGGCGTGCGGCACCTTATCCACACTTGACCGGCGCCTGCGTTTGCATGTATGTTCCGAATCCTGGCAGAAGGTTTCCAGCCGGCCGGCTTCAGTCGGCTGAAATTGAAAAGGGAGGATCGACCATGGCCTATGAAAATGTGTCCGTTGAAATCGGAGATGACTTTGTTGCAGTGCTGACACTGAACCGGCCGGAGCAGCTCAACACGTTCAACACACCCCTTGCCACGGAACTGGAAAGGGCATTCTGGGAACTGGATGGCGACCGGCGGGTGCGGGTGATCATTCTCAAGGGCGCCGGGAAAGTCTTTTGCGCCGGCATCGATTTGAACGAGTTTTTCGGAAAAACCGCCCAGCAGTACCGGGAGTGGATCGAACTCATGGAAAAGCCGCTGGAGACCATTCCGCAGATGCGCACGCCGGTCATCGCGCAGCTGCACGGCGTAGCGGCGGCCAATGGCGCCGGCATGGTGGCGGCCGCCGATCTGGCGGTTGCCGCCGACAATGCGCGCATGGGTCTGACGGCCATCAACGTGGGGTTGAACTGCATCGGCCCGGTGGTGCCGGTATCGCGCTCGGTGGGCCGCAAACAGGCCTTGGAGATGCTGCTTTTCGGGGACCTGATCACGGCTGACAGGGCCCTTGAAATGGGGCTGGTCAACCGGGTGGTGCCCAAAGCGGATCTGGAAAGCGAAACCCGCCGCTGGGCGGCCATGCTTGCGCAAAAAAGTCCGGTGGCCGTACAGCTGAGCAAAAAGGCCTTTCACGCCGCCGCCGACATGGAGTATCACCAGGCCTTCGCTTACATGAACGAGGCCTTTGCACGCCTGTGTACGGCCGAGGATGCCGCCGAGGGAATCAATGCCTTCAAGGAGAAGCGTCGGCCGGTATGGAAGGAATGTTGAAGCGCCCCCCCGCTTAACGGACCTGTTTGCGGTTATGCGCGGTTTCGGCCAAACACCAGTTTATCCAGCATGGCGAATACTTCCTCGCGTTTGATGGGTTTGGAGAGGTAGTCGCTCATGCCGTTTTCCAGGCAGGTTTCACGATCGCCGTCCATGGCCTGCGCCGTCATGGCGACAATGGGAACCGTGGTGAAACCCATTTCCCGTATGGCGCGTGTGGCTTCCAGCCCGTCCATCACCGGCATCTGGACATCCATGAAGATCAGGTCGATGGCGTCGGGGGCCGCGGTGTATTTCTCCAGCGCCTCGTGGCCGTTGCCGGCCACTTCCACCTGGTAACCGGCCTTTTTCAGCATCAGGGAGGCCAGCTTCTGGTTGACCGGATTGTCCTCGGCCAAAAGAATGCGCGCTGCGTGCTTGCGCTTTTCCGCCACCGAGTGCTGGGTGTGAATTTTTTTGTCGGTTCTTTTAACCTCTGCGCCTGTATGTTTTGCCTCGCCCAGAACGGTTTCCAGCAAACGGTACAGCTTTTCGATACGAATGGGTTTGGGCAAAAAGCCGTCGAAGCCATGTGTTTGGCACTTTTTGGCGCCGCCGTTCATAATGGAGGATAGCGCGATCAAGGGCAGTCGGGGACGACCGGGTACCTCTGCCGCCAGATGGGATTCGAACTCCCGGATTTGGAGGGCGACCTCGAAGCCGTCCATTTCCGGCATCTGAATGTCGGAAATGCAGACATCGAAGGTTTCTTTCCCGATCCGCGCTTTTTCGAGCGCGGGAATCACATCCCGGCCAGTCTCCAGTGCCACGACCTGCATGCCGGCATTTTGCAGCAAGCGGGCCAGCAGGCTCAAGTTTGTCGGATTGTCATCGACGATCAGGGCCCTTTTGCCGGAAAGCGACAGCGGTGCCGGCTTCCGGCCACGCTGAATTTCGGATTTTTTCAGCCAGGCCGTAAAATGAAACAAGCTGCCGGGGCCTCCCGAGACCGTCGGCTGTGCCCCGGGGGGCGGGCTCTCGACCCACACGTCGCCTTCCATCATCGCCGATATCTGTCTGCAGATGGAAAGCCCCAGACCGGTGCCGCCGTACTTGCGCGTCGTGGAACCGTCGGCCTGCTGGAAGGGTTCGAAAATGGCGCGGCACTTGTCTTCGGGAATACCGATGCCCGTGTCGCGGATGCGGGCATGGAGCTTCACCCGCGTTTCGGTTTCTTCGTCAACGTCCAGTGTGAGTACGATTTCACCGGCTTGCGTAAACTTGGGTGCGTTGCCCATCAAATTGGTCAGCACCTGGCGGAAACGGGTGGGGTCGCCTTTGACCTGGGCCGGCACGTTGTCGCCCACATGGCAGATCAGTTCGATGGGTTTTGAACCGATGCGCGGGCGGATGATATCACAGACATCGTAGGCCATCAGCTCGGGATCGAAGTCGATCTCCTCGAAGTCGAGTTCGCCGGCCTCGATCTTGGAAAAATCCAGGATGTCGTTGATCAGCGAGATCAGGGTCTGGCCGGAACGCTTGATAGTGTTGGCATAATCGGCCTGCTCTTCATCCAGATCGGTTTCCAGCAACATTTCGGTAAAGCCGATGACCCCGTTCATGGGCGTGCGGATTTCATGGCTCATGTTGGCCAGAAAGGCGGTTTTGGCCATGCCGGCGGTTTCGGCTTCGACGGCCAACAGGTTGGCGCGTCCGATGGCTTCCTCCAGTTGCGCGTTGACCTGTACCAGGTCCTTGTTCATGGTGCGCATCTGTTCGCGCTGGTCCCTGATTTTTTGCACCATGCGGTTGAAGGATTCTGAAAGGGCCCCGGATATCCTCACGTGTTGATCGAAGTCCCCCCCGGCGATCCGGCAGGTCTGCCGTTTGATCTGTTTCAGGGCCTGCTGCAGTTGTTTGAGGCTAGAGGCTGCGGGCAGGCTGCTTTTCACCGGGCGTTCGATGTCGCCCGCGGAGAGGTCAGCGGCCGTTTCTGCCAGCATTTGCATTTCCCGGATCAGACGGTTGGTACGCCGGCCAAGGCGCCGCAGTTCGGGACAGCCTGCCGGGACGACGGGCGCCGGCAGGGCGCCGTCCAGGATTTCATCCAGTGCTTTCGTAATCCGCCCGATCTGCTCGATTTCAGTAGGTTCCATGTCGCTGTTTGCGCTATTCACGTTGGCTAAACCGCAAATTTCTGGTAAGGGCTATAAAAAGAGCACCTTTGCGGGCAAAATGTGCCCGGTGGCGATGACTGTGCCACGTTTCATCGGCAGGTTGCCGTAAAACTTTAATGGCCTGCATGTTTGGCACAACGGGCGGTTCACGGCGGGGTGGCGGAAAAACGCACCATTCTGGCATGGGAAGCCAAAGAAACGGAGAAGAAGCCTGTGCTGCTGGAACAGGAGCGAAACCAGATCGTTGTTTTCGGCCGCAAACTCGCTGCCGCCAAATTGACCGCCGGAACCGGGGGTAATCTCAGCATATTGAACCGGCCGCAGGGCCTGGTGGCCATCAGCCCTTCAGGCATGGACTATTTTGATATACGGCCGCAGGATGTGGTGCTGACAGACCTTGCAGGAGAAATTCGCCGGGGAAGCCGTCAGCCGTCTTCGGAACTGGATTTCCATCTTGCGCTTTACCGCAAACGTTCCGACATCGCTGCGGTCGTGCACACCCACTCCGTCTACGCGACAACCGTCGCCTGTCTGAACCGGGAACTGCCGGCGGTGCATTACCTGGTGGGTTTTTCCGGTACACGGGTACCCCTGGCACCCTATGCCACATACGGCAGCCAGGCGTTGGCCCGGCATGTGGCCGCATCTCTGGGGTCCTGCAACGCCGTACTTTTGGCAAACCACGGTGTGGTGACCGTGGGGCCGGATTTACCCCGGGCATTTGCCGTTGCCGAGGCAGTGGAATTCGTCGCCCGTATTTACTGCCAGGCAGAGGCCGTCGGTAAACCGGTTGTCCTGCCGGATGCGGAAATGCGGACGGTCGTAGAGAAGTTCAAGACCTACGGCCAGGGTCGGGGCGCCTGAAACGGTAGAGGCCGTGCCCAGAACCCTTCTTCGGCGCAGGTTCCGTCAATGTTGTCGGGTTCGAAAAAAATCCGGTCTCGGGCGCATTTCAAGACTTTCTGGCGAAAGCACTGTGCATCGTTGATCGTTGACAATCCCGGGCTGTTTGAAGAGAAAAGCGACGCGTTGCCGGGATCTGACGCAACGGCGCACAGCCCCCGAAATGGCTGGCGCAAGCAAAAAATCCGGACTTGTTGCGAAATCATCGATATTGGCAGTGGATCCTTCTGCAGATGACAGCCGGCGCAGGGGGATGTCAGGAGAGTCTCTTTTTGAAAGCTTCCAGCGCCTGGGGCAAAAGACGGCGGATGAAGGTCCCCTTGTCTTTGGGGATCAGAGCCTGATATTCGGCTTGTGCCGGGTGGGATTCGGACAGCTCCGGAGGTGACTGGCGGCACTCCGGCTTGAGGTGTTCGAAGTCCGCGATCATCTGCAGTAACGGGTAGCTTTGACAGCTGTAGTGCCGGATCCAGCCCAGGCGATAGACCATTTCAAAGCGTGTCTGGTCGGCCAGAAAAAGGTGAATGTCGACGACTTTCATTTTCTGGTCTGAATCCAGGTAGTGAAATTTCGATGCCGATCCCAGCTCAAGGGCGCCCATGATCAGGTCGTAAAAGGCAAGGTTGCTGTCTTCCCCCGGCTCCGCCAGGGCAAACAGCGTCGGGTCTGAAAGATCGCGCAGGGTGCTGGACAGGGTGTAAAATTCGCCGAAACGGCGTGTCCAGGCGCCGAAGGCCTTCTGTTCGGCGATGCGCGATTTGTAGTTTTTAAAATCGATAATCTTGCCCATGCCAACTGATACCACTAAAACGGCCTGCGGGCAAGCCTCGACCCAAGGAGCCGGGGTTGCTCCGGGCAAATAGTCGCCTGCAGGGCGTCAGCCGGCAGCGGCCGCCTGCTTGGGTTCGTCGAGGTTCTTTTTCTTGGTCATAAACCAGATGGGGCATGACTCCCGATATTTGCAGTAAAGATCCGGGTCGCGACACTGCAGGCACTCTTCGCACATGTAAACGCCGTACTTCTGGCACATAAAACTGGTTTCTCTCTCCGGATGATTGATACATTTCCCCATGATCGATGCGCTCCTGATTTTGAAATAAAAAATCCCGCGACACGCGCCGGTGGATCCGGACATCCTTGCGTCCGTGGGCTCGACCCACGCAGAACGTAAGATAAGTGCCTTTTGGATCGGGTCAAGGCATGCAGCTACCGGACTGCAACACCAAAAAGTACATGTGGCGCGCCGGCGGCGTCATTCGCGCCCGGCGGCGTCTGAAGTTCGGGTCCAAGCCCCATTTATCCCAGTGGAAAAGGCGCGGCCAGATCTTCTCCGGACAAGATTTTCCGGATGGTGCCTTCCAGCCTTGCTTTAGGGGCCATGCCGATGACCTGATCCACGAGTTTGCCGTCTTTAAAAAACAGCAGGGTGGGAATGGACTTGATGCCGTATCTGGTCGGTGTGGCCGGATTATCATCCACGTTGCACTTGGCAAATTTGAACCGGTCGCCGTATGCGGCGGCCAGTTCGTCGACGATGGGTGAAACGGCCTTGCAGGGGCCGCACCAGGGTGCCCAGAAATCCACCAGCACCGGCCGGTCGGATTGCAACACCTGGGCTTCAAAACCGCTGTCGCTGACTTCCTCGATGAACGCTGACATGAGAAGACTCCTTGTTTGAATCGTTTTTTTCAGTCAACCGGATCCGGCATATCCGTCACCCGGGCCGGCTACCGGTTGCGGTTTGTCAGCTTTTGGGACAATGTGCCAAGGCAACGGTTAAGCAGGATGCATGCCAGTTCGTACGCTATTGTTGCCGTTAAGCAACTTGCCGGATTCATAAAGAATGCTATCTCCAAACAGTCCGACCGGATACAGTGCACCAAAAGAGGCGCAGGCGTTACTGCAAGTGTAACGTTATGCAGGCGGTACTGGTGGTAACGCACCGGCGACGGCCAAGTCTTTTCAAACGCAACGCCGGCCCGGACGTTTTGTCAAACTGCCAGATAACGGCTCTGGATCTCCTCGTTGGCGGACAGGTCCTTGATCGGCCCGTCGTAGCGCACGCGGCCCTTATCGATGACGTACCCCCGGTCGGAGACTGCAAAAGCGAAGCGTGCGTTCTGTTCGGTCATCAATACCGGGATTTCGCGCTTGAGGTCCACAATGATGCTGGCCAGGCTTTCCACGATGACCGGCGCCAGGCCCTCGCAGGGTTCGTCCAGCAGCAGAATCCGTGGATTTCCGGCCAGGCAGCGGGCAATGGCCAGGATCTGCTGCTCGCCGCCGCTGATGGCGCCGCCCTTGTGGCGCCGCAGCCTGGCCAGCTGGGGGAAAGTGTCGAAGAGCCGCTCACGGGTCCAAGGGGCCAGGTCCGGGCGCGGTGCGCGGAATGCGACTTCGATATTGTCTTCCACGCTCAGGTCCGCAAAGATGCGGCGCTCCTCGGGTACATAGCCGATACCGCGGCGCACATTTTCGTAAACCGGCCGGCCGCTGATGGTTTCACCGCAAAAGGCCACAAGGCCTGCCGCCGGGGGGTTATAGCCCATGATGCCGCGCAGGGTCGTGGTCTTGCCGGCACCGTTGCGGCCCAGCAGGCAGACGATCTCGTTGCGGCCGACGTGCAGACTGACACCTTGCAGAACATGGCTGCCGCCGTAGTAGACGTGCATGTCGCGCACTTCAAGCATCGGTGCTGCCTCCCAGATAGGCCTCGCGCACGCGACGGTTTTCACGAATGGCCTGTGGGCTGCCGGCGGCCAGCAGGTGCCCCTGGTGCAGCACGAAAATTTTGGCCGCCACGGAAAAAACCACGCGCATATCATGTTCGGTCAGGAAAAAAGTGGTGCCAAAATGCTCCGCCAGCTCGCGGATCAGCTGGACCATTTGTTCGGTTTCTTCCGGGTTCATACCGGCGGTAGGTTCGTCCAGCAGCACGAGCTTGGGTTGGCGGGCCAGCACGATGGCCATTTCGACCCGGCGCCGGTCGCCGTAGGCCAGTTCGCATGCGGGTCGTCCGGCGGCATCCAGGATGCCGATCTTGTCCAGCACCGCCTCTGCCTGGCGGTAGAGTTTATCCTCGGCTTGCAGGCGCCGCCACAGCGCACAACTTTTGCCGTGCTGCAGCACCAGGGGAACCAATACGTTTTCGATGACCGTCAGGTTGGGAAAGATGTTGGTGATCTGAAACGAGCGCAAAAGGCCCAGCGAAACGATTTTGTGGGCCGGCATGCCGGTGATCTCGCGACCGTCGAAAAAAACCTGTCCGCGGGTGGGGCGGAAGCGGCCGGAAACGGCGTTGTAGAAGGTGGTTTTGCCGGCGCCGTTGGGGCCGATGAGCGCTGTCAGCGAGCCGCGGTCCACCTCCAGCGAAATGTCCCGGATTACCGGGAATTTGCCGTAGGAGTGGCCCAGGTGCGCGATTTTCAGAATCGGCTGGGAGTTCATGAGCGCTGGCTCCGTCTGTTTTTCAGGAAGTGGAGCCAGGTGCCCAGAATCCCTTTGGGGAAAAAGACGACCACCGGAATCAGCACCGCACCAAGGACGATCATCCAGTTTTCGGTGATCTGGGTGGTGAGCTGTTCTAAAATGAAAAAAACAGCCGCGCCGAAAGCCGGCCCCCAAAAAACCCCGGCACCGCCCAGGACCGTCATCAGCACCGGGCGGGCGGAAAAGCTCCAGTGCATAAAATCCGGCGTGGCCATGCCGTTGAACAGGCAGAACAGCGCTCCGGCCAAGCCGCTAACGGCACCGGCGATAACGAAGGCCACCAGCCGCACGCGCCGCACATCGGCACCCACAAAGGCCAGGCGGTCCCTGTTTTCGCGGATGGCGGTCAGCATCAGGCCGAAGGGCGAGCGCACCACACGTTGCAGGAACAAGGCCCCCAGCGCCGTAGTGCACAGCACCAAGAGGTACATGGCGACAGGATTAAACAGGGAGATCCGCAGCGCACCCAGGTTCAGCGGCGGGATTGCCGCCAGCGGCAAACCGTCGCTGCCGCCGGAGATTTCGATCCAGTTGTGGGCCAGGGTGTAGAGCATCATGCCGAAACCCAGCGTGATCATGGCGAAGTAGATCTCATCGCGGCGCACGCACAGGTAGCCGATGACCAGCGCCGCCAGGGCCGCCGCCAGAGGTGCGGCGGCCAGGGCCAGCCACAGGGAGCCGCCGCCTTTCAGAATCACCAGAGCGGCGGCATAGGCGCCGGTGCCGAAAAAGCCGGCCTGGCCGAAAGACAGCAGGCCGGTGTATCCCATGAGCAGGTTAAAGCTCATGGCAAACAGCGCCATGATCAGGATTTCGGTCAGGATAAACGTCCAGTAGACCGGCAGCACGAAGGGACCGGCGGCCAGCAGCAGAAAGGCCAGCAGCGGCAGCAGGCGGGTGCGGTATGTAGCCACGGGTTTGGTATGCATTTCAGGCCCTGTCGCCGAAAAGGCCCCGCGGCCTCACCAGCAGAATGACCGCCAGCAGGATGTAGGGCAGC
>JALSRD010000070.1 GCA_026984935.1 Desulfobacterales bacterium
TCTTCATGGAGGCCCACGTGAAGCTGCGGCCGGTGGACTGCGCCACCGACGGCATCTTCATCTGCGGCCTGGCGCATGCGCCCAAATCCATCGACGAATCCATCGCCCAGGCCCAGGCCGCCGCCGCGCGCGCCGCGGTGGCCCTGTCCAAAGAGACGCTTACGGTGGAAGGCGTTGTATCGCACATCAACGAATCCCTCTGCCGGGGCTGCGGCAAATGCATCGAGGCCTGCCCCTACAACGCCATTGTTCTGAAGACGGCGGAAGACCAAAACAGTTTTGCTTTTGTGCAAGAGGCCCTGTGCAAGGGGTGTGGTGCCTGTGCCGTGGCCTGTCCCACGGGAGCGGCTTCCATACGGCACTTTGACGATCAGGAAATGCTGGCCATGATCACCTCGGCCTTTGAAAGCGAAAAAGGAGTGTCGGCTGATGAATGATGAATTGTTCGAACCGAAAATCGTCACCTTTGCCTGCAACTGGTGCGCATACTCGGCCGCTGACCTGGCGGGGGTCAGCCGCCTGCAGTACCCCGCCAGCCTGAGAATCATCCGCGTGATGTGCTCGGGCCGCGTCAATCCCAATTTCATCCTCAAAGCCTTTGAACAGGGCGCCGACGGCGTGCTGGTGGCCGGGTGACACATGGGTGACTGCCATTACCTGGACGGTAATGAAAAAGCGGAAAAAATGTTTTCCATGGCCCTTGAACTGGTGAAACTGCTGGGCATCGAGCCCGAGCGGATGCACCTCGAGTGGGTTTCTTCGGCCGAAGGCGGGCGTTTCGCCCAGATTGCCACCGACTTTACCAAACAGATCCGGCGGCTGGGTCCATCCCGGCTAAAAAAGGCCGCCTGACCCCGCGGGCCGGCCATCGAGGCGCTGATATGACTGCACTTTCCGAACTGGTAGAAGAAACGCAAACCTACTTTTGCTTAGACTGCGGTGTCTGTACGGGCAGCTGCCCGGTGGCACGGGTTTTTCCCGATTTTTCACCCCGCCAGATCATCGAAAGATCCCTGTACGAGCTTGAAGAGGCATCCGACGGCACCATCTGGAACTGCCTGACCTGTGCGCAGTGCAGTGTGCGCTGCCCCGCCAACATCGATTTTCCGGAATTCATCCGACGCATGCGCGATGAAGCCAGGACGCTGGGCTATGACGGCACACCGGCGCATAACGGCATGCTGCAGACCATCATGGCCATCCAGACCCAAAACATCCACCAGGACCGCACGGCCTGGGTTCCGGAGGGACAGACCGCCACGACAGGCGATGTCTTCTACTTCGTGGGCTGCCGGCCGTTTTTCGACGTGATCTTCCGGGATATCGACGCCGGCGCCATCGGCAACGCCGCCAACGTGCTCAAGCTGATCAACCGCTGCGGCATCACCCCGGTGGTCAGCAACGATGAACGCTGCTGCGGACACGACGCCCTCTGGAACGGAAATGAAAAAAAATTCAAACAGCTGGCGACCATCAACCTGGAAGTGATCCGCGCATCCGGCGCCAAGCAGGTGGTTTTCAGCTGTCCGGAAGGCTATTACATGTTCCGTGAGGTCTATCCGCGCTATTTTGGCGAGTTGGGTTTTGAGCCCGTGCACATTCTCGATTTTTTAAGCGCCAGGATTGACGACGGCAGCATTGCCTTTGCGGGCGCCGACGGCACGGTCACCTATCACGACCCCTGCCGCCTGGGCCGCCTGGCCGGCATTTTTGATGCGCCGCGCAAACTGCTTAAGGCGGTATACGGCACACAGCTGGTGGAAATGCCCCGTTCGGGGCCAAACAGCGTCTGCTGCGGCACCAGCGGCTGGATGAACTGCTCCAGCTGTTCCAAACAGATTCAGGTAGAGCGCCTGAACGAAGCGGCGGCTACCGGGGCGCATACGCTGGTCACCGCCTGCCCCAAATGCCAGATTCATTTCCGCTGCACCAAGGCGGCATTCGACATAGACATTGATATCGTCGACCTTTACGACCTGTTGGCCGACCGCCTGAAGGTGCAGGCGGACTGAAGGGCAGCAGGCTGAAACAGAACCTGCCTCAACTACGTGGGAGGAAAAAATCGTGAGCAAAGAAGTTCTGGTCATCGGCGGAGGCATCGCCGGCATGCAGGCATCGCTGGACCTGGCCGACATGGGCATCCGGGTCCACCTGGTGGAAAAGCTGCCGAGCATCGGCGGCAAGATGGCCCAGCTGGACAAGACCTTTCCCACCAACGACTGCGCCATCTGAATTCTTTCGCCGAAGATGCTGGATGTCGGTCGACATCCCAATATCGATCTGCTGGCCTACAGTGAAGTGCAACATATTGAAGGCCAGGCGGGGAATTTTAAGGTCACGGTACGCAAAAAAGCGCGCTACGTGGATGAAGACAAGTGCACGGGATGCGGCCTGTGCAGCGAAAAATGCCCTACCACGGTGGTGGACGCCTTCAACGAAGGGCTGGGGATGCGCCGCGCGGTCTATGCCTATTTCGCCCAGGGCATCCCCTCCACACGCACCATCGACCCGGACCACTGCCGGCAGCTCAACGGCAAGAAGTGCGGCATCTGCCAGAAGGTCTGCCAGGCCGGGGCCATCGATTACACGCAGCAGGACCGCTTAATCGAGCTTCAGGTGGGCGCCGTAATCGCAGCCGTGGGCTACGATGTCTTCGACCCCGCGCAGATTGCCGAGTATCGCTACCGCGAAATCGAAAACGTCGTTACGGCCATCGAATTCGAGCGTCTGCTGAGCGCCAGCGGACCGACCTCCGGGCACGTCTACCGCCCTTCGGACCTCAACGCCAAAGCCGAGATCCAGGTGCTGGAAAAGCAGGCCGCCAAGTCCGGGCGCATGCTGGCGCGCTTTGAAAAAAAATACGGCCGCACATCGGCCGATTTCTTCATGCAGTACCAGGCCGCGCCAACCGACGATGCCGACCAGGAAAAGTGGGCCCGGGTCTACCAGGAAGATCTGGCCCGCAAAGAACGCCTGGCCGCATTGAACGACGCCGTAAAAGATGCCGCCACGGCCAAACGACTGGCTTTCATCCAGTGCGTGGGGTCGCGGGACTTCCGTTTTTACCCCTTTTGCTCGGGATACTGCTGCATGCACTCCATCAAGGAGGCCATCATCGCCAATGAGCACGAACCGCAGACGGTATCCACCATTTTCGGCATGGACATCCGCGCCGTGGGCAAGGGGTTTGAAGAGTACAAGATTCGCGGCGGGAACAAATCCGGCATCACCTACGTGCGCGGACGCGTGGCCGAGATCATCGAGGGCCCGGGCCGCAACCCGGTGGTGGTCTACGAGGACACGCGCACGCGCAGCGTGAAACAGGAGGCATTCGACCTGGTCATCCTGGCCACCGCCTGTGCGCCCACCCGCGGCATCGCCGAACTGGCCGCAACGCTGAACGTGGCGCTGGACGACTACGGATTCATCAAAACCGTACCGTCCGCCCCGGTGGACACCAGCATGCGCGGCATCTTCGTCTGCGGCTGTGCCGGCGCCCCCATGGATGTGCCCGAGTCCGTGGCCCAGGCCTCCAGCGCCGCGGAGCGCGCCGCGGAAATCATCTTTCAATCCGATCCCGTCAAGGAGAAAGCCGTTGCCTGAAAATCATGCCTCCGACATCCGCATCGGCGTTTTCATCTGCCACTGCGGCTCCAATATCGCCGGATACCTGGATATGGAAGCGCTGGCGGATTTCGCCGAAACCCGACCTCATGTCGTCTTCGTGCAGCGCAACCTGTACACCTGCTCTGAAAGCGGCATCAACGAGATCAAAAAGGGCATCCAGGAGCAGGACCTGAATCGCGTTGTCGTGGCCTCCTGTACGCCCAGGACACACGAACCGCTTTTCAGAAGCTCCTGCGCCGAGGCCGGCCTGAACCCCTACCTCTTCGAAATGGTCAACATCCGCGACCAGTGCTCCTGGGTGCACATGCAGGAGAAAACCGACGCCACCGAAAAAGCCAGGGAGTTGATCGGCATGGGCATCGCCAAGGCGGCCCTGCTGCAGCCCCAGGAGATCATCTTGTCCGAAGTCCAGACCCGGGCGCTGGTCATCGGCGGCGGCATCGCCGGGCTCACGGCTTCGCTTTCGCTCGCCCGGCGCGGATACGAAGTCGTGGTGGTGGAAAAGGATCAGGCCCTGGGCGGCATGCTGAATCATCTGTACAAGCTCGGCCCACAGATGCAGGCGGCCAAAGAACTGGCCGCCGAAACCGTGCAAAAGGTCAACGCGCATCCCAAGATCACAGTGTTCACCCGGGCGCATGTAACGCAAGTGAAGGGCTTTATCGGCAAATTTGAGGTCACCGTGGAGACCCAAAGCGGCGCCAAGAAGATCGATATCGGCATCATCATCGTGGCCACCGGCGCCCAGCCGCTGGTTCCAGAAGGTCTTTACGGATACGACGGAAAGCGCACTGTCACCCAGTTTCAGCTGGAGACAATGCTCGCAAAGGGACTGGATGCGGCCGTCAGACACGTGGTGATGATCCAATGCGTCGGCAGCCGCAACGACGAGCGCCCTTTCTGTGCCAAGATCTGCTGTCAGACGGCCGTGAAAAACGCCATTTTGATCCGGCGGCAATACCCTGAAACCAAAGTCTCCATTTTGTACCGCGACATGCAGATGTACGGCGTGGAAAACGAAGCCATGTTCCGCGACTCCAAGGCCGCCGGTGTACGCTACATCAACTACGACCCCGCCGATCCGCCGCAGGTCAAGGCGGACAAGGTCGGCGTCTACCACCCGCTTTTGGGCCGCAAAATGGAACTTGCAGCCGACCTCGTGGTTCTCTCCACGCCGCTTTTGGCGCGCGAGGATGCCCACGAAACCTCCCAGCTGCTGCGGGTGCCGGTCAACGAGAACGGGTTCTTCCTGGAGGGCCACGTCAAGCTCAAACCCCTGGACTTTGCCACCGACGGCATTTTTCTGTGCGGCAGTGCCCGTTTTCCGGCCAATATCCGCGAAGCCGTGGCCCAGGGACTGGGAGCCGCAGCGCGGGCCTCCATTCCGCTCTCTAAGGGATCTGTCGAGGTGGAACCCATCATTTCAGTGCTGGCGGACGAAGATGCCTGCCGCGGGTGCGGCCTGTGTGTGGCGCTTTGCCCTTACGGCGCGCTGGAAGTACGACAAACGGAAAAGGGCCGCAAGGTACACGTCATCAACGTGGCCTGCAAAGGGTGCGGCATTTGCGCCGCCACCTGCTACCAGCATGCACTGAGCATCAACTCGTTTACCGACCGGCAGATCGAGGCACAGATCGACGCTTTTTTGACGGTACACCCATAAAGCGCCGGAAGGGAATTTTTCCGTCCGGCCGGAGACTTGAAAGGCGCGCTGCAACCGAACGCCGACAGCCCTAAACATAAAGCTGCACAAGAGTGCATGAACCTCTTGAGACCGTTTGAACAGCAAAACAAGGAGCAAACGCTTTGGCCGACTTCGACCCTAGAATCCTGACTTTCTGCTGCACCTGGTGAGGATACTCCGCCGCGGACCTGGCTGGAGTTTCCAGACTACAATACACCCCGGAAATTAAAATCGTACGCCTGATGTGCACCGGCCGACTGGACCCGGCCATCGTAGCCAAGGCTTTCAAAAAGGGCCTGGACGGGCTGCTGGTGGTGGGCTGCTACTTCGGCGACTGCCACTACATCAGCGGCAACTACCAGGCCCAGGCCAAGATCGAGATGACCCGCAGGCTGTTCGAACACATCGGCGTCAACCCGCAGCGTCTGGCGTTCAAACAGTGCTCATCCGGCGAAGCCGCGGTTTTTGTCGAAATCGTCAATACGTTTGACGCCACGATCCGTGAACTGGGGCCACTGGGCGGCGACGGCGACGCAGTCCGGAACCCGGCGCTTTCCGAAAAGCTGGCAACGGCTGAAGCCGTGCTGGCCGGTGAAAAGATGCGCTGGGTGATCGGCAAGAAAACCCCCTTTACCACTTCCGGCAACATGTACGGTGAAATTTTCACCGAGCATGAATTCAACCGCGCCATCGACATGATCATCGTCGAAGAAACCGAAGTCCAGGAGATTCTCGGCCAATTGCGCCAAAAAGCGCTTTCCGTTGCCGAACTGGCCGGCAGCCTGGCGATCCCGCCTGCCCGGATCTTTCGTTACGTCACGGCATTGAAGCGAAAAGGGTTCGTGGCGCTGGAGGGCATCAGCGGGCGCAGCCCGAAATACAAACTGATTTCGCAAGAGGTATCCTAACGTGGAGACAAAAGAGGTGCTGGTGGTCGGCGGCGGCCCTGAGGGTGTCCGGGCCGCCCTTGAAAAGGCGCAGGCCGGCGTCCGGGTGACGCTGGTCGAAAGATTCCCCGCCTTGGGGGCAGCACGCATTCCCCGCGACCGCATCGTCGCGCCGGATGCGTGTTTCGTCAATCCCGAACTCGAAGAAGCGCGCGTCCATCCCAACATCCGTATTCTGGCCTACAGTGAAATTCAAAAGGTGCGCCGGGAAAACGGAAAGATCCAAACCCGCATACTGAAACGCAGCCTGCGGGTGGACAACGACAAGTGCACCGACTGCAAGGCCTGCATCCAGGTCTGCCCGGTCAACATGCTGGACGATTTCGACGAGGGCCTCGGCTTTCGCACGGCCGTGGACTACTTCAACCCCCAGACCGCCGAATTCAACATCTTTAAGGAGGACATGCCCGTATGCCAGCAGGCCTGCCCGGTGCACCTGGACATCCGGGGCTACGTGGGGCGCATCGCCGACGGCAGACACCTGGAATCCCTGGCCCTGATCCGTGAAAGGCTGCCGATACCCGGCAGCATCGGCCGCATCTGCCCGCACCCCTGCGAAAGCGCCTGCAACCGGCAGTATCTCGACGCACCCATCAGCATCTGCTTTCTGAAGCGTTTCGTGGCGGATGTGGAAATTGCCCGGGAAATCACACCGGCCTACAAAACGGCGTCCCAAAAATTTCCGGAAAAGATCGCCATCATCGGTGCCGGGCCGGCGGGTTTGACCTGCGCCCACGACCTGGCGCGGCTGGGATACGAGAACATCACCATCTACGAATCGCTGCCGGTGCCGGGCGGCTACCTGTGGGTGGGCATCCCCGAGTACCGCCTGCCCAAAAAGCTGCTGCAGCGCGAAGTGGACCTCATCTGCGAAATGGGCATCGAGATCCGCTACAACACCCGCATCGGCGAGGATATCTCTTTTGAAGAACTGCAGAAATCCAACGACGCCGTTTTCATCGGCGCCGGCTGCCACCGTGGCCTGAAGCTGCGCATTCCCGGGGAAGACGATTTCGAAGGGGTCGTGGACTGCGTGACTTTCCTGCGCGAACAGGCCCTGGGCACGCGCAAAAGCGGTACGGGCAAGCTGATCGTCATCGGCGGCGGGAACGCCGCCATCGACTCGGCACGCGTGGGCTGGCGCATGGGATTCGACGAAGTCTACCTGGTCTACCGGCGCACCCGCCGGGAAATGCCGGCCAACTCCTGGGAAGTCGACGCCGCCGAACACGAAGGCGTCGTGCTGCAGTACCTGGCCGCACCGGTGGAAATCCTGGGGAAAAACGGTGCCGTCAGCGGAGTAAAATGCATCCAGATGAAACTTGGGAAACCGGATGCATCCGGCCGGCGCCGTCCGATCCCGGTGAAGGGATCCGAATACGTCATCGACGCACAGACCGTTGTACCGGCCATCAGCCAGACCGCCAATCTTGAATTTCTGGGCAAATCCACGGAGTTCAGGCTGACCCGCTGGAATACCTTCGAAGTGGATCCGGACACCGGCGCCACCAACATCGAGGGGGTTTTTGCCGGGGGAGACGTGGTTTCCGGCCCGGACATCGCCATTCGTGCCGTGGCCGGCGGCAAGCGCGGCGCCGCAGGCATTCATACATACTTGAGGAGCAGATAGATGGTCTACGAGAAGCAGGGGCGCTATATTATCCCGTTTGACGATGTGCCCGCCGACAGGGCCCCGATGCCCGAGATCAGCGTCGATGAACGCAGAAACAACTTTGTCGAGATTGAAACCGGTTTTCCGGAAGAGACCGCCATCCGCGAGGCCAAACGCTGTCTGAGCTGCCGCCGCTGCCTGGGCTGTGCCCTGTGCTGGGCGGAGTGCAAGCCCGAAGCCATCGATTTCAGCCTGCCCGACGAAACCCTGGAGTTGGCCTTCGACGAGGTCGTTTTGACCTGCGGACAGGACAACGCCTTTTGCGACCCCGATCCCGAGCTGGGGTTTGGACGCTACGCGGACGTGCTGACGGATCTGCAGTTCGAGCGCATGCTGTCTCCCACCGGACCCACGGACGGCCTGGCGCTCTCGCCTTTGGACGGCCGCATCCCCGCGCACGTGGCCATTGTCCAGGACGGCCGCAGCGCCGAAGATCCCGGTCTGCCGGCATCTCTCATCCTGGGCGTCAACATGGCGCAGCTGTGCAGCGCGCAAACCCGAGACGTTAAAGTCACGCTTATCTCGCCGCTGAGCGATGAATTCAAAGCCCGCTATGAGTCCCAGATCCGGCAGATCACCGGCCTGACGCTGATCGAAGGCACACCGCTTTCCGTGGGCCGCGAAAACGACAGCGACCCCCTGAATGTGGCGTACACCAGCCGCAGCGATGAGAAAGTGACCATCGCCGCCGACCTGGTGGTGATCCTGACACGGCCCGATACCGCCGCCTACCTCCGGGATCTGGCACGCCAGCTGGATACAGCACCGCCTGCATTCTGATTGCAGCCGGGCCTTGTCAAAGGCCCGTGCATGTCAAGCGTAGCGGCCGCCGGCAGGCTCAGTCGCGCTTTTTGGGCTGATCGTCGCTTTGCACTTCCTTAAGTTTGTCTTTCTTACCTGTCGCCTGACAGGCTTCCTGCATTCAGGTCGAAACCCCGAGCCTGGGCAGAATAAACCGCTGCAACACGATCCAGCCCACCACCACCAGCAGTACCAGTCCAAGATTGCTCATCATGCACCTTCCGCCGCGCAGGTGCCGGCGCGGCCTGTTTGCGTTATTTTTCCCCAAGTTGGCTCGAGTATAGCCCGATACCGGCATACATGCAAGCGCAACCGGCAATAATCCCGGAATCCCGCCGTCTGCATACCGGGCGCCGGGTTTCAAGTCGCCACCGGTGACCACATCTTCAGTACGACGACCAGCTTTCCTGCGACCGCCGCCAGCCGCAATCCGGCCGGCCGTTCTTTTGCGCCGGCGCTGTTGTGGACAGCATTGTGCAGGAAACGCTTAAAAACAGCGCTACAATGCCCGCCAGTATGGATATGCTTGCATGGCCCCGCCTTTCGCCAACCGATTGTCGACCTTAATCTCCATTGATTTAAGCGCAAAACCCCAATGCCGCATGCCAATCATCGTGCCGCGCATAAAGAAGACCCCGGGGCCGCCAAGATGCTTGCAATCCGGACCTGCTTGACATAAAAGAAATTTTGGAACGCGTAATCCCACCAGCCAGATGTGTTCAGGAAATCCGCTCTTGCCTACAGCGCTTGAAAAACTGGCCCTCGCCGATCCTGAAACGGCCGGTGAAATCGGCAGGGACCCCCGTCTGCAGCATCTTTCGCAGGTACAGCTGGAACTGTTGGTGGAAGAGACCATTTTCGGCCTTTCGCAGGAGCGTCATCTGGGCCTGAGCGTAGCGAACGGCCTGCTGCAGCTGGCGCAGAAGCAGCGCCTGCCCGTCATGCAGCGTTACGCGCGCTGTGTGCGGCACTACGCCCGGCGTGGCCCGGCCGGGGCCAAGATCGTGGCCGACCACCTGCCGGCCGTACTGCAGGTCGGCGACCGGTCGCTTGCGGCGCTGTTCGAAAAAGCCCTTGCCACCGCCGGTGCCCAGGGCATCCACACCCTGAACGACTACCTACGTCCGGCTTCGCGCCTGCTGCCCGGCGATCCGGCGGCGGCAAGGGCCTACCTGCACCTGCTGGCCGCCGCCCTGGAACGGCCGCTGGGCTACCATCAGAACCTGCACCTGTCCCAGCTGCTGCCGGGTCTGTGTCTGAAACTGGCGGCCTCCCCGGGAGCGGGGGCCATCGGCCAGTTCGAACGCCTGCTGAGCGCCGATATCGGCTGGGCCGACGCTTTTGCCGAGGGGTTCGAAAAAGGCCTGAACCTGCTGTCCACGCAAAGCCTGACCGTGTTCATCAGTACCGGCCTTAACCGTTACGCCGGCCGGACCCGGTCCGGACGGCGTTACTTTTCACTGTGCACGCAGTTTTCGCGCGACATTTACGACCGCCTGCAGACCCGCGTGGCCCTCTCCCAGGTCAGAGGCCAGCTGAACCGCTACATCCGGGCGCGCACCGGGCGGTCGGTCACGGTGCGCCCTGTTTCGCAGCTACCGCCGGGACATCAGGATCCAGACCTGGGGACCTGCAGCAGCCGCACACACATCTTTCTGCCCGACCGGCTGGAGCGGCCCTCAAAGCACGAAAACATGCGACTCTACAAGGCCCTTGCCGCCATCGAGGCCGGATGCATCGAATTCGGCACTTTCGATCTCGACCTTGCGGCTGCCCTGCGATGCTGCGGCCTGCGCCGGAAGCCGTCGTCACAGCCGGCGGACACATCCGACCTGGAAGCGTTCCTGGCGCACTTTGACTGCCCGACTCTGGCCGCCGACCTGTTTACCCTCTTCGAACAGGGCCGCATCCGGCGCAAGCTGGGTGAAATCTATCCGGGCCTGGTGCAAAAGTACTTTCCGCTGCTGCGGCACGAAGCCCGGCGCCTGGTAAGGGCCGGTTCATCCGGGCATCCGCTGGCGTGGCTGTACCGGCGCGTCGCCTTAGGGACGCGGGAGGCAACCGCCGACACCGGCCTCCCGGCAACGTGCAGCACATCTTTATCGGCCCTGGCGGCCGAATTCGAAAAAGAACCGCCGGGGGAAAGGGTGGAAGCATCCGCCCGATGGACGGCACGCGCCTACGGACCGGCGCGGGCCCTGCTTTCACCGCAAAGCGCCTACCGCCCGCTTAAGACGCCTCTCGGGCGCCGCATCCTGCCCGCGCTGGTCGGTGCCGCCGACGACCCCTTGAGCCGGCAGGCGGCCGCCATTCAGCACAGCCTGGCGCAAAGAGGCATCCACCTTTTCCGCAGCGACATTCGTCGCCTGCTGGCGGAAAACGGCGGCACGCCGGCAATGGCACAGTTCAACGATTTAATCCGGCAGAACCTGGGACCAAACGGGATGGAAACCGCCGATCTCGCCCGGATGCTGGGCCGCTCCCGGCCCACCGCCCTGCCGCCGGACCCCGGCCCGGCGGACCGCGTCTGCTGGTATGCGGAATGGGACGATCCCGGCGGGGATTACCTGCTGCGCCACGCCCGGGTGCTCGAAAAGCCCGCTGCCGCCGACGGCGGCGATTTCTACCGCCAGGTGCTGCAGCGCTACCCGG
>JALSRD010000071.1 GCA_026984935.1 Desulfobacterales bacterium
ATGTTTGGGCCATTCCCCATTTATGCCACGCCAGCGCACTGTACCCGAAAGGATCAACATCAAATCCGTTTGGGTTTGGAGCGACAGATTTCTCTAAAGGATGCTTCATTCTTTATCGCACATAACGCCTTGGCTAACCAGACCAGCAAAAATCGCGCAGCTTTTGCGCCAGCAAAACGGTGTGCCAGTTTTGCTGGGTCTGGTTGAGCCGATTGTTATGTTTTATTACCATATTTTAATTTTAATAGTTCTTTTAACAGTTCTGTCCTTTTAACGCTTGCTTGATCTGTTGCCATTATTACCAAACCAATAATCATTATTGTTACCCAATACTCAAAAGTATACCCAATAAAATGCATACCAATAAGATAAATGACTATAACGGCAACTGCCATTTGGGGCATGTACTTAAGATTGTTAATCTTTGCCTCTATCTTATTTATTTCTTTTTCTATCTGTAGATCAGAATATGCCTTAACTTCATCAACTGAATTAAATTTCATTTTATTTTACCCGTCCTTATGTAAACCTTGTAACAGTTTTAATTTTATACTTATTAGAACCTTTGTCTTTTTTAAACATAACAGTATAATAGGCAGCGCGAAGAAAATAGCTGGATAGGCTGCGCGCTGTCTATCGTGTTATCTTCTGCGTAATTCTTTCCGGGATCAGCCCCAAATTCAGCCTGCCTGGTGACGTGAGCTTTATTCCGCGGGTGCCTGTTCATCCGCCACAGGGTGGCAAATTTTCCATAACGGGTCAAGAACTGTGGTTATTCCACCGCTTTCGACGACCCCGTGCAGCCATCGGGGTTTTGTGGATTTGCGGGCTGTTCAGCGCTGGTCGAAATCGACGATGACTTCGTCGCTGATGGGGTGGGCCTGGCAGGTGAGGATGTAGCCTTCTTCGATTTCCCTTTGTTCTAGGCCGTGGGTGAGGTCCATGTCCACCTGGCCCTTGATGAGTTTTGCCTTGCAGGTGGAGCACACACCGTTCTTGCAGGCGTGGGGCAGCTCCATGCCCTGGTGGAGACCGGCATCGAGGATGTTTTCGCCCACGGCAGCGAGCTGAAAACGGATGGATCGGCCGTCGGCGATGAGGGTGACGCGGCTGCTGCGTTCCTCACCGAACTGTTGCTGCCTTTGCCGGGCCTTTTCGAGGACGGTTTCCGCGTCTTCGCTGGAGCTGGAGAAGAGTTCGTAGTGGATCTGCCGTTCACTGAGGCCGGAGGCGCGGAAACCGCGCGAAACTTCGGACATCATGGCTTCGGGTCCGCATATATAGGCTTCATCGGTCGAAAGAATATCGATCAGTCCGGCCTTGTGCAGTGCGGCGCCCTTGCTGTTGTCGATACGGCCGTTGAGCAGGTCACTGCCCTGGTCTTCCTCGTCCATAATGTTGATCCACTGGAAACGCTCCAGGTAGCGGTTCTTGATGAAGGAAAGGTCGTCTCGGAACATGACACTGCCGCTCCTTCGGTTGCCATAGATAAGGGTGACATGGCTGTGCGGTTCCCGGGCCAGCACGGTACGGATGATGGATAGGATTGGGGTGATGCCGCTGCCCGCGGCGATGCACATGTAGTTCTTGTGGTGTTTCGGGTCGATATCGACGGTGAAGTGGCCTTGCGGTGGCAGGGATTCGATGACATCACCCGGCTGCAGGTGATCGTTGGCCCAGTTGGAGAACCGCCCGCCCGCTACGCGCTTGATGGCGATCTGCAGCGGGCCCTGATCTTCGCCGCTGCAGATGGAGTAGCTGCGGCTTAGGGTTTCAGCGCCGATGTCGGCCTTCAGGGTCAGGTACTGACCGGCGCGGAAGCGGAAGTCGTCTTCATGGCCCTGCTCCGGCTGCAGGGTGACGCAAATGGCCTCGTCGGTTTCCGGGCGTACATCGGTGACGGTCAGGGGCAGATAGTCATGGGCCGGCATGGCGCACCTCGCTCAGATGGGTTTGAAATAGTCGAAGGCTTCGTGGCAATCGTCGCATTGCCACAGGGCCTTGCATGCGGTGGAGCCGAACTCGGCCAGTGGGTGGGTCTGCCCGGAACCGCAGCGGGGGCATTGGGGTTTTTCCGTCAGAGCGCTTCCGATACAGGGCGGCGCGATGCCGTAACCACGCAGGGCTTCACGGGCCTCGGGCGACAGTTCGTCGGTGCTCCAGGCAGGTTTCAGCTCGGTCACGATCTCGACCGGGCCGTAGCCGGCCTGTTCCAGCGTGGCGCGTATATCGGCCTCGATCTCGGACATTGCCGGACAGCCGCAGTAGGTGGGCGTGATGGTGACGATCAGTCGGCCATCGCGCCAGGCCAGGTCACGCAGTATGCCGAGGTCCCACAGGGATACGGCGGGGATTTCCGGATCGGTGAGGCGATCCAGCAGCGCCCAGATCTCGGGCAGGCCGGAGGCCTCGCGGCGGGCCAGCCGCAAGCGCCAGGCGGTGTCCGTCGGGCG
>JALSRD010000072.1 GCA_026984935.1 Desulfobacterales bacterium
ATCTCGCAATAGTCGCCCCCCACGCGGGGGCGTGGATGGAAGCCTTGACTTTATAAGTCGTCATTCGTATTTTGCAAGTCTCTCCTTGTGCACAGGCGGCGCAGCAGCGTCTGACGGGCGAAAGCGCGCATGGCGGGAAAGTTGGTGGCAGACATGGCAAACAGGGCGTTTCGCGTACGTGCGGTTTTTATGGATGTGGATCCTTATGGCGGGCGGGCTGAGGCACAGACGCCGGGAGCGGCGGAGTTGCTGAAAGCGGCGTCGGAGCGCATCAGCCGGCTTTATGCGCACAAACTCAAGATCGCGCTTTTCGGCCGGGACAGCGCCAAGGTGCTGGCGGGTATGCCCGACGATGTGCGGGCGCTGTGCGACGGGATGCAGGCCGCCGACAATAGGGCCGCAACGCCGGCCCATGACCTGGCTGCAGTGATCCGGCGCACGCTCGTTGATCTCGAGGTACCTGCAGGCAGCGCACTTGTGGTGTCCGGCCGGCCGGACCTGCTGTCGGCCGCCGCCCGGATCGGTGCTGTGACGGTGGCCCTGGGGCTGTGTGCAGACGGCGCAAAGATCCCGACGGCAGATTACACAGCCGCCGACCCGGCGGAACTGGAAACCGTTGTCCGCCTGGGCCTGCCGTTATCCGGCGGGAAATTGCCCAATGATCTGCTGGCGCGCCATTTCGGGCGGATTGCCATTGACGATCCGGCCCTGCTGGTACGGCCGGGCGTGGGCGAAGACACGGCCGCCGTGGACATTTCCGGTGAAGAAGTGCTGGTGATCAAGTCCGACCCGATCACCTTCGCCAGCGATGCCATCGCCCGCTATGCCGTGCTGGTCAATGCCAACGACATTGCCACTGCCGGCGCCGTGCCGCGCTGGCTGCTCACCACGCTGATTTTCCCCTCCGGCTCAACGCCTTCGGAAATCCTGCAGGTCATGGACGAACTGCAGGCTGTTTCCAGGCGCTTTCAGATTACCCTCTGCGGCGGCCACACCGAGATCAGCGATGCGGTGCGGCGGCCGGTAATCACCGGTATGCTGGCGGGTACGGTGATGCGCCGGGATCTGGTGGACAAAGCCCGCATGCGGCCGGGTGACCGGATTTTCATCACCAAGGCGCTGGCGGTGGAGGGCACGGCCCTGATTGCCCGCGAGTTTGGCGCAAAACTGCGCCAGCTGGGGATGCCGGCGGCCGAGATCGACCGCTGCCGGGATTTTCTCGAGCACCTCAGCATTTTGTCCGAAGCGTATGCCGCCTCAACGCTTAAAGGCGTCAGCGCCATGCACGACGTGACCGAGGGGGGGCTGGCCACGGCGCTGACCGAGCTGAGTTGGGCCGGGGGCTGCCGGCTCGAGGTGGACATGGACGCCATCCCCGTCTTTGCCGAAACGCGCCGGGTCTGCGATCTGCTGGGCATAGATCCGCTGGGGCTGATCGGGTCCGGTTCGCTGCTGATCTGCTGCCGTCCGGCGGACGGGGACCGGCTGGTGGAGCGGGTACGCAAAACCGGCGCAGCGATCACCCCGATCGGCAAAGCCCTGGAAGAGGGGCACGGGGTGCGGGCTTTGCAAAATTCCCGGACGGTGGCCTGGCCGCAGTTCGAGGCCGATGAAATCACGCGCCTGTACGGCGGTGCCTGATTCCGCCGGCCCCGGGGCTGCTCCGCGTTTCCAGATACGCCCGGATCTTCGAGAGATCCGAAACATGGCAGGCGGCCGCAAGCGTGGGGTTGCAATAGGCCGCCAGCGGTACGCCGGCGGCGCGGGCCGCGGCTTCATCGACGCCCGAATCGCCGATATAGAGCATCTCACGGTTCTGGATGCCGAAATGGGACAAAACCCTTAACAGTGGTTCGGGGTGCGGTTTGGGATGCCGGACATCGTCGGCCGAAATGACCAGGTCGAACCAGGCATCCAGGCCGAATTTTTGCAGCACCGGACCAATGGTGTTGGTGCGGTTGGTCACCACGGCGGTCCTTACCCGCGGCTTCAGCCATCTCAACAGGTCCTCCAGATGCGGCTCCATGGCCATGTGGTCCAGGAAGGGCAGATAGTCGAGCCGCCGGCGGTAGGCCTGCACGCGTTCGATCAGCCGCGGGTCTTCGAACAGATGGGCGATGGCCGCGTGTACGGTGTGCATGTGCACGAAAGCGAACTGCGCCTCATCCATGGGCGGGCGGCCGAAGTGTTCCAGCAGGTGGTTGTAATAGCTGCGGTTGACCTGCGCGGTGTCGAACATGACGCCGTCACAGTCGAAGGCCACGGCCTTAATTTTTGTCATGGCCTTCCCCGGCTTTCCCGCCGGCGGCTGAGCCGTTTTTGCCGGCCGCCGACTCGGGCGGGCGGATCATGCCGAAAACGTTGATCGTCAATTCCGGCCGGATCGTGCTGTCCGTTTTCAGGATCACAGTGTCGACATACCGTCCGGCATCGCGCCTGACGTTTTCAACCTCGATTTTGTATGGGCTGTCGGCCTCCGGGTGGTCCATCAGGCGTACATGGATGAATTTCCCCGTACGCGCGCGGGCGGCGACAACCTTGAAGGGATATTTTTTTTCGGGTTTGACGGTGACGGTCGCCTTTATCGTCTCACCCGCGGTTCCGAACAGCCGCAGATAACGCGGCTGTACGCTGGCGAACTTTTCCACCATGCCCGAAATGCCCAGACGCAGCTTGGGTGTATTGGGGTCGTTGGTGATGACGACAATCTGTTTGTGGACCTTTCCGCCGCCGTAGCCCCTGGTATTGACCTGCACACGCACGTTGCCCCTGCCGCCGGCAGGGATGTCTCTGGTGTAAGAGACCGCCGTGCAGCCTCACCCGGTCTTGACGCGCTGGATGTGCAGCGGCGCATCCCCGTAATTTTCGATGACAAAGTCATGTTCGACCTTGGTGCCGTCCACTACCGGGGCGAATTCATAGGTGCGCTCGGGTGCCACCGCGCGCGGGGCCGCCGCCGATTCTTCGGCGGCCGGTGCCGCAGCGGACAGGATGAACAGGGCGAAAAACAGGGTCAACGCGTAAATCAGGCGTCGTTTCATCGGTGATGCTCCTTTGGCTGAGGTTATGAAAGCGGCCACGCAGGACCTAAAGCCGCGCAAAATTCCCCATGCGTGCCGGCCGGCGGAGGCGGGGCACAAGGGTTTGCCGGATCAGCGGAGGCGTTGTTCCGCAATTGCGCCGTTTGCCGTGTCCACGGTGCAGAAACCCGGGCGGCCCTCTTTGCCCATGATTTCGCCCGGGTTGAGCAGAGGCGTTGCCCCCACCGTCTCAAGGCGCTGCACGTGCGAGTGTCCGTAGCAGACCAGGTCGTAGCGTTTTGACAGCGCCAGACCGCGCCCCACTGCATAATAGTGGGTCAGCGCGATACGGAAACCGTCGACATCGAGTTCGGCCACCAGGCCGTGCAGGTGAATCCGCGTCAGCTCCGTCAGCGCCAGTCGGGTCAACTGGTGCTGGTCGCCGTCGTTGTTGCCGAACACGCCGTGTACCGGCAGGCCGGCGGCGGCGAGTTCTTTCAGCATGAAGGGCGCCACGAAATCGCCGCAGTGCAGAATCATGTCCGCCTTTTCCCGCGAAACGATCTCAAGCGCGCGGCGCAGGTTCCAGATGTTGTCGTGGCTGTCGCTCATGACGGCGATGATCATGGCCCGGCCTCCAAGTATCGGTACACGGCGGCAAGCGTTGGTGCGGCCTCTTCCGGCATTTCCAAGTTACATCATGAACACCGGATCCACATCGACTTCGAGGCGCGTGCCCGCCGCAAGCCTGGTGCCCCCTTTATCAAATATCAGGCGGCGGGTAAAGCGATGAAGTGCGCGCGTGCGCGGGCCGCACAGCAGGATCTGCCAGCGGTAGCGGTTGGCCAGCCGGGCCAGCGGGGACTCGATGGGGCCCAGCACCGTGATCTGCCCGCCGAATTCCGGCTGCCGCAGCAGCTTCCGGCAGCCGTCGCCGATGTGCGCGGCGCTGTGGCGGGTTTTGCGGGCATCGCGGCCCGAAATTCTGATCTGCACCATGCGCGCCGTGGGCGGGTAGCCCAGTTGGGTGCGGAAAACGATTTCGGTATCGTAGAAAAGATCAACATCTTGTTTTCTGGCGGCCGCGATGCTGAAATGCTCCGGGTTGAAGGTCTGCAAGATCACACGGCCGGGAGATGTCCCCCTTCCGGTGCGTCCGGCCACCTGGGCCAGCAGCTGGAAGGTGCGTTCGGCAGCCCGGAAATCGGGGAAGTTCAGCGTCAGGTCGGCACAGATG
This sequence comes from Desulfobacterales bacterium, assembly GCA_026984935.1. GTDB lineage: Bacteria > Desulfobacterota > Desulfobacteria > Desulfobacterales > JALSRD01 > JALSRD01. Next base: position 4,258 of record JALSRD010000072.1, read on the forward strand.
ATGCCCACCAGCGTAATGTTGGGGAAATCGTGACCCTTGGCCACCATCTGGGTGCCGATCAGGATGTCGATGCGGCCGTTGCGCAGCCCCTTGAGGATGCGGACCAGAGAACCCCTGGCGGCGGTGGTGTCGGCATCCATCCTGGCTACCGTTGCAGCCGGGAACAGGGATTTGACGGCGGATTCGATTTTTTCGGTCCCCAGGCCCAGGGGCTTGATGGCGGCACTGCCGCAGGCTTCGCAGTAGATGGCCGCAGGGCGCGTCAATCCGCAGTAGTGGCATTTGTAAACTCCGGCGGCGCGGTGCAGCGTCAGGGAAATGTCGCAATTCTGGCAGCGCACCGGCCGGCCGCAGGCACTGCAGACCGGAAAGCCGGCAAAGCCGCGGCGGTTCAGAAAGAGCAGCGCCTGTTGGCGGTGCGCCAGGGTTGTCGCAATGGCGGTTTTCAGCCGGGGGCTGATCATGTGATCCGCACTGCGGGAAGAGCTCTTGCGGCGCAGGTCGACGGTTTCGATGTGCGGCAGGGGCCGCTGGGCCACACGCCGGGTGAGCCGCAGGAGCCTGAATTTTCCCTGGCGGGCGTTGTACAAAGACTGCATGCAAGGCGTGGCCGATCCCAGAAGGACCGTGGCCTGTGCCAGCTTGGCGCGCACCACGGACAGATCGCGGGCGTTGTAGAGCAGGCCACGCTGTTCCTTGTAAGAGCTGTCGTGCTCCTCGTCCACCACGACCAGCCCCAGGTTGTCGAAAGGCGCGAAGACGGCCGAACGCGTGCCCACGGCGATGGCAACCTCGTGCCGTACGATGCGCCGCCACTGGTCGTAGCGCTCGCCGGCGGAAAGCCCGCTGTGCAGCAGTGCCACGCGCTCGCCGAACCTGGCCCGGAAGCGCCGCTCCATTTGCGAGATCAGGGCGATCTCCGGAACCAGCACCAGCACCGTGGCCCCTGCGGCCATGACTTCGGCGGCCAGGCGCAGGTAGATTTCGGTTTTGCCGCTGCCGGTGACGCCGGCCAGCAGAAAGGCGCAAAACCCCTTCCCAAAGGCGTCTTTCAGCGTGTTAAAAGCCGCCTGCTGCTCGTCGGTCAAATGCGGCGGCGTGTCCGGCGCGATGGATTCTCCGAAAGGATCACGGTAGACCGGCCTTTCCTGGACCTTGATCACCCCGTGTTTCTCCAAAAACGGAAGATAGCCGGCCGATCCGGGCAAGCGCTGCTTCAGGGTTTTCAGGGGCAGGCTGCCGCATTGCGCGAGCAGGTCGATGATTTCCCGGCGGCGGGCCGCAAAGCGGTCTTCGGGGATGTCGCTTTTGGCCAGTGTGACCGTGCGCTGCATCAGCGGCCGCACCGTACCGCTCTTGATGCGGCGCCGGGCAGCTACGAGGCCGTTTCGGGCCATGCCGCGCAGCAGGGCGGCCGGGACCCGGCGGCCCAGCCTGCGGCTCAGCTGACGGGTTGAAAGCGCCTGTTTTTGCAACTGGTCCAATACGGCCAGTTCCAGTGCTCCGGCCCGGGCGTCGCGCAGGAGCGTGCGGCCGCTTTCCGTGATGGCGAAGGTCACCTGATCGGCCAGGGTCAGGCTGCCGGGCAGGGCGCACTGAATGACCTCCCCGATGGATCGCAGGTAGTAGTCGGACGTCCATTTGAAAAGCGGAAGCATTGCCGGCGGAAACAGCGGCGTGTCGTCGAGGATTTCTATGACTGGCTTGATGGCGGCGGTGTCGGGAACCGATGCCGCAGGTCCTAGTATGTAGCCGGTGATCTTGCGCTGGCCGAAAGACGCGCTGGGGCGGCCGAAAGGGATCAGCACGCGTTTGCCGCAGTCGGCCTGTCCTCTGAGAGCCGGGGGAACGCTGTAGGTCAAGGTATGCTGCAGCGGCAGGGCGACAGCCACTTCGATGAGGTCTTGCGGCCGGCTCATTGATGATTTTTTTATGGAGCGCAAAAAGGGTTTGAGTGAAAACGGCGGTGAAGATCGCCACCATCGGAGAAAGCGGCCACAGGGGGTGTACGCACCGCCGTGTTACGCCGGCGGTTGCGGCGCGGGCGCTTTCTGCCGGACGTAATACTCGGTAATGCGGTTGCCGTCTTTCCTGCGAACCGTCACTTCATAATTGTCTATGGTGATTTTTTCTTTTTCCCGGGGGATCCTGCCGATGCGCTCGAGCACGAACCCGGAAAAGGTGTCGTATTCCCTGGAGTCGGGGATGTTCATTCCGATGGTTTCGTTGACCTCATCGATTTCCGATTTTCCGAGTACGATCCACTCGCCGGTTTTCACCCGGACGATGTGTTGCTCTTCACGGTCGGTTTCGTCGCTGATCTCGCCGACGATTTCCTCGAGTACATCTTCCAGCGTGATCAGGCCAGCCACACCTCCGTGTTCGTCGATGACAACGGCCAGGTGGTTCTTGCGCCGTTTGAACTGGTGCAGCAACTGGTCGATCTTTTTGTTTTCGGGAACGAAATAGGCCGGCCGCATCAGTCTGCCGATTTCGATGGGGGCCTGCGATGTGACCTGGTGCATGAATAAATCCTTGATGTTGATGATTCCGATAACGTGGTCCAGGTCGTCTTTGATGACCGGAATGCGCGTGTAGCCCGATTGGACAACGGCCGCCAGGTCCAGCGGCTGGTTGATGTCGATGACGAACATGTCGGTGCGCGGGGTCATGATCTCCGAGGCATTGGTATCGTCAAACTCAAAGATGTTTTCGATAAATTCCCTTTCTTCCTCTTTGATCTCCCCCTCTTCTTCCACCACCTCGACAAAGGTCTTCAAATCGTCCTCGGTGATGCCCGAGGCCTGTTTGATTTTGCCGGTCAGCTTGGGAATAAAGTTAAGCAGTTTGATGGCCGGCCAGAAGAGTATCGACAGCCAGTAAATGGGATAGACCACGGCCCGGGCGACCAGTATGTTGTTGCGTGTCGCCAGGGATTTGGGGAAGACTTCGCCGAACACCAGAATGGTAAAGGTCATGACACCGGTGGCGATGCCCACGGCGTTGTTGGGGATGAATTTGAGCATCAGCGAGGTGGCGAGGGCCGACGCCCCCACGTTGGCCAGGTTGTTGCCGATCAGGATGGTGGAGAGCAGGCGGTGGGGATCATCCTTCATCTGTTCGATAAGCCGAAAGCTCCTGGCGCCGTCTTTGGCCAGGTGCCGTGCGCGCGTCCTGCTGATGGAAAAGAAGGCCGTCTCCGCGGAAGAAAAAAATCCAGATATCAGCAGCAGGCTGACAAGGATTGTAATATCAAGTGTCATACAACAAAATTAGCATCTTTTGAAAGAATGTAAAGCCGGAATTTTACCGACCGGCGTGGAGAAGTTGCCGCGTGGCCCGGCAGCAGACACACGCACAGCAGGGTCGGGGGAAATGCTGCCGCCCGCGCTTTGGCGTATGCATCTTTTCCAATCTGCGGCGGAGCCGGATCGTAGCCGCCCTGCAGGTGTCAGGAAAGCTGAAGCCGGTGTACACATCAGCGCACGGGTTGTACGGGGAAAGGTGCTATTCTCCCTTCGGGTGGCATTTGACACATCCTGTGGGGCCGACGGGAGACGGTTTTTCTTCCAAAAGCTGGGTGGATGCGGCCAGCAGCTGGTTTTTGGCCTTGATTTTCTTGTGGCACTTGATGCACAGGCCGTGGAATGCATTTTTATAGTACCGTGTCCTGATGGTCGCATCGGCGGCTTTTTGGCTGCCGGCCGGGGGCAGTTTCGCCAGGCTGTGGCAGCCGGCAGTCATGCATGATTTGACCTTCTCGGTGGCCGTCCATTTGTGGTGGCAGGTCCGGCAGGTGAAATTGAAGTGTGTGCTGTGGGGAAATTCAACCGGCGTCCGCTTGACGGTGGCGCCTTCCGGAGGCTTTAACGTTATGGTTCCCATGGGGATGCACATGGTTTCATCAGTCGGCTGTGCATTCTTGTCGGCAGCTGCAAGAAAGTTTCCGGAAAACAACACGACCGCTGCGAAAACCACGATCACAATGCCCGCTTTAAACATGCGACACCCCCCGGTAAAAGCCTCTATGGCGCACTCATGAACAGTCCGGCATTTCCGATTTGCCCCGTCTGCGGCCCGAATGCGCACTGCTTGACAGCATGCAGGCCGGTGCGGAGCGTGTGCTTCCCCTGCCCCAGGGGAAAAAGTGGTGGTCCCAACGGGACTCGAACCCGTGTTTTCGGCGTGAGAGGCCGACGTCCTAGGCCACTAGACGATGGGACCGCATTTGCTGCCGCAAAAAAAGTCATATATGGAACCGCTTGATTTTTGTCAAACATTATTTTGCCGGCGGCTGCTTCCAGCGGGCTTGGCGCCCCGGCGGAATCCGAAGAGCAGATAGATGAAAAACCCCACAAAAGGAATGGCGGCGATAAGGCCCCAAAACGCTTTTTCGCCGATCGATGTGAAATCCTTGCGCGCCACATCGACGACCGCCCATACCGTCATGGCGAAAAACGGTAGCGCGAGGATTATGACGGTCAGCGCGGTTTTGAGGTCCATCATCAGCTTCGGGCTTTTAAAAGGTCAGCGATTTTCAGGATGGTGTTGGCGTAATATCGGCTGTAGTTGTAGTGCAGCAGGACACGGTAGGCCTTGTCGCGGCTGATTCCCCGGCGCCAGCCGTAATGTGCCAGGTAGCTGGCAATACTCATGATGGCGTCGGCGTGATCGAAAAGATCGATACGCCCATCCTGGTCGCCGTCTTCGGCCAGGGAGAGCACATTGGTGGGCATAAATTGGGCAATGCCCATGGCGCCGGCATAAGAGCCACGGATGGCCACCGGGTCGATGCCCTGCTGGTTGGCATGCACGAACAGGGCCTTGAGTTCGGTGTAGGCCCACTGGGATTTCTGTTTGACTTTTTTTAAAAAAGCCTGCCGGGAGAGCCGCCGTGAGGGGGGGATGCTGTGCCACAGTTTTTCGCGCAGCCCCGGATCGACCAGAGACGCCATGGTGGACAAGGTGTTGATGATCTGGCTGCCGCCCAGATAGGTTCCCAGCTTGGTTTCCACCAGGATGATGGCGGTGATGATTTCTTTGGGGACGCCGTGGGCCTTTTCGGCGGCATCCAGCTGTTTGCGATGCAAAAGCATGTACTGGCGGGCCGCCGCGATACGCGCTTTCGTTGTGAACTGGCCGTAGTCCAGCTGGGCTTCGTTGTGCATGAAAAAAAGCGATACACTGTGCGCATCGAAAAAAACCTCGGGGCGCCCGAAGATTTTTTTCAGTTCGGCGGAATTGAATCCGTCGGCGTTCAGGCGCTGTTGCAGTCCGTCAAAAACATGGGAGGCCTGTGCCATGGCGGTGGACGCCGGCCGGCCGGCTGCAACAGGCAGGATGATCATCAGTACGAGGATCCACCGGCAGGAGGCGAAACGCCGATGGCTGTACAACCGGTCGCAGGTCCGCCGGATGTCGGGAATAAAGCGCATAAATCCGATCTTTCGATATATTTAGCAGAGATGGTGGCGACCGTTGCCGTGAAATTTTTTCTATAGCACAGCCGGGCCGGTTCGATCCAGCATCTTTTTGTTTCTGACGGTAAGCGCCTTATATGAAAGCGGACCGATGCACCGGGGCTGCCTTGATCCGCCTGCCGGAGCGTGATATAGCCGTTTGCAAAAGCGGGTTATCCGTTGCGGGCAACTTTTCAGCTGTTTCAGGGCCATGGGGAGACACCACCATGCGCAAACCGGCAAAAACGATATACATCTGCCAGGCATGCGGCAGCCAGGCCCCCAAGTGGATGGGGAAGTGCCCGGACTGTGGCCGGTGGGACGCCATGGTGGAGGAACGGCTGGTAAAAACGGAGCAGGGCAAAACCCGCGTGCCGCCGGCGTTGCATAACCGACCCGTACCCATCGACGCCGTAACGCAGAAAGACGAAGATCGTTTCAGCACCGGTGTGGGCGAGTTCGACCGCGTTCTGGGCGGCGGACTGGTGACCGGCTCCCTGGTGCTGATCGGCGGTGACCCCGGCATCGGGAAATCGACGCTGATGCTCCAGGTGCTCTACGGGCTGGCAAGCCTGGGGCGCAGGGTGCTCTATGTTTCCGGCGAGGAATCCGTACGCCAGATCACCATGCGCAGCCGTCGCCTGGAAACCGTTTCGTCCAACCTGCTGGTCGTGGCTGAAACCGATCTCGATGCCATCATGGCCATGCTGGAAAAGACGCTGCCCGACGTCTTGGTGATCGATTCCATTCAGACCATGTACAACGCTGAGCTCTCCTCGGTGCCCGGCAGTGTCAGCCAGGTGCGCGAGTCGGCCATGCGTCTGATGCTGATGGCCAAAAAAACGGGCGTGCCGACTTTTCTGGTGGGGCATGTGACCAAGGAAGGCGCCATTGCCGGCCCGCGCCTGCTGGAGCACATGGTGGACACCGTGCTCTATTTCGAGGGGGACCGCCAGCACCTGTTCCGCATCCTGCGGGCCGTGAAAAACCGCTTCGGCTCCACCAACGAGATCGGGGTTTTTGAAATGCAGGGCAACGGCCTGCGGGAAATTTCCAACCCGTCGGCGATCTTTCTTTCCGAGCGCTCCATCAATGCGCCGGGCTCGGTGGTGACGACCTGCATCGAGGGCACGCGTCCGGTCCTGGTGGAGCTGCAGGCCCTGGTCAGCAGCACGAGCTTCGGCACGCCCCGGCGCACGATCCTGGGGCTGGACCAGAACCGTGTAGCCCTGCTGGTGGCGGTGATGGAGAAAAAGCTGGGCATGCACCTGATGGGGCACGATATTTTTATGAACGTGGCCGGCGGCATGCGCGTCGACGAACCGGCGGTGGACGTGGGGATCGTGTCGGCCATAGCTTCCAGTTTCCTCGACCAGCCGGTGCAGGAAAACACCGTTGTTTTCGGCGAAGTGGGACTGACCGGCGAAGTGCGCGCCGTGGGACAGATAGAATCCCGTGTCCGCGAGGCATCCAAGATGGGGTTTTCACGTGGCATCGTGCCGCAGGCCAATTTGAGCCGTGCGGGCATCGCGGATGGTATGGCGCTGGAAGGCGCGGCAACCGTGGCACAGGTTGTCGAGGCCCTCTTCTGATGCGAACCCGTCGTACCCGTGCACGGGCTCCGGCCGGGCGGCTTGACTTCCGGCAGGTCTGAGTATATGAAAAATGACGAAAGCTAAAACAAAGGATCGCTGGTCGGATCACTACACCCGCCGGGCCAGAAAAGAGCACTACCCGGCCCGTTCGGTGTACAAACTCAAAGAGCTTCAGGCCAAGTACCGGCTGATCCGCAAAGGGGGGCGTGTGTTGGATTTGGGTTGCGCCCCGGGAGCCTGGCTGCTTTATGCGGCAGCCCGGGTGGGTGAAAGGGGGTATGTGGCGGGCATTGACCGCAAACCGCTGCACATCGCCGTGCCCGCGCATGCAAAAGTTTTCAACGGGGACATTTTCGCCTTTGAAGACCGGTTGAAAAAAGACGTCGGCCGGGGATTTCACGTGGTGTTGAGCGACCTGGCGCCGGATACCACCGGCAGCCGGCATGTGGATGCCTTCCGCTCCCAGGCATTGTGCGAAGCCGCGCTGGCCATTGCGCAGCAGGTGCTGCTGCCCGGCGGCGCTTTTGTCTGCAAGATTTTTCAGGGGACCGATTTCCAGGACTTTCGCCGGCAGGTTGCCGGCGGTTACCAGAGTTGCCGGCTCTTCAAGCCGCGCAGCAGCCGCAAGGCCAGCCGCGAAATTTACATCGTGGGCTTGGGAAAGAAACAGGAGGAGGCATGTCCGGACACAGTAAGTGGTCGACCATAAAGCATAAAAAAGGCGCTGCCGATGCCAAGCGGGGCAAGATCTTTACACGCCTGATCAAAGAAATTACGGTGGCCGCGCGCATGGGTGGCGGCGATCCGGGGTCAAACCCGCGCCTGCGCACGGCGATCCAGGGTGCCAAAAGCGAGAACCTGCCAAAGGACCGCATCGAACGCGCCATCAAAAAGGGCACCGGGGAGCTGGAAGGGGTGGACTACGAGGAGGCGGTCTACGAAGGGTACGGCCCCGGCGGTGCGGCGGTGCTGGTGGAATCGCTGACGGACAACAAGAACCGCGCTGTGGCCGACATCCGGCACATCTTTTCCAAAAACGGCGGCAGCCTGGGGGAGAACGGATGTGTGTCCTGGATGTTCGATAAAAAGGGCTACATCGCCGTCGCCGGCGACCAGGTGGACGAAGACACCCTCATGGAAGTGGCCTTAGATGCCGGCGCCGAGGATGTGCGCCAGGATGGGGACAATTATGAGGTGATCAGCGCGGCGGAGGATTTTGAAGCCGTCAGGGCGGCCATCGAAAAAGCGGATATTGCGTATATCGAAGCCGAGATCACCATGCTGCCCCAGTCCACCACCGACCTGGTCGGAAAACAGGCCGAGCAGATGGTGCGCCTGATGGAGGCTTTAGAGGACTGCGAGGATGTCCAGAAAGTGTACACCAACGCCGATATTCCGGAGGAAATCGTCGCCGGCGTGTAAGGAGCTCACTGCGGCGCATCCATCTGTACGACATCGGCGCCCGGCGGGATGGTGAAAGCAAAGAGAGCGTCATCCAGCGACGGGACAAAGCGGATGTCGCGAAATACGATTTTCGTAATGTCGCCGTAAGTGTTGACGGTGGTGATTTCGACGATATTCCATAGGTTTCTATCGATTTTGAGCGCAACGCTTTTCAGCCCGGGGGTCTTGTTTTTGGGGTGCAGGAGCAGCGTGTCGAATTGTGCATCCGCGGGCGCTGCCAGGGAAATGCGGAATTTCTGGCGCAGAATACTCAAGTCCGACAGGAAACTGGCGCCCTTGCCGTTGCCGATGATCTCCGGCGCCTTGCCGGTCATGACTTGGTTCTCCTCAGGTCGATAGATCCACAACCGCTGCCCGTCGGTAATCAACGTCTGCCTTTCGGGCTGATCGTAGTCCCAGCGCATTTTGCCCGGATACTTCACGCGGATGATACCGGCTGCGGTGTCGGTGATGTCCATGGCTTTGAGCACCGACCGCTGAAAGAAATGGGCGCTGAAGCTTTTTTGCGCGTAGTGTTTTTCGATGTGCGCAAGGATGGTGTCGACGTTCCGGGGCACGGCAGCGGCGGCGTGGGCCTGCAGGATACCCGTGCCCATAAGCAGCAGGAGTGCCCACTGGATTTTCGTCATCTTGTCTCCTCTCTATCGGCGGGATTTAAAGTTTTCAGTCCAGCAACCTGCCGATGGTCCCAAGATCATCCGGATTTCCCGGTGAAAGCGCGAGTGTGACCGGCTGCCGGCCGGGTGCCACCATTGCCGTTTGCCCGTAAACCGCCAGGCAGACGGTGTCGATCTGCGCGATGCGGCGGACGATCTGGCCGCGGTCCGCCTGGCAGATCCTGGCCCCTTGCAGAACCATGGTTTCCATGTTGTGGCGCCGGAGCTGTCTGTCCAACGCATCGGCCTGCCGCAGCATTTTGAAAAACAGGTGCTTGCGTGCCGCCAGGGCGTCGAAGATGTTTGGCGTGGCGTGCTTTTCCGCCAGAAACTCCAGTGTAAAGTCCAGGCAACTGAAGAAATCGGCCGACCGCTGGTCAAAACCTTTGAAGAAACGGTTCAGGAAAGCGACAGCCGGAGGCATTTCGCCGACACCGGCGTTTCGCAGCCGCACTTTTACGGCGGTCTGCAGATCTTGGTCCAGGCTGGCGGCCAGCGTGTGGGCAAGAGACGGAGCCAGGCGCCGGGTGATGTGCAGGCGCACCACGAACGACCCCAGGGCTTCCGGCGGAACTTGCAGGTGGAAACCGCCGCGTCCGTCCGGGAAATAAAATCGGACGTGAAGCGGCCGTCGGCTGAGGCAGTCGATGAGCGCCGCCGGGTCCGCGCTATTGTACTGCCAACGATCGAGCGTGTCTTCCAGCTCCATCTGCATACGGCGGTCGGGGAAAAGGAGCAGTTCGATCAGTGAGTCGCGTTCACAGCTGGCGCGGTCTGCGCAGATCGCAGCGACCTGCGCGGCCTTGGGGCATGAAAAGGTGGCATCGATATACTGCCGGCTTTCCGCGCTGATTTCTAAACCGCGGCCGAACAGGCTGCGAATTTGCTCGGCCAGCCGGAGGATGCGCTCGGGAAACATGGTTTGAGCCTTAATAGAGATACGGGGTCATATTCTGCATGATCTGGTGCCTGGGCAGACCGCCGACCCAGGTGTCCAGCAGCTTCCCGGCGTCGAAAACCAGCAGCGAGGGGACACTGCGCAGGTCGAACCGCGAAGACAGCCGCGGGCTGCTGTCGACGTTGAGTTTGCACACCCGTACCCGCCCCTTCCAGATCCGGGCCAGCTCATCGATGACCGGCGCCACGCTGCTGCAACTGGGGCACCATGGCGCCCAGCAGAACATCAGAACGGGCAGGGGCGAAGCCAGCACGGTGGATTCGAAGGAGGCATCAGTGACCGGCAGGGCTTCGCCGTGGAAAGCTTCGGCCGTCGGGATTTCAGCGCCGCAGCGCCCGCATTTGGCGGACATGCCGGCTTTTTCAGCCGGAATCCGGTTTTTGGCGCGGCACCGGCTGCAGCGCAGAATGAAAGCCCGGGCAGACTCTGGCAGCAGCGGCCGGCCGCAGCGGCCGCAGCGTGCCGCGGCCGCCGATTTTTCAGCCGGCACCCGGTTTTGGGCGCCGCAGGAGCTGCAACGCAGGATACGGCTGTCACGCTGCATCATGACGTCCCCGTTTGAAGTCGCTTGACGTGAAAAAGAAATCCCGCAGCACCGACACCCGCGGGATTTCACTGACGGTCAGACGTTGCGGTCGGTTATTTATTGTCTTTGACTTCTTCGAAGTCAGCATCGACCACGTCGTCGTCACCGGAAGGCGCGCTGTCCGGCTGCTGGGCACCGGCCTGGTCGCCCGCACCGGCGGCACCCTGTGCGCCGGCGCCACCCTGGGCGGAAGCCTGCTGGTACATGGCTTCGGCCAGCTTGTGTGACGCCTGGGTCAGCGCTTCGCTGAGGCGTTTGATTTCCGCCGCGTCGTCGCCCTCCATGGCTTTTTTGAGCGGTTCGATGGCCGCTTCCACCTTGCTCTTGGTCTCAGCGTCAACCTTGTCCCCCAAATCCTTGATGGATTTTTCGGTGGAGTAAATCAGGGCGTCGGCGCTGTTGCGTGCCTCCACCAGCTCGCGTTTTTTCTTGTCCTCGTCGGCATGCATCTCGGCGTCCTTGACCAGTTGCTCGATTTCTTCCTGTGAAAGGCCGCTGGAAGCCGTGATCCGGATGGATTGTTCCTTGCCGGTGGCCAGGTCCTTGGCGGAAACGTTGACGATGCCGTTGGCATCGATGTCAAACGTGACTTCGATCTGCGGGACTCCGCGGGGTGCCGGCGGGATACCGACGAGTTCGAAGCGGCCCAGGGTCTTGTTGCCGCTGGCCATCTCGCGCTCACCCTGCAGCACATGGATGGACACGGCCGGCTGGTTGTCTGCGGCAGTCGAAAAGATCTGGCTCTTTTTTGTCGGGATGGTGGTGTTTTTCTCGATCAGCTTGGTCATGACGCCGCCAAGCGTTTCAATCCCCAGTGAAAGCGGGGTGACATCCAGCAGCAGAACGTCTTTGACGTCCCCTTTGAGAACGCCGCCCTGAATGGCGGCGCCCAGGGCCACCACCTCGTCCGGATTTACACTCTTGTTGGGGGCCTTGCCGAAAATCTGTTTGACGCGTTCCTGCACCGCCGGCATGCGGGTCATGCCGCCCACCAGGATCACCTCGTTTATGTCGCCGGGCTTGAGGTTTGAGTCCTTCAGAGCGACCTTGCACGGCTTTTCGAGCTTATCCAGCAGATCGGCCACCAGGGCTTCGAGCTTGGCCCGTGTAATCTTGATGTTGAGATGCTTGGGGCCGTTGGCATCCGCCGTGATAAAGGGCAGGTTGACATCGGTCTCCAGTGAAGTGGAAAGCTCCATCTTGGCTTTTTCAGCGGCCTCTTTCAGCCGCTGCAGGGCCATTTTGTCGTTGCGTACGTCGATGCCCTGGTCCTTTTTGAACTCGTCGGCCAGGTAATCGATAATGCGCAGGTCAAAATCCTCGCCGCCCAGGTGGGTGTCCCCGTTGGTCGCTTTGACCTCGAAGACGCCCTCTCCGATCTCCAGTACGGAGACATCGAAAGTGCCGCCGCCCAGATCGAAAACCACGACTTTTTCTTCGCCCTTTTTATCAAGGCCGTAGGCCAGCGACGCGGCCGTGGGTTCGTTGATGATGCGCAGCACGTTGAGGCCGGCGATCTTGCCGGCGTCTTTGGTGGCCTGGCGCTGGCTGTCGTCAAAGTAAGCCGGCACGGTAATCACGGCGTCGGTGACCTTCTCGCCGAGGTACTCTTCAGCAGTCTTTTTGATGTTGGACAGAATAAATGAAGAAATTTCCGCCGGGCTGAATTGTTTTCCCCGCAGAACAATGCGGACATCGCCGTTGGATGCCTGCTTCAGTTCGTAGGGCAGGATCTTGATATCCCTTTGCACTTCCGGCGAGGCGAACTTGCGCCCGATCAGGCGTTTGACGCCAAACACGGTATGCTCGGGGTTGGTGATGGCCTGCCGCTTGGCGATCTGTCCGACCAGCCGTTCGCCGCTCTCAGAAACCGCAACAATCGAGGGCGTTGTCCGTCCGCCCTCCGGGTTGGTAATGACCTTGGCCTCGCCGCCTTCCATCACGGCGACACAGGAATTGGTGGTGCCAAGATCGATGCCGATAACTTTACTCATCTGTATTTCCTCCTTAGAATTATATATAAACCGCTTTTTAGGCCACAAAAATCATGCACGTTTGCAGGCTTGCTTTGAATTGTCCTTTTCCCTGGCTTTCGACACCACGACCATGGCCGGCCGCAACAGCCGGTCGTGAATGGTATACCCCTTCTGCAGCTCTTCGATGACCGTGTTGCCCGGGTCTTTATCCGTTTCTTTCTGCATGACCGCCTGGTGAAAGTTGGGGTCGAACGGTTGCCCCAGCGCATGGATGGGTTTTACCACGAACTTTTCGAAAACCTTGAGGATCTCATCAAGGGTCATGCGGATGCCCTGAAGAACGCCACCGCTGGCAGCGGCATCATTTTCGCTGCATGCCGCGATGGCCCGTTCCAGGTTGTCCACCACCGGCAGAAGTTGCTGCACAAAGGATTCATTGGCGAATTTCTTGAAATCCGCCATCTCGCGTGCCGCACGTTTCTTGTAGTTTTCGAATTCTGCCGATACCCTCAGAAAACGGTCGTAGTTCTCCTGGGCTTCTTTTCGGGCAGCCTCGAGCTGTGCCTCCAGATCCCTGATACTTGCCTTGTGCCTGGTGGACCTTGATTTGCCGCCTCCGTCTGTCGAAGGTGCTTTTTTCCGGTTTGCGTTGACACCCTTGCCGTCCGGCGGCGGGGTCGCATTTTTTTTCTGTGCCGTCATCTGCCGTTCAAATCTCCTCGGATGGTTTGCCGTTACGGAATTTAAGTTTTGACAGAAAATAATGCTATATCTAACAATGTCAAGGTGATAAATGTGGTATCCGGCGATCCCCGACAGGTGCCTGAAATTCAATCATAAGTGTCGTTTATATTTTTTAGGTGGCACGGTGTTGCAGCAGGTCATCGACGGCGGGCCAAAGAAAAAAGCATGGCGGGGGATCTTCAGACGGAGGGTTTCCGGACTGATGGAAAACGCCGGCGGCGGGCGGCGCCGGCGTCAACCCGTTGCGGAATTGCGATGTCCAGCCGTTTTCGTTTCAGGATATCCGGTAAACATGTCCTTTTCTGACAAGTGGCAGGGGGGGATTGTTTTTGGCAGCGGTGTGATAGACCAGCATTTTCCCCTGGATGGCATCTTGGATTTTGGCCACTTCTTTCCAGTAGCTGTGCACGCCGTGCGGGTGCTCAAAATCGACTTCATGAAAAACAAGATCACAGTCGCAAAACCAGGATTCGTATAGTTCGGGCCTTTTAAGAAATCGATTGATGCCCGTATCGAATTTCGTGTCACCCGAAAAACCCCATTTTCTGCCACCGGCTTCAAATTTCAGCCCGAGTGTGCCATAGGGCAGGAAGTGATGATTCCAACGGGCCTCGATCATCACGCCGTCGAGGCTGATGGGCTTTCCCGGGACAATTGCATTGAAATCGACGTGGTTTTTCATATCCGGGAACAAGCGGCTGTATTGCTCGCACAGGACTCGGTAGATACTGGGGGCACTGATCAGCCTTAATTTTTTTCTGTGATCGATGCACCGCTTCAAACAGGCTGAAAACCCGGCAATATGATCCTCGTGGTTGTGGGATATCAAAATGTCGGTCACATCATCCCAGTGTACACCGATGCAGGCGAGCGCGTGTGCGGGTTGAGCACATGGGTCGATCCATAAGGCCTTACGGCCAAAGCGTAATAGAAAACTTGACGTGGTTCCGACAAAACCATTCCCATTGCCGACAGCTGTGATTTCCAAATGATCGCGGTGCCGCCCATCCCGCTGAATCCGGCTTAGGACCTCGTTGATGATTGTATCCGTTTTGGTCGCAGGGCTGAACGCCAGACCGTCGTAAAGGGCACGGCCATGGTCGTAAACGGCCAGGTTTCCCGAAGTGAACCGAATTTCCAGATCATGGTCTCTGTAAACCCCGCACGTTCCTTTTTTGAGAACCCATTGTTTCAGCCATGGCTTGCGGACAATACGGATGCGCTTTTCGTCAAAATAGTAGGAGAAAATGGCGTCAAGATTGTGGTGCATTGTTTCCACATTCTGAAAAGACCCGATGTACTTTTTGGGGCGACTCCCATACACTTGAGCCCGCCACAATACGAATTCTTCACCTGTATAGTTGTCCCCGGCTTGGTTGACAGACCATTCAGGCAGCACAACGGCGTCCTCAAGCAGGTTGAGGCGATAGGTCAGTTTTGAAATGTCCGGCATGCTTCCGACCCGCAAAAGCCCCCGCGACGTTTTGACAAAGTCTGTGTACAAAGCACCATACTCGAGTCGCGTAACATTCGCGTCCAATGCCGTCAGTTCAGGTGGATGCACAATAACGCTCTCCTTGTCTAGTGTAAACGTTTCCAGCGTAGGGAACCTGGTTCAGCATGTCAAGGTTAAGTTGAGCAAACGGTGGGTGGAAAAATGCTTTAACTTACTATTTTGATATAAAAAATAGTATCGTGCAATAGGCTAAAAGAGGGGGCTGAACGTAGAATCGGGCCGAACCATTTGACATTATGCAGATAGTTGGGTAATCAGAATGTAAACAGTTACATCAAGCATTGATGGGTATCATGAGCACGATCCGCGATGTTGCCAGAATTGCCGAGGTCTCCACCGCTACGGTTTCCAGGGTCATTAATTCACCGGAAAAAGTGAGTCGCGAGACCCGTGAAAATGTTTACCAGGCGATGCGGCTGTGCCATTATACCTACAATGCCTTGGCGCGTGGGTTTGCCACCCGGCGTTCCCATAGCATAGGTCTTATCATCCCCACAATCACCAACCCGATTTTTGCAGAATCCACCCGCGGCATCCAGGATGTTGCCGATGAATATGGATACCATGTGATCATTGGGAATTCCGATTATCAATACAAGCAGGAAGAAAGGCTGGTAGCGGTCCTCCGGGAAAGGCAGGTGGAAGGCTTTATGATTACAACGACCGATCTGCGGGGTAAAGTGATATCTTCCCTGTTGCACGAACGCTTTCCCCTTGTGCTGCTCTACAGCACGGTACGCAAAGGAGGCATCTCAGCGGTTGGCGTGGACAACTTCAAAGGTGGTTTCCGGGCCACCGAACACCTGGTTAGCCGGGGACACCGACGCATCGGCATGCTGGCCGGCAAGTTCAGTTTTTCAGACAGAAGTTATCACCGTTGGTATGGATACCGAAATTGTTTGAAAAAATACGGTATTTCCTATGACCCCCAACTGGTGGTGCAGTCTGATTACAGCTTGGCGAGCGGCAGGAATGGCGCTGTGCGGTTGATGAATCTCAACAACCCCCCCACCGCCATTTTCTGCGCGAACGACTACATTGCGCTGGGCGCCATGGAGGGGGCCCGGCAGATGGGTCTATCGCTTCCTGATGACCTTTCCATTGTTGGATTCGATGGCATTAAAATCGGCTCTTTCATAACACCGAACCTGACAACGATATTGCAGCCGGCGTATGAGATGGGCAAAGTGGGCACTCAGGTTCTACTCAACCAGATTCAGCAAAAGATCAAGAAGCCAGTACATATCCTACTGGAAACACAGCTAATTGAGCGGCAATCGACGACACGGCCCAAAGCCTCGCACTGAGAGCTGAAAAGCGGCACTTTGCCGTCGCCTAATCGTGCACTGACAAAACTGTGCCGACAATTAACGCCATCTTGATGGGGATACAGGAGTTGGGTTTATGGCAACCGTATCTTTTGAGCATGTGACAAAACGCTTTGGCGAATACGTGGCTGTTGATGATTTTAATCTGGAAATACAGGACAGAGAATTCGTCGTCCTTGTCGGGCCTTCCGGATGCGGCAAATCCACTACCCTGCGCATGTTGGCGGGGCTTGAAAAACTTAGCGAAGGCACCATCAAAATCGGGGGGCGGGTGGTGAATCACATTCTCCCCAAAGAGCGGGATATTGCCATGGTATTTCAGAATTATGCCCTCTATCCCCATATGACGGTATACAAGAATATGGCCTTTGGACTGCGGTTGCGAAAATTCAGCAAAGATGAGATCGATCTTCGTGTGCGGAACGCCGCTGAAATACTGGATATTCATGACCTGTTGAAGCGCAAGCCAAGAGAGCTGTCCGGCGGGCAGCGTCAGCGTGTGGCGGTGGGAAGAGCCATCGTGCGCAAGCCGTCCGTTTTCCTGTTTGATGAACCGCTCAGCAATCTGGATGCCAAACTCAGGGTCCAGATGCGTACGGAAATACTTAAATTATATCACCGTCTTCAAACAACCATACTCTATGTCACCCATGATCAGATTGAAGCCATGACCATGGGGAACAAGATTGTCATCATGAACGCGGGCAAGACCCTGCAGGTTGGAAGGCCCATTGATGTGTACAATTCGCCGGACAACCGGTTCGTTGCCGGATTTATCGGCAGTCCGGCCATGAATTTTCTGGAAGTCACCCTGGTTGATGAGGGCGGGAAGCTATACGTCGACGGGGAAAAATTCCGGTTCCCGATTCCAGCTGATAAGGCGCAGGGATACATGGAGTTTAAGGGGCAGCGCTGTACCTTCGGCATTCGCCCCGAACATATCTATGAACAAGCACAAAGCAAGGGCCACGATCCAACAGTTTTGGTTGAAGCGCGGGTGGAACTTATAGAATTGGTGGGCCCCTTCGCGATTCTTCAAATTGCTTTCGGTGGTCAAATTGTTGTTGTCCAGGTTGACTCCAGCACGCAGGCCGAAATCGGCAAAAAAATTGCACTGGTCTTTGACATGCAAAAAATGCATCTGTTTTCCACACAGCCGCCCTACCGGCGGCTTGGGCGATAACATTTAGAAATGGAGGGGGGTGGACGTTTGAGGGCTAAATTTCAAATTGTAAACCTTGTAAACAAATTTCCAAGAAAAAGGAGAAGGTGCCATGAAACGAAAAATTTTTTTTAGTGTCATTTGCGCACTGACAATTGCCTTTGCGTCAAGTGCTTCGGCCAAAGTGAAGATAAAATTTTTCTATCCGGTCGGTGTCGCCGGTCCCTTGGTCAAGGTTATGAACGGCATGGTGGCCGATTTTGAAAAACAAAATCCGGACATAGACATTGAGCCTGTCTATGCGGGGAACTACAACCAGACCATGCAGAAGGTCCAGACTGCGGTCATGGGAGGCAATCCCCCGGACGTTGCTGTCGTGGAAATTTCTGAACTTTACTCCCTTTTGCAGATGGATGCATTGATTCCCCTGGATGGCTACATCCAAAAGGAAGGCGGAAAAGCTTTCCTGAAAGACTATTTCAAGGGGTTTCTGGGAAATGCTTACGGGCGCGACGGCAAAATGTACGGCTTTCCTTTCCAACGCAGTACCCCGATCCTGTATTGGAACAAGGATATGTTTAAAGCCGCCGCCGCCAAGCTGAAAGCCGTCGGTCTGGACCCTGACCGCCCGCCGCAGACATGGGATGAATTGGTTGCTTATGCAAAAATTCTGACCATTCGGCAGGGGAACCAGACCAAGCAATACGGCCTGATCATTCCCGGAGGTTGGGATGACTGGATTTTCGAGGCCTTTTCGCGGCAGAATGGTTCGCAGCTGATCAAATCCGATGGCCTGACGGTCACGTTTAATACCCCTGAGAATCTCGAAGCCCTCAAACTCTGGGTAAAGCTTATGCAGGAATTAAAGGTCTGCCCGGTATTGCGGCCCTGGAATATTACGCCTGATGATTTTATCGGTGGCGTGACTGCCATGATGTACTATTCCACCGGCGGCATGGCCAAGGTACGGAAAACTGCAAAATTCAACTGGGGCGCGGCGTTCCAGCCGAAACACAAGCAGTATGGGACCCCGGTAGGCGGAGGCGACTTCCATATTTTCAAAGGGATTCCGAAGAAAAACCAGGATGCGGCATGGAGGTTCATCAAATTTATGACCAGTCCGCAGATGGCAGCCCATTGGAGCATTGAATCCGGATATGTCTCAGTCAATAAAAAAGGTTACAACCTGCCGAAGATGAAAGCTTTTCTGAAAAAATTTCCCCAGATGAAAGTGGCGCGGGATCAGTTGAAATACGCTTATCCGAAAATGATGGCGGTAAACTATCAGCTCATTCGGAATGCCATGACAACGAATCTGGATGCGGCTCTGGAAGGGCAAAAGACGCCGGAACAGGCTCTGGCGGATGCGCAAAAACTGATGGAAAAAGCCATCAAGGGCCAATAAAAAAGGAGAACCGCGGGGCTTTTCTTCTGCGGGAAAGCCCCGACGGCAGGGAATGTTATGACGGAAAAACTCGAAAATTTAAAGTGTTATCTGTTTTTGTTCCCGGGGCTTATTTTTTTGTTTCTGTTTACCTACATTCCCATTTTCTGGTCAGTGTGGCTCAGTTTTAACCGTTGGAATCTGCTGTCTCCCAAACCCAGGTTTGCCGGCCTGGAAAACTTTATCAGGTTGTGGAACGATGAAGTGTTCTGGATCGTGATGAAAAACACCTTTGCCTTTGTCACGATCAGTATCTTTCCGACCATGATTCTGGCACTGATATTTGCGATTTTAATTGACGAGCGCATGAAAGGGCGTGTTTACTATATTTACAGCCTTTTTTATCCCACCTTGATTCCCATGGCTGCGGCCGCCATGCTCTGGGTTTACATTTACTCTCCCAACTTGGGCATATTGAACATCCTGCTGGCAAAATTCGGCCTTCCCAAACTCGGTTGGCTGGGAAGCTCCAAAACCTCGCTGTGGGCGCTGATTATCATGACCTTCTGGAAAAACCTTGGTTTTTTCATGTTGATTTACCTCTCCGGCCTGCAGAACGTCAATCGTGAGTTATATGAGGCCGCATATATAGACGGGGCCGGGTGGTGGCGCCGGCATATTCAGATTACGTTCCCCCTGATCGGGCCGACGTCGCTTTTTGTGCTGGTCGTAGCCATCATTCTGACCTTTCGTGTCTTTGATCAGATCCAGCTGATGACCGAAGGCGGCCCAGGCAACAGCTCCAATGTAATTGTTTATTATATTTTCGAAAATGGGTTTAAATTTTTTGACTGGGGCAAAGCCAACGCTTTAACAGCCATACTGGTCGTGATTATGTTGACACTTACGGTCCTTATTTTCGGCATCTTCGGAAAACGCATCACTTATACCTCGGATTAACGCAGGGTCGGCAAAATGGAAGAAAAAAAGTATGAAGTGGTATTGAAAGTCTTTGTCCTGCAGCTCGGCGCGATGCTGATGATCTTGCCGTTCGTGTGGCTGGTCTCGACGGCTTTGAAGAGTCCGGGCGAGGTTTTCACTTCAGGCCTTTCACTCATCCCTGAAAAATTTATGTGGTCCAATTTTACGGCCATAATGGACCAGGCCCCTTTCATGTTGTATATGCTCAATACGGTGATCGTCTGTACCGGGATTCTGGTGATCCAACTGCTGCTGGTTATACCCGCCGCCTATGCGTTTGCCCGTCTGGACTTTACAGGCAAAGACGTCATATTTCTTCTGTTTGTCATCCAGATTATGCTTCCGCTGGAATCGATTATCATACCGAATTATCTGATTACCAAGAACCTGGGCCTTCTCAACACGCGAACAGGGTTGATCTTGCCGTTCGTTGCCAGCGGATTCGGCACGTTCATGCTTCGCCAGACCTTCAAACAGGTGCCAAAGTCGCTGGAAGATGCCGCACTTATTGACGGGGCCGGGCATCTCCGTTTCATCTGGCACGTGCTGATTCCGCTTTCGCGCCCCACCATTGTCACCTTTTCAATGATCAGTATCGCGACGCACTGGAACGATTATTTCTGGCCGCTGATTATAACGGATGTGGATAGGGTCAGGACGTTGACCATTGGGCTGGGAATGTTCGTCCAACAGGAAAGCGGGTCGGATTGGACGCTGTTGATGGCCGCGACGCTTTTTGTCTGCGCCCCGATTATTGCTTTTTTCCTGGCGACCCAGAAAAGCTTCATTAAAAACTTTCTGACTTCCGGTATCAAAGGCTGATCGTTTTAAAGGTGCTTTGCCGCCCATGCGTCAGGAAGGGAGAGATGGTTGTGCACCCAATATCGGAACGCCGGGATTCAGCCGTCATGTGTTTGACCGGGATCGATCCATGACACAGCCGGGGTCACTTATCGCTGCTTCCTTCCGGACCTGACGAGGTTCGTGACTGTCTGTTGCATGGCGGCCGGTCAGCATGATCTGCGAAATACCGGCAGATTCCTTTAATTGGGGATTCAGCCCCGCATAAAGCGGATTTCGGGTACAGGGCACCGCTAGCTCCCCGCCTAGCACAACCATGTTTATCTTATACGCGAAACATGGTATTTTCAAGCCCAAAATGAGCGGCAGTGGAAATGTGCGCTCTGCGCCCATCTGACCCAACCGGAAAGCGTCGCAATGTCCACCCGGAGCTTTGTGCATACCGTGCGCCAGACCATCGATACATTCCGGATGTTTGCCCCCGGAAGCCGGGTGCTGGTGGCCGTTTCAGGAGGACCGGATTCGGTGGCCCTGCTGGCGGTGCTGCGGATGCTGTCGCCGGCATACGGCCTGCATCTGGAAGTGGCGCATCTGGAGCATGGCCTGCGTGGTGCCGCTTCTGAGCATGATGCCGAATTCGTGGCGCAGCTGGCGGACCGTTGGCAGATGACTTTTCACATGCGCCGTGTGAACGTGGACGTGCATGCCCGGAGAAACGGCCTTTCGCTCGAGGAAGCCGGACGGGTGTTGCGCTACGACTTTTTCCAGGCGCTGGCCCGCGAGCAACGCCTGGATAAAATCGCGCTGGGCCACCACATGGATGACAATGCCGAACTGGTGCTGATGAATATGCTGCGCGGCAGCGGCCCGCTGGGGCTGGCGGGTATTCCGGCGGTTCGTGGAAAACGGATCGTGCGGCCGCTGATGCGTGTGAACAAAGTGCAGATCCAGGCCTTTCTGGCAGCGCGGGGTATTCCCTGGGTGGCAGACCAAACCAACCTGGTGCAGCGCCATCTCCGCAACCGGGTGCGCCAACGCCTGCTGCCGCTGATGAAATCGGCATTCAACCCGGCGGTTGTGGAAACCCTGAACCGTACTGCCGGCATTGCCCGTGATGAAAACAGCTGGATCGAAACGCAGGTGGAAGCGATTTTTGCAGACTGCCGGGTTGCCGATCCCCAGAATCAACTGGCGCTGTCGGCCGGGAAAATGTGCCGCCAGCATGTTGCGGTTCAACGCCGCCTGGTTCGGCTGGCCGTGCGCCGGGTGAAAAATGACCTCAGACGCCTGACCTTCCGACACGTGGAGGCTGTATTGCAGCTGGCGCAGGCAAAGCGCAGCGGGGCGGCGCTTTGCCTGCCCGGCGGTGTGCGTGTGGAGCGCCATGGCCGGCGACTCGTTTTCCTGCAGCGCACCGGCGGGCGCCAACAGAACGCAAGTCCGCAGTCCCCGCGCTTTTGCCACCGCATCGAGGCGCCGGGCCGCTTCTGGATCGCCGAGCTCGGCATCGGCATCTGCCTGACGCCCGTTGGCCGGGAGGAGGTGCCGGACGGATATCGCGCTGGACAGCGGGTGGCTTTTTTTGATATGGATAAGGCAGGCTTTCCCCTGACATTGAGAAACGTTATCAGCGGTGACCGTTTCGTGCCGCTGGGCATGCGGGGCACCAAAAAGGTGCGCCGGTTTTTCATTGACCGCAAGGTGCCGGCCCACCTGAGGGAGCGCGTGCCGCTGCTGCTTGACGGCGGGCGCGTCATATGGGTGGTCGGCTGGCGCCTGGACGAGCGGTTCCGACTGGATGCCGGCAGCCGCAATATTTGCAGGGTGGAGCTGCTGCTTGCGTAAGCGTTCAGGATGCTTACTATGGGCCTGCCGGTAGGCGGCGGGCGATGGATCGCCGGCCTGGAAATCAACCCGAAAGAGGAATATTCCGTTGAACCCTTTTTATAAGAACCTGGCGTTGTGGCTGGTCATTACGCTGATGATGATCATGCTCTACAATCTGTTCAACCAGCAGAATCTGTCAGAGACCAACCTGAGCTACAGCGATTTTCTGTCCATGGTCAACGAAGACCGCATATCCCAGGTGGTGATTCAGGGCCAGCAGCTGTTTGCCGAGGATACCAACCGGAACCGCTTCAAGGTCTATGCTCCGCGGGACCCGGACCTGATCCGCACACTGCGCGACAAGGGCGTCAAAATCAACGCCAAGCCGCCGGCCCAGTCTCCCTGGTACATGTCGATCCTGGTATCGTGGTTTCCCATGATCGTGCTCATCGGCATCTGGATTTTCTTCATGCGCCAGATGCAGGGCGGGGGCGGCAAGGCGCTTTCCTTCGGCAAGAGCCGGGCGCGGCTGCTGTCGGATCAGTCCGAAAAGGTGACATTCGATGATGTCGCCGGCATCGATGAAGCCAAGGAAGAACTCGGTGAAATCGTTGAATTCCTCAAGGAGCCGAAAAAATTTACGCGCCTGGGCGGGCGCATTCCCAAGGGTGTTCTGCTGATGGGGTCGCCGGGTACCGGCAAGACGCTTTTGGCACGGGCCATTGCCGGCGAAGCCGGTGTGCCCTTTTTCAGCATCAGCGGATCGGATTTCGTGGAAATGTTCGTGGGTGTTGGTGCCTCGCGGGTCAGGGACCTTTTTGTGCAGGGCAAGAAAAACGCGCCCTGCATCATCTTCATCGATGAAATCGATGCCGTCGGCCGCCACCGCGGCGCCGGTCTGGGGGGAGGACACGACGAGCGCGAGCAGACCCTGAACCAGCTGCTGGTGGAAATGGATGGGTTCGAGTCCAACGAGGGCGTGATCCTGATTTCCGCCACCAACCGGCCCGATGTGCTGGACCCGGCCCTCTTGCGACCCGGGCGCTTCGATCGTCAGGTGGTGGTGCCGCTGCCGGATATACGTGGCCGGGAGCTGATCCTGAAGGTCCACATGAAAAAAACCCCCATTGCCGACGATGTCGACCCGGTCATACTGGCCAAGGGAACCCCCGGCTTTTCGGGCGCCGATCTGGAAAACCTGGTCAATGAAGCTGCGCTGCTGGGGGCCAAGCGTAACAAGGAAAAGGTCGATATGACCGACTTCGAGGACGCCAAGGACAAGGTCTACATGGGCCTGGAGCGCAAGTCCAAGGTGATCCGCGAAGAAGACCGCAAGACCACGGCCTACCACGAGGGCGGCCATGCCCTGGTGGCGCGTTTTCTGCCGGGGACCGATGCGGTCAACAAGATCACCATCATTCCGCGGGGCCGCGCGGCCGGCCTGACGTGGTTTCTGCCCGAAGAACGAGATTTTAAATACAAGGACCAGCTGCAGAGCGAACTGGCGGTGGCTTTCGGGGGGCGCGTGGCCGAGGAGCTGGTTTTCAACCGTATCAGCACCGGTGCGGCCAACGATATCAAGCAGGCCACCAAGCTGGCTCAGCAGATGGTACGCGCCTGGGGGATGAGCGAAAAGCTCGGGCCGCTCTCCTATGACCAGGGGGAAGAACAAATTTTCCTGGGCCGTGAAATCAGTCAACACCGCGATTACTCGGAGGCCACGGCACGCCGCATCGACGAAGAAATTTCGCTGTTGGTGAAAACGGCGCATGCCAAGGCAAAGAGCCTTTTGTCCGAAAACATGGATGTGCTGCACAAGCTGGCCGAGTTGCTGCTGGAAAAGGAAACGGTGCTGGGAAAGGAACTGGACGAGCTGATCCGATCGGTGCGGCCTGATTTCGAGTTTCCGTCCCATTCCTCCGCGACGGATAAGGCCTCGGAAACCGAAAGCACACCGGATTCCGAGCCCGAAAACACATCCCCGGCCGCGCAACCGGAGTAACCTGTGGAAACGGCACGCTGCTACACCATCCGCTGGGATGGCCGGGAACTGGATTTGGGTGTGCGGACGCTCGTCATGGGCGTGTTAAATGTAACGCCCGACTCTTTCTCGGACGGCGGGCGTTTTTTTAAAGCCGATGCCGCTATAGCCCAGGCCCGGGCGCTGGTGCGTGACGGAGCGGACATCCTGGATGTGGGCGGGGAGTCGACGCGCCCTTTTGCCGATGAGGTGCCGGCGTCGGAGGAGATCCGGCGGGTCATTCCGGTGATCGAGGCGCTGGCCGGCCGGATTGCGGTACCCATTTCCATCGACACCACCAAGGCGGCCGTGGCGCACCGGGCGCTGGCAGCCGGTGCCTCGTTGATCAACGACGTCAGTGCGCTGGCGGGCGATGCGCAAATGGCCGCGCTGGCAGCCGAGGCGGGCGTGCCCGTGGTCTTAATGCACATGCTCGGCAACCCGCGTACCATGCAGGTGGATCCGGTATACGACGACCTCGTTTCCGATATCCGGGCATACCTCGGGCAAGCCATCGATAGGGCCGAAAAGGCGGGCATTTCACGCGCCAAAATCATCATTGACCCTGGTATCGGGTTCGGCAAGACGGTGGACCATAATCTGCAGCTGATCAAGTGCCTCCCGGAGTTTGCCTCCCTGGATGTGCCGCTTCTCGTGGGACCCTCCCGCAAATACTTCATCCGCAAGCTGCTCAGCGACCATCCGGACCGGGCGCTGACGCCGGATGTGCCGGAGGTGGAAAACGGGACCCAGGCGATCGTAGCGGCCTGCGCCCTGCAGGGCGCTCACATCGTGCGCGTGCATGATGTGGCCCGCACCCGGCAGACACTGACGATGATCGATGCTCTGAAGGGGACTGAATACAATTCTGACCGATGAGGTCCGGGCGAAACGCACAATTTCTCACAAACTTGCATCGATGACCTTTCCACGGCCTGCCACGATTTTTCGTAAACGGTACAGATTGCTGGGGATTGTTTTACCGCTTTGCCTGACGGCGCTGTTCCTGATGGGCTGGTGGCCGGGCGCGCCCCTGCAGGAGACCGATCTGCTGATGCATGTCAAAGCCGGCCACCCGGCAAAAGGATTGGTGGTGGCCTCCTTGTCCGTGCGCGACATCAGTGTACGGGTGCGTGGCGCACCCGCACAGATCGAACGCCTGTCGACCCTGGAATTGCGCTCCTACGTTGTGCCGCTTTCAAAACTGGGGGCAGGTATACATAGCGTGGCGATCGATCGCAAGCGCATTCCGCTGCCCGAAAAAATCGATGTTGTTGCGGTTAAGCCGTCTGTTTTTATTGTCAAGCTAGAAAAGGAAATCCAAAAGCAGGTGCCGGTGGTCGTCACGGTCAGCGGCAAGCCGAAAGCCGGGTTTCTGGTCAGTGACGCCTATGCCCAGCCGGCCTATGTGCGCCTGCGGGGCCCGCAGTCACGCTTTGCGGCCCTGGAAAAAATTTCCACTCGGCCCGTGGATGTCAGCGGACAGTCGCAGCCTTTTAAAAAGGAGGTTTCACTCGTCCTGCCGAAAAGCTTGAAGCCGTTTGAATCCAGCGGCGTTGTAGTCGCCCGGATTGTCATCAACCAGAAGATCGTCATCCGGACGTTCAAAAATGTGGCCGTCGGGGAGCGCAACACGCCGTGGCCGTGTGTCATCCGTCCGGCGACGCTGACGGTGCAGCTCAAGGGCCCGGAAAATCTGCTGGCGGGACTGTTTGCCGGCAGCGGACCGGACGTGTATGTCGATCTGAAAGGTTTGGCTCCCGGCGTCTATGTGCGCCGCGCGGTCATCGCCCTTCCGCTGGGCACAACGCTTGTGCACGCGGCACCCGAGCTTTTTACGGTCAGCATCCAAAAGCCCTGAAAGCCGGAGTCACTGGAGAGGAGGAGAAACCTGTATGCTGCTGGTCATCGATGTGGGCAATACCCACATGGTCATGGGCGTCTACGACGGGGACAGACTGACGGAAAACTGGCGCGTTCACACCCAGCGGCATGCCACGGCTGATGAGTTTTCCGTCCTGGCGCGCGGTCTGCTGGCCGCCGGCCGGATCGGCCTGGACGACATCCACAGAACCGTGATTTCCTGCGTGGTGCCGCCGGTGGTCTCCGTGCTGGAGAACTTTTGCCGCAAATACCTGAAGCATGCACCGATATGGATCGATCCGCGCTCGTTTACCGGCATTCGCATCCTGACCCACAATCCGGCGGAAGTCGGTGCCGACCGGATTGTCAATGCTGTGGGTGCCTACCAGAAGTACAGGCGGAGTATGGTAGTGATCGATTTTGGCACGGCCACCACCTTCGATGCCATTTCTCCCGACGGGGCGTACCTGGGCGGCGCCATCAGCCCCGGCATCATGATTTCCGCAGAAGCCCTGTTCATGAAGGCCTCCAAATTGCCGCGGGTCGAAATCTTCCAGGCCCCTGAGAGCGTCATCGGCAGGGATACGCAGGCCAGCATTCAGTCCGGAATCATCTTCGGATATGCCGGCATGGTCGACGGAATGGTACGGCGCATGCGCAAAGAAATGGGCGGCCGCCCGGCCGTTATCGCCACCGGCGGTCTGGCCCCGCTGATGTATCAGGTGGCGGAAACCATCGAGGCCGTGGAATCCAGCCTGACGCTGGAGGGGTTGCGCTTCATCAGTGACAGCTTTAACGACTGATGCGCCCGATGATCATGTGCGGGCGTCATTCCATCTCCATTTTCCGCTCCAACTCCTTGATCTCACGACGGATGCGACGGCGATCCTCTTCCGCCAGCCCCGGCATGTTGAGCCGGCGCCGCAGTTCCAGCAGCGTCATCTCTTCGCGGTACTGGGCACATCCGTATGGCTGGTGTTTTTCCATTGGCGTACGGTCAGGCTTTTCCCAGGCTTTTTAAAGACTCCTTGAAGG
The DNA here is from genome assembly GCA_026984935.1 of Desulfobacterales bacterium. Taxonomy (GTDB): domain Bacteria; phylum Desulfobacterota; class Desulfobacteria; order Desulfobacterales; family JALSRD01; genus JALSRD01. Next base: position 31,613 of record JALSRD010000072.1, read on the forward strand.
TGTCGTAGAAGCGCTTTTCCTCTTCCAGGCTGCGCGCCAGGATCTCTTCCAGCCGGTTGAGATGCTCGTGATTGATTATTAGATTGACGCTTCTGTGCAGCGCCGTGAGCTGGTTGAGCGAGCGAAAACGGTTGGTGAGCATGACAATAAACATGTGGCGCCGCACCGCCATTTCAAGGTTTCTTACGAAAATCAGCACGCCGTTTTCTTCGGGCTGGCTGGTATCGAAGCTTTCATCCACCACCAGCAGATCGAACCGGTGGTAGCGCATGCGTTTGAGTGCGTCACGGGTATCTTCGGCGGCCACAACGTAAAAATCAAGACTTTTTAACGTCGCCGTCAGTTTTTTCCTGGTGGCCGTATAGGGTTCGCAGACCAGGGCCGTCCGGTTTCCCAGACGCGCGAGTTCAAAGGATTCGCGCGAAAGGTCTGCAGATGTGGCCAGCATGTCCAGATCTTCATCCGGTGCCTGGGCGACGGCGTCCCCGGCGGCTTCAGCGCCCTTGAGCCGGCTGCCGTTGATGTGGATCTTGGTTTCGCATTTCGGGCAGCGCAGCGAGAAAGATTTTCCCGGTGGCAGCTTGACATCGGGAACCCTGAGCTTGCTCTGGCAGTTGCTGCAGATAATTTCCATGGTGTGGTGCGCTCCTTTTTAAATTGCCGCTGCACGGCGGATTGCATCCGGTCAGCCTGCCGGGGGTGCCTATAGATGGTTTTTGACGTACTCCCGGTCAATATCCAGGTCTTCAATGTCGGAAGTTGACTCCCCTCGCGCACTTTTGACCATATCGATACCGCGTCCCACGATCGCTCTGCGCGAAGCGTACGCCATGGCCGTTTTTTCGGTGATCAGCCCCCGTTCATAAAGCCCGACAATGGATTCATCAAAAGTGGTCATACCGAAGGGGCGGCCGGCCTGCATGATTTCATAGAAGGTTTTCCCCTCGGATTCACCGTGCAAAATGGCGTCTTTGACCCGCAGGTTGGTTCTCAGGATTTCGAAAGCCGCTACCCGGCCGCCACCCACCTTTGGCAGAAGGCGCTGGCCGACGATCCAGCGCACCGAGTCAGCCAGCCGGATACGAACCTGTCGTTCTTCCTCGGTGGAGAACATGCCCAGCATACGGTTGATGGTCTGTCCGGCGTCGGACGTGTGCAGTGTGGTAAATACGAGATGGCCGGTTTCGGAAGCCGTCAGCCCGATTTCTACGGTTTCGCGGTCGCGCATCTCACCGACCAGGATCACTTTGGGCGCCTGGCGCAGTGCCGCCCTCAGGCCGTTGGCATAAGTGTCGAAATCGATGCCCAGCTCCCGCTGGTTGAAGGTGGATTTCTTGTGCGGGTGCTGGTATTCCACCGGATCCTCCAGGGTAACCACGTGAACCGATTTGTTTTCGTTGATCTGGTCCAGGATGGCGGCCAGCGAGGTGGTCTTGCCGGATCCGGTGGCACCGGTAACCAGCACGATGCCGTTTTTTTCCTCGGCAATATCGAAAAAAGCCTCGGGCAGGTCGCGTTCCCGGATGGTGGGGATCTTGGATTCGAGTTTTCGTAAAACAATGGAGTAGCGTCCGCTTTGGGAGAAAATGTTGACACGGAAACGGGCTTTGCCCGGAAGGCTGTAGGAGAGGTCGCACGACCCCTGCGTGTTCAGCGCATCGATCAGGCGGCGGTCGTGGTTGATCAGGTTCAGCGCGATACGTTCCGTCTGGAAAGGCGTCAGGTCGGCGAAATCCGGTTTCATGACCACCGGCATCAACACACCGGCACTTTCCACCTGAAGCGGTTTGCCGACCGTGAAATTGAGGTCGGACACGTTTTCATGGGAATCCAGCATCTGGGTCAGAATGTGATCGACTTCCTGTTTTTTCATGGCACCACTCTTTTGCTTGGGCTTGCCGCCGGATGTTCCGGCTGCAGGTTTTATACTTCCGTGAAGTCCGCCGGTGCAGCGGTCAACAGCGGCCGGAAACGCGCTTTTTCATTGGCCCTGGCATAGGCGTCATTGGGACTGATCTTGCCCTGCTGGCAAAGATCCATGATGGCGTCGTCGAGCAGTTGCATGCCATATTTTTTCCCGGTCTGGATCATGGATGAAATCTGGTGTGTTTTGCCTTCCCGAACCAGATTGCGGACCGCCGGCGTGGCGATCATGATTTCGAAGGCCGCGATGCGGCCACGCCGGTCGATGCGTTTGATCAGGGTCTGGCCGATGACCCCCCGGATGCCGTCTGCCAGCGTGGAGCGGATCTGGGGTTGCTCATGGGACGGGAAAACCTCGATGATGCGGTCGATGGTCTTGATGGCACTGACGGTGTGCACCGTGCTGAAAACCAGATGACCCGTGGACGCCGCCTCGATGGCCAGCGAGATGGTTTCCAGATCACGCATTTCCCCCACCAGGATAATGTCCGGGTCTTCGCGCAGGGCGCCGCGCAGGGCGGCGGCAAAGGACTTTGTGTGGATGCCCACTTCACGGTGGTTGATGATGCATCCCTTACTCTGGTGGACGAATTCAATGGGATCTTCAATGGTGATGATATGCTCTTTGCGCTGGCGGTTGGCCACGTCGAGGAGGGCGGCCAGGGTGGTCGATTTTCCGCTGCCGGTGGGTCCGGTGACCAGCACGAGCCCCCGCGGCAGCAACGCCAGTTTGGGCAGTACCGGCGGCAGTCCAAGCTGCTGGGCGGTCAAAATCTCGCTGGGGATTTCCCGGAAAACCGCACCCACACCATTGCGCTGCATGAAGAAGTTGGCCCGGTAGCGGGCGGTTCCCGGAATCTCGTAGCCGAAGTCCAGATCCCCGGTTTCCTCGAAAACCTTGATCTTCTGTTCGGGTGCGATTTCGTAGAGCATGGTCCTCAAATCGTCGCTGTCGAGGATTTTGTACTTGATGCGCTCCATTTCTCCGTTGATGCGCAGGGCCGGAGGCTGCCCGGCCACGAGGTGCAGGTCGGAGGCCCCCTGATCGTGCATCAGTTTGAAAAAAGCATCTATCTTGGCCATCTGTCGCTCCCGGTATCCGGCAGCCCGTACGGTCCCGATCCGGGCTGCATGGTTGTCCAGTCAAAGCCATTTAACCGTACCGCTGCATGGGTCCGGCGTACAGTTTCATTTTCGGACGGATGGCGGGAATCTTTAGGAAATCCTCGCAAAATCCGGATGGAATCGATGGCCACGGCTGAAGGGCATGCGCGGATGAGAAATGCGAAATGGGAAAGACGGCCGCCTGCGGTTCGGTTTCAGGCGGGTGCCGAAGGCCGGAAGCGCTGCCCAAAAAACTTGCCGGCTCCGGGCGAGTGGGAATATTGGGATGGGCTGTGGGGTGTCGCTTGGCGGCAGGTACCCGCAATCACAGGCCTGGCATGCAGCCGGCAGTCAGGATTGCACGTGCTGCAATCTGCGATGGGGCCTGTCAGAGGCTTGCGGGGAATGCGGTATGCGGTCTTTCAGGGCGCTTTTTTCAGGAATTTGAGCTTGCTGTACTCTTCTTCGGCGGCGTTCATTTCCTCCTTGGCGGCATCAAGCAGCTTGCTGTGGGCCTCGATGACCGAGCGTACCTGGACTTCGATCTGGATGCGCTGACGTTTCAGCCCGGCGATATCTTCGTGCAGCTGGGCCAGCCGGTTATGTGCCCGGTTGAGAATCCGCTCCGCCCGCACTTCGGCTTCAGAGACGATCAGGTCGGCGGATTTCTGGGCGTTTTCCTTCATGCTGTCCAGCATGCTGTGGGATTTCTGCAATGCCCGTGTGAGGCTGACCTCGCGCTCCTTGTACTCACGGATTTCAGCCTGCAAGGTGCTGATTTTGTCCTCCAGGGCCTTGCGGCTCTGGATCAGCACTTTGACGGCGTTGGCGATTTCTTCGAGAAAGCTGTCCACTTCACGTACGTCGAATCCCCTGAAGCGGAGCTTGAACTGACGTTCACGGATATCCAGCGGTGTAATCTTCATCAAATCTCCGGTATGCGATCAGAGCAGCGTCTGTGAGAAACGCACCATGCTGCTTATAATGAACGTTTTGGCAAAAACAATCGCCAGCAGCACCACGATGGGTGAGAAATCGATGCCGCCGAAGGTCACGGGCAGCCTGGCGCGCAGGCGGTAGAGCACGGGTTCGGTCACATTGTGAATGAACCGCACGATGGGATTGTATGGATCCGGATTGACCCAGGAAAGTACGGCGCGTGCAATGACGATCCACATGAATGCAACCAGGACCCAGTCGAGAACGGTGGCCAGCGCCAGAATAAAATAGCCGATAATGTACATGGGAAAGTCCGTCTTAAATGCGCGATTAATTGAAAAGCCTTTTGCTCCACCTCGGAAACTAAGTATATCCTTTGCGGGAAGTCAAGGCCTTTCACGCTTTCCGGGCAGATTTCGGCGGGAAAACCGTGCTGTGGGCATGCACGGGGATATCAGCCGGCGGTGGTTCGGCGGCTGGTGCCTGCCGGCGGCCGCAACGCCGATTTCCCGGGTGCCGGGCTGATGGTTTGGCCGGAAGGGATGCCGGCAATTTTGCTTGACTTACCGGAAACGAGTCCTTAAAGTCAAATGAGTTGTTTTTGCGCCGTCAACGGGCCGGATCGGCTTGCCGTGGCCCGTCTTTTTTTAACGTTACCAGAAAGGATATGTCAGGCGATGTTGTCGCAAAAAAAGATCTGTATTCTGGGCTCCGGCAATATGGGGGAGGCCCTGGTCAGCGGTATGACGAGTTCCGGGGCGAGCCGGCCGGAAGACCTCATCTGCACCGATGTGCGGACGGAAAAACTGGCCGCCATGCGCGAGCGCTACGGAGTGCGGACCAGCGAGGACAACAACGCCGCTGTGCAGGCTTCCGATATCGTCATTTACGCGACCAAACCCCAGATACTGGCATCGGTGCTGCGGGAAACAGCTCCCAGTCTTGATTTGTCCAAACTGGTGATTTCCATTGCCGCCGGTGTGCCGCTGGCAGCCATAGAATCCTGTTTGAACAAGGAATTGCGGCTGATCCGGGTGATGCCCAACATCGCCGCCTCGGTAAAGATGGCGGCTACCGCCATTGCTGCCGGAACCCATGTGCAAAAAGACGATGTCCAGCTTGCCAAGGCTATCTTTGACTCCGTGGGACGTTGTGTCTTCATCAAAGAGAACGAGCTGATGGATGCCATCACAGGGCTCAGCGGATCCGGGCCGGCGTATATTTTTCTGATCATCGATGCACTGGCCGACGCCGGTGTCAAGATGGGACTTGCAAGGCAGGATGCCCTTGCATTGTCGGCCCAGACCGTACTGGGTGCCGCCAAGCTGCTGCAGGAAACCGGGGAACATCCGGGACAGCTGAAAGACCGCGTCACTTCACCGGGCGGTACGGCCATCGCCGGCCTGCATACCCTGGAAAAGGGAGGGCTGCGCACTACGCTGATCAACGCCGTGGAAGCGGCGACCCGGCGCTCCAAAGAACTGGGAGAGATGATGATCCAGAGTTTCGCCGAAGAGTAGTTTCGGCTGTTTGCCACGCGTCCTCCGGCATGTATGCCGCATGGAAGCCGGAAAGGGACGTACGATATGCGCACCGCAGGGCGGTGCATTGAAAGTGGAAAATTCCGATGAGCATCAAAGACACCATACGGGGCAAAGGGTCCGGATTTTGCGCCCTTTTGCTGACGCTGGCGGTTTTAGGCAGCGGTTTTCCGGCGTCTGCGGGCGACGTTTCGCCGTCCGGCGTTACGCGCCATATCCGCTGGTATGCCTATAAGGATTCCCTCGAGCTGGGAAGAAAAGAGGGCAAAAAGATCTTTGTCAACTTTTACGCGGACTGGTGCCGCTACTGCGTAAAAATGGACAAGGAAACCTTCCGGGACCCCGCCGTGGTGGATTATCTGAATCGGCACTTCATTTCTGCCAAGGTCAATTCCGACACCCAGCGCCAGGTGGCCGAAAAATACCATGTGCGCGGCCTGCCGTCCACCTGGTTTCTGGCGGAAAACGGTGAGGCCATCGGCAGTCTGCCGGGCTATATCCCGGCGAAAATGCTCTTGAAGATTCTGGGTTTCGTGGAATCCGAAAGCTACAAGAAGATGACTTTCGAGCAGTACCTGAAAAAGCTGTAAACCCGGGGACTTCTACTCCGAGCTGTGCCCCATGCGGCGCTTTACCAGCCTCCAGAGTGTGGAAACAACGACGCCGGCGCTCATCAGCGCCAGGCTCAGAGGCACCCACAGCATGCCATGATAGGTGCTCTGGGTGCGGGCTACCCACACACCGGTCAGGGCGAAGCCCAGGACGGCCAGCATGCATATAATCAGGACCCAGCAAACCGCGTTGGTGTCGTACCATGGGGTCATCTGTCGCCGGTAAAAGGGGCTTTGCTGCAGATGTTTCATGGTGGTATTGTAACCGATTTTTTTAAAAGTTCAAGTGGGAGCGAAAATGACATTCCACAAACCCCTTGCCGGTTGGATTATCCAGCTGGCCGCCGTGTTTTTTTTGCTGCTGGGGAGCTTATTTTTGCAGGGGTGTGTCCCGGCTTCCAGGGCGCCGGGGATTAAGGGCATGCCGTCATCTGCCGCCGCCGACCGGATCCTTTCCGCCACCCGCAGGCAGCCCGTGAGCTTTCAGCAGATGATCGGCGACCTGCAAAAGGTCAAGGTGGTCTACATCGGCGAACGGCACACCAACCGCCGCCATCACCGGATCCAGCTGCGGATTTTAAAGGCGCTTTACCGGTCGCATCCCCGCCTGAGCGTCGGCATGGAGATGTTCGATACGACCTATCAGCCCGTGCTGGACCGCTGGTCGAAGGGGGAACTGGATCGACAGACTTTTCTGCGCCTCACCCACTGGTATGCCAACTGGAAGTTCGATTACAAATTGTATGCCGACATCCTCGATTTCATCAAAGCCAGACACATCCCTCTGGTGGCGCTGAATGTGCCTTTTTACATCCCGCCGAAGATTTCCACCGGCGGCATCGACAGCCTTTCAGCGCAAGACCGCCGTTACCTGCCGGACAAGATCGATCTGCACAACAGGGCGCATCGGGCTTATCTGAAGCGTATTTTTTCCTTTCACCACATCAAGGGACGCACCAGTTTCGAATATTTTTACGAAGCGCAGTGTGTCTGGGAAGACGCCATGGCCCAGGCCGTTGCGGACAACCTGGGACAAAATTCCATGGTGGTTCTGGCAGGCAACGGCCACATCATCCACAAGTTCGGTATTCCGGAGCGCGCATTTGCGCGCACTGGCGCACCTTTTGGTACGGTTTATCTCGCCGAATCCGGCGAGCACACCGATTTTTCTTTTGCCGACTACATCTGGCTGATACGGGGTGCCACGATTAAATCCGAACCTGTACAGCAGGCCAGAGCTTCCCTCTGACCCCTCCTCCCCCCGCACACACTTGTCCGACCGGCCGCCGTGTTTGCAAATGGCCCTTACCGGCGGCAGGGGATCTCATCTGGATTGTCCGCCATGCGATGGTTCAGGTCATTGCATACCTGCGCCATGCGGACGTGCGGCGGGTGTCGGGAAACGCCCGCTGATAAAATACCTGAATCTTGCACAGGCAATTTTGAAAACTTATAAAATTGTAATGTTATCTCATGGTTGTCTATGGATGCAGCCCGATATTTTTTAGCGTCATTGGTATGTTCGGAAACCTTCCATTTTGACTTCAAAATTGTCCGCCCTGCGGGAGCGCCGATTTTACCGCATCGACTGTGTTGCAGGGCATTTGCGTCTGTATACGAAAGCTGCATGCCCTGCGCCTTGTATAGGCGGCAAACGCGACGCTTGCAAAATTCAGGAAATAATTCTCAAGTTGTTCCCGCGGCCGGCCGATAACCCGATGTGGTGCAGACGCACGGTAGTCGAACTGCAGTCAAATTTTGGGGTCCGGAAAGCATTAACTCACGCTCTAAATTGTCTTGCTGTCCGTGTTCTGCGTTGCATCAGAGGTTACAACCAAACAGGTTGCACCCGCTGATGCCCCTTGAACACGGAGAGAAATCAGGCGCTATAGCTGTGGGCTTTATTCTTACCGTGACCCTTTAGCGAAAGTTTTTGCGAGGTGAGCCGTGAATAAATTTACGATTGTCGGTATCGGTGCGTTCATCGGCGGTGCAGTGCTTTTGGGGTTTCAGACCATTTCCACCCTGATGCAGACCGAGGGCGGACCGCTGATGCACCCCAAAAGTGGCTGGAAGCAGATGGCGCTGGTGGACATATTCAACGCAAAGTCGTTTGACTGGATCGACTCCCTTTCCTGGCAGACGCTGCAGCACGTCGCCAATTACATCGTCACCATGCCGCTGTTCCTGCTGCTGTTCGTCATCGGTGCGCTGGCCTTTGTCCTGAACGCGTTCTTCGGCAAGTAGCCGTTTCGCGCGTGCCGCATCCCGGCCGGCCGCATGCCTTTCCGGAAAGCGCCGTCCATACTCCCTGTCCGTTGCGCCTTGCAGCGACAGTAAAGCCCCGTCGATGCACACCCGTCGTTTACCTGCCCGGCGCCTATCTCCGCCTGCCGCCGAAAAGCTCGCGCACGGGTTCCCGTTGTTCGTAAAAAAACAGGTGCTGGCCCGGGCGGATCACGCGCCGGGTGTCGAGTCTGTTCCAGCGCAGCAGGGCTGCCAGGGAAACGTTGAGGTTCCGGGCGATCACCGACAGTGAATCCCCTTTTTTTACGGTGTAAACATGCTGAGGGGCAAAGGCCGGTGCCCGGCTGGCCGCTTTGCGGAAACGTTGCACAAACCCCGGCAGGGCCGATACCGGCACCAGGATACGGTAGCGGCCATGTGGCAGGTAAGGTTGCCGGATCTGCGGATTGAGATCCCTGAAGTGTTTGAAATAGGTTTTTGCGGCCCGCGCCAGTACATTTAAGTGGAGGCTACGGGGGCACACGATGTTGACATGGCCGGCCGCGATGGGCGGATAAAACGCCTTTTCAGGCAGATTGAATCCGTATTTTCGGGGGTGCGCCAGAATCAGCTTGGCAGCCAGAATTTTAAATATGAAACGCTGGGTTTCACGCGGCAGGTACAAACGGTAAAAGTCGACCGTGTCCTGGGACGCGATTGCGTTGTGCAGTCCCTTTTCTCCTATGTTGTAGGCGGCGGCTGCCAGTGTCCAGGATCCGAATTCGGCATGCAGTTTCTGCAGGTATAATACGGCGGCGCCGGTGGCCGCATCGAGGCTGCGGCGCTGGTCGATGACCTCGTCGATGCGCAGCCCGTACTTGCGGCCGGTGGAACGGATCAACTGCCAGATGCCCACTGCGCCTTTTACGGAAATCACGTCGGGCCTGAGGGCGCTTTCCACAACGGCGATATACTTCAGATCGTCGGGGACGTCATTTTTGCTCAAGATGCCGGCAATGGGTGTGAGGTAGCGGCGGGAACGCTTCAACCACAGAATCACCTGGGGCCGGTTCCAGACCGCGAGCAGGAGCTCCTTTTCCAGCCGTTCCCGGACACCGGGCGTAAGCAGCGGAACCGCCTCGCCGCAAAATACCAGGGGCGGATCGATCTGCAGGCTGTCCGCCAGCGGCGGAATTCTTTCCGCTGCCGGCGGTTCCTGCGCCTGCGCGGCAGAGGTTGTCCACAGCATGGCAATGAGTCCTAGGAGCACCCAAACGCCAGGATTGGATTTCATTTAGCGATACCTCTCAGGCCGGGGTCGGGAGCGGTTTTCCCCCGGAGGCCGGCGACTGCCGACGCCGGGCTGTGTGTGGCTTTCTTGTAGGAGCTATGGCGGGGTTTGTCAAATGCTCCGTTGGCCGGGTTTCGGGTTGAGGGCCCCATGGGGGTGTGGTATAGAGCCTGCAGACGCGTTGGCCGTCTCCGGCTGGTTTGATGGACGGCCGGAACCGATGTGTCGCAAACAGCCTTTGGCATGCATTTCCGTACATGTGGTGCATGCCGCCCGCGCTGTGTCCCAACCGAACGGCCATGGCCCGAGGCCAAAGCAGGTATTGTGCGGGTCTGCAGAGACTTTTGAAAAGCCACCAGGAGGTAATCATGCAGAGCTATGATCCCGATCAGGCCATGACGGAAGTACGCCGGGAATTCGGCGAGCACGGCGGTGTGACCCCTTCCATTGCGCGTTCGGCGACTTTTACCGTCATCGAGCCGCAGACCATGCCGGAAATTTTCCGCGGCCTCCGGGGGCCGGACAAAGGCGGCTGTTTCCTGTACAGCCGGCATTTCAATCCCACGGTCGACGTCCTGGCCCGGTATCTGGCCGCCATGGAGGGGACCGAGTTCGCTCTCTGCACGGCCAGCGGCATGTCGGCCATCGCCTGCACGCTGCTGCAGCTGTGCAGGGGAGGCGACCATATTGTTGCCAGCGACACGGTCTACGGCGGGACCCATGCGCTGCTGAAAGACCTGTTTGCCGAAATGAACATCCGCACCACATTTGTGGATCCATCCCGCATCGAGGAATTCGAAGCGGCCATTGTGCCCGAAACGCGCGTCATCTACACCGAGACCATCGGCAACCCCACTTTAAAGGCGGCCGACATTCCCGCTCTGTCCCGGCTGGCGCATGAGCGGGAGATCGTGCTGGTGGTGGACAACACCTTCACTCCCATGATGATTTCACCGGCCCGGCTGGGAGCCGACATCGTCGTTTATTCGATGACCAAATTCATCAACGGCGCCAGTGACCTGATTGCCGGGGCGGTCTGTGCCGAGCGTGATTTTATATACCGGCTCATGGACCTGCACACCGGCCGGGTGATGCTTCTGGGGCCCACCATGGACCCACGGGTGGCTTTCGATATTCTGCAGCGGCTGCCGCACCTGGGACTGCGCATGCGTGAACACAGCGCACGTGCCCAGGCCATTGCCGAGCGCCTGCAGGCCCTGAACGCACCGGTGACCTATCCGGGCCTGACGGCTTATGCCCAGCACACCCTGGTGGAGCACATGGTCAACATGGGCTACGGGTACGGTGGCATGCTGACACTCGACTGCCGGACCCGCGAAAGGGCCGAGCAGCTGATGGCCATTTTGCAAAACGAGGAGCGTTTCGGCCTGATAGCGGTTTCACTGGGTTACTTCGATACGCTGATGTCCTGCTCAGGATCTTCCACGTCATCGGAAATTCCGCCCGAGGAGCAGGCTGGCATGGGGCTGTCTCCGGGCCTGTTGCGTATTGCCATCGGTTACACGGGCGGGCTTGAGGCCCGCATTGGGCAGATCGAACGTGCGGTCAGGGCGGTTGGACTGGTTTAAGGGCCCCGAAAACGAAGCCCCTGGCGGGAGTTGCGCTGCGCCATGCGCGTGCGGATCATGTCCAGTGTCGCCTGCTTTTGCAGCGCCCAGGCGGGGGCCACCAGCTCGTCGGCATGCGGATCGCTGGTCAGGCGCTGGATGATCATGCCCGGCGGCAGGAATTCTAGGAACGTGGTGACGATGTCCACGTATGTTTCCTGATCGAGGCAGCGGTAGCGATTGCGGCGGTAGAGTGTTTCCAGCGCCGTGCCGCGCACCACATAAAGCAGGTGGAGCTTGACGCCGTCGATGTCCATACCGGCTAGTGTGCGGGCGGTTTCCAGCATCTGCCGGCGGTTTTCGCCGGGCAGACCCAGGATGACGTGCGCGCAGATTTTGATGCCGCGCCCGCGGGTGGCGGCCACGGCGTCGTGAAAGCAGGCAAAGTCGTGGCCGCGGTTGATGCGCGCCAGTGTCGCGTCGTGAACCGATTGCAGCCCGTACTCGATCCAGATCAGCCGGCTGCGGGCGTAGCGCTGGAGCAGCGCCAGCACGGCTTCGTCGATGCAGTCCGGCCGCGTGCCGATGGACAGCCCCACCACGTCCTTGGCGGCCAGTGCTTCGTCATACAGTCGCCTGAGGGTTTCCACGGGCGCGTAAGTGTTGGAGAAAGACTGGAAATAGACCAGAAACTTTTTGGCCTTGTAGCGCGCTGCCAGGAAGCGCCGGCTTTCTTCGATCTGTGCGCGGATGCCAAGGCCCCTGGCGTGAGCCCCGGTTCCCGACCCACGCTGGTTGCAGTAGATGCACCCCCCCATGCCGCGCGTGCCGTCGCGGTTGGGACAGGTCAGGCCGGCGTCCACGGCGATTTTCTGCACCCGGCAGCCGAAAAGGGCGCGCAGGTAGGTGTTCAAGTCGTTGTAGGGCAGCTTTGGCGGCATATTTCAGAATCCGCAGGAATTCTAGACAAATGTCCGGTTACCCGAAATCCTATGACGTGATCGTGGTTGGCGCCGGCCACGCCGGCTGCGAAGCGGCGCTGGCGGCCGCCCGCATGGGCTGCCGCGTGCTGCTGGTGGCCATCGATCTGGACAAGGTGGCGGCCATGCCCTGCAGCCCCTCCATTGGCGGCATGGCCAAAGGGCAGCTGGTCAGGGAGGTCGACGCTCTGGGCGGCCAGATGGCCAGGATCGCCGATCAGACCGCTATTCAGTACCGGCGTTTGAATACCAGAAAGGGCCCAGCGGTACAAGCCTCCAGGACCCAGAACGACAAGAATCGCTACCATGTCTTGATGAAAAAGGCGCTGGAAACACAGCCGCGCCTGGATCTCAAACAAGCCATGGTCGAGCGGCTGCTGATCGCCGGCAACGCCGTTAGCGGCGTCGAAGATCAGACCGGTTTCGGATACCCGGCGCGTGCCGTCGTGCTGGCCACGGGCACCTTTTTAAGCGGCATGGTGCACATCGGCGCGCATAGCTTCAAAGCCGGGCGTGCCGGCGAATTCGCGTCCTATGGCTTGGCACGGCAGCTCAGGGCCTTCGGATTCGAGCTGGGCCGCATGAAAACCGGCACACCGCCGCGGCTGAAAAAATCCAGCATCGATTTTTCCCAATTCAGTCCGCAACCACCGGAGGGTGCACCGCAGCCGTTTTCTTTTTTCACAAAGCGGCTGGCGATGCCCCAACTGCCCAGCTACATCGGGCACACCAATGCCCAAAGCCATCGCATCGTGCGGGAGAATTTGCAGCATTCCGCACTTTACGGCGGATTCATCGCGGGGGTCTCCGCGCGCTACTGCCCTTCCTTCGAAGACAAGATCGTCAAATTTCCGGACCGCCCGCGGCATCAGGTCATCCTGGAACCCGAAGGCTTAGACACCGAAGAGATCTACGCCAGCGGCCTGGGAAACAGCCTGCCCATGGAAGTCCAGATCCGCTTCGTACGCTCCATCGCCGGACTGGAGGAGGCCGAAGTCACACGGCCGGCCTATGCCATCGAGTACGACTACGTCAATCCCAGCCAGCTGCAGCCTACGCTGGAAACCAAACGCCTGGCCGGCCTCTACCTGGCCGGGCAGATCAACGGCACCTCCGGTTACGAGGAGGCCGCCGCCCAGGGCCTGTGGGCCGGCATCAACGCCGCCAGCCGGATCCAGAAACGGCCCCCTTTTATCCTGGACCGTTCGCAGGCATACATGGCCGTGATGATCGACGACCTGGTGACGCGCGGCACCAACGAACCCTACCGCATGTTCAGTTCACGGGCCGAGTACCGCCTGACCCTGCGCGAAGACAATGCCGACCTGCGGCTTATGCGCTGCGGCCATGCGCTCGGACTGATCGATGATGCGGCTTTGAAGCAGGTCGAAGAACGCCGCCAGCAGGTGGCACGGGAAATCCGGCGCGTGCGCAGTAGGCTGATCCGGCCGTCCGAACAGGTCAACCGCTTTCTGGCTGCGCAGGGATCCCCGCCGCTCAAACAGGCCGTGCGCCTCGACCGGCTGTTGAAGCGCGCCGAACTGGATTACCGGGCGGTGGAGACATTGGCCCCAAGCCCCGTAGCGGTCAGTCCGGCCGTTGCCCGCCAGGTGGAAATCGAGGTCAAATACGAGGGCTACATCCGCCGCCAGATGCACGAGATCGAGAAATTCCGGCACCTGGAAAGCATCAAGATCCCCGGCGGCTTTGATTTTAGCGCCGTGCACGGCCTGTCCAACGAGCTGAAAGAAAAACTCAACCACATTCAGCCGGTTTCGCTGGGACAGGCCTCGCGCATTGCCGGCATGACGCCGGCGGCGCTGTCCGTAATGATGGTGGCACTGAAGTCACGGGCAGCCAGTCCGGACCAAGAGGCTTCCGGTGCTTGACACCCGGGGGGATCAAACTTATTATAAGCTCCTAAAATAAGAGAGTGTTTTGCCTGGCTTTTACAGAAGCGGCAAGGCAGGCGGAGGGAATTTGCAACCATGTCGGAAACCGATTACTATAAAATTTTAAACGTTTCCAAGAAGGCCAGCAGCGACGAAATAAAGAAGGCCTACCGCAAGCTGGCCATGAAATACCACCCCGACCACACCAAGGGGGACAAGGCCGGCGAGGAGAAATTCAAGAAAATCAGCGAGGCCTACGCGGTGCTGTCCGATCCCGAAAAGCGCAAGCAGTACGATACCTTCGGCGCCGACGGTTTCCAGCAGCGATACAGCCAGGAGGATATCTTCAAGGGGTTTGATTTTGGAGATATTTTCAAGGAATTTGGTTTTGGCGGCTTCAATTCCTTCAGTGGCAAAAGGGGCGGCATGCGCTTTTCTTTCGGCGGCGGGAGTCCCTTCGGCAGTTATGGGCGGCAGCGCCAGGCCAGTGCCAAAGGTGCCGATCTGATATACGAACTGCCCCTGACGCTGCAGGAAATCGCCAACGGTACGCGCAAGAATATCAGCTTCCAGCACGAGGGGCGTTCAGAAAATCTGACGGTCACCATCCCCAAGGGAATGATCGAGGGGAAAAGACTGCGTCTTGCGGGCAAGGGGCAGCCCAGTCCCTATGGTGGTAAACCAGGCGACCTGTTCATCAAGGCAAAACTCATTCAGGATCCACTTTTTCAGGTTGACGGGTACGATTTGTACATTGACCGCCAGATCCGTCTCAGTGAGGCGCTCCTCGGTACCCGGCTGGCGGTGCCGACGGTGGAGGGCAAATCATTGAACCTGAAAATTCCAGCGGGAACCCAGCATAAAACCAAGATGCGCCTTGCCGGTCATGGGCTGCCTCATATGAAAAGCAATGACAGGGGCGATTTGTACGTCCGGATCCATGTCAAGTTCCCCAAGCGACTCAACGCCAGACAGAAAAAACTGGTTGAGGAACTGGCCCGTGAAGGGCTATAAAAGCTTGCACTTCGATTCAAATAACGCTATCCTGAATTCAAAATGGACCAGTTGGTTCAATTTGGCCCATTATGTCTCCCGCGGGTCGGTACGATCCCCGTTCCTTAACGATGCGTTTCGATAAATAGCATAACAAAATCAATATAATGCGACGTTAACGGCAATCTGCCGGAAACTTGGCATCCAACTTGCTGATACCCTGCAGCGGACAGGTCTACTGTGATTCGGGACCGGCTTTGCGGGGCGCACAACCGGCCGTAAGCTGCGTTAATCCTTTTGCAATCATGCCTGAATTCATACCGGTCCTTTCCAGAGAAGCGATTCAGCATGCGGTGGCATCGCTGGCAGAAAAAATATCAGCAGATTACAATGGCAGGCACTTGGTGTTGGTCGGTGTACTGAAGGGTGCTTTTATCTTTTTATCGGACCTGGTGCGGCAGATATCGATGCCGGTGGAAATTGACTTCGTGTGTGCCGCCAGTTACGGTTCGGGCACCTCAACTTCAGGCCGGGTGCGGCTGACCAAAAAACTGGATGTCGATATCGAAGGCAAAGATGTGGTGGTGGTTGAAGACATCATCGATACCGGGCTGACGCTGGCATGCCTGATCGAATATCTGGAATCATTCGCTCCCAGGTCGCTTCGGGTGTGCGCGCTGATTGACAAACATGAGCGGCGCCAAAAGAAAATCCAGGCCGACTATGTCGGACAGGTGATTCCGGAGGGTTTTCTGGTGGGTTACGGTCTGGATTATGATGAACATTACAGGAATCTGCCGGAAATATACCATTTGAAACTTTAAAAAGCGGGGGCGATCCATGATCCTTACCTGTGAGAACTGCATGACCAGCTTTAAGCTGGACGACAGCTTGATCAAGCCCACGGGGACTAAAGTCAGGTGTTCGAACTGCAAGACCGTTTTCATGGCCTACCCGGCGGTGTCCGCGGGAGCAGCCATGGGCGGGGAGCCTGAACATCCGGATGCCGGCCCGTCCAACCATACGCCGGAAACCGAAGGCCAGATGGAAGCCGCCGGTTTCGATGCGTCACAGCCCGAACAGATGTTGAATATGGATGAGGCGGCCATTGCCCGCATGCTGGAGCTGGATGAATCCGCCGCAGCGCCGGTATCTGACGGGGATATGCCGCAATCGGAAATGCAAGAGCCCGGCACACCGGACCAGCCGGATGAAGATCTTCAGTTGGATTTCGATCTGGGAGTGGATCTCGAGAAAAACGGCATTGATGTGGCGGAAATAGCAGATATGGATTCCGGCAGAATCCCGTTTGACTCCGAAGCCGAGGACATCGAGGAGATCGCTCTTTCGGAACTGGAGCAGGTTTCGGCAAAAAGTTCGTCCGCACCGGAAGCCGGGGCTGACGAGATCGACCTGTCGGAGCTGGAGCAGGCGTTGGAGGAGAGTCCGGAGGCACCGGAGGCCGCGCCGGCCGAGGAGCCGGAGCCGGAGTTGGAGCTGGACTTGGGCGGTGGAGAGGACCTGGCATCGTCCGCACCGGAAGCCGGGGCTGACGAGATCGACCTGTCGGAGCTGGAGCAGGCGTTGGAGGG
>JALSRD010000073.1 GCA_026984935.1 Desulfobacterales bacterium
CCCCCGCTCCATCGGCGCGCAAGTCGGGATTTACCTGAACCCGGAGCTGTTCTTCGTTTATGACCAAGGGGGAGATATAGTCGCATCGCCATCGCCTGAAGCCCAAGCGGCCTGAAACTGCCGTCTGTACGGCAGGGCATCGCGCAGGATGGAAGATGGCGCTTCCCCGCTTTGCAAAAACCGCCTCGTGCGTGTGTGGAATGCAGAAGCAAACCTGTCCGGACACAGGAGATGTATATGGCTCGGATTGAGTTGAATGAGGTTTCCCACAGCTACCTGCGCCATCCGGCGAGCCGATCGGACTATGCACTGAAGCAGATTCAGAGCACATGGGAAGACGGCGGCGCTTACGCCTTGTTGGGGCCTTCGGGCTGCGGCAAGACCACCCTTTTGAACATTATTTCCGGGCTTGTCGCACCCACCCGTGGGATGGTTACCTTTGACGGGCGGAATGTGACCGCATTGCCGCCGGAAAAGCGCAACATCGCCCAGGTGTTCCAATTCCCTGTGCTGTACGACACCATGACGGTTTTTGATAACCTGGCATTCCCGCTGAAAAACAGGGGCGTGAGCAGTGTGGAAGTCAAAAAGCGTGTCCATGAAGTGGCCGAGATTCTGGATCTGGGTGCGGTTCTCAACAAAAGAGCCGCCGGGCTGGCGGCAGATGCCAAGCAGAAGGTTTCGCTGGGAAGAGGCCTGGTCAGGGAGGATGTGGCGGCCATTCTTTTCGACGAGCCGTTGACGGTGATCGATCCCTATCTGAAGTGGAACCTGCGGCAGAAGCTCAAACAGATACATGAACAGCTGAAACTCACCTTCATCTATGTGACCCATGACCAGATGGAAGCGCTCACCTTTGCCGAAAGGGTGCTGGTTATGTACGAGGGTGAAGTCGTTCAGGTCGGCACACCCCAGGAGCTCTTCGAAAACCCGGCGCATACTTTTGTCGGGTATTTCATCGGCAGCCCCGGGATGAATTTCTTGCCCTGTACGGTGGAGGGCCGGACGGCAAGAGTGGACGGTGCCGTTATTCCGCTGCAGGACGAGCTGGCGGCTTTGGGGCGCAAGGCTGAAGGAAAACTGCAGTTGGGGATCCGCCCCATGTATCTGGAGGTGCGCGCCGACGCTGCCGAGGGTGCTGCGCCGGCGCAGGTCGTGGCGGTGGAAGACCAGGGAAGCGCGCGTATTGTCACCTTGAAACTGGCGGGTAATACTGTGCGGGCCAGGGTGCGCGAAGGCCAGAACGTACCCGAAAGCGATGCCTGGCTGGTTTTCCCGCAAAAGTGGGTGCGCCTCTTTGCCGATGGCCGCCTGATCGTGGGATAGGGGAATGCTGTGATGGAAAAATGGGAAAACAATAAGGCCTGGTTTCTGGTGTCACCGGTCATCGTGATCGTCGCCTTCAGCGCGATTCTGCCGTTGATGACGGTGGTCAATTACTCGGTCCAGGACATTTTCGGACCCGGGAACCGGGTTTTTGTGGGCACGGAATGGTTTAAGGAGATCCTGACGTCCCCCCGCCTGCACAGTGCGCTGTGGCGACAGTTCATCTTTTCCGGGCTTGTACTGCTGATCGAGATTCCGTTGGGGGTGCTGATTGCGCTGATGATGCCCAAGAAAGGCTGGGGGGTTTCCGCCAGCCTGGTCATGCTGGCGCTACCCCTGCTCATTCCGTGGAATGTGATCGGGACCATCTGGGTCATATTCACCCGGCCCGACATCGGCCTGCTCGGTGCGACGGTCAACGGCCTCGGCATCGCCTTCGACCATACGGCGAGCCCGACGGATGCCTGGATCACCATTGTCCTGATGGAAGTCTGGCATTGGACACCCCTGGTCGCCCTGCTGGCCTATGCCGGACTGAGAGCCATACCCGAGGCCTACTATCAGGCCGCTAAAATCGATGGTGCCTCAGCCTGGTCCACCTTTCGATACATCCAGCTGCCGAAAATGCGCGGCGTGCTGACCATCGCGGTGCTTTTGCGTTTCATGGACAGCTTCATGATTTACGCGGAACCCTTCGTTCTGACCGGGGGCGGCCCGGGCGACTCCACCACTTTTCTGTCCATTTATCTGGTCAAGGTCGCGCTGGGGCAGTTTGACCTCGGGCCTGCGGCCGCCTTTTCACTGGTCTATTTTCTCATCGTGTTGTTGTTTTGCTGGCTCTTTTACCAGGCGTTGCAGAATGTCGGCAGAGGAGAAAAAACATGAGGATTCAAAAGAAAACCATCGGCCTCGTTTTGTATATCGGGTTGCTGATGTTGCCGATTTACTGGATGCTCAATATGTCGCTGAGGCCCAATGCAGACATTCTGGGCTCTATGGCGCTCTATCCCCATCATCCCACCTTGGCCAACTACGTCAAGATCTTCACCGACAAAAGCTGGTATTCGGGCTACCTCAATTCACTGATGATTGTCGTGATGAACACCTTGATATCGCTGGGAACGGCCCTGCCCGCCGCCTATGCTTTTTCGCGCTATCGTTTTCTGGGAGACAAGCAGGTTTTTTTCTGGCTGCTGACGAATCGCATGGCGCCGCCGGCGGTTTTTGCACTGCCTTTTTTTCAGCTCTATTCCACCATCGGCCTGATCGATACACATATTGCCGTGGCGCTGGCGCACTGCCTGTTCAACGTGCCGCTGGCGGTGTGGATTCTGGAGGGCTTCATGTCCGGCATCCCCAGAGAAATCGATGAAACGGCGTTCATCGACGGTTTCAGCTTTCCCCGGTTTTTTATTACGGTTTTCGTTCCCCTGATTCGAGCGGGAATCGGAGTGACCGCTTTTTTCTGCTTCATGTTCTCCTGGGTGGAGCTGCTGCTGGCCAGAACGCTGACGGTCACAAACGCCAAGCCGATCGTGGCGACCATGACGCGTACCGTGAGCGCCGGGGGCCTGGACTGGGGGCTGCTGGCCGCCGCCGGCATCCTGACGATCATGCCGGGGGCGCTGGTGATCTGGTTTGTACGCAATTATATGGCCAAGGGGTTCGCCCTGGGCCGGGTGTAGGAAGGAAAAACGATGAGCCTCGAATGGATGGCGTGGACGCCGGTTACGGCGGGCTTTTTTATCGGCCTCGGACTGGTCCTGACGGGCATGACGATATGGGAGGTTGTCGCACCCAACGTTGAGCGTCGCGGGCTCCTGCCCATCACGACCTCCCGGGGAGATCGCCTTTTCATCGGCATTCTCGGAAGTGGTTACATTTTTATCGCCTGGACCGGGCTTACCGACTGGAAAATGTGGTTCGTGTTGCCGGTCTGCCTGGTATTTATTTTGCTTTCCATGCGCTATGCATAAAGCCGAACGGCTGCGACCGGCTACCGGCCGGGATGGCGGCTGAAAAGATAAGGCAAGGACCGCTTGACTGGAAAGGAAGGAGACCGCAAGGCGTGAATCATTTAACCGGAAAGGGGGAAAGCATGAACAGACGAAGGCAAGGGAGTTGTATCCGATCTATTGGCACGGTACTGCTGGCAATGGCGTTCATCTTTGCAGCCGGCACCGGCTGGGCCGCTTCCAAGTACGAGGCGGCCGCAAAGAAGTGGGTTGATAAGGAGTTTCAGCCCTCCACGCTGACCAAGGCCCAGCAGATGAAAGAGATGGAGTGGTTCATCAAGGCGTCCAAGCCGTTCCGCGGCATGCAGATCAAGGTGGTCTCCGAGACCATCCCGACGCATGCCTATGAATCCAAGGTGCTCACAAAGGCCTTTGAGGAGATTACCGGCATCCACGTCACCCATGATACGATCCAGGAAGGTGACGTCATCGAAAAACTCCAGACGGAGTGGCAGTCCGGCAAGAGCATCTACGACGCCTTTATCAACGACTCGGACCTGATTGGCGCGCATTGGCGCTACAATTACGTGATTCCATTGAGCGATTTCATGGCCGGTGAGGGCAAGGACGTGACCCTGCCGACCCTGGATGTCGACGACTTTATCGGCAAATCCTTTACCACCGGCCCGGACGGCAAGCTCTACCAGCTGCCGGACCAGCAGTTCGCCAACCTGTACTGGTTCCGGTATGACTGGTTCAAACGCCCGGATTTGAGGAAACGCTTCAAGGCCAAGTATGGCTATGAGCTGGGTGTGCCGGTCAACTGGTCGGCCTATGAGGATATCGCCGAATTCTTCACCAACGACGTCAAGGAAATAGACGGCAAACGGGTATACGGCCACATGGACTACGGCAAGAAGGCCCCTGACCTGGGCTGGCGCTTCACCGATGCCTGGCTTTCGATGGCCGGCGAGGGCGACAAGGGCCTGCCCAACGGCAAGCCGGTGGATGAGTGGGGCATTCGTGTGGACAAAAACAACCGTCCCGTGGGGTCGCGCGTCTGCCGCGGCGGCGGTGCCAACAGCCCTGCAGCCAAGTATGCGCTGCGCAAATACATGGAATGGATCCGTGAATATGCGCCGCCGGGTGCCCTGGGTATGGATTTTTATCAGTCGCTGCCCAGCCTGGCCAAGGGTAATGTGGCCCAGCAGATCTTCTGGTACACCGCCTTTACCGCCGACATGGTGAAGAAGGGTACGCCCGTGGTCAATGCCGACGGAACCCCCAAATGGCGCATGGCGCCATCGCCCCATGGACCCTACTGGGAAAAGGGCATGAAACTGGGTTACCAGGACTGCGGGTCCTGGACGCTGTTTAAGTTCACGCCGCTCAAACGGCTCAAGGCGGCCTGGCTGTATGCTCAGTTCACCGTGTGCAAAACCGTCTCCCTGAGAAAGAGCCATGTGGGACTGACCATCATCCGCGACAGCGACATCCGGGATAAATCCTTTACCAAACGTGCACCCTACCTGGGCGGGTTGGTGGAATTCTACCGCAGCCCGGCGCGTGTCTACTGGACGCCCACCGGCACCAACGTTCCGGCTTACCCCAAGCTGGCCCAGCTGTGGTGGCAGAATATCGGTGAGGCCGTGGCAGGTGAAGTCACTGTTGACCGGGCCATGGACAACCTCGCCAAGGAGCAGGACCGCGTGATGCAGCGCATCCAGCGCTCCGGCGTCCAGGGAGATAAGGGACCGAAGCTCAACAAGTGCATCGATCCCGCCGTCTGGCTGAAACGACCGGGTTCGCCCAAGGCCAAGCTGGCCAATGAAAAACCACAGGGCAAAACCGTGGATTACGACAAACTCCTTCAGGCGTGGCGGGAGGGCCGTGCCTTTTAACGCAAGTGCCGCCGATCCGTAGGCGTGGACCGGTACACTGCGGCCCCGGAGCCGGGGATGACAAGAGCTGTCTCCGGCGATGGAGTCTGCAGGTGAGGGCCAGAAGAGGGGCTGGAGCCAGAACTTCAGCCTCTCTTTTTCGTTGATCCGCCCCACCGGATCCGGTAAGTTTCTGCCGGAAGCGGAAATCCGGATTTTTTACGAAATCATTACCGTTTGAAATACAGCTGCGTGGGCTGTTTTGAAAGCAAGGCCGACCGGCCCTTACAGTTTGGAGAGGTGCATCATGGGGAAAAATCAGTTTGTAGCTGCCCTGGACCAGGGGACCACCAGCAACCGTTTCATCATCTTTAACCGTGAAGGGCGGATTGTGGCGCTGGATCAAAAGGAGCATAAGCAGATCTTTCCGCAGCCCGGGTGGGTGGAACACGACCCTGTCGAGATCTGGCAAAACGCGTGCGCGGTCATGCGTGGTGCGCTGTCCAAAGCCGGCCTGGCCGGGTCCGATCTGGCCGCCATCGGCATCACCAACCAGCGTGAAACCACCGTACTCTGGGATAAGCATACGGGGAAGCCCTTTACCAACGCCATCGTCTGGCAGTGCACGCGCACCGACGCAATCTGCCGGCAATTGGCGGCTGACGGCGGTCAGGATCGTTTTCGGGAAAAAACCGGGCTGCCGGTGGCGACGTACTTTTCAGGTCCCAAAATCCGCTGGATTCTGGACAATGTTCCCGAGGCCCGCGTGGCGGTGCAAAAAGGTCACGCGCTGTTCGGCACCATGGAAAGCTGGATCATCTGGCAGCTGACCGGTGGTCCTGCCGGCGGGGTACACGTCACCGATGTGACCAACGCCAGCCGCACCCTGCTCATGAACCTGCGGACCCTGCAGTGGGACGAAGAAATCCTGCAGACCCTGGGAATCCCGCCCCGGATCCTGCCGCGCATCGTGCCCTCATCGGACAGCGGCATGTGGGGCGCCACCGCAAAAGACGGCCCGCTGGGCGCCGCCGTTCCGGTGTGCGGCGCCCTGGGGGATCAGCAGGCGGCCCTGGTCGGTCAGGCCTGCTTCGAGAGCGGAGAGGCCAAAAACACTTATGGCACCGGATGTTTTCTGTTGCTCAACACGGGTACAACGCCGGTGGCCTCACACCACGGGCTCTTGACAACGGTCGGCTATCAGCTTGCCGGGCAGCCGGCGGTGTACTGTCTGGAGGGCTCCATCGCCATTACCGGGGCACTGGTGCAGTGGCTGCGTGACAACCTGGGGCTGATTGCCGCGGCAGGCGATATCCAGGCGCTGGCGGAAACGGTTAAAGACAACGGCGGTGTTTATTTCGTGCCGGCCTTTTCGGGCCTGTTCGCCCCTCACTGGCGCTCCGATGCCCGCGGCGTCATTGCCGGGCTGACGCGTTTTGCCGGCAAGGGGCATATCGCCCGTGCCGCGCTGGAAGCCACTGCCTATCAGACCTGCGATATCGTGGAGGCCATGAACTTGGACTCCGGCGTGCCGCTGAGCCGCCTCAAAGTCGACGGCGGCATGGTGGCCAACGAGCTGCTGATGCAGTTTCAGAGCGACATGCTCAATGTGCCGGTCATTCGCCCGCAGGTTTCGGAGACTACGGCCCTGGGGGCCGCGTATGCGGCGGGACTGGCCGTGGGGTTCTGGTCTGGAACCGATGCACTGCGCAGCAACTGGGCGGTGGACAAGGTTTGGCAGCCCGCCATGGCGCCCGGACAGCGGGAGGCCTGCTACCGGCACTGGAAAAAGGCGGTGGAGCGCACCTTCGGCTGGCTGGACTAGCCTGCGGCAGCCGCGCCGGCGCTCCTCACCGACGGCGCATGCCACGCCTGCAAGTCTGCTGCCGGCGAAGCGGCGCAGCGAATACAGGTGCAGGTCAACCCACGGGACTGTTGCGGCAATTACCCCGGGCCTGCCGGCGGGATTTATAGATTGCGCTGCCCGATGGGGATATAGTCCGTTTGCGTGGGCCCTGTGTAGAGCTGACGCGGACGGCTGATCTTCCAGTTGGGATCGTCCATGCTCTCCTTCCACTGCGCTATCCAGCCGGGCAGCCGGCCGATGGCGAACATCACCGTAAACATGTTGGTGGGAATGCCCATGGCCCTCAGCACGATGCCACTGTAAAAGTCGACATTGGGGTAAAGGTTGTGATCGATGAAGTAGTCGTCCTTGAGCGCCGCTTCCTCCAGTTCCCGGGCGAGGTCCAGCAGCGGGTCCGAGATCCTGAGTTTGGCCAGCAGCCGGTCGCAGGTTTTCTTGATGATCCGCGCCCGCGGATCGTAAGTTTTGTACACCCGGTGACCGAAGCCCATCATGCGGAAGGGGTCATTCCTGTCCTTGGCGCGGTCGATATAGGGCCGGATGCGGTTGCCGTTGGCGTGGATCTCGGAGAGCATCTCGATGACGGCCTGATTGGCACCGCCGTGCAGCGGTCCCCACAGCGCGGCAATGCCCGCCGATATGGCCGCATACAGGTTCACACGCCCGCTGCCCACGAGGCGTACGGCCGCGGTCGAGCAGTTCTGCTCGTGGTCGGCATGCAGGATCCAGAAGACGTTCAGGGCGTCCACGGCCTCGGGGATGATTTCATAGGGCATCACCGGCGTGTCGAACATCATATTCAGAAAGTTAGCGCAGTAGGACAGGTCCGGACGGGGATAGACGACCCGGTGGCCGCGCGATATCTTGTAGGACATGGCGGCCATGGTGCGGATTTTGGCCAGCAGGCGCGTGACGGTGAGGTCGATTTCCTCGTCGGTGGTCTCCAGTACCGGGTAGAAACTCCGCAGGGCATTGACCATGGAAGACAGGATGCCCATGGGATGCGAGGCCCGCGGAAAGTGCTGGTAAAACCCGCGCATGTCCTCATGCACCAGTGAGTTGTCGTTGAGCAGCACCGAAAATTGCTGCAGCTCTTTTACGGTGGGCAGCCGGCCGTGGATCAGCAGGTACGAGGTTTCGATAAATGAAGACTGCTCGGCAAGCTGTTCGATGGAGATGCCGCGGTAGCGCAGAATGCCCCTTTCGCCGTCCATGAAGGTAATGGCGCTGCTGCAGCTGCCGGTATTGGCAAAACCGGGATCCAGCGTGATGAAACCGGTCTGATCGCGCAGATTGGAGATGTCGATGGCCTTCTCCCCGTGGGAGCCGGTGCGTACGGGGAGTTCGTAGATGCGGTCCTTGTAGACGATTTTAACGCTTTCGGTCATGGGCTGCTCCTTTTACGGTCACAGTTTCCCGGGCCGGTGCTCAGCCGGGGTGTGGCGTTGCCATGTTCAACTGGACTTTTCTGCGGGGGTATGGGTATCGTTGGCGGGGGCCGAACCTGAACGGCCATATACCCCTCGGTACTGTCGATGGTCGCTTGGCTGCTATATTAGCTAAGTTGCGTGGTGGCGTCAAGGACCGGCCTGCCGGCAGCCGAAATCCCTCTGTTTACAGGCAGCTGCGGTTGTGATAGAAATACGCCGGCATCGGCGGCACGCTGAAAATAGGGGGATGCACAATGGGCTTTAAAGAGAACCTGTTAAAAAAAATCGAGATTGACCGGCTCTATGCCCAGGTGGTGAACTCTTTGAAGGGGCCGGACAGCGGCATTCACTTTGATAAACAGGCCCTGCGGCGGCTCCTGGCCTTGGGGCCCTATAAGCCGCTTAAAATGCGCGACCTGGAGCTCTACCTGCTGGATAAATCGGCGGGCGGGCCGCAGGTGCTGGTGCTGGACAACGGTGTCGGCATCTACAACACGACCCCCGAAGACGTGGCCCTGCGCAAGAGCCCGACGGTCAAGGAAATGCTCAGTATCCGCAATGCCGTTAAAATTCTGCGGGATTCGGATGTGTTGGTCAGCAAGAAAGATGCCTCGCTGGAAACCGTACGCCGCCAGTGCATTGACGCGCTCGATTTGACTTGGCGCAAAGAGGACATTTCCGCCATCGCCATCGACGGCGTCGCTTCACTGGAGAGTCGCTACAGCGAGGGTGTCATCGAAGCGCTGGATCTTTTTGCCGAACTGCTCGGTTTCCGGGAAGCACCGCGGGCTTTGCGGATACCGCATGTCAAGATCGTGGGGAAAGTAAGTGAGCGCACCGGCAGCGCGCCGCTTTTCGGGCCGGCAGTGCTCTACAGCCTGATCGACAACCGGCTGAGCCTGATCGAAGAGCCGCTTTCCACGCAGAGCCGGGAAGATTTTTCGCGGATTCAAAAAATTGCGCGCGGAGAAACATCTGCAGATCGGGAGGGGGCGGACGTGTTCTATTTTTTAAAGCAAGCGGTGCTGTCGGGCAAGGGCGATGTTGCGTAACGACGGCTGATGGGGAAAAAGACAGATATGTGCGGCCGCAGATTTCTATGTTATTACGGCGCGGTTCTGTGCCTGGCGATGCTTTTTTGGCCGGTGGTGTCGACCGCCGGCGCCGGCGTGGAAACCACGCAACAGCTGGTCCAGAAAGGCAAGGCGTATCTCCAGTTCCACCGCTACAAAGCGGCGGTCAAAGCGTTCAGCCGTGCCATCCGGAAAGATCGCGCCAATGTGCCGGCCTATCTGAATCGTGGTGTGGCCTGGTACAATCTGGGCCAGTACGACCTGGCCATTTCAGATTTCAGCCGGGCCATCACGGAGGATCCCGGCCGGCTTGCGGCTTACAACGGGCGCGGCATGGCCTGGTTTGCCAGCGGGCAGTACAAAAAAGCCGTCGCCGATTTTGAGCATGTCCTCAAAAAGGACCCGGAAAATATCCAGGCCAATAATCAGCTGGCCTGGCTGCTGGCCGTGTCGCCGGATGCCCGCTACCGCAACGGCCGGCGTGCCGTGCGCCTGGCCAAAAGAGCGGTTGCGAAAGAAGGCGGACCGCACCACCTGGATACCCTGGCGGCTGCCTACGCCGAGGCCGGCCGGTTTAAAGAAGCCGTGCTGACCCAGAAAAATGTCATTTTTCTGCTGATGAAAAAAGACCAGACGCGCGATCTGGATACCTATGTCAAGCGGTTGACGCACTATCAGAAACGCAGGCCCTGGCGCGCCAAAGTGGCGGCCCGGCCGGCCATCCAGCCGGAGCCCGGTCTGCAGGAACCCCCGGAAACGGCGCCGGTGGCAGAGCAACGCCCGTCGGCGGAACCGTCTGCGCCCAAGGCCGTTAAAAAGGATACCCCCAAACCGGCCGCTGCCGGACGGCAGGCGTCAGAAGCAAAACCGGCTTTCCGGAAAAATGCCGGCAAAGCACGCGCGCTGTCACCGGCTCGGGGTGCGCAAAAGGATTATCCCTATACCATCCAGGTCAGCGCCTATAAGGACCGGCGCAAAGCCCTGCAGGTGGCACGACACTTCAGAAGCAAGGGCGACGCAGCCTTTACCTCGCCGGTGTCCATTAGCGGGCGGATATGGCACCGTATTTACATGGGATTTTATCCAACGCTCGCCGAAGCCCGGCATGCGGTCGCCAAACTGCAGGCCCGCCGTTTCCGGCGTACAGATATCCGCAGGCAACCCTACGCCCTGCAGGTCGGTGTCTTCAAAACGGCGCGCGGCCTGAAAAACATGCAGCGCATCATGCTGAAACAGGGGTACGTGGCCTACCGCCTGAGGGATCTGTACACCACCGCCGACCTGCGCTTGCTGGTGGGCGCCTTTGCAAGCCGTCAGCAGGCGGCCTTTTTTGAGCGTGCGTTGCAGAAAAACGGCATCGACTGCCATATCGTGACCCGCTGAGGCCGGCGGGATGTCAGTGGGCCTGCTCCCAGTTGCTGCCCAGGGCCACGTTGACCGCCAGCGGAACCTTGAGTTGCCAGGCGCTTTCCATGACCTCCTTGGCCAGCCTGCTGACCGTATCCACTTCCCCGGCCGGCGCTTCGAAAACGATCTCATCGTGCACCGAGAGCAGCATGGCGGCTTTCAAATTCCGCCGGCGCAGAGCCGCCTGAACCTGAATCATGGCCACTTTGATGAGGTCGGCGGCGGTTCCCTGGATGGGCGTGTTGACGGCCGTGCGTTCGGCAAACAGGCGTACACTGCGGTTCTTGCTGTTGATCTCGGGCAACAGGCGTATGCGCCCCAGCAACGTGCTGGTCCTGCCGGTTTTACGAGCATTTTCAATTGTCTGTTCTATGAAGCGCTTGACACCCGCGTAACGCCGGAAATAATTTTCGATGTAAGTCTTGGCCATTTTCTGGCTGATACCCAGTTCACGCGCCAGGCTGAAGGCGCCCATACCGTAGATGATGCCGAAGTTGATGACCTTGGCCTGGCGCCTCAAGTCGGGCGTGATCATGGCGGGAAAAACCTGGAAGACCTCGCCGGCCGTGCGCGTGTGGATGTCTTCACCCTCCTCGAAGGCCTGGATGAGGATGGGGTCTTCGGCGTAATGGGCCAGGATGCGCAGTTCGATCTGCGAGTAGTCGGCCGAAATCAGCCGCCACCCCGGCTGCGGGACAAAGGCGCTGCGTATTTTGCGGCCCTCCTCGGTCCGTACGGGGATGTTCTGCAGGTTGGGGTTGGAGCTGCTCAGGCGTCCGGTGGCCGTCACGGTCTGGTTGAAAGAGGTGTGGATTCTTTTTGTATCCGGGTTGATCAGCTCCAGCAGCGCATCGGCATAGGTGGACTTCAGCTTGGCCAGGCTGCGGTGCTCCAAGATCAGGCTCGGCAGCGCATGCTGGTCGGAAAGGGCGGTCAGCACGTCCACATCGGTGGAATAGGCGGTCCTTTTGCGGGTTTTTTTCAAAACGGGCAGTTTCAGCTTTTCAAACAGGATGCGGCCCAGCTGCTGGGAGGAGTTGATGTTGAAGGTCTCGCCGGCCGCAGCGTAAATCTTTTCTTCGAGCGTTTGCAGTTTGCGTGCAAAGGACGCCGAAAGGTTTTCCAGCCGCGGGCGGTCCACGCAGATGCCGCGCGTCTCCATGGCTTTTAAAACCGCGATCAGGGGCATTTCGACGTTTTCAAAAAGATCGACGAGCTCCAGCGACTCCAGCAGAGGTGCCAGCGCCCGCCGGGCCATCAGGGTGATATCGGCGTCTTCGCAGGTGTAAGGAGTGGCCTTTTCCAGCGGTACGCGGTTGAAGCCGGCTACTTTTTCGCCCTTGGCGAACAGAGACTTGTACGCGGTCATCTGGTGGCCCAGGAAATCCAGGGCGATCTGATCCAGGCTGTGGGAGCGTTTGGAAGGGTTGATGAGATAGGAGGCCACCATGGTGTCGAAGGCAACACCCGCAAGCGCGATGCCGTGGCGTTCCAGCACAATCCAGTCGTACTTGATGTTCTGCCCGATTTTTTGGATGGCGGGATTTTCCAGCACCGGTTTCAGCCGCGTCAGTACCTGTGTTTGATCCAGTTGCGGCGGCGCACCGGCATAGTCATGGCCGCAGGGAACGTAGAAGGCTTCGTGGGGTTCAACGGCAAAGGACAGACCGACCAGGCGTGCGCGCATGGCGTCGGTGGAAGTCGTTTCGGTGTCGATGGCGATTTCCGATGCGGCTGCCAGGCGGCTGACCAGCTCGTCCAGTTCCGATGGTTTGAAAATGGCGCGGTAGCGCTTGGGGTGTGCGGCGGCTGCGGAGAAGCGCTGCTGCAGCTGGCGGAATTCCAGTTCGCCGAACAACCGGGCCAGGCGTTTGGCGTCGGGAGCCCCCAACTTCAGCGCCGCGCTGTCAAGGTCCAGCGGCACATGCGTGTCGATGGTCACCAGGGTTTTGCTGAGAAAGGCCTGATCGCGGTAGCGTACCAGGTTCGCATGCAGCTTTTTCTGGGGGACGGTGTCGATCTGGCGGTACAGCGCTTCCATGCTGCCGTATGTCCGAATCAGTTTCAGCGCGGTTTTGGGGCCGATACCGGGAACCCCCGGGATGTTGTCGGCCGTATCTCCGGAAAGCCCCATGACATCGATCATCTGCCGGGGCTCGAGACCGGTGGTTCGGCGGACGCTTTCCAGAGAGGTAAGCTTGTCCTTCATGGGGTCCCAGATACAGCTGTTTGCGGTGACCAGCTGCACGAAGTCCTTGTCTCCGGTGACCATGATGACATCAAAACCGTCGGCTTCGGCCTGACGCGCCAGCGTGCCGATGAGATCGTCGGCCTCGTAGCCCTCCATTTTCAAGCTGGGCAGATTGAAGCCTCCCGTAATATCCCGGATATACGGCAGCTGAACGCTCATGTCCTCCGGCATGGGTGGCCGGTTGGCTTTATAGTCGCTGTAAAGCCGGTGCCGGAAGGTGGGCCCCCGGCTGTCGAAACAGATGACGCTGTATTCCGGCCGGCGCTCTTCCATGAGCTTGAGGATCATGCGCGTAAAGCCGTAAACGGCGTTGGTGGGCAGGCCCGATGAACTGGAAAGATGCCGGATGGCATGGTAGGCACGGTAAATGTAGGCGCTGCCGTCAATCAGGTAGAGGGTCTTTTTTGCATGCATGGAACTGTCCCGGCTGCCGCCGGTGCGCGTACCGATTGACAGCCGCGTCCGGCATTCTTAGATTTATGGCACGCAAGGGCAGGCCGGGAGAATTGCCTGGCCTGCCGGGTGGTTACCGGCAAATCCGCACATTGCGTGCAGACGCTGAACGGCGTGGAGACAACGGCAGCCCAATGACCGCGATACCCGCAAAAAAAAAGACATCCCGAAAGCCCCGCCGTCCGGAAGCCTACCAGTGCCACTGCTGCGGCAAAACGTTGCCCTTCTGCTGGCGCTGTCGCTGCGGCTTTTCCATCTGCCAGGTCTGTATGCACGAAAACCTCTGGGGAATGTCGTGCAACGGCATCACCTGGCAGTGTCCGGACTGCGGCGCGCAGAACGGCTTCGGCAACCAGTAGCTGCGAAGTGGGCCGGACGTCAGACGTCCGGGGAAACATGGGGTTTGCCGCACACCCGGCAGCGGCCGTCGGGGCCGATGACGCCGATGCAGCTTTCGTCGCTGCACAGCACGCGGTCTTCCCAGGTCAGGTCCGGGTCGGATGGCGTGTCACCGGCTCCTGGATCCGGTTCCGTCTCCGGTGCCAGTGCAGGTTCCGCGAAAGGTGCCGCAGCCCCGATGCTGTCATGGTCCGGTGGGATCCGGGTGCCCGGTTCCGCCGGCCTGCCGCACACCCGGCAGCGGCCGTCGGGGCCGATGACGCCGATGCAGCTTTCGTCGCTGCACAGCACGCGGTTTTCCCAGTCCGGATCGCCAGCTGATCCGGGATTCGTTTTGTGGTGATCCGTCGCGGCCATGTTGCGTGATCTCCTCCTGTGCACCCGGGCGTCGGCTGCCGGTCCCGGGCCGCTGAACCCGCTGCCGGAGCGGCGGCGGGTTTGCCGGCGGCACTAGCTTTTGCGGAAGCGTTGCGCCAGCGGGTACCGTCGGCCGTAGCCGAAGGCTTTGGATGTGACTTTCAGACCGGGTGCGGCCTGATGCCGTTTGTACTCGTTATGATCCACCGTGCGGACCACCCGCCGCACGGTTTTTTCGTCGAACCCCATCTGCACAAGCTCCTCGGCACTCTTTAAATCTTCGATGTAACCCTTCAGGATCGGATCCAGGATCTCATAGGGCGGCAGGTCGTCCTGATCGGCCTGGTTCGGCTTGAGCTCGGCCGAGGGCGGCTTTTCGACAATGCGCTGCGGGATGAGCGGCCGGTCCCGGTTGATGTAACGGGCCAGCTGGTAGACCAGCGTTTTGGGGACGTCCGATA
Organism: Desulfobacterales bacterium; assembly: GCA_026984935.1. Lineage (GTDB taxonomy): Bacteria > Desulfobacterota > Desulfobacteria > Desulfobacterales > JALSRD01 > JALSRD01. Next base: position 14,860 of record JALSRD010000073.1, read on the forward strand.
TCACTGCCAGGCCGCCGCTCATGTCGCCGTACAGCGTGCAGTACCCCATGGCCAGCTCGGACTTGTTGCCCGTCGAAAGCACCAGACAGCCGGTTTTGTTGGACAGCGCCATCAGGATGATACCGCGGATACGCGCCTGGATGTTTTGTTCGGTGACAGTCGGCGCGCGGGGGTCAAAATCCGGCGCCAGGACATCCAGGAAGGCGGCGAACATGGGGTCGATGGAAATGATGCGGTAGCTGACCTGCAGATTGTCGGCCAGCCGCCGGGTGTCTTCGTAGTTGTCCTGCGCCGTGTAGCGCGAAGGCATGAAAACCGTGGCGACATTTTCACTGCCCAGCGCACGCACCGCGATGCAGGCGGTCAGGGCGGAGTCGATGCCGCCGCTCAGGCCCAGCACCACTTTCTCGAAACCGCATTTGCGGACGTAGTCCCGGGTTCCCATGACCAGTGCCTTGAGTGCACATTGTGCATCGCTGCCGGAAACAGGATGACATTCAGCGGAACCGGAACAGGGACCTTTTGCCGTATCGTAGCAGATCAGGTCTTCTTCGAAATCACGGCCGCGGGCCACCAGCTCGCCGGCAGCATCGAAAACCGCGCTGGTGCCGTCAAACAGCACGGAGTCATTGCCGCCCACCTGGTTGGCGAACAGCAGCGGGACGTGGTATTTACGGGCGATGGCCGAAAGCATGCGCCAGCGGAATTCGCGCTTGCCCAGGTGAAACACCGAGGCCGAAATGTTGATCAGCAGGTCCATGCCCTCCCGGTTGAGCAGCTCCAGCGGATCGACGTGGTAGATGCGTTTTTTAAAGACATCCTTGTCGTTCCAGGCATCTTCGCAGATGGTCAGCCCGATGCGCAGCCCCCGGTAGACCAAAATCCGGCTCTGCCAGCCGGGTTCAAAATAGCGGCTTTCGTCAAACACGTCGTAGGTCGGCAGCAGGCGCTTGTATACCCGGTGCAGGATACGCCCGTTTTCAAAGAGCACGGCGGTGTTGAACAGCGGTTTGCCCTCGTGGTGGTCGTTGGGCTCCACCAGGCCGCAGATCACACCGATGCCCCGGACGGAGGCGACGAGCTGCTTCAGACATGCCAGGTTGGCTTGGACGAATTCTTTTTTTTCCAGCAGGTCGCGCGGCGGATAGCCCGGAATGGACAGTTCGGGAAAAACCACCAGGCCGCAGCCCAGGCGCCTGGCGGACTGTGCCAGCGCCTTTATCTTGGCGGCATTGTGGGCAAAGTCGCCGATGACGGGGTTTGGCTGGGCGATGGCAATTTTCATGAAGGCACACCACAATTTCGATTGATCGATGGATATTCAATTGGATGGCCAAAGCTACAATACGACATTTGCAGTTGTCAACTGCCGATAATTAATCTATATTTTCAGGTTATGAAAAACGCTTTGAGCCAATTCCGAAATGAGGCCGACATGAACCTTCCGCCGCTGCCGAGCGCCGATCAGACCGATCTTTCCTTTAAAGCTTTCTTCGAGCTGATGTCCAGGAAAGTTAACGAGATTCTGCTGCTCTCCAGTCCCTACGACGCGTTTATCATGGAGGAGGACGGGCGCCTGGCCGAACGCATCATCCAGGAGTACCAGGGGTTGAACCTCTCGCGACCGCCGCGTCTCAACCAGGTTCCCACGGCCGCCAAGGCCCTGGAAATGCTTTCGCAAAAGCACTTCGACCTGGTGATCACCATGCCGCGCGTGGATGATATGGATGCGTTTGACTTCGGCTGGGCCGTTAAAAAACTCTACCCTGATTTGCCCGTGTTTCTGCTGACCCACAACACCAGCAGTATCCTGATCGATCAGCTGAATCAGAAAAAACTGGACAACTCGGCCATCGACAACATCTTCATTTGGGGTGGAAACGCCAACCTGCTGCTGGCGTTGATCAAGGGGGTGGAAGACCGCTGGAACGTGGCGTATGACACACGTCGCGCCGAAGTCCGGGTGATCATTCTGGTGGAGGATTCGCCGTTTTACCTCTCGCTGCTGCTGCCCCTTTTATACCAGGAGCTGGTCATGCAGACCCAGGAGCTGATCAAGGGATCGCTCAACGAGGAGCACCGCATTTTGAGGATGCGGGTGCGTCCCAAAGTCCTGTCCGCCGGCACCTACGACGAGGCACTGGCGCTTTACGAAAAGTACAAGCCCTACCTGCTGACCGTGATTTCAGATGTGCGGTTTCCCAAAAACGGCCGTATCGATCCTGCGGCCGGCTTTAAACTCCTGTCGCATATCAAAAAAGACAGCCCGGACCTGCCCCTGCTGATGATGAGCTCCGAGGAGCGCAACCGGGAACGGGCACGCCAGGTTCCGGCCATGTTCGTCAATAAAACCGAGCCGTCGCTGCAGAACGATCTGCGCGCCTTTTTCATCCAACACCTCGGATTCGGCGATTTTATCTTCCGCATGCCCGACGGACGTGAAGTGGGCCGTGCCGCCAATCTGCGCGCCATGGAAAAGATACTGCCCGATATCCCCGATGAATCGGTATACTACCATGCCCAGCGCAACGATTTTTCAACCTGGCTCATCGCCCGCAGTGAAATTCGCCTGGCTTCCTACCTGCGCGGCATCAAGGCCAGCGATTTTCCCAATCCCCAGGCCATTAAAGAACACCTGGCCGCCTGTATCCGCGACCGGCGCCTGCGGCGCCAGAAAGGCGTTGTGGCGGATTTCAAGGCCAGCGATTTCGACCCCGAGGCGGATTTTGTCAAAATCGGGCGCGGATCGCTGGGGGGTAAAGCCAGGGGCCTGGCGTTCATGATGAACCTGCTCCGCGAGACGGCCCGCCTGCAGACAAAATACCCCCGCATCACCATACGGGTGCCGCAGACACTGGTGATCTCAACCCAGGGTTTCGATGATTTTCTGGAGCTAAACCAGATGCATCATTTTGCCGAAACCGAGCTTAGCGATGAACAGGTGCTGCAGGCCTTTCTGGCGGCCGAATTTCCGAACGAACTGCGCCAGGACCTGGAGCTCTACCTTTCCCAAATCGCGCGGCACCCTCTGGCGGTGCGTTCTTCCAGCCTTTTGGAAGACGCCCAATTCCGCCCCTTTGCAGGAATGTACAAAACTTATATGCTGCCCAACAATGATCCGGATCTGGACGTGCGCCTGGAGCGTCTGATCTGCGCCATCAAGCTGGTATACGCCTCGACCTTTCTGGAGGCGCCCCGCATCTACGCCAAGACCACCGGACAGGGCATCCAGGAAGAGAAAATGGCCGTGATCATTCAGCAGTTGACCGGCAGCCGGCACGAAGAATATTTTTATCCGGCCTTTGCAGGCGTTGCGCAGTCGTATAATTTTTACCCCGTATCCTACATGCAGCCCGAAGAGGGAATAGCGCATATCGCCCTGGGCCTGGGCAAAACCGTCGTGGAGGGACTGACGGCCCTGCGCTTCTGCCCCAAATACCCCCAGTTTTTACCCCAGTTTTCCAGTGTGGACGACATCTTGAAAAATGCCCAGAGGCGCTTTTACGCCCTGAAAATGACCGATGTGCCGGATACCTGCAGCGTTCGTGACGACCTGACACTGGCATTGCTGGATGTGGACGATTTTGCCCATCACCCCCCGGTCCGGAAACTTTCGAGCACTTACAGCCCGCAGGACCACCGCATCCGGGATGCCGCCCAGCCGGGTGGCTACCTGGTGCTCACGTTTGCCGGGGTGCTGAAGTACGGTACCTTTCCGCTGGCCGACATCCTGACGGATATCCTGGAACTCGGCCGTACAGGTATGGGTGGACCCGTGGAGATCGAATTTGCGGTCGATTTTGCAAAAGACGCTGCCGGGAGAGACGAATTCGCCCTGCTGCAGATCCGGCCCATGGCGCTGTGCCAGCAGGTCCAGGATGTCGAAATCCGTCCGGAGGAGATTGCATCGGCCTATTGCTACTCCAAACAGGCCATGGGCAGCAGCAAACTCTGGAACGTGGAGGATATCGTTTATGTGAAGCCGGATGTCTTTGATCCGGCGCACACCGTGGAGATCGCCGCCCAGATCAGCCGCATCAACCAAATCATTTTACAGCAGAAGCGCAATTACCTGCTGATCGGACCGGGCCGCTGGGGATCCGCCGACCGCTGGTTGGGCATCCCCGTGGTCTGGAACGATATCTCGGCCGTGAGTGCCATCGTCGAGACCACCGCCGACAACCTCAAGGCGGACCCCTCCCAAGGCTCGCATTTTTTCCACAACATCACCTCGCTGGGCATCGCCTATCTGACGGTCCCCGACGATGATGTCAATTTCGTCAACTGGCGGTGGCTCACCAGCCTGCCCGTCGAGAACGAATCCGAGTACGTGGCCCATGTGCGGCCACCGGCCGGCCTGGTGCTCAAGATCGACGGCCGGACATCCCGGGCGGTACTGATTGCGTCCGAACCCGTTGCCGGAACCTGTGAAACGCCAGTCTAGCGGACGGGGCGTACCTTCGGCAAAACCCTTGTAATCCACATGCCGATGCCTATATTGCATTGCGGCCCGGACAAAAAACAAATATCCAGAAGAAAATGTGAAATCATGCCTGAAATGCTGAAAAATGAAGAACTGCGCAACATCGCCATCATCGCCCATGTAGATCACGGTAAAACCACGCTGGTGGATGCCATGTTCCGCCAGAGCGGCATGTTTCGCGCCGGCCAGCAGGTGGATGAACGCCTGATGGATACCCTGGATCTGGAGCGTGAACGCGGCATCACCATTGCCGCCAAGAACTGTTCGGTGGCTTGGCGGGGTGTGCGCATCAACATTATCGACACCCCGGGGCATGCCGATTTCGGCGGCGAAGTCGAACGCGCCCTGTCCATGGTAAATGGCGCCATTTTGCTGGTGGACGCTTCCGAAGGCCCGCTGCCGCAGACGCGTTTTGTCCTTAAGAAGGCCCTGCAGGCCGGTTTGAAGATCATCGTGGTCATCAACAAGATCGACCGCCGGGATGCCCGTCCCGACGAAGTCCTCGACGAGATTTACGACCTCATGATCGATCTGGACGCCAGCGAGGATCAGCTCGAATTCCCCCTGCTTTACGCCATCGGCCGCGCGGGTATTGCGGTAAAAAACCTGGACGATGCGCACGAAAACCTGCACGTGCTCTTCGATACCATTCTCGCCGAAATCCCCAGTCCGACCCATGACCCAAAGGCCCCTTTTCAGATGCTCGTGTCCGACCTGGGGTACTCTGATTACCTGGGTCGCCTGGCCGTGGGCAAGGTGTTAAACGGCTCGGCACGCTCGCGGGACCGGCTGGTATGTATCGGCAAAGACGAACGCAGCGTGCCGCTCAAAGTGACCCAGCTGCAGGTCTACGAGGGGATGCAGCTTAAGGCGGTGGACGGGGTGCAGGCCGGGGACATCGCCGTTTTGGCCGGCATCGAACAGGTGGCTATCGGAGACACCATCTGCAACCAGCGGACGCCGCAGGCGCTGCCGCGCATCCGGGTGGATGAACCCACGGTGTCGATGAAGTTCGGTGTCAACAACTCCCCGCTGGGCGGCAGGGAAGGCAAGTACGTGCAGTCGCGCCGCATCCGGGAGCGCCTGTTGAAGGAGAGCCTGGTCAATGTGGCCATTCAGGTGGAAAAAACCGCCGACCGGGACCAGGTACTGGTCAAGGGTCGCGGTGAATTCCAGCTGGCGATTCTGATCGAAACCATGCGGCGCGAGGGCTACGAGTTCTGTGTGGGGCGGCCTGAGGTCATCTATCGTTGGGAAGCCGGCCGCAAGCTGGAGCCTTTGGAGCGGCTGACGGTGGACTGCCAGGAAGCCTATCTGGGGGTGGTGACCGAGAGCCTCAGCCTGCGCAAGGGCAAGCTGACCAACCTGACCAACAACGGCAAGGGGCGCGCGCGCATCGAATTTTCCGTGCCCGTGCGGGCCTTGATCGGATACCGCGACGAATTTCTAACCATCACCCGGGGTACGGGCCTTATGCACACCCTTTTCGAGGGTTATGGCGAATTCCGGGGGGACTGCCCCAGTCGTTTCAGCGGATCCATCGTGGCCGACCGCAGCGGCCATGCCGTGGCCTACGCCCTGTTCAACCTGGAGCCCCGCGGCCGGCTCTTCATCGCGCCCGGCGCGGCGGTTTACGAAGGCATGATCATCGGCGAACACAACCGCGGCCAGGATATCAACGTCAATCCCTGCAAGGAAAAGAAATTGAGTAACATGCGGGCGGCCGGCAAGGACGAGAACGTGGTGCTGTCACCGGTGCAGGCGCTGACCCTGGAGCAGGCCATCAGTTTTATCCGCGACGATGAACTGGTGGAGGTTACCCCCCGCTCCATCCGCATGCGCAAGGCCGTCCTGTCCGCCCACCGGCGCCACGCCGAGCGCGCCACGCGTTTGAAACAGGCCAGCTGATGAAAATCGAATTGACGCCCATCGGAGTTGCCCATACTCCGGCGGCCGATATCCCGCGGCACTGGTCGGTGTCCGATGTCGAAGGGGAGCTGGAAGTCTTCGAACCCTACCGGCAGGGCCTTAAAGATATCCGCCGCGGCCAGAAAATCGTGGTCCTCTTTCACTTTGACCGCAGCCCTTCCTTCAACCCGCGGCTTCTCACACAGACGCCGCCCAACCGCCGCACGCCCAAAGGGGTTTTCAGCATCTGCTCCCCCCGGCGGCCCAACCCCATCGGCCTGTCGGTGCTGGAAGTTTTGGGTGTTTCCGGCGGCCGCATCCGGGTCAAAGGCATGGACATGTTCGACGGCACGCCGATTCTGGACATCAAGCCCCACATTGAAGATGTGTCGGACTGTCCCAGCGGGCCGCAGGAACCCTGAAGACCGGTTTTAAGGGGGGGCGCTGTATGGCCTCTGGATGGCCGCCATCAGCAAAGCCGGGTACATGGCGCGGCTTTTGCCGGAATTTACCGATAAATTCCCGGCCGCCGGATTGCATTTGGCCATGCGCCGGGCCTAAGGTGCCGGCAGTGCCGACGAAAGAGAAATGAGGCGGCCTTTTGCGCCCGGCCGGGGGAACACAATTTCCGCCGGTGCGTTTCCACGAGCGGCCGCACCCGGCGGCCCTGCATTTTTATCGCCGGAAGAAAAGCGCACGCTGATCGATTATTTGAGCCGCCGGGTGAGAGGCGGGGCATCGTAAGCGTCAGCCTCCAGAAAAGCCATGATCTGCGGCAGCAGCTCGTCAAGGCTGTGGGGCTGCGTCCACGTAATGTCCGCATCGGCGTTGAACCAGGTCAGCTGGCGCTTGGCATAGCGCCGCGTATCGCGCTTCATCGTCCGTAGTGCTTCATTGTAGTCCGTTCGGCCCCGGATGGCATCCACCATGTGGCGGTAGCCGATGGACTGCATGGATTTGAGATGCGCGCCATACCCCCGGCCCAGCAGCCCCCGCACTTCCGCCTCCAGACCCCGGGCGATCATCTGCTCCACACGGGCATCGATGCGGGCGTAGAGCTTGCCCCGATCCAGCGCCAGGCCGATTTTCAGAACGGCGTAGCGTTTTTCACGAAAGCCGTGGCGCTTATGCAATTCGGAGAGCGGCCGGCCCGTGAGCTGAAAAACCTCCAGGGCGCGCAGGATGCGCAGGCTGTCGTTGGGGTGGATGCGGCGGGCCGCTTCGGGGTCGCAGGCGGCCAGCATCCGGTGCAGGCGGGGAGCGCCTTCCCGATGAAGCCTGTCTTTGAGCTCCGTGCGCAGCATTTTACTGCGGTTGCCCACGGGGAAAACGCCGTGCAAAAGGGCTTTGATGTATAGGCCGCTGCCGCCCACCACCAGGGGCACGATGCGGCGGTGATGCAGGTCAGCAATGACCTTTCGCGCGCTGCGGGCATACCGCGCGGCATCGAAGTCCTGGTCCGGGTCCACCACGTCGATCAGGTGGTGGCGCACGCGGCGCTGCTCCTGGGGGGTGGGCTTGGCGGTGCCGATGTCCATGAAACGGTAGATCTGCATGGAATCAGCGCTCACGATCTGGCCATTGAGCATCCGGCTGATGGTGATGGCGGCAGCGGTTTTGCCCACACCCGTGGGACCGCAGATCACGATGATTTTTTGCTTTGCAGGCAACATAACGCCATCCATTGTCAAAATCGTCTCAGCGCCGCCAGGCCATCAGCTTTGCAAAGAAGGATTTTGCGAAAGGTGTCAATCGCGTGCGGTTGTACGCGTCTCCAACCTGCCGGATGGCCTCGGCCTGCGTCGGGTAAGGATGGATCGTGTTGGCGATGTGTTTCAGCCCCAAACCGTGAGTCATGGCCAACGTCAATTCTGAAATCATATCGCCGGCGTTGGGTGCCACGATGGAGGCGCCCACGATTTTATGCGTCCCTTTGCGAACGTGAACACGTACCAGACCGTTGGTACGGCCTTCAAGAATGGATCGGTCGACTTCGCGCAACTTCCTGGTGAAGGTGTCGACTTCGATTCCCTGTCCCTGAGCCTGTTTTTCGTAAAGGCCGACGTGGGCGATTTCCGGCTCCGTGTAAGTACACCATGGAATGGTCAGCGCGCTGGCGCTGGCCCGGCCGAAGAACAGCGCGTTTCGAATGACGATGCGTGCCATAAAATCAGCTGCGTGGGTGAATTGATAGGGTGAACAAATGTCTCCGGCCGCGTAAATATCGGGATTGCTCGTTTGCAGCCGATCATTGACCTGCACCCCCTTATTGGTGAATGTAACGCGAGCATCCGCCAGCCCTAGATTTTCAACGTTGGGTGCGCGCCCCGCAGCGACCAGCAGTTGATCGACGACCTCATCGTAAGCTTTGCCGTGGGATTCCACGACAAGGCGGATTTTCCCGCCGTCGGTTTTTGCCAGCTGCAGTTCTTTGCCGCAGCAAAGCAGTTTTATGCCATCTGCCAGCATGGATTCCAGCACGATGCCGGCAGCATCCCGGTCCTCTTTGGGCAAAATGCCATGTGTGGTTTCCACCAAAAAGACTTCCGATCCGAGGCGTGCAAAGGCCTGGGCCATTTCACAGCCGATCGGTCCGGCACCGATGACGGCCATCCGTCCCGGCAGTTCGGTCAGGGAGAAAAGCGTTTCATTGGTCAGATAGGCCACATCATTCAAACCCTCGATGGGCGGTGCCGCCGCCCGCGCACCGGTGGCGATGACCGCCTTTTTAAAGGCCAGTCGCTGGCCGGCGACTTCAACCGTGCGGGTATCGATAAACCGGCCGGCGCCCATAAACACATCGATCCCCATGTCGCTGAAGCGCTTGACCGAGTCGTTGGGTGCAATGGATGCCCGCAGCCGACGCATGCGCTGCATGGCTTGGCTGAAATCAACCTTGACACCATCGGGAACGTGCACACCGAATTCTCCGGCATCGCGTACGGCGGCAGCGGCGCGCGCCGCACGAATCACGGCCTTGGACGGCACGCAGCCGACATTCAGGCAGTCACCACCCATCAGGTGGCGCTCGATTAACGCCACCTTTGCCCCCAGGCCGGCCGCTCCGGCCGCGCACACGAGGCCGGCCGTTCCGGCGCCGATGACGACCAGGTTGTAGCGTGAAGCGGGTTCGGGGTTTACCCAATCCGGGGGATGAACATGGGAAACCAGTTGTTGGTTATGCGCGTCCCATGGACTTACGATACTTTGAGCGTTTTCTTCTTTGGGCATGCATGCGCTCCCGCGTTTAAATTGATTTCCAGATGCCACTGGTCCAACGTCATTTCAGCCATCGGGGCATCTTGCTGCAATCCGGCGTTGTTGAACTGAATGTCGACGCTTCGCAGCTCGGTTTTCATTTTCTCCAATGTGGCCGGTGCGAATCACCCGGTGGAATCTGCATGTTGTTGATGGTCCGTTTTTCGTAAGCCCGGATGGGCATTTCAAGCCGCTTGAGAAGGAGTCGACCCATGGCATTCAACCAACGGGTCGGTTTTGTCGGACGTTTTTTTGCTGACGAGTGGTATATTATCCATCGGAAGGCTTTTTTGATTCAGTCTCTTCCCACACGAAAACCTTACGGAGCTTCGTCACAGTAGAAGCGGGATACCCCAAACATTCGCACGCCTTTCGCAGCAGGGGTGTGGAGTATGGATTAAACACTGCAGGACGTCCGGGGTCAACTTGAAAATGTCGTGTGGGAAACCGAGATAGGGGCGTGGAAATTTCCTACATATCCGTAATTCACTGTAATTATGATATTTACCGCCATTCTTGACGGGATGTATGCTGGTGACGGCATGTTGGTTGTTGAAAAAATCAACACTACCGGGGCAATGCTCGCCCGGCGTAAAATCCTCTGTGCATCAGTTGTGTAAATATAATTCATTGTTAATACGGACCATTGCAACAGGCGGCGACGCTGCTTTGACCCCATTGGCATATCTCTTGCTGGTTCCTGCTATTATATCGAAAGCAAAGCCTGCCAATACAGAAATAGATCTGAACTTTATATCTGTAAAAAAGGAGTGAAAAATGGCGCACAAAGTCGAAAAAAACGGCAGAAATCAGACGGGTTACGGGTCTTCCTACCGCAAGGGGCAGCAGCACGATCTGGGCAAACGCGATGCCATCGGTGCCGTGTTGGGCGGCCAGGTATGGCTGGTAAAACCGGACCGGAAGGCCGAGCTGTCCCACCCTTGTCTCTGGATGCAGGCCGGTGTGGTCAAGTTCAAGCGCTGCAACAATTTCTATGACTGCACCCGCTGCAAATACGACCAGGGCATGCAGGCCCAGGTCGCCAAAGGCCGGCAGATCAGCTGGCAGGCGGCCATGAAGCGCAAGCCGGCCCTGGAGCGGCTGTGTCGCCACAGCCTCACCCAGCGCATTGCCGAGCGCCGCTGTGCTTATGACTATGAGTGCGCGCACTGTGATTTCGACCAATTTTTCGAAGACGTGTGGAACGTCAAAACCAGGACTGTGCCGGCGGAAGTGGAACACATCAAGGGGTTTGACTTCCCCATGGACCATTATTTCCACAATGGGCACACCTGGGCGCGGGTGGAAAGCGGCGGCAACATCCGCATCGGGCTGGACGACTTTTCACTCAAGCTGTTGGGCAGTGCCGACAGTTTTGACCTGCCGCTGATGGGAAAAGAACTCGACAGCGGCCGCGTTGGGTGGGGATTGAAACGTGGAAACAACCAGGCGGATGTGCTGGCGCCGGTGGATGGCGTGATAGTCGAGGTCAATTCCGGTGTCCGGGAAAATCCGCAGCTGGCCAGCCGGGAGCCTTACGGCGGGGGATGGCTGTTTTTGGTCCGCACGCCCGACGTCAAAAAAAGCATGCAACAGCTCATGACACACGCCGCCGGTCTGGAATGGATCAACCGTGAAATCGGCAAACTGGAAGACATGATCGAAACGGTGGCCGGACCCCTGGCAGCCGACGGCGGTGTGCTGCAGCAGGATATCTACGGCAACCTGCCCGCGCTGGGCTGGACGCGCCTGACGGAAACTTTTCTGAAAACCTGATGGGCCGCCGGAAGTGGTGGAACGATACCATGAAACCCATGAAAATTGCAAAAAAAAACCAGGTTCAGGCTCTCAGCGCACCGGAGTGCCTCTGGATGCAGGCCGGCGTCGTACGATCCAAGCGTTGCCAGCATGCCTACCGCTGCCATGCCTGCCGCTACGACCATGCCATGCGACGGGCGGCATTGCGGGCCGAAAAGTCGCGGAAATCCGGAAAACCCCTGGCCGGCAGGGCCGCCGGCATCGTATTCTGGAAAGACAGGCTCAAAAAGCGCCCGGTATGGCAGCAGCCGTGCATTCACCATATGAAAGCGCGCATTCCTTTCCGGGCCTGTACGCATGCCTACCATTGCAGCGACTGTGAATTTGACCAGTATTTTCAGGATCAGTATACGGTACACGCGGTGGTGCGACCTGTGGATGTTGCCGAGATACAGGGCTTTAAAATTCCCCAGGGGGTTTACCTGCACCGTGGTCATACCTGGGTGAAGATCGAGGAGAAAGGCGAAGTGCGTGTGGGGCTGGATGATTTTGCCCTGCGCCTGATGGGTCCCCTGGATCGGGTGGCAACCCCGCTGCTGGGGCAAAAAATCCATCAGGACCGCCCGGCGTTTTTTGCCCGCCGGGGTCCGCAGCAGGCGGCGGTGCTGGCACCGGTTTCCGGCGTGATCACGGCCGCCAATGCAGACCTGTCCGATCGGGGCCGGGTGGCCAACCAGGCACCCTACGCACAGGGTTGGCTGGTGCGGGTGCACGCCGAGAATCTGCGCCAGGATTTGAAAAACCTCATGATCGGTCACCAAACCACGGGTTTTCTGCATGCCGAAGTCCGAAAGTTGTACCGCATGATCGGGGAGACGGCCGGAATCCAGCATGCCGACGGCGGCTTCTTGGCAGAGGACATCTACGGTAACCTGCCTTCCACGGACTGGAAAAGACTGTTGCGGCCATTTTTGCGTACCTGACGGTTTTTTCCAGCTATTGGCGGCTTGCCGGCAGATCCCACAGTTTTTAATCCGCACCCGCTCGACCTGTCCCTCCCAGTCCCCTCTTTTCAGGTACTTATCAACTTTTCACTTGCATTTCCGCGCTATTTTGGCGATATTTCTCTACATTCGAAAAGCGCCTTTCCACGCCGGTTTTTATTTTTCCAACCTGTAATTCACTGAATTTTGGGAAGCGGCGGGTTCTTTTACAGAGGTGTTCAGACAAATCCGGCCGTAATTTCTCAAGGCAAAGGGATAAAATGCCGATAAAGAAAAGGCATATACGTAGTGTTTCGCAGGGGATTAATATACGGTAATCAATTGAAAAATACGAAGTGGCCTTCTTTCAGAAACCAACCCGAAAACCCTGTGGCCGTTGGCCGGCCGGTTTTTACAAAAAACATGCGCGGCCGCTCTTGACGATCTGCATAATGGGAAAAAATGGGAGATAAAAAAGCCGCGGCCGCTGGGGCGCAGGATCGTTTTCCGATACTGGTTGTCGAAGATGATCTGGTTACGCGCAGACTGCTGGTCAAGATACTGTTAAAGGCCGGCCATCAGGTCACAGAAGCCGAAAATGGCAGGGTGGCGCTGCAGCGCCTCGAAGAAAATTATTTTCCGATTATCGTCAGTGACTGGGTGATGCCTGAAGTCGATGGACTCAGCCTCTGCCGCACGGTCAGAGCGTCGTTTCATGAGAGCTATGTCTATATCATCATGCTGACCGCCAAAAATACCAAAACGGACATTATCAGAGGCCTGGGTGCCGGCGCGGATGATTATCTGACCAAGCCATTCAATGACGCCGAGTTGATTGCGCGCATCAATACAGGTGGCCGCATTATCAACCTGGAGCGATCGCTGAAAAATGCCTATGCCGAAATTAAAAGCCTCTCGGTCAGGGATCCTTTGACCGGCTGCTACAACCGCGGTTACCTGATTGAGAAACTGCCCCATGAAATCAAAAGAGCCGACCGATACCACCGGCCGCTGTCAGTAATCCTTTGCGATATCGATCACTTCAAGCGCATCAACGACACCTTTGGACACCAGGCCGGCGATTTGGTTTTGGCGCATTTCGTCACCCTAATCCAGACGCATATCCGGCGCGACATTGACTGGATTGCCCGATACGGGGGCGAGGAGTTCGTCGTCGTTTTCCCGGAAACCGGCTTGCAGGACACTTTTAAAAAAGCGGACAAGTTGAGAGAAATGGTATGCCGCAATGCGCTGGTATATCATCATCAAACCATAAACTACTCGGTGAGTTTGGGCGTAAGTGCGCTGGAATGCCTTACCGGTGCAGCGAAGCGTTCAGCGGATCACTTGATCAACCTGGCAGATGTCTGCCTTTACAAAGCCAAAAAACAGGGGCGCAACCGGGTAGTCAAAAACGGGGCTCTGCAATAGACTTTTAAAGTAACGCGCTGGACCGGCCGGGCAAAGCATCCGTCCGATGCGCCGGGGCTGCATCTTTTCGCATTTTACTGTCCGGACACCTGAATTCCCGAAATCCGCCATGACTTGGAACGGTCATTTGGCCGGGCACCTTTAAAAGCACCCTGAAAGGAAAAGTTTTGCCGGAACCGATATCATCAACCGGGCGTTTGGAAAAAATGCCCCTGCATCCCATCACGCTGTCTTTCAAGGGGCAGGATGGACAGCTCGAGGCCGCATTTCTTCACAGTTACTACCGCGCAACGCTGAAGCATGTCCGGGCGGTGCTGCTGCTGGCGATATTTTTTTACGGTATTTTCGGGTTGCTGGATGCCGTTCTGGTGGGCGACAAAAAGGTGCCGCTGTGGATCATCCGCTATGCTGTCGTCTGTCCGGTTTTGCTGGGCGCCTTTTTTTTCACATTCCTGCCTGCTTTTGAAAAATACATGCAGCCGGTTTTTCTGGTGATAATCATTATCGGCGGCCTGGGCGTGATCGGCATGATTTTGATCGCGCCGGCACCGGCCAGTTTTTCCTACTATGCCGGGCTGATCCTGATTTTGATATTCGGATACACATTTCTGCGCGCACGTTTCGTCTGGGCAACGGCCGCCGGCTGGATACTCGTTGTCTGTTACGAAATCGCCGCCACATGGCTGAAAACGCCGTTGCCGGTTTTGATCAATAACAATTTCTTTTTCATCAGCGCCAATATTATCGGCATGTTTGCCTGCTATTCCATCGAATATTACAGCCGGCGGAATTTCTACATGCAGCGCCTGCTGGAAGTTGAGCAGAAAAAGGTCATTGATATCAATCAAGTGTTGGAAGACCGCGTCAGGCAGCGGACGCACCAACTGGTTGAAGCCAATGAAGACTTAAAGAGAGAAATGGCCGCCAAGCAGAAGGCCCAGACCGAGAAATTAGAGCTTCAGTTTCAGCTGCAGCAGTCACAGAAAATGGAGGCCATCGGTACGCTCGCCGGCGGCATTGCGCATGACTTCAACAATATACTGGCGGCGATTCTGGGGTACAGCGAAATTACGCTTTTGAAGCTGTCTGCAAAAAACACGGAAGAGACCAGGGAAAATCTGGAGAAAATTTTGAAGGCCAGCCAGCGCGCCAGGGACCTGGTCAATCAGATTCTGACCTTCAGCCGGCAGAAACGGCAGCATGTGCGCAACATTCCCATGGGGCCGGTCGCCAAAGAGGCATTGGCCCTTTTGCGGGCGTCGCTGCCCAGGAATATCGAAATCCGCCAGAAAATCGCTGCCGACCTGAGAAATATTCAGGCCGACCCCACCCAGATCCACCAGATCATCATGAACCTGTGCACCAATGCGGCCCACGCCATGGAGGGCAAAGGGGGTATCTTAACCGTTACCATTGAAAATGAGCGCATAACAGGGGATGAAAAACTGTACCGGTCCATGCTGACGCCCGGCATGTATGTTAAGCTGGTGGTCGCCGACAACGGCGAGGGCATTCCGGAAAAGATCATCAGCCGCATCTTTGACCCGTATTTTACAACCAAGAAACCCGGCAAGGGGACGGGGATGGGCCTGGCTGTCATCCAGGGCATCGTGGAAAGCTACGGTGGCACGGTAGCCGTCGAAAGCCGTCCAGGTGAAGGTGCGGTGTTTGAGGTGCTCTTTCCTGCCGGCAAGAGCCGCGTCCTTCCCCAAGCGGACCTCGAACAGATTCCGTCGTCGGCAAATGCGCGTATTCTATTTGTGGATGATGAAGATTTCCTGGTCGACCTGACGTCACAGATGCTCGAACAGCTGGGTTACCAGGTGGTGTCAACCAACAGCTCCCGGCAGGCGCTTGAAATATTCGAGAAAAACCCCTTTGAGGTGGACCTTTTGATTACGGACATGACCATGCCCTATATGACCGGCGAAAGGCTGGCCCGAGAGGTGTTGAAAATTCGCCCGGATCTGCCGGTTATCATCTGCACGGGGTTCAATGAAAAAATCAGTCCGGACTGGGCCCGGGAAATGGGCCTCAAGGGCTTTCTGATGAAACCGTTTTCCATCAACGATATTGCCAAAGCCGTTGAGCAGGCGCTCAATGGACGCTCGCAAGCAACACACACGACCGATCCACCGCAAGGTGGAAATTAAGGAGGCGCCATATGGGCTCCCAGGATAATGCCCAAAAAGAACAAAACCGGTTCAGCGTCAACATCGAACCCCTTGTCGAACAGGTCCTTGCCTATGCGGAATCCACGCACTGCCGGCGGGGCGAAGCCGTCATGCTGCAGGGAAACGATGCCCACTGCCTTTATTATGTAAAAAAAGGGGCGGTCGAGGTATCCTACACCCTTGAGGGTGCGGACATCGTGGTTGCCATCATCGGGGAAAAACACTTCTTCGGCGAAATCGGTTTTTTCGACGGCATCTCCAGAGTCCGCGATGTCCGTGCCAAAGAGAACTCGGAAATCTGCACCTTTAAACCGGCTGCCATGGAGCGTCTCCAGGCAGACGATGCCGGCCTGTATGCGGAATTTTTAAATGTTCTGGCCAGGCTGATTTGCGAAAAGTTCCGTCGCGTGCTGGAAGAACGGGAGCCGCTGACCGGCTATGCGGCTTCCCTGTCGGTGAGCCATAATCGCTTTGACGAAGCCCGGCAGTTGCCGAAATCTTTCTTTACGACCGATGCTTGGCGGGCCGTCAATCAGTTGGCGGAGGATTTCAAAGCCCAGCTTTTTGATCTGTCCTATCGTCTACAGAAACATGCTCCGGACGAAATCCCGCCGGACCTCGAAAAGGAGGGTTACGCAATCATCGATGCGTTTAACGCCAGCCTGCAGCAGGTGAAAACCGTCATCGACAATGAGGAAGCGGAAAAATACGTCTGGGGTTATGTCTTTAAAGAATTTTTTCCCTATTTTATGAGAAGCCGGCTTGCGGAGAGGGTCTACTACAAGCCCAAGGGATACGCCGGTGATTTCATGATGATGGAGATGATTTACCGCAACCGGCCCGAGGGGGACGGTAAACTCGGCCTGATCATGGACGGCTGGTTTTTAAACTCGCCGGCGGCTGACGCCGTGAGGGGGCGGCGCAAACTGCTTGCGGACAGAATTACGCAAATCAGCCGCGAAAAGATAGATCATCAGGACAAGATTCGCATCATGAACCTGGCCTGCGGCTCCAACCGCGAGCTTTTCGACTTTCTGTCGCGCTTCGAGCGTACCGAGAGCGTTGAGGCGTTGTGCATCGATATCGACGCCGACGCTTTGGCGTTCACCAACCGACATGTGAATGTCTTCAACCACCAGGCCATCGTACGGCTGATGAACGAGAATCTGATCAAATGGGCCATCGGAAGGGTTCAGCATGATTTCGGGATGCAGGACATCATCTACTCCTCGGGCCTGACCGATTACCTGGACCGGCGCCTTTTTGTGAAAATGATCAACCGCTGCCATGCCCATCTCAATGAAAGCGGTATCCTGATCGTCGGGAATTTCGGCCCCCAGAACCCCAACCGGGAGTTTATGGACCACATTCTGCACTGGAACCTGATTTACCGCGACGAAGCTGAACTGCGCGGCATTTTCCACGAAAGTTCTTTTGGCGATGGCGTGGATGTGATATCGGAAAGCCACGGTATCAACCTGTTTGTCGTGGCCAGGAAAACCTGAGAGAAGGCGAGTGAGGGCAGAAAGAGAGACGATCATGATCAAAAAGCGCAAAATTATAGTCGGGACAATCGTGGCGGTCGGCCTGCTGGTCATTGCGGCAGCCTGGGCCGCGGAGAAGAAAGATATGGGAGGCTGGGGACCGGACAGCCCTTACAACCGTTTGTACAATGCATCCGAGATGGACAGCTTCAAAGGTACAATTGTCAAAATCGTGGAGGTCACGCCGATGAAAGGCATGTCACCCGGTGTCGGGCTGTGGGTGCGTGAATCCAAAGACGAGAAGATCCTGGTGCACCTGTGCCCGACTTGGTTTATCGACCGCAAGAGCACGGGGCTGAAAAAGGGAGACCGGGTCAAAATAAAGGGGGTCTGGGCGGTGGTTGACGGCAAGGATATTTTCATGGCGTCCAAAGTAAAAAAGGGTGACTACTTCCAGCTGAAAGTCCGCCTGACCAAGGATGGCACGCCCTTCTGGACCATGACTCCCGAACAGCTGGCCAAAGAGAGAAAACACCAGTAACCGACATTTGCCGGCACAGATGTGCCGGATGCATATCCGCTCAAGAAATTACGGCCGACGCGCGCCACACGCATCCGGGCGCTACCGCCGGTGTACCGGACGGGCGGGGAGACTTCACGTACCACCTGGATCTTGCACAGACAATTTTGAAAACTTATAAAATTGTAATGTTATCTCATGGTTGTCTATGGATGCAGCGCGATATTTTTTAGCGTCATTGGTATGTTCGGAAACCCTCCATTTTGACTTCAAAATTGTCTGCCCTGCGGGAGCGCCGATTTTACCGCACCTACTGTATTGCAGGGCATTTGCGTCTGTATACTACAGCTGCATGCCCTGCGCCTTGTATAGGCGGCAAACGCGACGCTTGCAAAATTCAGGTACCAACACAAGCAGGTTGCGCTTTGGTGGCAACCGTTTCACTGAAGTTTTCGGGAAGATGCCAGGTTAAAAGTCAGTGCAGCTTGACGGTAACGTAGTAGAGCCGATCGTCGCGCTGAAGCAGGATCACGACGGAATCTTTCAGGCGGAACTTGGCAATGGCGCGTTTGAAATCCTGCAGGTTGTTGATTGTGTGGTTATCTATCTTGCGAATGATATCCCCGGGAGTGGCGCCGATGTGAGACAGGTAGGCGGTTTTCAACAGCTCCCGGATCAGCACCCCCTTGCTGGCCGCAATGTGAAACCGCGCGCGGTTGCGGCGCGTCAGTCCCACCACTTTGATCCCCAGCAGTTTATAGGCCAGACCCAGTGCCTGTTTTTCGGGAAAAGCCCCTGCGGTCAGGGTGATGCGCCGGTCGGCAGCATTTCGCCAGAGGTGCAGCGACATCCGGTCGCCGGCGGTATAATCCTTGAGCGTTGAGCGGTAATCCTCGGTGGAATATAGTTTGTAATGCCCGATTTCCAGCATTACGTCCCCCCGCCGAACACCGGCTTTGGCCGCCGGGCTGTCGGGCGCGGTTTCGGTGATCAGGACACCCCAGGGCTGCCGGCCGTTTTTCAACGGTATTTTCAGGTAGTGCGCCAGCCGCAGATCGAGGTTTTGCACCGATATGCCCAGCCAGGCCGGAACCACACGGCCATAGCGGATCAGGTCTGCAATGATGCGCTTGGCCTTGTTGATGGGTATGGCGAATCCGATACCCCGGGCTTTGGCATAGATGGCGGTATTGATGCCAATCAGTTCGCCGTTGATATTCAACAGCGGGCCGCCGCTGTTGCCGGGGTTAATGGAGGCGTCGGTTTGTATAAAATCGTGGTAGACTTTGTTTTCGCTGCGGATGCTGCGGTTCAGGGCGCTGATGACACCGGTGGTGACCGTGTTTGAAAAACCAAAAGGGTTACCGATGGCAATGACGGTTTCACCGATCATCAGGTCGTCGGAGTTTCCCATGGCCACGGCCGGCAGCCGGGTCTTGGCATCGATTTTGAGCACGGCCAGGTCCGAGTCCGGGTCGGCGCCCACGATCTGGGCCTGAAGGGAGCGCTCGTCCTTCAATACCACCGTAATGGTGCCGCGGCTTTCGATGACATGTGCGTTGGTGAGGATGAACCCCCTCCGGCCGTCGATAATGACGCCTGATCCCAGGCTGGTGCGCTTGTATCGGCGCTGATAGCCCGGTTCGAAAAAATCCCTGAAAAAGGATTCGAAAAAGGGATCGACGCCCAACCCGGAAAAAGGCGAGCTGCTGCGCCGCAACTGCTGTTGCGAGCTGATGTTCACCACCGCCGGGCTGACCTGGCGCACGGCGATGACCACGGGGCTTTCGCGCAGGTTTTTTGACGCCGCCCATCCCATGCCCGTCGGCAGTACCATGCCGGCCCATGCAGTGGCCAGCCAGATCATCATGAACGTCCGACTGAAATGTGCAGCTTCCCCTTTCCTCATTTGCAACCTCGCTGTCGATGTATTATATTCCGCGCTGATTTAACCGTACGATCGCGACTCATTTCGATGATTTGGTAAAGTCCGCGCTTTTGGCTTGCGCAAGCCTTTTCAGGGGCTGTGCAACGTCGTGCCAAATGTCAGGAACGTTGTCGCTTTGCTCCTCAAACAGCTGGGGATTTTTAACGCTCAAGCCGGCACCGCGCTTTTTGCCGAAACGTCTTGTAATCCGTTCGGACCCGACTTTTTACGCGTCTGTCAGTTTTGGCAGGCGGACAACGTGTCGTGCAGGTATACCATGGACTGTAGAACCCTTCAAGAAATCCTGCCGCTGGTCGATCAGCCCAGCCGCTATCTGGGATGCGAGGTCAACAGTGTGCGCAAGGACCCCGCTCGGATTGAACTGCACTTTGCGCTTGCATTTCCGGACCTTTACGAAATCGGCATGTCGCATTTCGGCACGCAGATTCTCTACCGTGCACTCAACGAGAATCCACAGATCGCCGCCGAGCGTGTTTTCGCGCCGGGACGCGACATGGCGGCGCGTCTGCAGGAAGCGCACCTGCCGCTGTGCTCGCTGGAGAGTGGCACGCCGCTGGGCGAATTTGACATCGTGGGATTCAGCCTGCTTTACGAACTCGGCTACACCAATGTGCTGTACATGCTGGAGCTGGCCCAAATTCCCCTTTGGGCGGCCGAGCGCGGCGATGCGCATCCGTTGATCATCGCCGGCGGCCCCTGCACCGTGAATCCGGAGCCGGTGGCGGACTTCTTCGACGCCATGGTGGTGGGAGACGGTGAAGCGGTTGTCGTCCAGCTCAGCCGGGCGTGGATGGAATGGAAGCGCAGCGGCGCGCCACGCCATGCGCTGCTGAAACGCTGGGCGTCCATCGAAGGCGTTTACATCCCATCCTTTTTTGAAAAAGTGCCGGGCTCCGGTTCCCTGACGGCGGTGACGCCTCGCTATACCTGGCATCGGCGGGTTGAACGGGCCATTATCGGCGATCTGGACCGCGCGGTTTTTCCGGATGCGCCGGTGGTGCCTTTCGGCCGGCCGGTGCACGACCGCTTGCGCCTGGAAGTGGCCCGGGGCTGTACACGCGGGTGCCGCTTTTGCCAGGCCGGCATGATCTATCGGCCGGTGCGCGAGAGGAGCCCGGAAAAGCTTGTCGCGCTGGCGCGCCGCTCGCTGGAAACGACGGGCTATGACGACATTTCGTTGCTGTCATTGAGTACGGGGGATTACGGCGCGATTATCTCCCTGATGGAACAGCTCATGTGCGGCGGCGACTTTCACCGGGTGGCCGTTTCCCTGCCATCCCTGCGGGCCGACAGCTTGTCTCCACGGCTGATGGATCTGGTGCGGCAGGTCCGCAAAACGGGCTTCACCATCGCACCCGAAGCCGGCAGCCAGCGCCTGCGGGACGTGATCAACAAGAATATTTCACGGGAGGATATTTTCAACACGGTACGGCAGGCCTTCGACATGGGATGGCAGGTCATCAAGCTCTATTTCATGATCGGTCTGCCCACCGAAACCGATGCGGATGTCGCAGCGATTGTCGAACTGGTCCAGGCCCTTACGCGCGCCAAGGACAAGGTTTTCAGAAAGCGGCGTGGCCGAATCAACGTCAGCGTGGCCACCTTTATCCCCAAAGCGCACACCCCGTTCCAATGGGAAGGGCAGATTTCTCTGCAGACGTCGCAGCAAAAGATCGACTGGCTGCGAAAACAGCTCAGGATTCCCGGTGTGCATTTCAAGTGGCAGAATCCCGCAGTCAGCCTGATTGAAGGTTTGATGGCGCGTGGAGACCGGCAACTGAGCCGGCTGCTGGCGGCCGCCTATGCCAAGGGATGCTGTTTTGACGGCTGGAGCGACCAGTTCCACTTCGACCGCTGGCGGCAGGCGATGGCCGAAACCGGCGTGGATGTCGATTTTTATACCACCCGCCCGCGGGATTTGAGTGCGCCCCTGCCCTGGGATCACATCGATACCCGGGTTGAACGGGCATTTTTGCGCAAAGAGCGGCGGAATGCACTGGCCGGCCGGTTGACGCCGGACTGCCGCACCGGGCCGTGCAATGACTGTGGGGTATGCGATTTCAGCAGCATTGCACCTATGGTTCATCCGGCGCCGCCCGATTCCGGAACACGGCCGAAAGCTACCGGGCGCGCCTCTGGCCGGCGCTACCGACAGGTCCAGGTGGGCTATCGCAAAGTCGGGCAGGCCCGTTATTTTGGACACCTTGAAATGCAGAATCTGATCAAAAGGGCACTGCGGCGGGCGCACTTGCCGCTGGCCTACAGCGAAGGATTTCATCCAAAACCGAAAATATCGTTTGAAGACCCGCTGCCGGTGGGCTTGGAGAGCCTGGATGAGCGCTTTTACCTGCACGTTGAGCGCGGCTTTCCCATCGGAGCCATCGCCCGGCGCCTGAATGCCTGCCTGCCCGAAGGGATGCAGGTCATTTCCTGCCGGGACTTTGCCGGCCGACCGCACAGGCAGCCGAAAGTCCCCGCAGTCTACCGCATCGCGTCGGCGCAACCCGTCTTTGACACCCGCAAACTGGAGGATTTCAATGCCGCAGCACAGCGGCATGTGTCCCGCACCAGCCACAAGGGCAAAGTGGTGCGGCTGGATGTCAAAAAGCACGTCGTTGCAATCAGGGTTCTTGCACCGACCCTGCTGGAACTGGTGCTGCGTACGGACCAGGAGCGCATGCTGAGGCCCGCCGAGGCGCTCGCGGCGATTTTCGCCCTTTCGCCGGATACGCTCCGGAGTTTGCGCATCACCAAGCAGAGCGCCGCAGCAGGCGTTTAGGCGGTTGCCTGAGGCGGATTGCGGCATCGGCCTTGGCTCATGCCGGATGGCGGACCTTCTTCACCAGGCGCCGCATGAGCTCGGCCATCTCTTCGATGTGAAACAGATAGGCGGCCGCCAGCAGCAGAACGACGAAAAACGCTGCTGTCAGCACGCTGCTGAGCAGACAGCCGGAGAAGGTATTCAGACTGACCCAAGTGTTTAGAAAGGTGTGGAAGCCTTCCAGCAGGATGCCGATGGCCGCCGAAACCAGCGCCACGCGGCAGAAGAAAAGGTAAACCTGGCGGCTGCCGCGGTTGCGGCTGCGGCGGTTCCAGAGTTCGTAGAGCAGGGCTACCTGGAAAATGGAGGAAAGCGAAATGGCCAGGGCCACGCCGGCGGCGCCCATTTTGTGCATGGCGTAAAAGTACACCGGGATGCTCAACCCCACCGCCAGTGTATCGAAAACGGCCGGGAAAAGGGTGTTCTGCACGGCATAGTAGCCGCGGCTGACCACAGTGCGGGCCGCAAAAGCAAAGGTGCCGATCAGCAGAAAAGCCAGCAGGCGGGCGGTCAGCGCCGTGGCCGCCGCGTCGAACCGGCCGCGCTGGAACAAAATGCGGATGACCTCGTGCCGCAGCACCATTAAAAGCGCCGAAAAGGGAATCACCAGGAAAAGGTAGCGCAGGGCCGTGTTGAAGAGCCGGTTCATCTCGGCCATCTTTTTTTCCACCGCCAGGCGGGCCATGAACGGAAAAGACGCCACGCCCACGCTCTGGCCGAAAACGCCCACCAGAATCAGCATCACCCGCAGGCTGTAGTTTAGGCCCGCGATACTGCCGTGCGGCAGGTAGGAACCGAAAAATTTAAGGAAAAACTCCGCTGAAAAAGTCATGCCCATGCCGACCATCAACGGCAGTGTGAGCAGCACGTAGCGCTTCAGGTCGGGGTGGCGCAGCCGGATCACGGCGTGATACATCAAACCGGCCCTGCGTGCGCCATAGAGCTGTACGGCGAAATTGCCCACGAAGGCACCGGCCAGCACGCCCCACGAAAAGCCGACCATGCCGTAGCGGCGCCCCAGCAGCAGGCCGCCGCTGATTATTCCCAGGTTGTAGAGCAGCGGCGCCAGGGCCGGGATCAGAAAGCGCTCTTTGGCAAACTGCACGGCCATGAACAGCCCGCCGGTGAAAAAGAAGAGCTGGGCCGGCAAAATGATGCGCGTCATGGTGACGGCCTGGCGTAGCAGACCGGGATCTTTCAGGCCGGGCGCCACTATTTTGACCAACTGCGGGGTAAACAGGTAGGCAAGGGCGATGAGCAGCAGCAGCAGCAATCCGAACGTGTTGCAGATGATCGAAAAGATGTGCCAGCCTTGCGCTTCGTCCTGCTGGTTCAGATAGTGGGCGAAGATGGGGATGAAGGTGATCGAAAGAAACCCCGAAGCCGTAACATGGTTGAGGATTTCAGGCAGCAGAAAGGCAATCTGGTATGCGTCCACCTGCGCCCCGGCGCCGCCCACGTAGGCGATGGCCATCTCTCTGAACAGGCCCATGATGCGGCTCAAAAAAACCGAGGCCATCATGATGGCGGAAGCCATGCCGACTTTTTTGTAAAGGCCAGGGGACATATCGCATCCGGTAAAAGGGAAATGCCGTTAGACGCCGGTTGCGGCCGTTGTAGCAGACGGACGCCGAAAACTCAAAAGTCGCCCGCATTTTTCAGCTGCGGGGCCGCCTCAGGGCTTCAGCCCTTCGGCCTTGATCAGCTCGGCCACGAAACTGCCCACGACCACCTTGCTTTTGACGCGCACCGGCAGTTTGCGCCTGTCGGCGGTCACCCAGACCGCGATCCTGGCGTGGGGGCTTTTTTCGAAAACACCGCCCACGTGCGTGAGTTCCGGCTGCAGCAGGAAAGTATCGTAGGTCTTGCCGGCCACACGGATTTTTTCGCGCCGGATCACGCGCACTCTGCCCAAAATCGTTTTCTTGCCGTCGGTAACCGGCCTTGCAATCTGCAATGCGGCACGCATGCGGGCCAGGCGCACCCAGAAAAACGCCGACAGCGGGTCAAAGGTTCCCGGCAGAAGCGTTGTGGTGCGGACCGGCCGGTTGAAGTTGAAATAGCGCGCTTTTTTTCCCCGCCAGTCAAAGGTGATGCGTACGTTTCGCCGGGTGGAACCCTCGCGCTGCTTTTTTTTAAAAAAGACGCTGCGCGTCATGCCGTGATCGGTGTAGGCATCTATGCGGTCGCGCACCCGGTAGAAAACATCCACAAAGGCGTTGGTGCGCGCTTTTAAGGCAAAGTGGCGTACCGGGGCACCGTCGATGGTCGTATCGGGCAGCACCTGCAGCACGGCCTCACCGGCCGGAATGATCGTCCACTTGAGCCGGAAGGTCAGCTTTTCGCCGGGTCCGAAAGCCCAAGGCTGCTGTGGGGCCGGCCGGCCGGATGTGCACAGGCTGAACAGCACCAGGACAGCCGTGGTGACGGAGAGGCGGATTGCTTTCATGGGCAGTTGCATTTCCGGGCTTTTGGTGAACCGGCGGTCAGGATCATCCCCACCGCGACCAGCAGCAGCGAAGCCAGCAGGAGCCAGTTCAGGGATTCACCCTTGAGCATCAGGCTGGACAGCAGCGTACCGCTGATCGGAATGAGAAAGCGGTAGACGGCGATGCTGCTCAAGGGGTTGTGTTTGATCAGGACATACCAGAGCGAAAAAGCAGCCGCCGACAAAAAACTCAGGTAAGCGAGCAGCAGCAGAGAGGCGGCTGAAAAGGAGACCACTCCGGGCGGGTCGAAAAGCCATGCGGCGCCATACAGCACCACGGCGCCGATACACAGCTGATAGGCTGACATCAGTGGCGGATGAATATTCACCGAGCGCCGTTTGACGATCATCAGGCCCAGGGCGGATGACAGGGCCGACAGGATGACAAACCCCTCGCCGGTGAGGCGGAACTCCAGGTCGAACTGATTCCGGCGGAAGTTCACCAGTACCACCCCGAGAAAGCCCAGAACCAGGCCGAGGTTTTTGCGCCGGGTCAGCAAATCGTCCGGGAACCAGAGATGGGAAAAGAGCGCCAGGAAAAAGGATCCGGAGCCATTGATAATGGCGGCCTTGACGCCGGTGGTGTTGGACAGGCCGATGTAAAAGAAAAAATAGAGCAGGAAAGTCTGCAGCACGCCCAGCAGAACGAGGCTGCAAAAAGCGTCGACGGACGGCAGGCGCAGCGATTTGCCTCCGGCGGCCAGAGCGGCGAAAATGAGCAGGCCGGCCAGGAAAAAGCGGTAGGCCGCAAAGAAAAGTTTGCCGCCCGTGCTGTGTTCGATCCCAAGCATGGCAAAGCCGATTTTCAGGCAGGGAAAGGCGCTTCCCCACAACAGGGCGCAGAGGGCGACCAGCAGAAACACAAACGGCGGCCATGCGAGAAGGTCTTTTTTGCGGGCGGAAACTCTGGAAGCGGTATGTGGCATGCAGGAGCCAGGCAGTCTGTCAGGTGTGGAACCATGGAAAAGAATCACGGCGTCGGGCCGTGTGCAAGCCCGGGCGTACAATAAAAAAGTAACGCGGTGAATCCGGCGGCGCTGTTAGGTGGCCGTTGCGGCAGCACTGAGGCCGCAAACCCGCCAGCGGCCGTTTTCTTTGACGAGGTCGAGAACCTGCTCTGCAGTCGATGTGCTGCCGAGATGGAAGATTTCGGCGAGCCGGTTGAAGACCGGGTTGAGATAGCGCTTTTTTAAGGCGCGGATTTCAACCCGGGCACTTTTGGCATCCTGGCGCAGGGTTTTGGTTTGCACGTCCATCAGGTAGCTGCGCATATAATCGGCGCGAAATCCCATCTGGCGCGCATCTTCGGCCTTTTGCCGTAGGTGGCGATCCACCGGATTGAGGCCGGCCGCCTTTTGGAGCCGGCTGCAGAGAAGCTGATCTGCGCCGGGATCCAGCATAAAGTAGGCCCGGCTGAACGCCAGCGCGGTTTTTTGCGCCGAATCCCGGCCTTCCGCGGAGACGAATATCAGTTGCAGGACGATGAAAAACAGCAACGTGATGGTAAACGTGGCGCTCTTGCTCTCCGATGCCATGGCTGCGCTCTCCTTTAAAATGGCAACATATGTGGCTGCTGAAATAGCACGGATTTTTTTGGAAAACAAGGTTTTTCGAACACCGGCCGAGGCCAGCCGGTGTGCTGCGAGGCGGCGTACACATCCTGACCGTACCGGTTGCAAAGTGCACGCACATGCAGTATGATATACATACAAAATGGAGCCTTCAGCTTCTCAGGATGGTTATCCTATCCGTGTCCGTAAATAGAATATATAGCGTCTAAAATTAGCTTGACATACAATATATAGTGTGCTTATAGACGTCGGCGTTGTGTTCGACAGCCGGACGGGCCGGCGTCGGCAAGCTCTGCCGCCACTTCCGCCGGTGCTGCCTTCCACTGTAACAAAACACAATGGGATAAATTCCCCGGCGCCCTGATTGCCGGAGTCGATTCTCGCCAGCAACATGTAAAAGCGCACGCTGAATACACAGGAGAGGCAAATGGCACGTAAAAGCAAAGTACTGATCACCGACGAAGGGCAGTTCGATCTCGACACGTACCGTTGGGACGATCACCGCTTTTCCGACATGCTGGTTCGGGAAAACCCCATCGACCCGGATCAGGCACTGGATATCAGCCGTTTTCTGCGCGAGGAGATCGCCAAGCTGGACATCTACACCATTACGGTGCCGGTGATCGAGAAGATGGTTGAAGCCAAGCTGCGCGAGTACGGCCTGAAAAAGCCTTCCCCGGTGAAGTTGGACAAATCGATTTTCGTGAAAAACCGGCCGGTCTTGTCCGAAAACGCCCTGACCGTTCTGAAGCGTCGCTACCTCAGGAAAAACGCGGACGGACAGGTCGTGGAAACGCCGGAGCAGATGTTCAAACGGGTGGCGCACCACATCGCCAAGGCGGAGAAAAACTACGGCGGCGCAGCCGAAGTACGGCGCATGGAGGAAATCTTTTACGAGATGATGACGGACCTGAAATTTTTGCCCAACTCGCCCACCCTGATGAACGCCGGCCGTACGCTCGGACAGCTGGCCGCATGTTTCGTGCTGCCCATCGAGGACAGCATGGAGGGTATTTTCGGTTCCCTGAAAAACGCCGCCCTGATTCACAAATCCGGCGGCGGCACCGGCTTTTCCTTCTCGCGTCTGCGGCCCAAAAACAGTCAGGTGGGTACCACCGGCGGGGTCGCCTCCGGCCCGGTGTCGTTCATGAAGATATTCAACACGGCCACCGAACAGGTGAAACAGGGCGGCACCCGGCGGGGCGCCAACATGGCGGTTCTGCGGGTGGATCATCCGGACATCCTGGAGTTTATCACCAGTAAGGAGGACAACAGGGATCTGAACAATTTCAATATTTCGGTGGGCATCACCGACGCCTTCATGGAAGCTCTGCAAAACGGGGAGCCATACGACCTCATCGATCCGCGCAACCACAAGAAGGTCGGTGAGCTGGATGCCGGCGAAGTCTATACCGCGCTGGTCAAACAGGCCTGGAAAAACGGGGATCCCGGTATCCTCTTTCTGGACCGCACCAACCGCGACAACCCGACACCGGCGCTGGGCAGCATCGAGAGCACCAACCCCTGCGGTGAGCAGCCCCTGCTGCCCATGGAGGCCTGCAACCTGGGTTCCATCAACCTGGCCAAGTTTGTCATCGAGAACAACGAACAGCCGGTCATCGACTATGAAGGCCTGCGGGAGACCGTCTGGCGTGCGGTGCGTTTCCTCGACAACACCATCGACATGTCCAGATACCCCATGCCCGAAATCGACCGGCTGGTCAAGGGCAACCGCAAGATCGGCCTGGGGGTCATGGGTTTTGCCGACTTGCTGTTCCAGCTCCAGATTCCCTATAATTCGGAAAAGGCGCTGGAGACCGCCGAGGAAATCATGGCTTTCGTGCAGGAAACATCCCATGCCGCCTCGCGTTCGCTGGCATCCGAGCGCGGCGTGTTCGAAAATTTCGACAAGAGTATTTTCAAAGGGCGGCCGGGCTGTGAGTACCGCAACGCCACCACTACGACCATCGCGCCCACCGGCACCTTGAGCATCATTGCCGGCTGTTCCAGCGGCATCGAGCCGCTTTTTGCGCTGAGCTTTGTGCGACGGGTCATGGATGACGACCGGCTGGTGGAGGTCAATCCCTATTTCGAGAAAGCGGCCCGTGAGCGGGGCTTTTTCAGTGAGGAGCTGATGGACATCATCGCCCGCAAGGGATCCATCCAGGACATGCCGGAAATCCCGGAAGAGGTGCGCAGGGTGTTCGTGAGCGCCCATGATGTTTCACCGGAGTGGCACATCCGCATCCAGGCGGCTTTTCAGAAACACACCGACAATGCCGTGTCCAAAACCGTCAACCTGCCCCGTGATGCCACGGCGGACGATGTCAAGAAGGTCTACGACCTGGCCTACGAACTGGGGTGCAAAGGCGTGACCATCTACCGCGACGGAAGCAAGGAGCACCAGGTGCTGTCCACTTCCGACGCGCAGCAGTCGCGGCGCCAGGGCTTCCTGTCGGCCGTCAAGGAGCGGCCCGAGACGCTGGAGGGGTTCACCACCAAGATGAAAACCGGCATGGGCAACCTGTATGTGACGGTCACCGAGTACGACGGCCAGCCCTTTGAAGTGTTTGCCACCATCGGTAAATCCGGCCGCTCCACCACGGCCAAAACCGAGGCCATCGGCCGGCTGGTGTCGCTGGCCCTGCGCTCCGGGGTGCACGTGGCAAAGATCGTCGAGCAGGTCAAGGGCATCGGAGGTGAACACCCTGTCTTCCAGGAGGGTGGCCTGGTGCTTTCCATCCCCGACGCCATCGCGCGCGTGCTCGAAAAACGCTATCTGGACGGCGGCAGTGCCGGTGGGCGTGAGGCCCATTCCCACAGCCTGCTGGGAGAAACCTGCCCGGAGTGCGGACAAACCATCAGTTTCGAAGAAGGCTGCATGACCTGCCACTTCTGCGGCTTCAGCAAATGCGGCTGATGCACTGCTTTTTCCCCAAGGGCGCGCGCAACAATGAGTGCGCAAATTTTTGGCATTGCGGCGACGGCTGGCAAGGCGCGCAAGGGCAGGCATATCGGGAATGTTCCGCGCTTTCGCAACGCAGCCGGCCTTCGAGTGCGGCGTTTAAAATGTAAAGTTATTTTTGCGTGGGCCCTTTGCGTGGGCCCAAAGTGCCGCACGAGGCCGTAGCCTACCAGTCTGAAGGCGCGTAAAAGCGGCTGGCGATGGCGTCTGTTTCGCTTTTGATGCGCGCGATCTGTTCCCGGTCGAGCCGCTTTTTCCAATTCCAGACAACCGCCCGGCTGTTGCGATTCAGCCGGTGTACCCGGCCTCCCGCCTCCGCCGGGTTGGCGGCATTGCAGAGCTGTTCCACCACCTTTCGCGGGTGCTTGCCAAAGTCCAGACCAAGCTTTTCGAAGAGAGCTTCAAACATTTCTCCATAATTGCGGCTCAGATCCTCGTGGCGCAGAAAAATCCAGTTGGCATGCCGCCGGCGGTAGCCGTCGATGACGTGGTGAAAGACGTTCCAGGCGCAGATGGCATCGCCGATTGGATCGTTGGCGCGGGCATGCTGGGCGGTGATCTCACCCGTCAGGGGCGCCAGCAGATCGCGCATGAGTTCCGGCTGGTTTAAAAACACGTGCGGCCGCATGGGCCAGTTCAGGCGGCGGATGCTGCTCACGTAGGCGGCCGGGTGCCGGACCAGGACCACGACGTGCAGGTCGAAGGTGCGCCAAAGCCATTCGGCGGACATCAGGGCGATGGGGTCCTTGAGCAGCGGGCGGCAGAAAGCGGCCCGGCGGGCCTGCAGCCAGCGCCGGGAAGCGCCTGCCAGGCGCCTTAAGCCCGGGCGGTCTTTAACGTCCGACCACCAGGGCCGCAAGTGCCCCATGCGGTAGCGCAGGTAGCGTTTGACGCCTTCGGCCTCATTCGGCAGTACGTAGTGATAGTGCTGCGCAAAGGGCGGCGGGATCAGGCCAAAGGCGGGGTCGTGATACTGGTGGTTAAAGGGTTCATGAATGTAGTTTACACCTCTTGCCGACGCCAGGATCCTGCCGACCCAGGTGGTGCCGGAGCGGTTGGCGCCGGTGACCAGGATCGGGCGGTGATTCGCGGCGGCGTGCTTTTTCCGGCCGGGCATGATGGCAGCAGCCGGGGCTAGCCGGTGGCCCGGGGGGATCGTTGGCGGCCGGAGGGCTTTGCGACAGCGCTCGATCGGTTTTTGTCGATGGACGCATACATCTCGCCGGCATGGTACGAGCTGCGCACGAACGGACCGCTGGCCACCTGGGAAAATCCCATATCCAGGGCCACCTGCCGCCAGTGTTCGAATTCCTGCGGCGGCACGAAGCGCGCCACCGGCAGGTGCCGCCTGGAAGGCTGCAGGTACTGGCCGAGGGTCAGCAGCCGGCAGCCGGACCGGCGCAGATCCTGCAGGGTTTGGCGGATTTCAGGGTCGCTTTCCCCCAGCCCCAGCATGACTCCGGATTTGGCCAAGATGGCCGGACGATGGGCGGAAACCCGCCGGATCAGTTCCAGCGAACGGCGGTATTCCGCCTGGGGCCGCACCCGGGGGTAGAGCCGCGCCACGGTCTCGATGTTGTGGTTGAGCACATCGGGGGCGGCGGCCAGCACGGTGCCCAGGGCGTCTTCGTCGCCCTTAAAATCGGGAATCAGCACCTCGACGCGCACGGCTTCGATCTTATCGCGCAGCGCCCGGATAGTGGCGGCGAAGAACCGTGCGCCGCCGTCGGCCAGGTCGTCGCGCGTCACCGAGGTCACCACCACGTAACGCAGGTTCATCTGCTGGGCCGCCTCGGCCACGCGTTGCGGTTCCCGGGGATCCGGCGGCTCGCAGGGACCGGTGGCCACCGAACAGAAGCGGCAGTTGCGCGTGCAGGTCGATCCCAATATCAGGAACGTGGCCGTGCGCCGCGAAAAACACTCGAACTGATTGGGGCACTGGGCCTCCTGGCAGACGGTGTGCAGTTGCCCGCGGCGGATCAGCTGCCGCACCTGTTCATAGGCCGGCCTCGAAGGCAGCCGCAGCCGCAGCCAGCGTGGTTTGCGGATTCGAATGGGATGTTCATGCACGTGGGGCATGGTCCGTTGTCCGTGGGCAGTCAGGTGCCATCGAAAACGACCCTGCTGCTGAATGACGGGCGCTCAAAGCTTCCAGTGTCTCGAGATCGGTCGCTGCCGGGAGCAGGCCCAGGATCTCCGTCACATGCTTTTTGGCCGCCCGGCGCGCGTCGGCCATGGTCACCGGCCGGCGACGTTCTTTTGCCAGCGACGTCACGCCGATACCCTGCAGCCCGCAGGGATTGATCCAGGAAAAAGGCTCCAGCGCCAGGTTAACATTAAAAGCGAAGCCGTGGAAGGAAATTCCGCGGCGGATGGCAATCCCGATACTGCCCAGCTTTGCATTGCCCACCCAGATGCCGCGGTTGCGGGCATCACGGCGGGCATGCACACCGAAATCGGCGGCCGTCCGGATCATCACTTCCTCCAGGGCACTGACATAGTCGGTGACCGCCAGGCGCGGACTGCGCAGGCTGAGGATCGGGTAGCCCACCAGCTGGCCGGGACCGTGATAGGTGATGTCACCGCCGCGCTCCACGTGCACCACGGCGATGCGGCGCGCGGCCAGAAGTGCCGGGCTGACCGTCAGGTTGCGGCGGCCGCCGCGCCGGCCAAGGGTGAACACCGCGGGATGCTCCAGCATCAGCACCACGTCGCGGTCCAGCACACCCGTGTTTCGGGCTGCCACCAGCCGGCGCTGCAGCTCCAGAGCACGGCGATAGTCGGTCAGCGGCAGATCGGCATAAAAGCACGCCCTGCCGCCCGGCGCCGGGCATCCGGAAGATTGCCGAACGGCCCTTTGCGCAGGCGTCGACATCCTCTGCACCTAGCCGGCCAGACAGGGCTTGCGGGCGGCCAGGGTTTCATCCAGCCGCCGCACCTTGGGGATGCGCGGCGCCGCGTGCAGCAACTCCGGGCTTTCCTCCGCTTCCCGCGCAATGGCCTGCATGGCCTCGATGAAGCGGTCGATGTCCTGGCGGCATTCGGTTTCCGTGGGCTCGATCATGATGGCGCCGTGCACCACCAGCGGAAAATAGATGGTCGGCGGGTGAAAGCCGTATTCCATCAGGCGTTTGGCGATGTCCAGGGTGGTCACGTGATGCGCCTCCTGGTATTTATCGCTGAAAACGCACTCGTGCATGCAGGGCCGGTCGTAGGCCAGGTGATAGGTCCCCTTCAGCCTTTCCTTGATGTAGTTGGCATTGAGCACGGCCAGCTGGGATGCTTTTTTCAGGTTGGCCGCGCCCATGCTGCGGATGTAGCTGTAGGCCCGGATCAGGATGCCGAAGTTGCCGTAAAAAGCGTGCAGCTTGCCGATGGACTGCGGAAAGTCGTCGGAAAGCGTGTAGCGGCCGCCGGCTTCCAGCACCCGCGGAACCGGCAGAAAAGGCTCCAGCGCACGGGTGACGCACACCGGCCCGCTGCCGGGGCCGCCGCCGCCGTGGGGGGTGGAAAAGGTCTTGTGCAAGTTCAGGTGCATGGCATCGAAACCGGTCTGGGCCATGTCGACAATGCCCATGATGGCATTCATGTTGGCGCCGTCGCCGTAAACCAGCCCGCCCTTGGCATGCACGATGTCCGCAACCTGGCGGATATGCTCTTCAAACAGTCCCAGCGTGTTGGGGTTGGTGATCATGATGCCGGCGGTATCGGTGTCCATGACGGCTTTTACGGCCTGCGGTGACAGCAGCCCGTTTTCATCGGACTTGACGGCCACGGGTTTGAAGCCGCACAGCGCCGCGCTGGCCGGATTGGTGCCGTGGGCGCTGTCGGGGATGATGATTTTTTTCCGCGGTGCCCCTTGGCTGCGATGGTAGGCCGCAAATAGCATCATGCCGGTCAGTTCCCCCTGGGAACCGGCGGCCGGCTGCAGGGTCACGGCGTGCATGCCCGTAATTTCGGCCAGGTACTGTTGCAGCTCGAACATGATTTTCAGAACCCCCTGCGCCAGGGATTCCGGCATCAGCGGGTGCGCCCCGCAGAAACCCGCCAGGGCGGCCTGGCGTTCGTTGGTTTTGGGGTTGTATTTCATAGTGCAGGAGCCCAGCGGGTACATGCCGCTGTCCACGCCGAAATTCCACTGGGAGAGACGTGTAAAATGGCGAATCACGTCGATTTCGCTGAGGTCCGGGAAATCGGGGGCGTCACCGGTGAGCGCTGAATCCAGCGGGCTTGCGGGTACATCCCGCTGGGGCAGGGAAACGCCGCAGCGGCCCGGGGCCCCTTTTTCCCATAGCAGCGGTTCGTTAAAGACCAGTCCAGTCGTGCCAGCGGGTTCGTTCATGAGGTCACCTCCTTGACCAGCCGGTCCAGGTCCTCGGCCGTGCAGGTTTCGGTGGCGCACAGCAGGTAATGGTCGGCCAGTTCTTTGTAGTAAGCTCCCAGCGGCAGGCCGGCAACGATTTTTTTGGCCAGCAGTCTTGCATGCGTGTCTGCAAAACCGGGTGGAAACTGGACCACGAATTCGTTGAAAGTCGGGCTTTCGAAGGGTACTGCGACCCCCGCCTTTTTCAACGCCGCTTTCAGGTATTCGGCCTTGTCGTGGTTGAGGCGTGCAAGCGCGCGTATGCCGCTGCCTCCCAGGCTGGCCAGGTAAATGATGGCGTTGGTGAGGCACAGCCCCTGATTGGAGCAGATGTTGGAGGTTGCGCGTTCCCGGCGGATGTGCTGTTCGCGGGTGGCCAGAGTCAGTACGAATCCCCTCTTGCCGTCTTTGTCCACCGTCTGTCCCACCAGCCTTCCGGGCATGCTGCGTACAAATTGCCGCCGTGCGGCGAAAATTCCCAGCCCCGGTCCGCCGAAGGAACGCGGAATACCGAAACTCTGTCCTTCGCCGCAGGCGATGTCGGCGCCGCAACTTCCCGGGCTTTTCAGCAGGCCGTAAGCCAAGGGCTCGGAAAAACAGGTGACCATCAGCGTTTTGGGGTCGCCGTGGATGGCCTGGCCCAGGGCCTGTAAATCTTCGATGCAGCCGAAAAAGTTGGGCGACTGGACGGCCACGGCGGCAAAGTCGGCCGGGTTGCCCAGGCCACCAAGGTCGGTGCGGCCATCGCTGCCGTAAGGGATTTCAACGATGTCGAATTCGGCCGGGGAGAGGTAGGTGGCTGCGACTTTGCGGTAGAGCGGGTGCACGGCCGTAGATACGGCTACCTTACGGCGCTTGGTGATGCGGATCGCCATGAGCAGGGCTTCGGCCAGCGCCGAGGCCCCGTCGTACATGGAGGCATTGGCCACGTCCAATCCCAAGAGCCGGGTGATGAAGGTCTGGTACTCGTAGATGGCCTGCAACGTCCCCTGGCTGATCTCCGGCTGGTAGGGCGTGTAGGCCGTGGAAAATTCGCTGCGCCCCATCAGGTAGGTCGTGGCCGCCGGAATGAAGTGGTCGTAACTGCCGGCGCCCATGAAAATCCGGTACTCCGGCGTGGCGGCGGTTGCGGCCGCCAGATGATTCATGTGCCGGTTCAGATCCCATTCGCTCATGGCTTCCGGCAGATCCATATCCCCGGAGCGGCGACAGTTCCGCGGGATGGAGGCGAACAGGCCGTCGAGATCGGCGGCGCCGACGACCTGCAGCATGTCGCGGATCTCTTCGTCGGTATGCGGTAGATATCTCATTCTTCCTGTCCTTTCAATTTTTCAAGGTACGCCTCGCGGTCCATCAGGCTGTCATAGTCAGCGGGGTTGCTCGGATTGACCTTGATCATCCAGCCGTCGGTGTATGGCGCGTTGTTGACCGATTCGGGGCTGTCTTCAAGGGCTTCGTTGATAGCCACGATTTCGCCGCCCACCGGCATGTAAAGCTCCGATACCGCCTTGACGGACTCCACCGTGCCGAACTCGTCCCCCTTGGCAAAGCTGTCTCCCACCTGGGGCAGTTCGACGAAGACAATATCTCCCAGCTGGTCCTGGGCGTAGTCGGAAATCCCCACGGTGACGGTATCTCCCTCCAGTTTCGCCCATTCATGATCTTCGGCGTAGCGCACGTCATCGGCAAATTTCAATTCACTGAGTTCTTTCATGGCCTTACCTCCTGTAGATGAATCGTTGGCGTTCGGAGCAGCGGTGATGCAAAACGGCAAACCTCGGGCATCCGTCGTGCCGGTGCCCAATGCGGCTAGTGAATGAAAGGAACCATCAGATTGTAGCTTTTGTAAATCACAAAGGTTTCCAGGGAACGGACATCACTTATCTGCGAAACTTCTTCGGCGTAAAATTCCTGCAGGCTGTAATTACGGGTAAAAAGTACCAGCAGCATCAAATCGTAGCGTCCGGTGACCACGCTGACCGACACCACGCCCTTCAGTCGGCTGAATTCCTTGCCTTTTTTGAACATGTCGGTTGTGCGCAGCTTGACACCGATGATGACTGGTTTGAGACGCGGCACGGCTTCGGGGTTGACCAGGCCGGTGATTTCCAGCAGCCCTTCCTCGGTCATTTTTTTAACGCGCGTCCTGACCGTGTTTTCGGAAATTCCCAGGTCGTCGGCGATTTTTTTAAACGATTTGCGGCCGTCGCGCAGATGGCGGATGATAGCAACTGTGTTTTCGTCGATTTTCATGCTTATCGAAGATGCCCTTGCAAAGAGGAATAGATGAAAAAGTGCCAAACCCCGGCGCCGGTTTAAGACAATCCTTTTCGACAGATACGCGTATGTATTCCGGATAGGGGAAATCAGGTTCAATGTCAACACAATACTTTGTATTTTTCGAAAGTTTGACGGGTAAATTTTAACGCAAACCAAAGAAATTACCATTTTATTTCATGGATAACATCGTTTAAAGGATTTTTTGCCGCCGCATCTGCCAAAAAAGCGTGGGATGTTGGACCGACCTGCAACATGTGGGCTGCCGGCGCGGAAGTATTCAGAATAACCATTGACATTTTACAGCTGCAGGAGTACTTGTTGCTGCTTGGCTCCGCGAAGGTAGGGAGCAGGCAGCTGATCCGTAACTGGACTTTTCTCAGATACGGATGCAAATTAAAACTTAAGGTTAAGGGAGGGGAAATGGGTT
The DNA here is from genome assembly GCA_026984935.1 of Desulfobacterales bacterium. Lineage (GTDB taxonomy): Bacteria > Desulfobacterota > Desulfobacteria > Desulfobacterales > JALSRD01 > JALSRD01. The sequence goes on from JALSRD010000073.1 coordinate 51,722, forward strand.
TGGAGAACTTTTATCGACGGGTCATGGATCTTAACATGATGGAGGACTCCCCTGACAAGGAACAGGCTGCCAGGGAACTGTTTGAAGACCTCAACCACACACAGCTGCCCGAGCACTTTAACTGGGCTGCCGATATTTTCGAAGGCCTGCATGTGCGGCAGCATCCGGACAAGCCCGGACTGGTCTGGGCGGACCTGGAAAGTGGCCGGGAGGCGCGTTTTTCCTTCGGCCAGATGGCCCGCCGCAGCAACCAGGCGTTGAACTACCTGCGCAAATACGGGGTGCAGAAAGGCGACAACGTCTACATGATGATCCCCATCGTCCCGGAAACCTGGTTCGCCAGCCTGGCCTGCGTTAAAGGCGGGCTGATCATCGTTCCCACGGCGACCACCATGACGGCCCGGGAGCTGCAGTTCCGTTTCGAGGCCTATGCGCCGGATGTGATCCTCGCCGACGAAGCCTCGGCGGAAATCGTCGAAACCGCCCTCAAAAACAGCGGCAGCCAGCCCAAGGTCAACATCCTTCTGGGCCACAGGGAGGGTTGGAACGACTATGCCGCGTCGGAGAACGAGGCCGATACGGCGGAGCCTGCCCAAACCCGCGCGGACGATCTCTCGTTTTGTTTTTTCACTTCGGGCACCACCGGTCTCCCCAAACGGGTCGGGCATACCATGGTTTCTTACCCCGTGGGGCATCTGTCCACGGCGGTGATGATCGGGTTGCGGCCGGCTGATGTGCATCATAATCTCAGTGCGCCGGGCTGGGCCAAATGGGGCTGGAGCAGCTTTTTCGGTCCCCTGAACGTCGGGGCCACCGCCACAGGGTTCTATTTTACCACCCTGGATGCCGAAAAATACCTGAAGGCGGTCTGCAAATACGGGGTCACCACTTTCTGCGCGCCGCCCACCGCGTGGCGCATGTTCATCGGGCAGGATCTGGAAAAATTCGATTTTTCCGCCCTGCGGCAGTCCGTAAGCGCCGGAGAACCCCTGAACCCGGAGGTGATTCAACAGTGGCAAAAAGCCACGGGCACTGAGATCCGGGATTTCTATGGACAGACCGAGTCCACGGCCATGATCGGCAATCCGCCCTGGATGACCGGCAAGATGAAGGCCGGTTCCTTCGGGCGCCCGTCATTCATGTACGACATGGCCATTTTGGACGACGATGGCAACGCAGTGCGGCAGCCGGACGAGCCGGGACACATCGTGGTGCGCCTGAACCGCTGGCGGGCCCTGGGTCTGTTCAAGGAATACATCGGCAGCCCGGAAAAGATGAAAGACGTTTTTGACAACGACTGTTATTTTACCGGTGACCGGGCCTACATCGACGAGGATGGCTACTGGTGGTTTTACGGCCGTGCCGATGATGTGATCAAATCTTCGGATTACCGGGTGGGGCCTTTCGAGGTGGAAAGCGCCTTAGTGGAGCATCCGGCGGTGACCGAAGCGGCGGTCGTGGGAGTGCCGGACCCCGAGCGCTATCAGCTGGTCAAGGCCTATGTCATTCTGGCGCCGGGCCACGAGGCGGGCCGGGAACTGGCGCTGGACCTGTTCAAACACACCATCGAGGTGCTGCCCAAGTTCAAGATCCCGCGCATCATCGAGTTCGTACCCGAGGTGCCCAAAACCATCAGCGGCAAGATCCGGCGGGTTGAGCTCAGAGAGAACGAGACCAAGCGCAGCGAACAGGGCACCGGACGCAACCCCAACGAATTTTTCTACCGCGATTTTCCGGAGCTCAGTTCACGCAGGAAATGAGCATGTGCGGCACGCGCCGCCGGCGATAGCTTCAAAATACGAGACGTAGGGGGTGGTAACGACAAAAGGTTGCCACCCCTTGCCATTTGGTACGGCAGCGGCAGGTCCGCGCTTGACAGCCACATACCCGGTCATACATTGTGCCATATACCTTAACGAAGGGAGAACATCATGGCATTGCAGGCAAAAATGGATGCGTTCAAAAAAGAAATGGAGGCTCAGGCACCAGCAGAGGCGCTGGCAATCATGCATCGGGCCACACGTGAACTGGCGGATTCGGGGATTTTGGATAAAGCCGTCAAGGTAGGCGAGCGGGCGCCGGCCTTTGCCCTCGAAAACACATCCGGCGAACCTGTCAGCCTGGAAAGCCTGGTCGCCCGCGGGCCCGTGGTGCTGTCGTTTTATCGCGGCAAATGGTGACCCTACTGCAACCTGGAGCTGGATGCTCTTGGAGAAACAGCCGACCGCTTTACGGCACTGGGAGCCTCCCTGGTGGCGATTTCCCCCCAGGCCGTGGCCTTTAACCGTGCCCTGCAGGAAGAAAAAAAACTGGCCTTCGAACTGCTGAGCGATCCGGGCAACCAAACGGCGGCACGCTACGGCATCAAATACCAGGTGCCCGAAGATCTGCGCAAGGTCTACCTGCAGTTCGGCATCGACGTGCCGGCACACAATGGGGATGATTCCTGGACGCTGCCGTTGTCCGCGCGCCTGATCGTCGATCCCCAGGGCATTCTCCGCTACGCTGAAATCAGCACGGATTATACGGTTCGGCCGGATCCGGAGCACACCCTGGAAAAATTGAAAACGCTGCGGGACGGATAGATTCCTGACCATACGGCCGGAGAGCCTCCTGGCTGGCCGGCCGCGAAATCCCGTAGACTCGCCGAACAAGGCGGGTGACCGGTGGGACCGTTCATATCCGGTAGCGGTTTGCGGGCGTGCCCGCCGAAACCGGCCGTGTCCGTTCGCTGCCGGGCGATTTTTTCCACCCAATTTCCCGCACAGGCCTGCCCCGGCCGGTTTCCACCGTCCGTACGGCCCAAATATGTTCCGGTCAACCCCGGCGGACCCGCCCAATGGGCGATGGGCATTTTTATCGCCCGGCGGTCGGCGTGCCGTGAACCGTTGGGATTGATTCAGCGGGCCGAAAATGTCATATTGGCTCCCTGCTACAGAAGTTTCAGCGCAGGGGCTACCGCCATCAATATGCAAAAGACGCGAAAAGACGTTCAGAGCACAACCCGCTTACGGATTCAGGGAGTCCTCTTTACGATGACGGCGGCCTTTTTATTTGCTTTGCTGCCCATCTGGGTCCGGTCAGTGGATGCATACTCTCCTTTGAACATCGCGTTTTACCGGGCCCTGTTTTGCAGTATTGTGCTGGTCCTCATCATGCAGACGTCTGGGTACAAAAAACGCACCTTGGCCGTCGGAAAAGCGACAGGCAGGGAATGGCTTCTGCTGGCGGGCCTGGGGCTTGCCATGTGCGGCAGCTCGGTTTTTTATTTTTTCGGCATTTTGCATACGTCCGTGGCCAAGGCCGTACTGCTGAACTATACGGCCCCCATTTATGTGGCCATCTTCGCACCAGTCGTTCTCAAGGAGAAAAATTCCAGCCGGGCATGGCTGGCCGTCATCATCGGCCTGGCCGGAATTGCCTTGATCGCCGATCCCCGTAAGCTCATTCAGACACGTTCGGAAGAGTTTGCCGGTATCGTCAGCAGTCTGGCATCAGGGTTCAGTTTCTCCGGTGTATTTCTGATCGGCCGCAAACTCAGCGGGCGGTTGACGGCCATTGCCGAGACCATGTGGGGCGGGCTGTTCATGGCCCTGGTTCTGATACCCTGGGCCTTTGTCGCCCCGGACGCGCGCTTTCTGAAGAATTTGCCCTTTCTGGTGCTCATCGGGACCATTTCCATGGCCATTCCCTTTACGCTGCTCTACAAGGGGCAGCATTATATTTCGGCACAGGTCAGCTCTACGGCATCCCTGTTTGAACCCGTCTGCGGTGTGGCCATCGGATATCTTGTTTATCATGAACATCTGACGACAGCGGGTATTGTGGGCGGTGTTGCCGTGCTGGTAAGCATCGTCCTGGCTTCGCGCGCCTGAATCTGTGTGAGGTCTGGGGGAGAAGTTTAGGCGGGCCAAATATCTTGACGACGCAGAAGCAGGGTGCGAACATCCCGATGGGCATTTGGGTCCGTGCGGGCGATATAGGGCCGGTGATCGGCTGGGTTTTCCCGGTGTTACGACATCTGAAGAAGGAGGCGTGCAATGATGTTCCGCAAAAAGGGAGCGGCAGACAGACGGCAGATTGTAGAAGGGGTTTTTCTGCAAACCCTGGTGCATGGCGATAAAACCCTGATGGGGCGGTTTGACCTGGCGCAAGGGGCCGCGATTCCATCACACACCCACCTCCATGAACAGACCGGCATTCTGCTGTCCGGCAAGCTGCGGCTCAAGTGCCAGGGCCGGGCGTGGGAAGCGCACAGCGGTGACAGCTGGTGCATACCCGGAGGCGTCGAGCATGCCGTGGACGTTCTGGAAGACGCGGTGGCCATCGAAGTTTTTTCTCCGGTGCGGGATGATTTCCTGGAATGAAAAGCGTGCCGGCACGCACGGGGCCAAAGGCCCAAAATTAAGTATGATAGACATTGGCGGATATGCATCCGCCCGGGTTTTCCCTGTCGCCGATAGGCTGCAGTGCGGTTAGATTGCCCCTGTAATGCAGGTATTTGGCATACATGCCTGTCCATAAGAACAAGGTACGCACCATGTCTTCAAAGCCGACTTATGCACAATTGGAAAAGAGGATTGAGGAATTAGAGCGTGCGAAGTCCGAACGAAAAAGCGCCCTGAAGGCGCTGGCAGAGAGCGAGGAACGTTTTCGGCAGGCATTTCATACGAGCCCTGACGCGATTAACCTCAGCCGGGCTTCCGACGGAATGTACATCGACATCAACGCGGGATTCACCCAGATTATGGGATACACGCGCGAGGAAACCATCGGGAAAACGGCCATCGCCCTGAATATTTGGAAAAACGCTGATGACCGAGGGCGTTTGGTCCAGGGGCTGTCCAAAACGGGTATCGTGGAAAATCTGGAAGCCCAGTTTGTGGACAAAAAGGGGAAAATCCATGTGGGTTTGATATCCGCCCGGCTTTTGCGGATCAACAATGAGGATGTTATCCTGACGATCACCCGGGATATTACCGACCGCAAACGCTCCGAAGCCGCGCTGCGGAAAAGTGAGGAAAAATACCGCAATATCTTTGAAAATTCGGTTGTCGGTTTTTTCCAAAGTACGCCGGAGGGACGTTTCCTGGAGGTCAACCCGGCGTTTGCACGCATGCTCGGCTATGCATCCCCCGATGCTCTGATCGCCGGCATTTCAGATATTGCGGAGCAGTACTATGTAAATCCCGAAGACCGGCGCCAATACCAGCGGCGGCTTTTCAAGTCCGGGAACGTGGAGAACATGGAGTTTAAAATCCGGCGTAAGGACGGATCCCAGATGTGGGTCTCCAACAGTACACGGGCGTGTTTCGATCCTAACGGACAGGTCACCCATTACGAGGGCATCGTGATCGACATCAACGACCGCAAGCTGGCCGAAGCCGCCCTCAAGGAAAGTGAAGAGAAGCTGCGCCGCATTACGGCTTCTGCCCAGGACGCCATCATCATGATGGATGATCACGGCAATGTCTCGTTTTTCAATGAGGCGGCGGAGCGTATTTTTGGGTACTTGCACCAGGAGATACTGGGAAAGGCGCTGCACTCCGTTTTGGTGGGGCCGGATTTCGCTGCGCGCTTCCACAGTGCCCATGCGAAGTTTAAAAAAACCGGCGCAGGCGCATTTATCGATAACATCGTCGAACTGACGGCGGTTAGAAAAGACGGCACCGTGTTTCCCATTGAACTTTCCCTGTCGGCTGTGGAAATCCAGGGCAAATGGCACGCCATCGGTATGATCCGGGACATTACCGAACGCAAGCGCATTGAAGCCGCCCAGCAGGAAATGCAGAAAAAGCTGCGGCAAGCCCAGAAAATGGAGTCCATCGGTACCCTGGCCGGTGGTATCGCACATGACTTCAACAACATTCTGTCCGCAATCATCGGATATACGGAGCTGGCCAAAGACGACGCCGAAAGCGGATCGCGGATGGAAAATCATTTGGAGGAAGTCCTGGCGGCCGGAGGGCGCGCCAAACAGCTGGTCCGGCAGATCCTCACTTTTGCGCGCCAGACAGATGAAGACGCCAAACCCATCCAGGTCAGCCCCATCGCCAGGGAAGTGATCAAATTCCTGCGCTCTTCCATTCCCGCGACCATTGAAATCCGGTCACGGATTCAAAGCGATGCCCTGGTTTTGGCCAGTGCCACACAGGTCCACCAGGTGCTCATGAATCTTTGCACCAATGCCGCCCATGCCATGGAGAAGGAGGGCGGCGTATTGTCTGTCGACATCCGTGATTTCGTCGTCCGGGACACGGCCGAAATACCGGGCATTGATTTGAATCCGGGCACTTATATGCAAATCAGGGTATCGGACACGGGCACGGGCATTCCACCTGAAATCATCGACGCGATTTTCGAGCCCTATTTCACCACCAAGGAAGTCGGCAAGGGCACGGGCATGGGGCTGGCCCTGGTGCACGGGATCGTTGAAAGCCGCGGCGGCAAGATCGCAGTAGACAGCAAACCGGGCGGGGGCGCCCGCTTTTCCATCTATCTTCCGATTATCGAAAAACAGTCGCCCGGGAGGGTTGTGGGTGCGGGAATGCTGCCCGGCGGGACCGAGCACATTTTGCTCATCGATGATGAAGCACCGATCGTCAAAATCGGCGCCCGGATTCTCGAAAAACTGGGGTATAACGTAACCACGCGCACCAGCAGCCTGGAAGCGCTGGCCCTTTTCGAGAAAAAAGCCCGCGATTTCGATCTTGTGATTACGGACATGACGATGCCCAACATGACCGGTGACAAGCTGGCGCAGGAGTTGATGCGCATCCGGCCCGAAATCCCGGTGATCCTGTGCACGGGGTACAGCAACCGGATTTCAGAACAGTCGGCGGCCGGCATCGGCATCAAGGCCTTTGCATACAAACCCATGGTCAGGGCGGATCTGGCGAAGACGGTCCGGAGAGTGCTGGATACAGCCCGTGGCGTGTCGGTGTAGGGGCAGCGACATGACGGTGAGCGGCTTATCCGGCACGGCTTCCCAAACCGCCCTTTCCGTCGGCGAAATTTATTTCCTGTGGTGGTTCATCCAGGGCGCCATCATGTCTTCCGCCACGCGCGTGCGCCTGCACAGGGCCTGGGGCATGTGCGGGCGCCACGCCTGGGGCTTCATCCAAGTGGAAGCGGCCTTCCGTGGGGGCTACCTGCACGGCCCGGCGATTCTGTATGACGATCTCATGCGGCGGGCGCGTGCGGCGTTTGCACGCCGCGGGCCCGGAAGGCCCCTGCGGACGGTGCATGCTCTGAAGCGAAAAGGACCCTGTATTTTATGCGAGATGCGGTACAAGGCCGACAGCCGCGCGCCTGCCCGGCCGGAGCTGATCCGCCAGGGGGCCGAAGCGGAAAATTTCCGCAGTTTCGTGCAGGCCACCGCCCCCGGCTGGCGGCCGGCCGTCTGCGGCATCTGTGCGGCAAACAACGCCGCTTCGCGCTGCCGGCGGCATTTGCTTGACGACATGCGGCAAAAACGTGTGGCCGATCTGGAACTGCACGCCGAACGGGTAGCCCAGATTGCGCGGCGCATGCGGCGCTACGCCCTGTCATTTCGCTACGAAAACCGCGCTGCGGCTACGGATGCCGACCGGGCCGCCCTGATTTGCGCGGTGGGCTGGTGCAGCGGCTGGCGGCCGCTGCTGTCGCTCATGGCGTCTTGAGAACCTTTGAAAGGCAGGTACGGATTTCGCCCAGCATGTCCTGCAAAACATCCGCGGCAGCTTCCAGGGCACAGCGGTCATTCGCCGACAGGCGGCCGTACGCCCGCATCCGGTCGGGCCGCAGCTCTTCGGCCAGCATGGCCATGGAACTTACGGCGCTGCGGATCGTCGGTGCGGCGCGGGATGGAGGAGATGGTACGTCGAGGCCCTGGCGCCTGACATAAGCGTGAAAACGACGACGGCTTTTTTTAACGCGCTGCCCGATTTCCTGCTGCTGTGAAAGGGTCAGACCCGCCGGAGACGGACTGAAAATCGAGCCGCCAGCAGGATCCAGGCAGCGCTCCAGTTCAATCAGCAGGTCATCGATGCGGTGCAGGCGGCTCAGCAGCGCCCGTCGGTGATTTTGGTCCAGGTCTGTCAGGCGCATGGATTTTCTCTGTAAGTTTTTGGCCGGGGGGACGACATGGGTTTTCATAGCATATTGTTCGAAAAAACGACAGACGGTACCAAACGGGAAACGGCCTCAGTCCCCGAATTTTTTGCGGACCTGAACCTCGACCAGATTGTCGATCGTATCACGGCCGGCCGGCAGGTGTACCGTCTGAAACCCTTTTTCTACACCCCCCTGAGAGATATCCAAACGATTGCCTACCGCCAGGAGACCATGCGCGACCTGCAGGATGAGACCCTGCTGGCCCACATCAAGGCTTTTTCGGAGAAAATGGTCAACATGCGCCGATATCTTGCCATGATCGAGCGGCTTTACTACAAACTCCATCAGCAAGGCTGGTTCCTGGAGGCTGTGGAAATCTACTGTGACGCTGTGCGTTCACTGTCGCATGACCTGTCCCGGTCCGGCATACGATCGCGTGGCCTTATGGCTTTTCGCGCCTATGTGGCGGAGTATGTCCAATCAGACGCTTTTACGGCGCTTGCGGCGGACACCCAAAAGGTGAAAAACGATTTGTCCACGGTAAAATACTGCGTGCGCATCAAGGGCGATCACGTCAACGTGCGCCGGTATGCAGGTGAAATAAACTACAGCGTGGAAGTGGAGGCGACCTTTAGAAAATTCAAACAGGGAGCGGTAAAGGACTACAAAATTGAACTCCCCGTTCAGTCGGGTATGAACCACGTGGAGGCACAGATACTGGATCTGGTGGCTAAACTGTACCCGGAAGTCTTTTCGCATCTTGATCACTTTTGCGCGCAGCATCGCGGTTTTCCGGATGAAACCATCCGTGTTTTTGATCGCGAAATCCAGTTTTATGTCGCCTACCTGGAACATATCGCGAAATTCAAATGCGCGGGGCTGCCCTTCTGCTATCCCCGGGTGACCCGCCGGGGCAAGGAAGTCTATGACGACCAGGGTTTCGATTTGGCACTGGCAGACAAGCTTCTGGCTGACAAGTCGCCCATCGTATGCAACGATTTTTACCTGAAGGGCAAAGAGCGCATATTTGTCGTTTCCGGGCCCAACCAGGGCGGCAAAACAACCTTTGCCCGGACTTTTGGCCAGTTGCACTATCTGGCCAGCCTGGGCTGTCCCGTGCCCGGCCGACGGGCGCAGCTCTTCCTGTGCGACGGAATTTTCACGCATTTTGAAAAAGTGGAGGACATCACGAATCTGCGCGGCAAGCTGCAGGATGATCTGGTCCGGATTCACGCCATCATCGAGCAGGCCACACCGGACAGCATCATCCTGATCAATGAAATATTTTCGTCCACGGCGCTGCAGGACGCGCGCGTGCTCAGCAGGAAAATCCTGGAGCGCATCATACAGCTGGATCTGTTGTGCGTTTATGTCACCTTTATTGATGAACTGGCGTCTTTGGGCGCACAAACCGTCAGTATGGTGAGTACGGTCGTGCCCGGAAACCCCGCCCTGCGGACCTATAAAATTGAGCGAAAGCCCGCTGACGGCCTGGCCTTTGCGATATCCATCGCCGAGAAATACCGTCTCACATACGACGGTCTCAAGGAGCGCATCCCGTCATGAAGGCCTTCCTCATGTACCGCAACCGGGATTTCGACCCGCAGCAGCCGTTGCCGCCCAACGAGGAGGCCCTGCGGCAGGACCTGGAACTGGACACCCTTTTCGAGGCCATGGCCCAGGAGGACGCTTTCCTGTCCAAAATCGTGAAAAAGGCGGTCTTGTCGGGTGAAAACGATCTGGAGGTCATCCGCTACCGGCAGCATGTTCTCAAGGATTGCCTGCACAAGCCGGAAGTGGTCAGGGAGATCTATGACATCACCGTGCAATCCCACGACAATAAAAAAAAGCACTGGCTGGGCATTTTCACGCGCTATCCCGGCGGCATACTGAGCAGCGCCATCGGCATGTTGGAGATGTTCGTCGGGCTGCTGAAAAAACTGCGCCGCATTGCCGGCGAATCCGCCGGGAAATTCGAGTCGGAGGGGTTTACGCGCTTTTTCGCGATGATCACACAGGAACTGGACGACGCATATTTCTCTGTCGTCGAGAATCATCTGCACGATCTTAAATTTCGTGATGGCGTTCTGCTCAGCGCTGAACTGGGACCGGGAAATGAAGGCGCCCATTACGTCCTGCGCAAGCCCAACCAGTCAGGCCGCGGCTGGATGAAGCGGGTTTTTTCCAAAAAGGCTCCCGTCTATTCCTTCAGCATTCCGCGCCGTGACGACAGCGGCGCCAGAGCGCTCGGCAAGCTGAAAGACCGGGGCATCAACCTGGCGGCCAATGCGCTGGCCCAGTCCGCTGATCACATCGATTGCTTTTTCAACATGCTGCGCGTCGAATTGGCCTTTTATATCGGATGTCTGAATCTGTACGGGCAACTTGCCCGCATCCAGGCGCCGATCACCTTCCCTGTGCCCGCAGCGTCCGGAGAACGCCGACACCACTTTACCGGGCTGTACGATGTCTGCCTGGCGCTGACCCTGCAAAAAAGCGTCGTGGGCAACGCAATCAACGCCGATGACAAGGACCTGGTGATCATCACCGGCGCCAACCAGGGCGGCAAATCCACTTTTTTGCGCAGTATCGGGCTGGCCCAGTTGATGATGCAATGCGGAATGTTCGTGCCGGCCGAGTCTTTTGGCGCGAATGTGTGCAGCGGCTTTTTCACGCACTACCGCAGGGAGGAAGATGCCAGCATGCAAAGCGGCAAGCTGGATGAGGAACTCGGCCGAATGAACGAGATCGTCAGCCGCATCACGCTCGATTCCATTGTTTTGTTCAACGAGTCATTCGCCGCCACCAACGAAAGAGAGGGCTCCGAGATTGCCCGGCAGATCGTCAGCGCGCTGGTGGAAAAGGGCATCAAGGTTTTCTTCGTAACGCATTTTTATGAGTTCGCGCATGGCTTTTTTGAACAGGGCCGGCCGAATATCATGTTTTTGCGGGCGGAAAGACGCGCCGACGGTGTGCGGACGTTTAAATTGACCCCCGGAGAACCGCTGCCGACCAGCTATGGCGAGGACTTGTACCGCACGATATTCGAAGGCGGCCGGGGTGCCGCATGCGCGCCGGGGGCAAAATCCCGGAAATACCGGAACACGTCCGGCGTTTGACCCGGAAAACGGGGATGCCGGCGCCGGTGCACCGCCCTCCGGCCGACTCCGCCGGCCCTCCTGCAACGGCGCTGAACGCCCGGCCCGGCAGTCGGCCCGATTTTGTACAGCGCCCAGGATGTCCTGCTGGAGCTCAGGCCCCGTGTGAGCGGTCGTAGCCGTTGGGCGCCGGCGGCCGCCAGCCGGAAAGCAGGCCGTCGGCCGGGCGCAGGATCTCCACCAGAAGGGGGTAGCAGCGGGCTTTATCGCTGGAATGCTCGGCGCTGCAGTCGCCCCCCGGACAGGCCGAGAGCGCACCCAGAAGCCCGATTTCGGCAAAAAACTCCAGAAAGTCGCCGGGGCGCACGGGACTCGCTTTCATGAAATACTGGCCGCTGTCCCGGGCAAAGCCTGTGCACATGAAGACGTTCAGCACGTCGTGCACATACGCTTCGGCTTTGGCCAGCGGCATTCCGGTCTCGACCGCCAGTGCACGTGTGAGGTTGGAATGGCAGCAGTGGTGGTACTGGCCGCCGGACAGAAGGTTGTGCGTGTAAGGATCGCAGCGTGTGCCGATCACGTCGTGAACGCTGGCGCCGAATTCATCGAAGCCGTACCAGTCCAGCGTGTCGGCGGTGATCGTGGCCATGGGGCGAAAGTACGGGAAGCACGACCATATTCTGTCGCCGGTGGAAAGGTGCGTGCCATGCAGCGCACGGGTCTTGCCGGAATAGAAGCGTTCGCCAAGATTGTCGGCGCTCCAGAGGTTCAGGTCGCCCACTTGCGGGCCTTCGACGCTGATGATGCGGAAGAAATGGCCTGCCGGCACGCGAAAACAGCGCGCATCGCGGGGTGGGACCATAACCTCGGCGATCTTTTCTGTTTTTTCCCGCGCGGTGCGGTACAGCGCCATGTCCGGCAGCGGCAGGGTGTCGGTCGGATAGCAGATGACCGGCCGCACGGCGCGGCGTGCGGAGGCGTCGGCAGGTGGCGCGGTCTGTGGTTGGTCTGGCTTCATCGCAAACCTCATTTGCTCTTATGCGGCTGGCTGCAGGAATGGCGAATCGGGCCCGCAGCGGTTCCCGGGGTTGTTTTAAAATATCCGAGTATAACGATAAAGGGCCGGGGTGTCAATGACCGGGGATATCCGCCGCGGGAAAGGTGAAAGGGGGAAATCGTTTTTCAAATCCCCCGGCAGGCATGTGCCGGACGCAAAAGCGGGACATGCCGGCCGGTCGTCTGTTTGTGATCTGCACCTATTTTCGATGCCGCCTTTACTCAGGGCGGGAAAGCTTGGCCCTTCACGATTTGGGGCGTTGCAAAAGCGCTTGACAAGTGCCGCCGGTTAGATACAATCAAGCGTCAAAGCGTGCTTGAGGGCAAAGAAGTCTGCCCGAACCCTGCGCTCTTGCAAACAAGGGCCGCAGTGATGACTTCTGCTGCGGGGAAGCTTATTCAAGGCCCCGGGCGGAAGACATCTGCGCAGGCTATTTTTTCCCGAAGTCAGTTTTTTCCTTCCCGCCCGGACCCGCAGGGCGGGTTTTTATTTCATGCGGCCGCAATCCAAACAGGTACAGGCGGAAAACCGTGAAGGACTCCGTGGAAAAACAGGTGCCGCCGACGGTGAAAGGGAAAAACCGGCTGCGGGATTTTTTCGTCCGGCGGCGGGTTCCCGAACCCGGGTTTACCGAACTGGAACTCAAACACGTACTGGAAAAAAGGGGTTGCCCCGTCTGCCGGCTGACCGCGGGATGCGAACGCGACTACTTTTTTGGTTTTCTGCACGAGGGCTACACCCTGCTGGAGGTGATCGATAAGCTGACGGCCAGCCTCGGCTTCTGCAGTGCCCATGGGCATTATCTGGTGCATTATACCAACGGTCTGCACCAGGCGGCTTTCGTACACCAGATCGTCAGCCGGCGCATATATGAAGCCCTGCGGTCAGCGGGCGGCCGCCCGCTGCCGCCGGGCCTTGCCGACGGCGATGCGACCCGGCTGTGCCCGGCCTGTACGAGTCGTTCCGAAAGCGCCGGGCGGGCGGTTTTCTTCCTGGCCAAGCTCCTCAAAGAGGCACACGTGCAGCGGCAGTACGGCCATCCCGGGATGCTCTGTCTGCCCCATTTGCAGCAGATCGCTCCGCACTTGGCCGATGATGTGCTGGCAATGCTGCTGGATATACACGCACAGCGGCTGGCATCCGTGTTTGCGGCCGCTGCAAATGATGGGCCGGCGCCGGCCGAAAGCCGCAAGGCATGGCGTGCCGATGCGCTGCATGCAACAGTGGGCCATGACGACGGCCTGGGTGGTTTTCTGCCGTCGGCCGCCAGCGGAACCCCAAGCGTGCCGGTGGAAAGTGTCGATGGGCTGCAAAAAGACCTGGAGCGCCGTGATGCCTGCCCGGTGTGCCTGGCGGTGGGCCGCGTCTGGCGTACCTGGGCGGTCTGGTTCGAAAGCACCGGCGGGCGCGAAGATAAAATCGAGGACCTGTTGCCGCGCTGTCCGCGGCATGTGTGGGCGCTGTTGCACACCGCCGGTCCCCGGCTGACCCGGCGGGTGCTGCGAAACATGCTGCAGCTGGCCGGTATGCAGGTGAACTTCGCCCTCGGGAAACTGCGTCAAAAGCCGCCGCCGACGTGTTTCAGAGACCTGCAAGGGGCCTTTGGGCGCCTGTTTAGACTCAGCGACAGCGACACACGCCTGGCGCGTCAATCCCTGGCCCGTGGTCCCAACTGCCCGGTCTGCCGGCGGTTGGACGTCGCCGGTGAACGGACCCTCCGACTGCTGTTCCGCATGCTGACGTTGCCGCATCACCAGGCACAGTACGCGGCCGGCCACGGGCTGTGCCTCAAACACTTTGCCGCCGCCATGGCCATGCAGCCCGGGGCGCAGCTGAAGGATTTTTTGTGCCGCACACAGGCCGCCGGGCTGGGGCTGCTGGAGTGGGAGCTCTCCGAATACCTGCGCAAAGCGGCCTGGCAGGCGCGTCCGGATCCACCGGGAGACGAACAGCGCGCCCCACGCCATGCGGTTGTGCGCTTTTCCGGTTGGATGGAATATTGAAAACCGGGCCGCATCGGCGCGGCAGCCGGACATCGAGCCACATGGAGCCCGCCAACCGATGAACATACCCTGCTTTGTGGGGCGCCGATGCGAAATGCGCGTCATTGCGAAAACGCTGGCGCAGGGGCGCAATCTGGTGGTTACGGGAAAGTACGGCAGCGGCCGCACCCGCCTGCTGCGTCAGGCGGCACGCACCGTCTGCTGCCGCCGGCCTTTTTTTTTCACGGATTTTTCACGTCCGCCGGCCGCTGTCTGCAGCCAGCTGCTCAAACAGCTGCAGCCCACCCGGGAAGCGGCCGCGAAACCGGTGCGCCGAAGCCATAGAGTCGCCCGCCGAATGCTGCTGGAAGTGGAATTGGTGTACGACCGGCCGCCGGTGATTGTTTTAGACAATGTGGAAACCGTTACCCCCCAGCGGCTGGCTTTTCTGCAGGAACTCGTTTTTGCCGACCGCTTCCGGTTGGTGGCCATTGCGGAAAGCTTTCTTTCCGCGGAAGATCTCTTTGCGCTGCGGGCCGCACTGGGCGCCGGGGCGCTGCTCAAACTGCAAAACCTGAAGCACTCCCAGGCGGTGGAGTGCTTTCGCCGTTTTGCAGCCGAACACGCCCTGGACTGGGACGAAGCACGCATCCTGCAGCTGGCCGCCGCATCAGGAGGCTATCCGCTGCGGATCACCGAAACGCTGAAAAGCGCCTGTGAAACCGGAAACGCTGTTGATTGAGCACCAACGCAGCTATCCGGCCGGACCTGTCAATGCTTCCTGTTTATACCGCCGTTAAATTTCTTTCTGCGAACAAGTGCCGCCAGGGAGGGAATGGCGGCCGCCTCGCAGGCCACCGCAAAGATAATCAGCAGGGTGATGGATTGATCGTAGAGCAGCCCCATGAGTGTACTGCCCAGGAACCAGCCGGCACCGTAAATGCTGTTGAAAATGCCATAGGCCCGGCCGCGGTGGGAGAGCGGGGTCAGGTCGGCAAGGGCTGCGCGCATGACGGTTTCATGGATGCCCATGACCGCCCCCCACAGGATGACACTGCAAACGGCTGCCGGGATGTTGCTGCCGAAGGCCAGAAAGGGAATGGGCGCCGTCAGCAGGGGGACAGTGGCCAGCATTTTCATGCCGCTGCGGTCATAGAGACGACCCGTGATCAAGGCGACGACGGCATCCACGCCCATGGCAACCGCGTAGAGCACTGGGATTTGTGCTGCACTTAAAACGGCGCGTACCTTGAAATGATAGGCCATGATCTGGAAGCTGGCAAACCCCGCCACGCTCAGGAAGGTAAACAGGCTGTACGTCCAGAAAATGCGCGGTAGCCGGCTGTGCTGCGCGTCGGCGGCCGGCGCCTGGTCCTTTTCCAGGGCCGCCGGTGCAGGTACTTTTTGCCGGGCGCAGAACAGCACCGCCAGGCACAGCAGGGCGGAAGCCCACATCCAGGCAAATCCCTGCCGGTAGCTGCCCTGCAGGGCGAAAGCGGCGGCAAAGACCAACGGGCCGAGCACGGCACCGGTTTGGTCCAGGGCTTCGTGAATGCCGAAACCCATGCCCCGACCCACCTGAATGGTGGCGTGCGAGAGAATGGTGTCGCGGGCTGGCGTGCGGATGCCCTTGCCCATGCGTTCGGCGACCAACAGCAGGGCGGCGCTCTGCCAGTGGCCGGCCAAGGCCAGCAGGGGAATGGCGCAGATCAGTCCGTAACCCAGGAAGGTGAGCGTCCAGTAAGCCCGGCTGCGGTCGGCCAGGTAACCGGAAACCAGACGCAAGGCGTAGCCCAGAAACTCACCGGTACCGGCTACCAGACCCACCATACCGGCGCTGGCGCCCAGTACCGCCAGGTACGGGCCACTGATGCTGCGCGCTCCTTCATAGGTAATGTCTCCGAAAAGGGAGACGATCCCCATCATGACGATGAGTTGCATAGCCGTTTGCCGTAAACTGGAAGGTAGCTGGGCAGATTCTTTTGCCGGTTTGGAACGCATCGTCTATCTTACGATTCGAGTCCGTAGAAGCAATCGCCGGGGCCCTTTGGGCTCGCGCAACAATAAGTTCGCAGATTTTTGGCGTTGTGGCACCTGCCCGCGCCAAGCGCGGCAGCCAGGCGGGATGTATCGGCGTTTAAAATGGGACGTTATTTTTGCGCGAGTCCTAAGACCGCGTTATCCTTCACAGGGTCGGTATGTACGCAGCCAGAGAGCCTGTGTGGCCTTGTGATGCGTATAGACCGTTTTTTGCCTCCAGGTCAACAACAGCAGCCCCAGCGGCAAGTATTTTCGTGAAAAGCGCAGGTAGTTTTTCGTCGATGGAAGGCCATCTGGGCAGCCGGCGCTGCCCCTTGAAGTGCCCTGGTAAAACTTTTGAGGGTGGTTAGCGAAGGTCGCATTGCGCACGCCCTATGGCGGGGGAGGGCCGGTGCGTTTCACGCAGTGTCGGAGGGATTCGAAAAAAGGTTGACGCGGTGGCCACGAAAAGCCAGAAAGGGGGGGCGACCTAAAAAAGCTGATCTGATTGCGCCCCAAAGAGGGCGACCGCATTCTGGCTACGTCTGGAAAGGAGGGGGCATGGTTTTCCCGGTATCCGGTGTCGAGGTTTTTCCGCCCGTACCGTTTCTGGTGGCCTTCGTCATTTCCTTTTTCACCTCCATGGGCGGGGTGTCCGGTGCTTTCCTGCTGCTGCCCTTTCAGATCAGCTTCCTGGGTTTCAGCAGCCCGGCCGTCAGCCCCACCAATCTGGTGTACAACATCGTGGCCATTCCCAGCGGGGTATACCGCTACATCCGGGAGGGGCGTATGGCCTGGCCGCTGGCCTGGGTGATCATCGCCGGCACGCTGCCGGGCGTTTTTATCGGCGCCATCCTGCGGATCCGCTATCTTCCGGATCCCAGAAACTTCAAGCTGTTTGTAGGCTGTGTACTGCTTTACATCGCCGTGCGCCTGCTCTACGACCTGACCCCGCGTGCCGGGGCGGCCAAAGCCCGCACGCGGGAGCTGGAGGAAAAATTCAATGCGCGCGCCAGCCAGCGGCGGGCGGCCCGGCAGCCACTTGGCGCAATTCGGACCGTCAAATTTTCGCTCACGTGCTACACGTATACTTTTTACGGCGAAACATTTTCCTTCAACACCCTCACGCTGGCACTGATTACGTTGGCGGTGGGTATCGTCAGCGGTACGTACGGTATCGGCGGCGGCTCGATTGTCGCACCGTTTCTGATCGCCATTCTGGGACTGCCGGTTTACACCATTGCCGGTGCCGCATTGCTGGGGACTTTTGTGACGTCCATCGCCGGCGTGGCCTTTTATACGGTTATTGCACCCATGTATGCCGACGCCGGACTGGCCATCGCGCCGGACTGGCTGCTGGGGGCGCTTTTCGGTTGCGGCGGCTTTCTGGGAATGTACTGCGGCGCCCGGGCCCAGAAGTACTTTCCGGCCGGAACCATCAAACTGATCCTCGGTCTGGTGATCCTCCTGCTGGCGCTGAAATACATCATCCGGTTTTTCATGTAGGCGCAGAATGCACCCCTGCGGGCGGTCCCCGGTTTCCGCCGGTAGACGAAAACCGGGGGGTTGTCGCAGAGGCTATCCGAGCTGCAGCGCCAGGTAACGGGAATACTGCCCCTCTTTGATCAGCATCAGGATCGTGCCGTGGGGCGGGGTTTTTTCCACCGCTTTCTTGAAATCCTCGGTGGTTTTCACCGGCCGGCGGTTGACTTCCTGGATCAGGATGCCGGGCTTTAGTCCGGCCAGGGCGGCGATGGATCCGGGATCGACCTGGGTGATGACGACGCCGCTGTCGCCCTCATAGCCGAACTGTTTTGCCAGATCGGGTGTCAGGGCCTGTACGGTGAGACCCAGTTTTTTCAACTGCTCGGAAGACGAACTGGCCAGAAGGCCATTTTCCGGAAGCTTGCCGATGGTAACGGTCAGGGTTTTCTGCTTGCCGTCACGCAGCACTACGATCTTGACGCGGCTTCCCGGCGTCTTCAGCGAAACACGGTTGCGGAAGGGCCCCACCTTGGTGACCGGCTGGCCGTCGAAGGCGATGATCACATCGCCGCGCTTCAGACCCGCCTTTTGTGCCGGGGAGCCTTTGGTCACCTGGGCGATGAGCACGCCCTTGTCGGGTGCCAGCCCAAAGGATTTGGCCAGATCCGAATTCAGGTCCTGAATGGCAATGCCCAGATAGCCGCGCGTCACCGATCCGTGTTTGATGAGTTGGTTGGCGATGGCCCGCGCCATGTTGATGGGAATGGCAAAACCGATGCCCATGTATCCGCCGCTGCGGCTGTAAATGGCGGTATTGATGCCCACCGCCCGGCCGTCCAGGTTGACCAGGGGGCCGCCGGAATTTCCCGGGTTGATGGCGGCATCGGTCTGAATGAAGTTCTCGTAGTCCGTAATGCCGATGGAGCTGCGGCCCTTGGCGCTGACGATGCCGGCGGTAATCGTGTGGGAGAGCCCGAAGGGGTTGCCCACGGCGATGACCCATTCACCGACCTCGAGTTTGTCCGAATCGCCCATGGCCAGCACCGGCAGGTTTTGGGCTTTGATTTTGACGACGGCCACGTCGGAGTGGGGGTCGGTTCCCACCACCTTGGCCGTGAACTTGCGCCCGTCCTCCAGTTTGACCGTCACCTTGTCGGCGCCGGCCACCACGTGGTTGTTGGTCATGATGTAGCCGTCGGCGGAGATGATAAATCCCGATCCCTGGGCCACGACATGCTGCTGACGAGGCTGGCGGAATTGCGGATGCCTCCGCGGCATGGGTTCACCGAAAAAGCGGCGGAAGAAATCATCGCCGAAAGGCGGGAAAAATTCCTGCACCGGCTGGCTGTGGATGGATTTTTCCACCTGGATGAACACCACGGCCGGTGAAACCTTTTTGGCCACCGAAGCAAAGGCCCTGCCGGTCTGCTTCAGGCTTTCGATGGCCTTGTCCTGTGCCATGGCCGGGGCCGCAAGTGCGGTCAGCAGCCCGATAGCGGCCACAATGACCACCAGGTTGCGCATCCAGCCTTCCCAACTGAAATGTCGTTGTTTTGTTGGTAGCATCATCGCACCTCCTTGAACCGTTGATTTTCTGCAGATATCTTAAGCAGTATTTTTGCCAATGCAATACCTGGATTGCACCCTGAAATCGTGAACGGGCAACAACGGCTCAAAGCAAGGAGCATGCCAGGTAAAGAAGGAGGGAGGAAGCGCTTCCCAAGAGGGGCTTGACAGTAGGGAAACCGGCGGAGCATCGTTGAAACCGGGCAGTCGGGGAAAGCTCTGCGGCGGCATGCCGCAGGTTTCGCCGGCCGGTGGGCGGGTAGGAATACCGCAGCGAGGCAAAACGCCCCAGCTGGCGGCTTGACATCAAGAGCGGTTACGGTGTTTTGGCTTTCTGGCGGTAGCGCCATGCATAAAGCGCGGCCAGCAGCGCGCACAGCACCAGCAGCACGGCGGTGATTTGATGAAGATGCCGCATGATATAAGCCTGATTTCCACCGAACCAGTACCCCAGCAGCGCCAGCACGACCACCCAGATGCCGGCGCCGATGGCGGTGAAGAGCGTAAAGAGAAACAGATTCATGCGCGCCAGGCCGGCCGGCAGCGAAATGTACTGCCGGATGCCGGGCAGCAGGCGGCCGATAAAGGTGCTGATATGGCCGTGGCGATCGAAGAAAACATCTGCCCGCGTGAGTGTCTTTTCGCTGACCAGAAAATAGCGGCCGTACCTTTCAAAAAAACGCCGTCCCCAGGACATCGCCAGCCAGTAGTTGAACAGCGCACCCAGCAGGCTGCCGGCGATGCCGGCGCCGATTACCAGCGGCAGGGACATCTGTCCGCCGGCGGCGAGATATCCGGCCGGTGGAATGACCACCTCGCTGGGGAAAGGGAAAAATGACGATTCGAGGAACATCATCACCACAATACCGGAATAGCCCCAGTGCGCGACGGTATGAACGATCCAGGTAACCACTTGGCTCAGCATGCGTTCTTCTCCGGGAATGAGGGCCGGAAACGTACAACGATGCCCGGTCCTATAGCAGAAAAAGGGCTGCGCCGAAAGCGGAATTGAACGCCTTGAGAAAAATGGTCACCCGTGCTAAAAGCAAAACTTTGCAGAAGCTCTGCCCGGCAGAGGGTTATGGCCGGTGACGGCCCATTGGACGGAGAATGGCGGCATGGCCGTGGAAAACGATATCGTGCTCATCTACCTTGAAAAGCAGCCGCTGGCTTTTGCACGCATCGAGGAGATTCTGGCGGACCACAAACCGGGGTGGTTTCACGTCAAGCTTCTGCTGCTGCAGCTGCCTTTGCAGGTGGTCACCTGGATTTTACGGGATGCGTACATCGACGGCGCGGAATTTACCATGGGGGGTAAAGTGATGCGGCTCGAAAAAGTCGTCAGCCCCGAAGCGGCGCAAGGCGATGGGCAACAGCTCCAGGAGACACCCCGGCCACTGTCGGGCGGCAGGGTGATTTCACTTTCCGACCGCAAGGGCAAAATATCCGACAACGATAAAAAATAAGAATTGATCGCCGGCCTGCAGCCTTGTCTGCACCGGCGGCTGCCCTGCCCCGCAACCGGCCGGAAAGAGCAGGAGAAGTAACATGCACAATGAGCCCAGCCATGCGGAGTTGATTCGCAGAATCGACATGCTGGAAGCGGAAGTCGCCAAATGCCATGCCACGGAAGCATCGCTGAAGGAGAGTGAAGCGCACTACCGCAAACTCTATGAAAAATCAAGGCGCGAAGAACAGCTTTACCGTTCGTTGCTGCATTCCTCTGCCGATGCCATCGTTATTTACGATGTCGAGGGCCGCGCCCAGTATGTAAGTCCGACTTTTACACGCATCTTCGGCTGGACCCTGGAAGAGGTGGAAGGACGCAGGATTCCCTTTCTGCCGGAGGCCGAAGAGGCGCGCACCATGGCGGTCATCGACGAGATGATTCACAACGGCAAACCCTGCCACGGATTCGAAACCCGCCGGCTGACCAAAGACGGTCGTATGCTGCAGGTCAGCATCAGCGCTTCGCTGTACTTTGACGATGGAGAAAAGCCCGCCGGCTTGCTGGTGATTCTGCGCGATGTTTCCGAACGCGTCAAAATGGAACGTAAACTCATCCAGGCCCAGAAACTGGAGGCCATCGGGACGCTGGCCGGCGGTATTGCCCATGATTTCAACAATCTGCTCATGGGCATCCAGGGGAATGCATCGCTGTTGCTGTTCAAAATGGATCCCGATGATCCGGGTCGCGAAAAGCTGAAGAACATCGAAAAGTACGTACAAAGCGGTGCGGACCTGACCAAGCAGCTGCTGGCCTTTGCCCGGCGCGGAAAGTATGAAGTCACCACGATGGATGTCGGACACCTGCTCAAGGACAGCGCCAAAATGTTCGGCCGCACGCGCAAGGATGTCAGCCTTTCCGTCAACTGGCCGCAGGAACTCTGGACCATCGAGGCCGATCGCGGCCAGATGGAGCAGGTGCTGCTGAATCTCTATGTAAACGCCGGCCAAGCCATGCCGGCCGGCGGCAAGCTTTTCATTTCGGCGGAAAACGTCGTCCTGGAGCGAAACGATGTGAAACCGCACAACCTCTTGCCGGGCCCCTTCGTAAAGATCTGCGTTTCCGATACCGGCGTTGGTATGAATGAAAGCATCCAGGAGAAGATCTTCGACCCCTTTTTCACCACCAAGGGCATGAAACGGGGTACCGGCCTCGGGCTGGCTTCGGCCTACGGCATCGTCAAGAACCATAACGGCATCCTGACGGTGGAAAGCAAGATCGGCGAAGGGGCCACTTTCAGCATCTTCCTGCCGGCCTCACCCAAGGCGGCCGATACAACGGGCATGGTGCGCGAGGAAGCTGTCAGGGGCACGGAAACGGTGCTGCTGGTCGATGACGAAGACATGATTCTGGATATCGGGCGCCAGTTGATGGAAACGCTGGGATACACCATTCTCCTCGCCCGCAGCGGCCGGGAAGCGGTCGAGCTCTACCGACGCCGGCATTCCGCCATCGATGCCGTTATTCTGGACATGATCATGCCGGACATGGGCGGCGCCGACACCTACGATCAGCTCAAGCACATCGACCCCGATATCAAAGTGCTCCTGTCCAGCGGCTACAGCCAGGACGGCCAGGCACAGCAGATCCTCAACCGCGGCTGCAGGGGATTTATCCAGAAGCCCTTTAAAATCGAGGAGCTTTCCTGCAAGATCCGTGAAGTACTCGATGGCCCCTGAACCCCTTCGGAAGTGCGGCTGGGCGCTGCAATGAAGAGCGGTGCCTAAATCGCGCAACAACAATCACCGCGCAAACACCGGTATTAATTCAGAGGCCACCATGTGGCAGCGGATTTTATTGATTTCTAATATCGCCTGCGTAAGATCCAGGTCATTGATCATTTCCCACCTGCCCCTCAGGTGTCGATGGCGCCGCCTCAGGTAAAACCGCTGCCGGCGGTACAAGTGTAGCAGTGGTCGGCCGTGGCGATGGGTGCCCCGGCCGCCGGCGGACCGTCCAGGTCCGAGACGTGCACCTTTCTGCCGCTCATAGGCAGGCCGCAGGCCAGGTTGAAATCGCAATCGAACAGGTACCCGTCCCAGGCAACCGATACCAGACTGCGGCACATGACACCGTCCAGCGCACAGGAATTGAACGCCGATACGAGTTTCTGCATATAGCGCTGGAAGTTTTCGGTATGTTTCAGCCAGTTGCGGAACCTGCCCAGCGGTACATTGGCAAAGCTGTAATAGCGGTTGAAGACGATGCCCCACCTGCCCTTGAGGACCCGGCGAAACCTTGCTTCCGCTTCCGATTGCGCGGGCGGAAGGAAAGCGCCGACCGGGTTGGAGACGAGATTCAGCTCCAGGCCCGAGCCTTGCCGTCCGTAGCCCAGCGCATTGAGCCGTGTCAGCGCGTCGATGCTGGTCGAAAATATGCCGCTGCCGCGCTGGGCATCGGCCTGGCCCGGATTGAGCGAGGGGAAGGATGCCACGATCACCGCTCTGCGGGATACCAGCAGATCCAGCAGGCGCGATCGCTTCCGGCTGTTTAGCGCGGAAAGGTTCGAGCGGAACATGAGCCGGGGTGCCAGTTCGGAGAGTTCGGCCACCAGAAATTCAGCGTTCGGATTCAGCTCCGGTGCGCCGCCGGTAATGTCGATGGTTTGAAAACCGGCCCTGCGGGCATAGGCCACAACCGCTTCGGCGGTGCGGCGGTCCATGTTCTCTGCACGCTGCGGTCCGGCACTCAGATGGCAGTGCCGGCATGCCTGGTTGCACTTCAGACCCACGTTGATCTGCAGCGTATCGGTGGTGTTGCGCACCAGCGTAAGGCCGCGGTCGGCCAGCGTGGATTGAAAAGACGGCGGATTGGCCGGGTTTTTTTTGTTCGTTGACGCGGCGGGTCTGCCGCGAGTCGCTGCTGTCATCAACGCCTCCCCTACATCGAGAGCTTGTCGGCGATGTTGCGCATCTGGACCCCGTGGACCAGCGATGCCCCACCCCGGATGGCCGTTGCAACGTGCAGCGCCTCGGTCATCTCCGCCGGATTGGAGCCTTTCTCGAGGCAGGCCCGCGTATAGGCATCGATGCAGTAGGGACACTGGATGGTGTGGGCCACGGCCAGGGCGATCAGCGCCTTTTCGCGTTCGCTCAGTTCGCCGGCAGCGAAAACAGCGCCGTAGTAGTCGAAAAACTTTTTCGCCAACCCAGGCGCTTCCCTGCCGATGGTTTCAAATTTGTCCAGATCCTGGGGATCATAGTAAGTTTCCATGACAATTCCTTTCTGAATAAATTCATCGATTTTCACCGGTTGCGTCCGCTCCCCGGGGGGCCGGACAATCTTCGGGGCCGCAGGCCCGGCCTTTGAGATTGAAGAAGAATTTCAACCCCTTTTTAATTCTGTCGGAAAAGATCTTTGGCGAGAAATAGCTGCCTACCACTTTCTTATTGATTTCCGCGATGGTGGGATAAGGATGCACCGCACCCGCCAGGGTGGAGAGCTTGACGCCGCCGTTCAGCGCCGCCACCCACTCGCCCAAAAGCTCCCCGGCATGTGGCCCCAGGATTTGAATGCCGATGGGTTTCTCCTTGTCATCCAGCAGCATCTTGATCCTGCCCACACGGGAGCCTTCGGCCAGGCTGCGGTCGTTGCTTTCAAAGTTTTCCGTCCAGACGGTGTAACGCAGGCCTTCGGCCTGTGCGCTTTTCTCGTTTTTGCCGATGCTGGCCAGCTCCGGGTCGGTGTACGTGCACCAGGGCAGATAAGTGTAATTTGCCTTGCGTGGCAGGCGGAAAATGGCATTGCTGACCACGATGCCGCCTTCGTAGCCGGCGGCGTGCGTAAACTGAAAGCCGCCGTTGACATCACCCGCGGCGTAAATGTGCTTGTGGGTGGTGCGCAGCCGGCTGTCCACCTGGATGCCGCGCCGGTGCATCCCGACACCGATGGCTTCCAGGCCCAGGCCTTCCACATTGGCCTTTCTGCCCAAAGCGACCAGCAGTTGTTCGGCCTTCAGCCGCACGGTGCTGCCGGCGGGGTTTTTCAGCGTGACCTCTTTCTGGTTGCCGGCCTGGCGCACTGATTCGATGGCGTGCTGCAGAAAGAAGGTAACGCCTTCGGACTGCATGACTTCCTGGAGATCAGCCGCCATGTCGGCATCTTCCTTGCCCAGGATTTGGTCGGCCAGATCGACAACCGAAACCCGGGTTCCCAGCCGGCCGAAAGCCTGCGCCATTTCAATGCCGATGGGGCCGCCACCGAGAATCAGCATGGATGCCGGCAGGCGGTCCAGGTAGAAAATTTCACGATTGGTCAGGTGGTCGGTCTGGTCGAGACCGGCAATAGGCGGTACCACCGCCGAGGAACCGGTGGCGATCACCCAGGCCCTGGCCGACAGGCTTTGGCCGTTTATGTGCACACTGTGCTCTTCGGAAAAGACCGGCTCGCCGAATTCGACCCGGGCACCCAGGCGGCAGAACCGCTCCACGGAGTCATGCCGCTGGATGGTGGCGATTACCGACCGGATGCGGTCGGCAATCCGCCGGAAGTCGACCGGCGGGAGGTCGATGGGTGGCAATCCGAAAGCCGCGGCATTGCGCATGTTGTGATACACGTGCGCGCTCTTGATTAGGGTCTTGCTGGGTACACAGCCGTAGTGCAGGCAGTCTCCGCCCAGCATGCTGTCTTTTTCGATGAGCAGCGTTTTGGCGTCCAGCTGGGCGGCTCCGGCGGCGATGGTCAACCCCGCGGCGCCGCCACCGATGATGCCGATATCGTAGTCATAAGTGGCCATGCAGGCTCTCCTTGTCGTGTGACCTGTACCTGCTGAGTCGTCCGGCGCGCGTGGACCTTACAGATCGCGGCAGGCGGTGCCTTGCGCTTGCCGCGTTGCGGTGGTGCGGTGTGCACGGTCTTTGCAGTTCATGGTTTCGGGAAGTGGCAGTGCCGCATGAGTTCGGCCTGGATTCGGCTGCGGGCATCCTCCGGCAGCAGCGCCGATTCAGCGTGCCGGACACAGTGCTGTTCGTACCGTCGCAGGACCTTTCTCAACAACAGTTGCTGCCGCCGGTTGCGTGCGCAGTAACGGCACATGAGCAGGTGTATGCGGATGCCGACGCGCTGGTGAAAAGGCAATTTGCGATCCAGCGAATCGGAAACCATGCGCGAAATTTTCCGGCAGTTGATGATCCAGTGTCTCATGGCTGAGGTCTCTTGCCGTTGGCTGAAAACCAGTTGACTTCCAGGCAGCGCCTTAAAAGCAGCCGCGCGCGGTGAAGTATAACCCAGCTGTTAGTCGCGCTGATATCTAAAAGCTTACAGATTTCCCGGGTATCCAGGCCGTCGATTTCACGCATGATAAACGCCTTGGCGCCACGCTCGGGAATGTCGGCCAGGCAGGCAAAGAGTGTCTCCATGAACTCCTTTTGTTCGAACAAATGCTGAGGGTCCGCCCGCCAGCGGCCCGGTTTCAGAAGCCAGGCGCCCTTTTTGTCGAACATTTCCTGTGCCTGGGCAAGGCCTGCATCCACGTCCTGCAAGGGCTCTTCGCGGTATTTTCTGCGCAGATGATCGATGATTTTGTGCTTGAGGATTCCGGTCAGCCAGGTTTTCAGCGCCGAGCGGCCCCTGAAATTTGCGAAGGCCTTCAGTGCCGCCAGCAGGGTTTCCTGAACCAGGTCCTCGGCTGCGGACGGATTCCGGACCCTGGCCAGAGCGTAGCCGTAAAGATAGTCTCCGTAGCGCGCAACCCAGGTTTCGGGCGGGTCGGCGGCAACTTGTGGATTGGATGGCGTTGAGTGCATTTCCCCTTTCCGGACACCGTCAGTACATGCGGTCGCCGGTGCCGGGCTTTACTTCTGGAAAATGAATGGTATACTTTAATAAATGCCGTCACCCTAACCAAACTGTTCCTGAAGTGTCAAGTTGGAAAAAACACAGCGGCTGAGTATGGATAGGCATACGTCCCGACAGAAAATCGTGCTTTCAGCCTCACGCCGGACCGATATCCCGGCTTTTTACATGCCGTGGTTCATGTCGCAGATCGCAGCCGGGCGTTTTGCGCGCATCAACCCATACAATCGTCGGGTATCGTACGTTGCGGCCGACGCGGCCCGGGTGCACTGTATCGTTTTCTGGTCCAAGAACTACGCACCGCTGATCAACGGCGCCTATGATCGCAAACTCGAAGATGCCGGCTACCGGCTTTTCTTCAATTTCACTGTCAATTCGCACAACCACTACCTCGAACCGCGGGTACCGGCGCTGTCAAAACGACTGCACCAGCTCGGGCAGCTCTGCCGCCGGCATGATCCCCGAGCCGTGGTCTGGCGTTTCGATCCGCTGTGTTTCTATCGCCTGCCCGACGGGCGGCGCGGCGACAATTTGGCCGATTTTTTCCGGATTGCGGAAAGAGCGGCGGCGTGCGGTGTGCGGCGCTGCATCACGAGCTTCGTAGATGACTACGCCAAAATTAAAAAACGGCTGGCACTCCGTGGCGATGGGGACTTCATCGAACCGTCGACAGCGGAAAAGGTGGATATCCTGCTGCAAATGGCGCATGTCCTGGAAACCCACCGTATGGCGCTTTATACCTGCTGCGAACAGCAGGTACTGGCGGCCCTGCCGCCGGATGCGCCCATCCGGGCGGCAGCCTGCATTCCCGGCGAGCTGTTGGTGGAGCTTTTCGGCGGCGGGATGGCTGTAAAACGGGATGCCGGCCAGCGCATCGCCCTGGGCTGTGGCTGCCAGGCGTCGGTGGACGTCGGTTCCTATGCGCTGCACCCCTGTTTCCACGACTGCCTGTTCTGCTACGCCAACCCCGTGTCCGACGTCCGGCGGGCGGCCGCCGGCAGGGGAGGGGGCCGGAAACATCGGACCCGTAGCGCAACCGGGTGACAGGGGGGGATATGAGAATCGGCCGGCTGACCCTTGAGAATCCGACCATCATGGCGCCGCTGGCGGGCATCACCGATCTGCCCTGGCGACTGATGGCCAGAGCCGGCGGCTGCGCACTGGTCTGCTCCGAGATGATCAGCGCCAACGGGCTTTGTCATGCATCGCGCAAGACGCTGAAGATGCTCGACAGCCGGGCGGCCGAAAAGCCGCTTTCGGTGCAGCTTTTCGGCAGTGATGCGGCGATAGTGGCCGATGCGGCGCGCATGGTGGAAGATGCCGGCGCCGACCTGGTGGATATCAACTTCGGCTGTGCCGTAAAAAAGATTCTAAAGACCGGGTCGGGGGCAGCGCTCATGCGGGAGCCCGGCCGTGCCGCTGCACTGCTGACCGCCGTGCGCCGGGCGGTGCGCTTGCCGCTGACCATCAAGATGCGTTCGGGCTGGGATGCCGGCGGTGCTCAGGCGCTCGAGATCGCGCGCATCGCCGAAGACTGCGGTGTCGATGCCGTTTGCGTGCACCCGCGCAGTGCCTCCCAGGGGTTCAGGGGGCGGGCCGACTGGTCCGTTATCCGTCGCGTGAAAGACGCGCTTGCGGTGCCGGTGATCGGCAACGGGGATATCGTGCGGCCGGCGGACGCTCTCCGGATGCTGCGCGACACCGGCTGTGACGCCGTGATGATCGGCCGCGCTGCCGTCGGCAATCCCTGGATTTTTTCCCAGGTGCTGGCCTGCCTGAAGGGTGCGCCGGTCGAAGCCGTGGACCTGAAGAGGCGCATCGCCGGCATGCGGGCCTACGTCGAAGCCTGCATCGCCTATTACGGCGAGCGGCATGCCTGCCGGATGCTGCGCAGCCGCCTGGGGTGGTTCGTCAAAGGCCTGCCGCATGCCGCCCGGTTCCGGGAGTCGATCAAACATCTGGATTCGGGCCAGGAAGCCCTGCAGCGGATTTTCGGCTACGGCAAACAGCTGCGCCGGATCGAAGCACAGAACTGAAAGCGGTTTACGACGGCAGGACGACCGTGTCACCGACGCTGACCGACTTGCCGGAAATCAGAACGGCTGCGGCCGTGTCTTGGGATACAGATGTGACTTTGATGTCCGCCACCTTTTCGCCGCGTTCGAGAAACCTGAGGCCGTTGACGCCTTTGATGAGTTTTCCCGGTGCGTAGACCTCAAATACCCTACCTGGCTTCAGGCCGCTGCGGCTTCCGGCGGACAGGGTGATATCCGTGCCGTTCACTGTGCTGACATAGCATTTCCACTGG
The DNA here is from genome assembly GCA_026984935.1 of Desulfobacterales bacterium. GTDB lineage: Bacteria > Desulfobacterota > Desulfobacteria > Desulfobacterales > JALSRD01 > JALSRD01. The sequence goes on from JALSRD010000073.1 coordinate 80,631, forward strand.
CTGGCGGACAGCGTCTCGCATAGCCGGTCGCCGAAGTCTTCAGCGGTTTTGCGGATCAATCCGGCCAGCACGGCCAGTCCGGCTTTATTCTTCTGGCGGATGGCGTCGAAATCTTCGTCATCCACATCGAAGCTCCGTACCTCGCTGCGATCCATGAGTTTGGTACCGGTTTCGGTGTCGTAGACCGCCATGGCCAGCGAGATGTTGACCTGGGGGATGGTGTTCTTGAACCACAGGAATCCCTTTTGCCGGTGGTCGCCGCTGATGTTGAACAGCCTTCCGGTGACAATGGCGTACACCCCCTGCTGGCGGCCGGATTTTGCCAGGGCGAAGTCGTCGATGCGGCCGGATGCCAGTTTGGGCGGATTGAAAAGGAAATTGGGGAAAACAGGATTTTCGGGCGTCATCATCCATGTGTTGCGGCACTTTTGGGAATAGCGGTCGGCAACCTGTTTCTGAAAAATGGCCGCCATCCCCTTGTCCCTGACGAAACTGGTATCTTCAAAACGCGCGAAGGCAATGTAGGGCTTCAGCCCGCTGTGGGGCGCATGGATCTTGTGGATCACCTCCTTGGAAAGCTCGCCGACCTTCGAAATGGAGGCGCAGCCTGCAATCAGAAGGATCAGTGCAAGGCTGACGGCCAGACGTCCCGCTCCGGTAAGCCGCAGTTTTCCCTGCGGTATGGCAGAAGGTTTCATTTTGAAGTATATTCCGCTGTGATTTCAGAGGTGAGCCCGCCGCGGGCGGTGAATTCAGCTTTGACCTGCATGAATTTGGGCTGCAGCACGGCGGCCAGGTCATCCATAATGCGGTTTGCGAGGTGCTCGTAAAAGATGCCTACACTGCGGTACTGCAGCAGGTAGTACTTCAGCGATTTCAGCTCGATGATCCGTTGACCCGGCCGGTAGGTGACGGTGATGCAGCCGAAATCCGGCAGTCCCGTAATGGGACAGACCGAAGTGTATTCCGGATGCCGGATAACGATTTCGATGTCCCTTCTGCCGGCGTACTCATAGGGCAGCGCCGAAAGCACATCCCGGCGGATGATTTCCGGGCTTTCGATGGCAATGCCGCCGTCTTCGGTTACGGTCATGGGTTTCAGCTCCTGCCTGCAGATTCATTTTAAGTTTGATTGAGCGTTATTGCACTCAGCCATTCGATATTGTAAGTGCCATTCATAGAAAATAATCAAACAGCTGTCAAATGAACTGTTGTTTCGCCTGCCGGCCGATGCATACCGGGAGCGCCCCTCACGGCGGGTGTGCCGATGACCGGCAGGTTGTAAAAAGGAGGTTACCGATGGCGTCCATGCAGGAGCAGGTTTTGCGGGTCAGCAAGGAAATCGTGGTTAAATTCATCGAAATGGGCCGGGTGTCGCCAGCCGGCTTTGCCGAGGTGTTCAGCAATGTTTACACGTCGGTGGACCAGACCGTCAGGAAGAACATGCCGCCGGCCGACAGCTGAAAGCGTGCGCTGCCGCGGGAAAGCCCGGACATCCGTCCGCATGTTCCCGGAAAATTCCGGCGTGCAGACGTACGATGCCTTTGGGCTGCACCCCGGACCGGAGCGTGGCGCTTCGCCGCAAGCACATGGTCATGCATGTCGAGCCCTGTCGGAGATTTTCAAGGAGCCGCAGGCCCTTTCCGTGGAGCCGGCCGGTGATCTTTTCAGGCCCTTTCAGGCATCGTCGCGTCTCTTTTTCCGGGTGGTTTGAGGCTGTACCAGCTCGTCTATGGACCATGCGTTCTGGCTTTCGAAGGCGTTGTCGCGCAGCTCACAGGCCGACCTCGCACAGGCCGGGCATTCGGGATCGATGCAAGGGTCCATGTGAATCAGGACGCTGGCGCGTCCGCCGTAGTGCCGGGCAATGACCGTCTCGATGATGCGGGCCTGTCGGTGGGCGGTTTCCAGCGAAAGATCGCGCGGCAGAACCAGGTGAAAGTCGATGTGAATGCGGTCGCCGGTGCGAAAGGCCCGCAGTTGATGAATATCGATCCACAGTGGCCGGCGGTGTCTTTTTAAAAGTGAAGTGACTTCGCTTAAAAGTTCAGGGTCCGAGGTGTCCATGAGCCCGAGGAAAGACCGTTTGACCAGGCAGATACCGGTTGTCATAATATACAGCCCGACGACGAAAGCAATCCCGCTGTCGATCCACATCCAGCCGGTCAGGCGGATGAGTAGCAGCCCGGCAACCACACCCGTTGACGTCAAGACATCCGTCAATACATGACGGCCGTCGGCGACCAGTGTGAGGGAGTGGCTCTTTTTGCCGGTGCGCACGAGCATCAGACCCAGGGCCAGGTTGACGACCGCCGTGGCGGCCAGCAGGAGGACGCCCAGATCCAGATGCGGCAGACCACGGCTCTGAGAGAGGTTCGTCCAGGCGGTTTTGAAAATTCCCAGTGCGGCCAGCACGATGAGTGCGCCCTCGAACCCCGCCGAAAAAAATTCAATCTTGCCGTGCCCATAAGGATGGCTGACATCCGGCGGTTTGGCGGCCAGCAGAATGCTGCCCATGGCGAAAAGCCCGGCCACAACGTTGATGATCGATTCCAGGGCATCCGATAAAATGGCCGCTGAACGCGTCAGGTGAAAGGCGTAGAACTTAAGGGCCATCAAAAGCGCACCGATGAGCACCGATGCGCTGATGGCGACCAGGCGGCGCCGGAGTACGCGGGCTGGGGCAACGGGTTCGAGGCTTGATTTTTCGGCACCGGAAGGCCTCATACGACCATTCCTCCTGTTCCGCGTTGGTTAAGGCCGGGCTTTTTGTATCCGGCGGCGCTGGCGCTCCAGCCGCCGGGTCCATGACGGCTGGCCCCGGAGATAGATTGCCGCCAGGCGGTTGAATTCACCGGCTTTGCGCCGGTCACCTTTCAGCAGCCAGGCATCGGCAAGATAATAGTAGTTGGCACCGTTTTGCGGCGATAGCGCCAGGGCCTGCTCCAGGATGCGGATGGCCGTCTCCGGCCGTTTGGCATTGAGTGCGGTGCGGGCCTGCTGCTGGAGTTCCAGGGCCGCCCGTGCCTGGGGGCTCGGCCGGGTTTCAGGCATCATGCCGGACGGCGAAGGGGGCGTGCCGACCCTTTCCGTCAGGGGCGCGGATTCCTCGTTCGGCGTATGGCGGTGTACGGCGGCCGGGGCATCGAGCAGGCTGCGGCCGCAGCCTGTGCTCCACAGGAGCGCCAGTGCGGCTATCAGTTTCACCCAAAGGCGTCTGTTGCCCGCCGTCGCAGGACGGCTGGCGTTCAAGATGCGTCGATTCCCGAAAAATGCCCTTTCCGGCAGCACGTTACTTTTTCTCCTCGCCAAAGAACCGCTTCCAATCGAGCAGCGGTGTCCGGGGCTGCGGCGCACCGTGTTCAAGAAAAACTTCCTGAACCGGATGGGCACAGCCGATGATGTCCGGCAAAGGGCCGGATGGACAGACGGTGCGTTGGACAACGCCCGGCGGCTTGTGAAACCAGCGGTGCGACAGGTGCTGCGGGATGGCCTTGAAAAGTTCGACCCAGATGGGCATTGCGGCCGCAGCTCCGGTGGCCTGGATCGGATCGCCATTGTCGAATCCCACCCACACCAGCGCCAGCAGGTCCGGGGTGTAGCCGACGAACCAGGCATCGCGGAAGTCGTTGGTGGTGCCGGTCTTGGCTGCCACCGGGAAATCGATTCCCAGCCGGCTGAGTCCGCGGGCCGTGCCCTCGGTTGCCACGCTGCGCAGCAGCGAGTTCATCAGGTATGCTTTGGCCGGCGCGATTACGGGCGCCACCGTCATGTACCTGCGTTTTAGCACGTTTCCCTTCTCGTCCACAACCGCTTTGAGAGACAGCGGGAAGGGCTCGACGCCATTGGCGGCAAAGGTGCAGTACGCCCGGGCCAATTCCAGCGGCACGACCTCGAAGGCACCCAGCGCCAGGGAGGGATAGGGTTTCAGCGGTGTCGAGAACTTGAATTTTTCAGCCGTTGCCACGATCTGCGGTAGTCCGATCTGAAAGGCCAGATTGACAGTGGCGACATTCGCAGAGAGCGCCAGTGCCCTGCGCAATGTGAGCTGCTGCTGGTCCATGGGCCTGAAGTTTTTGGGCCTCCAGGGCTTGCCGCGAACCGTATACGTTCTGGGAATATTGGAGATCAGGCTGGCCGGCGTAAACCGGTCCAGTGCCGCCAGGTAGACGAAAGGTTTGAAAGTGCTGCCGGGTTGGCGCCGGGCCTGCGTAATGCGGTTGAACTGGCTGACGGCATAGCTGCGCCCGCCGACCATGGCGAGTATGGCACCGGTGCCGGGTTGCATGACCACCAGAGCGGCCTGCAGGCGGTGGTTTTTGCGGCGGTGCTTCAGCCGCGGATGCTGTTTTTCCAAAATGGCCAGACCGCGGGCCACCGCGTGCTCAGCCGCTGTCTGGACCTGGGTATCCAGGGTGGTGTAAATGGAAAGGCCCAGGCTGGCAAGCGCCTGGGGGGAGTAGAGGCGGGTCAGCTGGGAAGCCAGGTAGTCGATGAAATAAGGCGCTTTTTTCCCGTACGCCAGATAGCCCGAAGGTCTGACGGGCTGTGCGGCGGCGGTTTGGTATGCGGCATGGCTCAGCCAACCTTTTTTCAGCATGGCCTGGAGTACCCGATTGCGCCGCTCGCGGGCGCGGTGGGGATGAAGGTAGGGCGAATATGCGTTGGGCGCCCGAATCAAGCCGGCCAAAGTGGCGGCTTCGGCCAAAGAGAGCCGGGCGGCCGGTTTGCCGAAGTAGAATCTGGCGGCTTCCCCGATGCCGTTGATGGACACCGACCCCTTCTGACCGAAATAAATCTCGTTTAGATAAATCTCCAGGATTTCCCTTTTGCCGTACAGCTGCTCGATGATCAGCGCGATCAGAATTTCCTTCAGTTTGCGGGCCACGGTGCGTTCGGGGGTCAGAAAGTAGTTTTTAGCCAGCTGCTGGGTGATGGTCGAGCCGCCCTGGCGGATGGCGGCGTGGCGCAGGTCCGTGTAAAAGGCCCGCAGCATGCCCCTGAGGTCCACCCCGTGATGTTTGAAAAAACGGTTGTCCTCGGCCGCCAGCACGGCTCTGATGAGGTAGCCGGGCATGTGCTCGATGGCGATCAGTTCACGCTGTTCCCGGCGGGGGCCGAAAAAGCGCATGATCTCCTCGGGTTCGAGTTCCAGCAGTGCCAGCCTGCTGCCCTTGGCGGCGTTGCGGATGGTGTCGATGCGGTTGCCCCGCAGCCGGATCACCGCTATCAGTGCCGGCCGGTGGCTTGTCGGGGTTTTCAGGCTGTGCAGAAAAATCCGCAGCACGCTGCCATGCATCTGCAGCTGGCCCGGTTGTTGCGGATAGGTGTGTACACGATGGTAACCGAGCTGTTCGAGTTTTCGAAAAAACAGGCTGCGGTTGATGGTTTGGCCTGGATACAACAGCGTGGTGTCTGAAAAAACCCGTGAAGGGATGCGCCAGCGGCGGCCCGCGAAACGTTTTTCGATCTGCAGGGCCAATCGGCCGCAGTAAATACCTCCGGCCACCAGAAATACGGCCATCAGCAGCAGAAGAGCCTTCAGGCGCCATTTTCGTCTGTGGGAGCGTTTCTTGTTGCGTTTCATGAAATAACTTTGCCGTGCATCAGAGGTTGACTTCTGCTGGTGTTGGATCTACAAATTCATTCAGACGGTACGTGTACGTAGGCTGATTCATGCCGCCATCGTACGGTAAAGTTCCATCAATAGCCGCCTGTGGGCAATGTAACCCAAAGCCGTCGCAGAGGCAATGATACCGTGATCTTTTCAGAGGCATTGCCGGCTGCCGGCGCGTGAGGCGTGGAAGCCGTGAAACGCAAGTCCGACACATACAAAGTGGGACGTAATGATCCCTGCCCTTGCGGCAGCGGGCTTAAATACAAGAAATGCTGCTACGGCAGCAAAGCGCCGGAAAAGGGCACCTTGGCTGAAATCTATATGAAAAAGTACAACATCCGCCTGAAACAGAAGAGGGATATCGCTGGCATCCGGCGCGCCGGACGGCTGGCCATTGAAACCCTTGATCTTGTCGAAGCACGCCTCGAACCGGGCATCACCACCGAAATGATCAACACCTGGGTGCATGAGTTTACCATCAAAAGCGGCGCAGTGCCGGCGCCATTGAACTACCGCGGTTTTCCCAAAAGTGTCTGTGTGTCGGTAAATGAGGTGATCTGCCACGGGATTCCCGGCGAGCGCGTGCTGGCGGCCGGTGACATTGTCAATGTGGATGTCACGCCCATTCTGGACGGTTATTACGCCGATGCCAACAAAACTTTTTTTGTCGGCGATCCCGGGCCGGATGCCCGCAAAATCGTAAATGTAGCACGCAACAGCCTCAAGGCCGGCATGGCCGCAGTACGGCCGGGCAGCACGGTGGGGGATATCGGCTGGGCCATCCAGTCGTATGCAGAGGGAAAGGGCTGTTCCGTGGTGCGGGAATTCGTGGGCCATGGCGTCGGCTTTGCGTTTCACGAGGCCCCGCAGATTTTTCACTACGGCCGCAAGGGAGAGGGCATCGCCCTGGTTCCGGGGATGGTTTTTACCATCGAACCCATGATTAACCTGGGCCGGCGGTACCTGACCGTGCTGGATGACAACTGGACGGCTGTCACGCGGGACGGTTCGCTGTCGGCGCAGTTCGAGCAGACCGTCTGGGTGACTGCAAACGGGGTTGAAAGCCTGACGCCCTTTGACCTGTAGCCCGGGGCACCATCTCCGCAGACGCCCGCGGTGCAGTGCTTTTCCGGCCATTTCCGCTGACATGCCGCAGATTCACTTTCAGGAGGAGCCATGATCGACGTTGAGATTCCAGGGTATACCCGCCTTAAGCTTGAGCATCTGGTCCTTGACTACAACGGTACGCTGGCGGTCGACGGCCAATGCCTGGCCGGCGTCAAAGAACGCCTGCGCAGCCTGGCCGAAAAGCTGGCCGTGCATGTGATTACAGCAGATACCTTCGGGCGTGTACAGGCTGAAATGCAAGACGTTCCCTGCCAGGTGACCATCATGCCCAAGGAAAACCAGGATGCCGGCAAGCTGAATTATGTCCAACGGCTGGGCAGCCGGCGTACCGTCAGCATGGGGAACGGCCGCAATGATCGGCTGATGCTGGAAGCCTGTGCGCTGGGAATTGCGGTGATTCTGAAAGAGGGAGTTGCGGGCCAAACCCTGCTGGCCGCGGACGCGGTCTTTACAGACGTGATTTCCGCTCTGGAGTTTCTGGAAAAACCGTTGCGCATGACGGCGACCTTGCGATCCTGAAATGCGGTGCGGGGTTTTCAGGAAGCGGCCCGTTTCTTAAAAAACCAGCCGGCCTTTTTGGGCTTTTTCCGGCCGTCCGGGTTCGAAAACAGTGTGTCGCAGTTCAGCCGCACCATGGCGGCGGGTGCTTCAGGATGCATGGCCACGAGGAAAAAGCCGCCGCCGGCGGGCCGCACGTACAACCGCAGGTGTTCAAAAAACAGGTCGGCTTCCTGCAGATTCTCGCAAGGCGCCAGGTTAAGGGCGTCAATACCCTGCCAGGCCGCTGTATCGGCGGCGGCCTGAAAAACCACCCGGCCGCTGCGGGAAAGCATGGCAACTCCCACAACCCCTTTGATTGACAGTATTTCACTAAATTTTTGGTGCATTTGCACGCTCATCTGCGTTTTCTCCGAAAGCGCCGTGCAGGCGGCGCATCAATTCCTGAAAGAGTTTTTCCCGGGGACACGCCGTGCTGAGCGCAATGGCCGTTTGCGCACCGTCGGGCACAAGCACGCGCCCGCCGCCATCTCCGCAACGCACGAAAGCGAACGCCAGCTTTCCGGCGGAAAGCGATCTGCCGGTATCGTTAAAGCACTGCAGCAAATCACGCGCCGCGGTGTCGCTGTATATCCGGTCGACACCGTGCCAGCCGGAAAGCGCCCGGCGCAATGTCTCCGTCAATACCACTGGCACCTGCGTTACAGACGGCGTGTCCGGTGCGGGGGATGCCTGGCGTGATCGGCCGGCGTCCTCCGGAGCGCGGGACTCATCCTTTTGGCGCATGGCTTCGAACAGGATATACTGCAGATCGTTTTCAATGCGGCCCCGTGTCACGGGACAGCTGAGCTGGATGGAGAGCGACACTTCGTCCCACGAGAAGATCTTCCGGGCGGCCGCCTCTTCCCGGAGTTCATCGACCCGCGCATCCAGCAGCTGTCCCCGGTGGAAAAACAGCGCGCCCCGCTGCCCGGTCGCTTCGCTTTGCAGGCGTAGGGTGCAGGTCCGCTGTTCCATTTCGATGAGCTGCAGAAACATGCTGGCCGTGACCTTGTGCAGGGTTCCACCATCCGCCTGCTGGTTCAGAATAGCCACGATACGATCATGCAGGTAGCTTATTTTAAAGGGCTTCTCGATGAATTCGGCGGCCCCGCTTTCCCGGGCCAAACGCTCCATTTCGGGTGTGCTGAAACCGGACATGATAATGACCGGGATGTCGGCGTAGCGTGCCTGGACATGTTTCAGGAGCGCCAAGCCGTCCATGCGGGGCATCTTCATGTCCGTGACGATCAGGTCGATGGAACTGGCGCTGAGCTTCTGCACGGCCACCTTGCCATCGCCGGCGATCAGGATTTCAAAATGCCGGCCGTACTTCGCCATACCCTCCTGGAGTGAAAACAGGGCTTCCTGGTTATCGTCGACGATCAGGACCCTGCGGGTCGTCGTTGCATGTCGCGGCAGTGGCACAGGACTTTCCCCGATATCAAAGTTTCAACTGCCGGATCCGGCTGCGGTACTTGTTCGACCATGCCGCCAGGGGTGCCTTGAATTTGTCTGTCAGGCCCAGTTCGGCGGCAAGTTCGTTCACGGCCTCCGTAACCCCCGCGATAAGCTCCGGGTCGTTCACTTCGGCGCTGCATCGTATCTTCTGCTGGCGATAAGCAAATTCCGAAGCAAATGGATCCAGGAAGGGGAAATCGTCGGCTTTTTCCACAAACTTTTTTTTGAGTAGTACGGTAAAATCGGTTTTGGCGTTTCGGCGGCTACCCGCCAGCTTTTCAAACTGCACCAACAGGTCCTCCAGCATGGCAACGGTCTGCGGCGACGGCTTGCCGTTGGACGGAACATCGGCTCCCGGCAGCGTTTTTTCCAGGGGGATGCGGTAGACGTCAAAAATCCCACCCATCTGCGTGGTTTGCGCTACTAGGGCCTCCCGGCGTGCGGCGGTGGTGTCGAAACGCCAGTTTTCAGCGGCCCGGGAAACACCCAGAGACTTGCCACCACACAAAAACAGCATGCTTTTGTCTTTTTGGGGGCCATGCGCCACGTCGATATAGCCGGTGAGCTTTTCGGCCTGCATCTTGGCGATCAGTTTTTCCAGATTGGTGAACTCGGTGCTGAGATTGGCATATATCTTCCTGGCGTTGCAGAGATTGGCCCAGTAATCGGCCATGCCGGCATCGATGCGGTAGATGAAAAGGGAAAAATTGACTTTTTCGGTGGCCGCGATGACCTTTTCGGTGCTGACCGGGCGAAGCTTATCGCTGGACCGCAATTTCAATATGCTGTTGATGATTTCGTCTTTGTTAAAAAAGACAGCGCCCTCGGATGTATTGGATTTCAGGTAGACACTGCCGCTGCCGATTTCCCCCTGGTAGTGTTCGACCAGTTTGGCAAAATCGATGAAGTAGCTGTTCAAATTAACGACCACCGGTTTGTCTTTGGGAAAAACGATCATCGAAAGTCCTTTTGTCTTGGCCTGGGCCACCGTGCAGCGCCTGTTTCAGCCGGACCCCGCGGCTGTCGTCACATCCAACGTTGGTTCCGGTCCGTGCGGCGGTGCCTGCTAGTAGCCGTTTTCCTTGATTTTGCTGAGCATTTTCTGCCTGAAGTTGCTTCTTTTGCCTTCGCGTTGGATTTCCTGTGACAGCAGGTCGACCAGTTCAGCCGCGTGATGGGCCGGAAAATCTGAAAAACTGTATCCCAGGTCTTCCAGTGCATCTTCGATCAGAACGGGTGCCAGCGGTCCGACGGCCAGTGCCAGCTGTACGTTCAGGTAGCTGAAAAAGTCATGGTCGACGGCCGATACCGCTTTTGCCGTCGGTTCGATCAAGTTGAGCTTGAGCAGCTTGCGGGCGACATCCTCTAGAACTCGGAGCTCAAGCCCTGTACGGCCGGCGATTTCGCTCAGATTCTTCTGGCCGTCGAATTCCGCAAAAATTCCCAGCATGCGGCCGGTCAGCGAGAATTCATGCAGGTCGTTGCGCGCCGTTCTCTGAAATACCATAAAAGCAAAATCATCCAGTGGCATATCCATCGTGCGGGTTCCTCCATGATCTGATCTCTTCTTTCAGTCGCCTGAATTCATCACGGATAACGACCTTGAGCTCTTCAGCCAGGTTTTGCAGCAGAAGTTGCAATTCCGGCGAGACGGGTTCCGCCGTGCGCTGCACGACAGCCGGTGCTTTAGCCCGACGCCGGGCTGCCGCAGGCATCACCTGGGTCTGGAAGTCGTGAAAACGGCTCACCTGCACACGCAAAATTTTCATCTTGGCGTCCTGGGGCAGGTCCGGCTGGGCGAGAATTTTTTCCAGGCCGGCAAATACAGACTTCATGATATTCATGGACTGGACATGCGCTTTGCTCTTGCGGACCTTGATGTAGCGGCCCAGTGAAATCAGCATCTGGATCAGGATGAGTGCGATCTTGTCGCTGGCGCAAACCTGTTTCAGCGCTGTGAGCCGTTCAATCAGGGCGGTGATGGCCGCATCTGTAATTTCCCAGTCAACGGAAAGGATATCGGCCTTGACGGCCTCAAGCAGCCGTTTGCCGGTTGCGGCTGTTCGATCCGGCGGCTGTCCCGCTGCGCCCGCTCCAGAAGTGTCTTCATCTTCAAAAAGCATATCGAGGCGTTTACCTACTTCAGCGGACAGTGTTTGATCGTCTTTTGCGTCCACGCGATCACCTCCTATTTTAATTGCCCCTGAACCGTCGGCATGGTCAGCATGATGATTTTTTTCATCGTTTTGATGACATTGAGCCCCGTAAGGGCGCTGGCCACCATGGAAGGTGCCTTCAGCTGGGCGTTGAGATCCTTTTCCAGAATCTGGGGAGACAGCATCGGAATGCCCTTTTCCGCGAGATCGATCTTGTTGTACTGCATGACCAGGGGGATTTTAAAAATACTCTTGTTGTAGTCTGACAGGTTCTCGTACAAATTTTTCAGCGACAGGATATTCTTGCGCCGCACGACCGCCATGCAGTCCGCCACGAAAACGACACCGTCGACCCCCCGCAGCACCAGTTTGCGTGTCGAATCGTATTTTACCTGGCCCGGCACCGTATATAGCTGGACGCGTACATCGTACCCCAGGATCTTGCCCACGTCGAAGGGCAGGAAATCAAAGAACAGCGTACGGTCACCATGGGTTTTCAGGGACACCAGGTCCGTTTTGATGCGATGGTTGAATTTATTGTAAATGTATTCCAGGTTGGTCGTCTTCCCGCCACGACCAGGGCCGTAATAGACGATTTTGATCTGAACTTCTCTGGTTTTCGGATTGACAAATGCCATTCACACCTTCTGGAAACCATATGCCGGCCGCATTCGTGAATCAACGGCCGTGTCCCTCGTGCGAAAAACACCGCCGGTAAATTCCCGTATCCGCGCAGATGCCGAATTTGCCGGCGCTCAGGGGCTTCCGTTGGCAGAAAAAATTTCCGTGATTCTGCTGACGGCTTCAGCGACTTTCAGGCGCAGAAATCCCAGCGAAACCTCGTTGCTGAATATGGTTACCAGCAAGAATTCCGTCATGATCTTGCTGAAGTGAATGTTCTCTGATTTCCCCTTGTGGAAAAGCAGCGAAAATTCATCTTCACCGATGATTTTGGCCATGGCGCTGACGGCACCGAAGTTTCCGGCTGCCAGCGCCGCCAGAGAGTAGATATCGTGCTTTTTGCTGCCGTTGTCGCGTGAAGCCAGGATGTTGCCGGCCATGTCGATGAGCACGACGCAGCTGACGCCCAGATCGATGATGTCGTTTTGCAGCACACTTTCGATGTCGTTGAGCTGCTGTTCATTTACGACCAGTGCCAAGACGGTTCTCCTTTTTGCTCAAGTAGCGGGTTTGACGGATGCCTCCGGCGCGGAAGCTTTCAGCCAGATACTGACTTCCGCACCTGCCGGCGGGCGGTTTCGTATGCCGATGCCACCGCCCATTTCCGCCATGAGCTTTCTGGCGATGGCCAGCCCCATACCGCTTTTTCCGGGTTTGGTGGTAAAAAGCGGCGTAAAGAGCGTATCCATTTCCGCGACCGTGCTGCCGGGGCCGTTGTCCCGGACAACGATATCCACCTGGGACGTGCCGCCGCCGGTGTAAATTTCGATTTCCGGCGCACCGTGGCCCGAAAGGGCCTCCAAGGCATTTTCAACCACCCCCAGAAAGACTTTGTTCAATGCCGCCTGGTTGATCAGGACGGTGCAGGGCATCGTTTCGTAGCGCGTGACCAGTTTGATCTGCCTGTCTTCCAGGCGCTGGGAAATCAGGGCCAGCAACTGCGTCCAGAAAGCCGAGAAAGCCATGGGCCTCCGCTCCCGGGCTGCAAACATGGAATACGACTTCAGGGCCTGAACGGTCTCCTGCTGGCGGTTGACCAGCTGGGCCAAGCGCTGCAGATATTCTTTTTTTTTGGTTTCTTCGAAAGCATCGAAGCTTTCCCGCAAAACATCCAGTGTGATTTTCAGGGCGTTGACCGAATTGCCGAGCTGGTGCCGCAAAACCGACAGGACCAGTTCGAGATCCACTTCCGGAGCCTGATTTTTTCTGGTGCGCATCCATGTATCCTCTCTACGCGGCATGATGTGTGTACGCATGCCGGCGACCGGGCGGCATTGAAAACAATGCCCGGCCTCATCTTCAAGCAAAAAAAATGCCATTTGATTAAATCCGGGGGCGCGGAAGCGAAATGATCCGGTGCGCTGCAGCGATAACCAGTGCTTGGCAGGCACCCATGCCGGCTGCCGGGCTGGGCGCAACCGTTGGGTTGAGGCAAAAAATGGCAATTTCGGACACAGAATGCGTATAGAAAAAGGTTTGTCGCAGCGGGCGCACCCGGTAGGGAAAAATTTCAGGCGCGAGGCGGCGGGTGGCGCAATCCGTGGGAGGCAGCATTTTAGGTGGTTCAATTTGAACTGCCCAGCTCATTTTGTGCCGGGTTGCCGGGATTCCGTTCGGAACTCGGGATTTGTTCAGTTCTCCGGAGAGGCTGCAGGCGGCATGGAGTCGCTTTTCAGTTTGCGCTTGAGGGTGGAAAGGGAAATTCCCAGGGCCCTGGCACTGCGGCTTTTATTGCCGCTGTATGTTTCCAGCACCGCATGGATATGGCGCATTTCCACCTCATGCAGGGTGGGAATGGCATCGCCTCCGGGCCGGCAGATTTCAAACTTCTGCGGTGCGAGGTTCAGGTTGTTGTCGAGCAGCAGGTCCCCTGGTATGATTTCACTGCCGCGACACAAAAATGATGCCCGCTCAATGACATTGCGCAGCTCTCTCACGTTTCCCGGCCAGGCATAGCGCATCATCCGCTTCATCTGTGCTTCCGGGATTTTGAGATCTTTTCTGCCGAATTGCGCCAGGAAATGTGCGGCAAGCGCGGGGATGTCCTCCGGATGTTCGCGCAAAGGCGGGATGTGCAGATTGAAAACGGCCAGCCGGTAATACAGGTCCTGGCGGAACCTTCCGCTGCGGATTGCCTCCTCGAGGTTGCGGTTGGTGGTGGCGATGATGCGTACATCAACCGGAATGGTGCGTCCGCTGCCGATCCGGCGAATGGACTTGTCTTCCAGAACCGCCAGTAGTTTGCTCTGCAGGTGGGTCGGGATCTCGCCAATTTCATCCAGCACCAGCGTCCCGCCGTCGGCCAGTTCAAAAATGCCCTCGCGGCGGAAATCAGCCCCCGTGAAAACCCCTCTTTCATGGCCGAAATACTCTGCCTCGATCAGATTTTCGGGAATTGCGGAGCAGTTGATGGTCAGAAAGTTTTCGCGGTTGGCCTGCCGTTCGTGAATCGCCCGGGAAACCAGGTTTTTGCCCACGCCGGTCTGCCCGGTGATCAGAATGGTGGCTTCTGACTGGGCGGCCACCTTGATCTGTTCGCGGATCCTGAACATGGCCTCTGATGATCCCACGAGCTTCTTTTTCTGGCGCTCCTGTTCCCTCTGGTAGTTGCTGACCTTCAGCTGACCCTCCAGCTTGAGGTTCTTGAGGGCCAGGTCGATGACGATCAGCAGCTCGTCCAGCTCGAACGGTTTGGACAAATAGTTGAAAGCACCGGCCTGCATGGCATCCACGGCGTACTGGATGGTTGCGTAGGCGGTAATGAAAATGATCTTGGTTTGCGGATTGATTTCCAGGACTTTCTGGCAGACTTCCAGGCCCGGTATGTCCGGCAGTTTCTGGTCCAGTAAAACCAGGCTGGGCTGGTGCTCCTTAAATATTTTCAGTCCCTGCCGGCCACTGGCGGCCGTGTGAACGCCATAACCCCTGGCAGTCAGGAAATCGAAAAGAGAGGTCGAAAACAGTTTATCATCGTCCACGACCAGTATGTTGACGGATTTGCGCATCGGTTGGCTTTGCATTTGCGAAAAGGGCGGCGAAGGTTTTCCCGGCAGCGGGTCGGCCTTGTACAGCCTCATCATTAAAAGACTTGCGGAAGCTTGTCAAGCAGATGATCCGGCCGGAGGCACCGTGCGGGTGTTGAGTACCGGGCAGTCCCCGTTCTGTTAGCCTTTCGCTTTCCCCGGCTGCCGGATTGGACGCGGTTTCGTCCGTTTTTCAACCACCGATGGAATTTTTCCCCCCGGATGAAGGTGCGCGGCAACGTTTCCCTTGAAAAAAAGGCAGGAAGGTATATTTTAATAAAATGTTTTTTTGCACCTGCCCGCTGCACGATTCGGCAATCGTCGCTTTGAGGAGAAGTGTATGCAAATGAAAAAACTTTCCAGCGGCTTGCTGGCCGGATGCGTGCTGTTCGCAGCGGCGGCTGTCTCTTTGCCCGGAGCGCTGCTTTTCGCCCAGGAGAAGCCGGTGGCCGCGACGCCCGGACAGCCCGGGAAATTGTCCCTTGAATATGCCGTCATGTGCGAGGGCGTCAAAGACTTTAAACCGCTGAACCCGGGTGTCGTGTTTTCCATCACTGTCGGTAAGATCAGCTGTTTTACGGCCTTCGATGCCGTTCCCAGCAAAGTGTTCATCGGCCACAAATGGTACTTCAGGGACCGGCTGGTTGCCCAGATGTCGCGTGTCCTCAAGCCACCCCGCTGGGCGACGGTCAGTTCCATCCAGCTGAGGGCTTCGGACAGGGGCCCCTGGCGGGTTGAAATCGTCGATTCCACCGGCAAGATCCTGCGTGTCCTGCGGTTTTCCATCACGGACTGATCTTTTATGAACGTATTTTCCACCATGGTTACCGGTATCCAGTGGCGGGACGTCGTGGATATCACTTTGAACAGCTACATCCTGTTCCGCCTCTACGTATTGTTCAGACGAACGAACGTATTCCGGGTGCTGATCGGGATTGCGCTGCTGTGGTTTTTCCAGCGTATTGCCGTGACCTTGGGCCTGGTTCTGACCAGTTGGGCCATCCAGGGTATCACCGCGGCCACGGCACTGATCATTATTATCGTTTTTCGCAACGAAATCCGCACAGTGCTGCAGACCAAGAACCTGAAAACCATTTTGTGGGACATTACGCCCCCCTCCCGTTCGGAGCCTGTGGATGTTATCGTTGAAAGCGTATACGAACTGAGCCATAAAAAACATGGGGCGCTGATCGTCATTCCCGGCATGGATGACCTGGAGGAAGTCGTGCTGGGCGGTATCAACTGGCAGGGCGTGCCTTCCAAGGAAATGCTGAGCAGCATCTTCTGGCCGGACAACCCGGTGCACGACGGAGCGGTGATCATCCGGGACGGCCACGTTGCGCGGGTGGGCGCCGTGCTGCCGCTTTCGCGGCGCAAAGATTTCCCGGTCCACCTGGGAACGCGACACCGGGCGGCACTCGGCCTGGCCGAGGCTACCGATGCGCTGGTGCTTGTGGTTTCCGAGGAAAGCGGGAAGGTGATGGCAGCCAGGAAGTCACGCCTGATTCCAGTCCAGGACAATCTCCAGCTGTCCAGGCTTTTGCACGAGCAACTGGGTGATTCGGATCAGTCCTCCGGCTCCGGGCGCAAAGAAAAAGTGCGCCTGGCCGCAGCCGCATTTTTTGCCGTCCTGTTTGTCGTCAGCATCTGGTTCAGCTTCACACGCGGGCGCTATACCCTGATCACCATCGATCGACCGATCGAGTTTGTCAATCCGGCAAAAAAAGTGGAGGTTTACGATGTCTCGGCCAACACCGTCCGGCTGAGTTTGAGCGGCTCGGCCACGATTATCAAGTCGCTTGACCCGGACACCGTGCGGGTCAGAATAGACTTGGGCAAAGCCAAGCTGGGCCGCAATACCTTTCATATCTTGAAAGACAATATTACGCTGCCCCCGGGTATTTCCCTCAAACGGGTGTCGCCGACTTCGGTAGAGGCCACGCTGGACGTACCGGTTCAGAAGGTGCTGCCGGTTCAGGTGGACTGGATCGGAAAACTGCCGCCAGGCCTGAGACTGATGGCGGTGCGGGTGGAGCCGGCCCGGGTGACCGTTGTCGGTCGGCGGACGAACATCGCCCATCTGGCCACCATCTACACCCAGAAAGTTTCGCTCAATCGGCTGCGCACCAGCGGCAGCCTGACCCTTAAACTGGCACCGCTGCCCAGGGGCTCGGAGATCTACCTGAAAACCAAGGACCAGATCACGGTACACTTCGTGATCAAGCAAAAGGAACCGCAAGCATAGCTGTTTTTCGGTACTTTTCCGGAAGAAAGCGGGGGCTCACGGTATGGAATGGAAACAGGCGCGTCAGATGCCGCCGGAGGCTTCCGGATCGGAAGCCCTGATCCGGCCTGATGCAGAGCCTCCAAACAGCGGCTTACGTGGCGATGCGCGTGTTTTCAATCGACCGGTGTTTGCCTGGGTGCTGGCCGGTTTGATGCTGGCAGTCGTCATCGGGTTGCTGATGGTGCGCTTTCCCGATACCCGGGCAGAGACAAAGCGCCTGGACGCACTTGAAAAAAAACTTGAGCAGCTCGAAGCGCAGACCGGGCGCATACCGGCGCTGGCCGAAGACATGGCGCGGTTGTCTGAAAAAACGGACGCACTGGCCCACGCGCTGAACCTGGCAACGGGCCGGATGAACCGCCTTGATGCCGGCTTGACCGGACTCAAGAAGACGACTGCGGCGCTGGCGTATGCGGCCGCCGCGCCACGGGCGGCCCCGGCAGTACGCCGCGGCGCTTTGCATACCGTTTACCATCGCATACGGCCCGGTGAAACCCTTTACAGCATCAGCCGGCGTTACGGCACCACGGTTGAGAGGTTGCGGCATGACAACCGCCTCGGCCGCCGGCGGCTGATTCATCCCGGACAGCTGCTCAAAATCCGGCGATAGACGCCTGCTGCCCCTGAGACGGCAAACCGCCCCATGAACAAAAACCTGTACAAAATCGTCACCATCGGCGGCGGCAGCGGCCAGTTCGCGCTGCTGCGGGGCCTGAGGGATAACGAGCAGCTTGATATTACAGCCGTTGTTTCCATGGTCGACAGCGGCGGGAGCACCGGCCGGCTGCGTGACAGACTGGGCGTACTGCCGCCCGGAGATCCGCTCAAGTGTATCCTGGCGCTGTCCCCCCACCAGGATATCGTACGCACCCTATTTTTAAAACGTTTCCAACACGATCGCCGCCTGCGGGGGCATAACGCCGGCAACATGCTGCTGACCATGCTCTCCCGGTTTACGGGCAGTTTTACCGCCGGTGTGCAGGCGCTGGCCGAGATTCTCGATGTCAGGGGACGGATCCTGCCGGTTACGGTGGACAAGGCCACCCTGGTGGCCGAGCTGACCGACGGCAGCCGGATTTACGGCGAGAGGGCCATCGATACACCCCGCGGCCACCAGCGTGAAAAGATCAAGGATGTCTGGCTGGTCCCCCACCACCACGACCGCATCTCGGTGTATCCGCCGGTGATTCAAGCCATCGAACAGGCGGACTTCATCATTATCGGCCCCGGTGATCTTTTCACCAGTATCCTGCCGAACCTGATCGTTCCGGGTGTCAGCGAAACCCTGGCCCGCTGCCGGGCCAAGATGCTCTACGTATTGAACATCATGACCAAGTTCGGTGAAACCCATCAGTTCAGAGGCCGGGATTTCGTCACCCGTTTGCAGGAAAGCATGGGCCGGTCCGTGGATGCCGTGCTGTATAACAACTGCCGGCCGCCCGAGAAGATCCTCGAACATTACAGGCGCCAGAAAGCCGAGTTCGTCCAGATCAATGGAAAAGACCCGTGGTGGCGTAAGCACAGGGTGTATGCCTGCGACTTACTGGATACAGCCGGCGGCATCGTGCGCCACAATCCCCGCAAACTGGCTGCTCTGGTGGAGCGCGTTATCCGTGCGGAGGGCGATTCAGAAGATGGATCTGTGATTTCGCAAAGCCCCAAAGGCGCCGATGCGGACGACCCGCCGTAAATAAAAAGGTGGAAAGGTTCGGCACAAGCTGGCGGGTGTGCACCGGCCACCCGTACCGGGCGGTTTGGAGAAAAAATCGTGAAAAAAGCTTGCACCCATTGCCTGCTGATCCTGCTGGTGCTGCTGACCGTCGTCGGCTGCGCCCATCATCTGCCCGTGGCACCCGAAACCCGCCCGGAGATCTATGCCCCGGCCGACTGGCAGCAGAATCCGCTGGCCCCCCTTTTCCTGGCCTACGGCAGCCGCAAGGGCCGCAATCGCATCGGCCGCCCCACGGCGCGCGTGCGGGCCGAAGGGCGAACAGATGTTTTTGTCGATGCCGGCCATCCGGCGGTCTACACGCGGCGCCTGCCCTTTGACACCGCCCGCGGCCGCTACGTCAACCACATCTACCGCGTGCATTTCGCCGACATTCCTTTCAGCCTGGTACCCTTCAACCTTGCGGCGGGGAAAAACGTGGGTCTGATCGTGATCATCACCGCCGACGAAAGCGGCAGACCGTTGCTGGTGACCAGCGTGCAGACCTGCGGCTGCTACCATGCCATCGTCCCCACGGACTACCTGCCCCGGGATGCCTATCCGGCAGGTTACAGTCGCAAAGCACTATGGGTGTTCGGCGAGAAACTCCCCTGGCGGCTGGCCTATCGCGGCGTGCAGCGGCCACGCCTGCTGGTGAGTCTGCGCCCGGACGTGCACCGCGTGATGCACCTGGAAGTGGTCGATGCCCGGCGCGTGCCGGCGGCCTACCGCGTAATCCCGATGCCTGTGGAAGACCTGTCGGCCCTGGAACACCTGCAGGCAGGCGGAGGCAGCACCAGTTTCTACTACTCCAGCGGCCTGCTGAAAGATTTCGTCAAAGGATCGGTCAAGCCTTGGGAGTCGCTGCTGCTGAGCCTGCCCAGCCTGGACCTTTTCGTCGGTACCGATAAGGTCTACGATCCTGCACGGCCCACGCCGAATCGTTTCTACACCAGCCTGGTTCCCTGGCGGCAGCAGGCTTCGGACATGCGCCACTTCGCCGCCTTCCTGAAATTCTGGGGCTGGGGGCTGTAGCACGCGGGCTGACGCCCGGCATCAGACGTAGCGGTCCACCATCTCGGCGATGAATTTCTCCATGCCGGCCGCCCCTTCTCTGGCCATCACCTCGTCCACCAGACGCCGGATTTTGGCGTAGGTCTGCGGATCGTGCTGCAGGTCGTCGGTGGAGCGGTAGGTGCCGCCGCGGCGTCCCACCCGGTAAACCAGGCGGTCGGTGTCGGACAACTGCTGGTACTTTTTGATCACCGCCAGCATGCGTGCTTTATCACCGGGCAGTTTGCCGGAGACTTCCTCCAGCAGGTTCATGATGTGATCGCTGGCAACGGTGCTGGAAATTCCATCCAGGTGCTGGATCAATACACGGATCTCTTCGGCCAGCATGTCGTCGCTCAGCATCTCGAAGCTGCCGGCGGTGAGCTTTTCGTACAGCGGCACTTTGGTCGGTACGCGCAGGCTGCGCAGGCGGATGAAGTGGGGATTGATGCGGTTGAGCACCTCGGCCGTCTGCACGGCATGCTGGCGCCACATGGCCCGGCCGCCCAGGCCGGGCATGATATACTCGGAAAGTTCCATACCGGCGGCGATGACCCGCCGGCCGGCCTCCACGTGCTGGGCGGCGGATACACCCTTTTTCATCAGCTTCAACAGCGGATCGTAGCCGCTTTCCAGACCGATGTGAATGCGGTCCAGACCGGCGGCGCGGATTTTTGTCAGTGCGGCGACGGATTTGCGGATAATGGTGCGTGAGCGTGCGTAGGTGGTGATGCGCTGAATTTCCGGAAAGGTTTCCCGCAAAAAGGCGAGTACTTCGACCAGTGCGGCGGTGGGCATCACCAGATTGTCGGCGTCCTGCAGGAAACAGGCGCCGGTGCCGTAGTAGGCCCAGGCCGCCACGCTGCGGTAGGCCGGGCTGTAGCCGTGTTCGCTGTAAATCGCGGATACCACGGCGTCGTTGATCTCGCCGCTGAAGCCCAGTTTCCAGGAAAGGGCCCGCATGTCGTCGTAAATGTCCCGCGCGCGGCGGATGTCGTCCTTGATCTCGGCGACGCTGCGCAGGGAAAATTTACGCTGCTTGTAAACCGGGCAAAAGAGGCACTGGTTCCAGGGGCAGTTGCGCGTAAGGCGCAACAAAAGGCTGCGGGCCTCGTTGGGCGGCCGGATAGGGCCCTGTTCAAAGGTGGTGTCGGCGGTTGTCATGGCTCTCTCCCCTCGGCGGAGGTGTCCGGGTGCCGGAGATTTCGATCTGCTCCAGAACTTTCGTCGGTTAACCGGGCCGGCTTCTTTTACGAATATGAATCAGCAAATGAAAATGTCAACCGGTACCCGGCTCAGCAGCTGCCCGCCGTGATCGGTGACCAAAAAAACGCTTTCCACGCCGACGGCGAAGCGGTCTGTGAACAGCATCTTGGGCTCTAACGCAAAGACCATGCCGCTCTCTATGTGCTCTTTGCGTCCTGCGGCCAGAAAGGGCGGTTCGATGAGTTCGACGCCGATGCCATGGCCCACGAAGGATACTTTGTGGCCGTCCGGACCCAGGTAGATGTCGGCGTATCCCAGTTTGTGCGCGGTTTTTACGCCCAGGTCGAAGAGTTCACTGCAAAACATCCCCGGCTTCGCCGCCGCAATCAGCGTATCGTGAATTTCGATACAGGCCCGACAGGCATCCAGGGCCGCCGGCGGCATGCTTTCAATGGCGAACATGCGCGTTTCGTCCATGTGGTAGCCGTTGACCACGGTGCCGACATCGATGAGAATCGGCTCGCCGGCCGCCAGCTTTTTGCGGCTGGCGCCGCTGGGAAAAGCCGCCGAAGTGCCCCGGCCGCTGACCGGCGAGTCCAGCAAGCCCAGGCAGGCGCCGTGGGTCCCGCTGGCAACATGCCAGTTGTAGCCTTCGGTACGGTAGTCGCGTATCCGCAGCTGGCCGCTGTGGCCCAGTCTGCGCGCGTAGGTTTCGTACATGCCAGCAAATTCAATTTCCATGACCCCCGGCGCGAGGGTTTCGCGGATATACTCAAAGACCTTGCGCGACACCTCGGCCGTGTGTTCGATCTGCGCGATCTCCCAGGCCGACTTGCGGCTGCGCACGGAAAGGATGAGATCCGAAGCGTCCATGGTGTGCCGGGCGCTCAGCAGCTGGCGGTAAAAGCGGAATTCGCGTACCGGCAATACGTCGAGCTCAAAACCGATGACCCCTGGTGGAGAACCGTGGCAAGATGCGATGCGCTCTGGAATTTCGCGCACCGAGGAAACCGGCGCGACCTGCGCCAGGGAGCTTTCGGCTACCGCGCGTGCCAGGCTGCGCCGGATAAAAAGCTGCGGCCGGCCCCGGGCCGGAACATACAAAAAGCCGTTCTGGCAGGTACCGCTGAAGTAAAACAGATCCATGCGCTGCGCGATGAAGAGTCCGTCCATGTGACGGCTGCGCATGCCCTGCTTAAGGCGCGCGATGC
Organism: Desulfobacterales bacterium; assembly: GCA_026984935.1. Classification (GTDB taxonomy): domain Bacteria; phylum Desulfobacterota; class Desulfobacteria; order Desulfobacterales; family JALSRD01; genus JALSRD01. The sequence goes on from JALSRD010000073.1 coordinate 102,699, forward strand.
GGCTGTCGATCTCATGTGCCGGCACGTGGAAATTTTCCATCGTCCATTTCCGTTTTTAGTGGTATAAAGAGGCACCGACTCCGGAAGCCTGTATGCGGCCATGTTACACAGCCCGGCCGACCGGCGCAATTGGTATTTTGTTGACACGCAACCAGACGCCCATGACAGATATTCCTGCAAGTGCCGAGTACCGATTCTGCCCTTACTGCGGACAGCTCCTGGAAAAGCGCCGCAGGGGCAACCAGGTGCGCCTGTACTGCCGGCGCTGCAACCGGATCCTTTACCGCAACCCCACGGTGGGCGTGGCGGTTGTGCTGGTTGAAAAAAACCGCCTGCTGCTGGTCAAACGCCTGGGGTCCTATCGCGATATGTGGTGCATCCCCTGTGGCCATGTGGAACTCGATGAAGACGTGCGCGCTGCCGCGCGCCGGGAGTTCGAGGAGGAGACCGGTCTGGTCGTTGCCGTCGGACCCTGTTTTGCCGTGCACTCCAATTTTCACGATCCCGCCCATCAGACCGTGGGTATCTGGTTTGCGGGAAAACGCACCGGTGGAGAGCTCAGGGCCGGTTCGGATGCGGCCGAGGCCGTCTTTTTTCCGCTGGAGCAACTGCCGCGCGCCATGGCCTTTCCCACGGATCTCAAGGTGTGTGCGAAACTGCGTGCGCTTGCCGCCCAGGGGCGTCTCGACGGATGGGATGACTTTTCGCAGTAAAGAAGCCGATCATGGAGAGTGTGGTGCGCGCACCGTCCGCCAGCAGATCATCGCACGGCTCGGCGAACGTGCCATGGGTGCGCGGGAACTTTCCCAGGCACTGGGCATCAGTGAAAAAGAGGTCTACCGGCATCTGGTGCACGTATCGCGCAGCCTGAAAACGGCCGGCCGCAAGCTGGTGATCCGCCCTTTCGGGTGCCGGTCCTGCGGGTATCGCTTCCGGGAGCGCAAACGCTTTTCGCCGGCCGGTCGCTGTCCCCGCTGCCGCAGCAGCCATCTGGAGCGGCCGGTTTACGCCATCTGCTGAAACCTTCCGGCCAGCAAACCCCCGGGCCGGAATTTCTACAGGCTTCGGTCAGGGCGGCATGCGTGCTTTCACGCGGTCCATGAACTTGCGGTTGGCACCGGGGAAAGGGTAGGCATCCAGCTGCTCAGCGGTCACCCAGCGGTGCGCCTCGGCGGAATTCAGGCGCACACGGCCGGAGGCGTAGCGGCAGAAAAATACGTCGGCCACGATTTTAAAATGCGTATAGGCATGGCGGATTCTGGCGAGGTGCTGTTCGATGCGCACCGCCAGGCCGGTTTCCTCCATGATCTCACGCCGGCAGGCCTTTTCGGCGGACTCACCGCTTTTTAGTTTGCCGCCCGGAAATTCCCACAGACCCCCCAGCAGCCCGTTTTGGGCACGCCGCGTGATCAACAGGCGGCCGTTTTTTTCCACCACGCCGATGGCCACCCGGTATTGCGGCACCGGCACACGCTTGGTGCGCACGGGATAGCGGTCCACGTCATCGGGGAAACTGCGGCAGTCAGCGTTCAGCGGACAGGCGGAGCATTCCGGCTGCCGCGGTCGGCAGACCAGGGCCCCCAGCTCCATGACCGCCTGGTTGAAAACCCCCGGCCGGCGCGGGTCCAGCATGTTTTGAGCCGCCTTGCGGAAAACAGGCGCCGAACGGGTCTGGTTGACCGGGGCGTTAATGGCCAAAAAGCGCGCCAGCATCCGCTTGACGTTCCCGTCCACCACGGCGTACGGCCGGCCGTAGGCGATGCTGAGCACGGCCGCGGCGATGTAGTCCCCGACCCCCGGCAGGGATACCATGCCCTGCCAGTCGTCGGGAAGCCGTCCTCCGAACTGTCGGCAGACCCTGCCGGCGGCCCGGTGCAGGTTGCGCGCACGGGCGTAGTAGCCCAGCCCCTCCCAGCATTTGAGCACGGTCTGCAGATCGGCCGCTGCCAGATTGTGGATCTCGGGGAAGCGGCTCATAAACCGGCGGTAAAAGGGGATCACGGTGCGGACCTGCGTCTGCTGCAGCATGACTTCCGATACCCAGATGGCATAGGGGTCCGACGTGCTGCGCCAGGGCAGGCGGCGGCGGTGCCGGATGTACCAGGCGCACAGCCGTCGGCGCAATTGTCGCATGTCGTGGAATGCAGCGCCGTCAGCGGTCACGGGGTTTGCAGCAGGGCTTGAATCCGGGCAGGGTCGTCGGCAGTCTGGCGGTCGTCTCCTTTACGGTACACGAAAGCCCGGGCCTGCCCACCGGGACCGGCCGCCAGTTCGCGTGTAAAAGGCGCGATTTCACCCAGCGCGCCGGCATTGGCGTCGGTTTTCCGCAGCACGGCGACACATGGATCGAAACGCCGGTCTATGGATGCCAGCATGCGCTGGGCGGCCTCGTCGGCGGGTTCGCCGACGACAACCACCCGGCGTACCGGCTGCAGCATGCAGTCGGTGCCCATCAGGCAACGGCAGAAGGCCGCGGGGTGGCGCTGGATGCTTCCGGCGGACGCGCGCAGCAGCTGTCCGGCCCGATCCCGCCATGCCTGGCCGGCGGTCAGCGCGAACAGGTCGAGCAGGTTCTGCAGCGCCACCGAATTGGCCGCCGGGATGGCGCCGTCGGTGATCTCCCTGGGCCGCACGGGAAGGTCATCCTGGTGCGCGGGGGTCATGCAAAAGCCGCCGTGCGCCTCATCCCAGAAATCGGCGTCCATCCGCGCCTGCAGCTTTGCGGCGCCATGCAGCCAGGCGGGATCGAAGGTCGCGCGGTAAAGGGCCAGCTGCGCGGCGGTGAAAAAGGCGTAATCGGCAGCAAACGCCCCGCCGGCGGTTTCGCCGTCCCGGTAGCGGTGCTGCAGGCGGCCGTCGGCGCCGGTCATGTGCCCGGCAAGCCACTTTGCGGCCCGCACGGCCGCCCGGATATACTGCCGCTTTCCCAGGATGCGGCCGCCGTCGGCCATGGCGGCGATCATCAGGCCGTTCCAGTCGGTCAGGACCTTGTCGTCCTTTAAGGGATGCATGCGCTTTTCGCGCCACGCGAACAGGCGCCGGCGGACTTTTTGCCACTGGGTCTCGAGTGCCTGCAGCGGAATTTCCAGCTCCCGCGCCCACTGATCCAACGGCTTGGTCAGGTGCAGGATGTTCGCGCCGTTGCGCCGGCCGCTGGCCTCCTCGGCAAAATTGCCCTCGGCGCTGACCGTAAAGATCCGTTTCCAACGGCGGGCATCCGATGCGCCCAGCGCCGCAACCAGCTCCGCATCCGTCCACAGGTAGAATTTTCCCTCGCGGCCCTCGCTGTCAGCGTCCTCGGCGGTAAAAAAGGGGCCTTCCAAAGACGTCATGTCCCGCAGCACATAACTGAATATCTCTTCTGCGGTGCGGGCATAGAAAGGCAGGCCCGTAACCTGGAACGCTTCCAGGTAAGCCTTGGCCATAAGCGCCTGATCGTAGAGCATTTTTTCAAAATGCGGCACCTGCCAGCCGGCATCCGTGGCATAGCGGTGAAAGCCGAACCCCACATGGTCCCAGATGCCGCCCAGGCGCATGGCCAAAAGCGTCCGCTGTACCATTTCCAGAATTTCAGGCCGTGCGTTGCGGTGGTATTGGCGCAGCAGCAGCTGGAGCCGGTGGGGCATGGGAAACTTGGGCGCCGGCTGGAAGCCGCCGTGCTTGGAGTCGTATTCGGAACGCATCTGATCAACGGCTTTTTCCAGTACGGTTGCTTCAGGTTCGGCGCCCGGCACGGAAACGAAGGCACCGGACAGATGCGTAAAAACCTTGTCGGCCGATTCGATCAGCCGGGGCCGTTCGTTTTGCCACAGCTGCTGCACCTGGCGGCACAGCTGCAGCAGCCCGGTTTGCCCCAAGCGGTTTTCGCGCGGAAGGTAGGTGGCCGCAAAAAAAGGCTTTTTGTGTGGGGTCAGGAAAATGGACAGCGGCCAGCCGCCGCTGCCGCTGATCATCTGGCAGGCCGCCATGTAAACGGCATCGATGTCGGGACGCTCTTCGCGGTCGACTTTGATACAAACGAAAGTGTCGTTGAGCAGGCGGGCGGCAACTGGGTCCTCAAATGATTCGTGCGCCATCACATGGCACCAGTGGCAGGTGGCGTAGCCGATGGAGAGAAATACCGGCTTGTCCGTATCCAATGCATGCGCAAAGGCCTCTGGCGACCAGGGGCGCCAGTCCACCGGATTATCGGCGTGCTGGAGCAGGTACGGACTCTTTTCGTGAATCAGGTGATTGGGCATAAAGGCCTTTCAGTGGCGCCCGGCAGGTGTTAAAAGCGGTCTTCGTGGATGAATTCGGCAATTTCACGGCGTTTGGGCGCCTTGGATACCTTGGCCGGATATCCCAACGGGATCAGGACCACGGTTTCGTAACCGGCCGGCACTTCCAGAATCGTGTTCGCGCGGTCGTGGTCGAAAAGCCCCACGATGACGGTTCCCAGTCCCAGGCTATGGGCCATGAGGCACAGGTTCTGGGTGGCGAGACCCAGGTCGAACATGAACCAGTCGCCGAACTTGGTGGTGACCTTGCCTTCATAATATCCGGAGCTGTTGCGCTTGGCGCACAGAGCCAGCAACACCGGGGCGGCGACCATGGCCTTGGTGGACGGATTCTTGGGTGAAATCACCTCCTGCAGTTTTTGCTTGACGGTCGCATCACGGACCACCACCACTTCCCAGCACTGGGTGTTGGCCCAGGAAGGCGCCCAGCGTACCGCTTCGAGGATCTTGTCCAGGGCATCGCCGGAGACTTCGTCGTCTCTGTAAGTGCGGATGCTGCGCCTTTCCTTCACCAGTGTCATCAGATCGGTCATCAGGGGCTCCTTTCTTTTGAGCCGGGACGGCGGCCGGCTGCCGTCCCGGGATTGAATGTGATGCCGGACGGGCATCGCCGGGGCCTGGTCAGGATCATCATAAAATACCGCCTTGCCGGCCGTTTGTCCGGCTGAGGCATCTACTGATGGTCAGGCCCTTGCAACCGGCCTGCAAAACCAGGACGCTTTGCAGATAAACCAAGATCCGTGCACAATGCCTGTGGAATCACTTTTCTCCAAGATCCTCGACGATATCCCGCAGGGCGCTTTCAACCTGCGGAAAGGCAAAGTCAAAGCCGGCTTCCATCAGCCGGCGGGGTACGGCCCGCTGGCTGGCCATCATCACGTCGGCGACTTCTCCCATTATGGCGCGCAGCATGAAAGAAGGTGCCGGCATTTTAGACGGCCGATTGAGCACCCGCCCCAGAGCTGCGGCCAGGTCCCGGCTTCTCGCGGGGCCGGGGCTGCAGAGGTTGTACACGCCGGCTGCATCATCATGGTTCAGGAGAAAGAGGATGGCGCCCACCAGATCGGATATGTGAATCCAGGGGACCCACTGGCGCCCCTTGCCCACCGGCCCTCCCACGAAAAGGCGGAAAGCCGGCAGCATCTTCTGCATGGCGCCGCCGCCGGCACCCATCACGATGCCGAAGCGCATGACCGCCACGCGCACCCTCCTATCGGCCGCAGCCAGGGCCGCCGCCTCCCACTGCCGGCTGACACCGGCCAAAAAGTCTTTGCCGGGAGGTTCATCCTCGGCGAGTATATCGTCGCCGCGGTCGCCGTAATACCCCACTGCCGAGGTGCTCAGCAGCACCTGCCCGGGTTCCATGGCTTCGACGATGTTGTGGGTGGTTTTGACCCGGCTGTCGGCGATTTGCTGCTTGTAGGAGGGGCTCCAGCGTTTAAAAATGGTTTTGCCGGCCAGGTTGACGACGGCCGTGGCGCGCTGGACCTCCGCCTGCCAGGGACCCGCGCGGGACGTATCGGCGGAAAGATAGCGAAAATCCGGGTGGTCGATGAGTTCGGGGAAAGCCCGCAGGCCAACGGCCGTCACCTTGTGGCCGGATTCCAGCAGCGTCCGCGACAAGTGCCGTCCCACAAATCCCAACCCACCGGTGACCAGTATACGCATTGCAATTCTCCCCGATATCCATAGAAGTGCAGGCTTATAAAATAATAACGCCAATCACCGGGGTCAATGCTGCGGCTCCCTTTTTGTCGTGGTGCCCGGGAAAAACAAAACGGCAGTCTCTTTCGGGCGCTGCCGTTTTACATGTGAAATTCTGGGGAAAGTTGTCTCTGTTGTGGTCAGCCGCAGGAGCCCCCACACGAAGATCCGCAACCAGCGGCACCGAAGTCAATGCCGCAATCGATTTTAAAGCCCATCCCCATGAAATCGACCTTGATGGGTTTGGCGCGTTCCAGCAAATCCTGGTTCACCACATACTTGAATCCGTCGATGTCGTAAACTTCGTCTTTGTCGTTGGGCTCGTCCAGAGCCATGGCCAGCGAAGGCCCGCCTCAGCCACCCTCGTTTAAGAAGATGCGAATGGGAGCGACATCCCGGCCCTTGAAATACTCAGCGATCTGTGTAGTCGCCGACGGCGTAACTTCCAGCATGAAATCCTCCTTGGCATATCATAAACTTGGGTCTGCCGGGAGCCGGCAAACCCGATCATAAAAAATCATTAACACCCGTCAGCCGGTAGTCTAAGCATAAAAAGAGAAAATGTCAACGCAAGAAGTGTGATAGCCTGTGCATGATTCAGGCAATAAAAGCCGCCCGCAAAGGCTGTCAGGTGCCGGTGCCGACTTTGATTTTGTTGGTTGGAAGATTCCGGACGCCGGGCTTGTGCTTTGCGTTGCGCCCCAGGGTGGGATAGAGTTTTCGGGCGCACTCCGGACAGACGCTGTGGGTGAATTGCGCTTCGGAATGTTGCTGAATATAGGTTTCCACCTGATTCCAGTATCCCCGGTCATCCCGGATCTTTTTGCAGGAGGCGCAGATGGGGAGCAGGCCGCTGAGCCTTTTTACTTCGGACAGGGCTTTGCGCAGTTCTGCAATCAGATGCTGCCGCTCGACATCCAGGTTATGCTTGTACAAGGCCAGTTCGATGGCGATGCGCAACTCCCGTCCCTCATAGGGTTTCACGATGTAGCCTAGAGGCGCCGTTATTTTAACCCGTTCCAGCAGGTGTTCATCGGAAAAGGCGGTCAGGTAAATAATCGGAATATCGTGCTTCAAGCGGATTTGATCTGCGGTTTCAATGCCGTCCAGGTCTCCATTTAATTTGATGTCCATCATGATGATATCAGGATGGCTGCTTTCGGCGAGGTGAATGGCGTCGTTGCCTGATGCAGCCACGCCGCAGACGGTGTAGCCGAAACTCTCCAGGCGGGCTTTCAAAACTTCCGCAACGTTGGTTTCGTCTTCAACCACCAGCACTTTGGCCGCCGCCTGCTTGTGGCTATGCAGCTGATTCATCTTGTCCCCCTGGAAAAGACATAGCGGTTCCCATACGTCCGGTTTGAAACGCTCGACTGGATGCCCGCATAGATTGACAACGGAGGTTGCCCGGACGGGGCAGACCTGAAGACCCGCCCTGTCAAACATTAAGCAAGTTTCTTGCCAAGCGCAAGGTCATTTGTGGGGAATCCTGTTTTATCTGCCATAACTGTATATAATTCCGTATGATACGCATACTCATGGCAGCGGAAAGGTGCTGCATCGCCGCGGCTGCGGATTCAGATCGTGTCAAAAACGTCGTTGATCGTGCAGGAAAAGTAACTGCGAAACGGTCCTGGACGAAAAACCTCCAGCCCCATGATCCTGCGGTTGGAGCCGCATCCGGATAATCACACAGGCCAAAAAAATGCGCATAAATTGCAATTTTGCCCGAATCCGTGATAAGGGCAGAGAGCAGCGGCGGAGGAACCGCAAAGGGAAAGTGGCGATGCACACGCGTACAGTGGTGACAATGAAACGGGGGCGGTGATGCAAGGGGACAGGCATATCTTGACGATGCTGGTTGAAAATGAGCCTGGTGTAACGGCCAGGGTGTCGGGGCTGTTTGCCGGACGCGGCTATAATATTGAATCCATATGCGGTGCGCCCACGGCGGACCCGAAGATATCGCGCATCACCATCACCACGTTGGCCAGTCCGCAACAGCTCGAACAGATCATGAAACAGGTGCGCCGGCTGATCGATGTGATCAAGGTCCGCGATATGAGCACGGAAGCGGCCGTAAAGCGTGAAATTGCACTCATCTGTGTGCAGGCCAGGCCGAAAAAGCGCACCGAGATTTTACAGATTGCCGAAATTTTCAACGGCAAAATCATCGATACCAGCGCAAACCACATGATCGTCGAGGTGACCGGCGGTGAGCAGAAGATCAATGCCCTGATCAACCTGCTGGAGCCCTACGGCATCAAGAAACTAGCCAGGTCCGGCGCCCTGGCCCTTTACCGCGAACCCTGACAACGGCAAGGCGGTCCCGTAAATCCGCGGCGTAACGGGGCCGCCGTTTTTTTGTTGAAGGGAGTTTTTTATGAACCATAAAAATACGGGCAGTGCTTTCATTTTAGGATTTTTCATATGCGCCGGCCTGGCGCTTATGGGCTATTTACTCTCCAGCAGCATCATGCGTGCCAAGGCTCTGGATCGCACAGTTACGGTAAAGGGACTGGCGGAGCGCGATGTGCCGGCGGATGTGGCGATCTGGCCCATCAGATTCAGCGAAGCCGGCAACGATCTGGCCCGGCTGGTGGGTGTGGTGCAGCAGAAATCAGCCAGGGTGACGGACTTTCTGGTGAAAAACGGGTTTTCCCAAAACGAGATTTCCGTGTCACCCCCGGCGATCCTGGACCGCCAGGCCCAGGGCTATGGCAATTCCGCGCGTGTTAAATTCCGCTACACGGCGACTGCCACGATTACCGTTTACACCCGTCGCGTGAAGCGGGTGCGGCAGTCGATGAAGAAGCTGGTTGACCTGGCCCGGCAGGGCATCGCCATATCCGGACAGGATTACGAAGCCAAAACCCAGTTCCTGTTCACCGGCTTGAACCGGATAAAACCCGAAATGGTGCAGACCGCCACGCGCAAGGCCCGACAGGTTGCCGAAAAATTCGCGCAGGACTCCCAGAGCCGGCTGGGGAAAATCAAACAGGCGCGCCAGGGCCAGTTTTCGATCAGCAACCGCGACAGCAACACGCCGTATATCAAGAAAGTGCGCGTGGTTTCCACGCTGGTGTACTACCTTTCCGATTAGGAATTGTTGGGGCCTAAAGCGATGAAAATCGGCATCCGCAGGGAGGACAAGAGCATCTGGGAACGGCGCGTTCCCCTGACACCTGAAGATGCGCGATCGCTGAAGGCGGCCGGCATCGACCTGGTGGTGCAGTCCAGCCGGCAGCGCATCTTCAGCGATGCCGAGTATGCGGCCGCCGGCATCGGCGTGCAGGCTGATTTAGGGACCTGCGACCTGATCATGGGCGTCAAGGAGATTCCACTCGGGCTGGTCGAATATGACAAGACCTATGTCTGTTTTGCGCATGTCATCAAGGGCCAGGCCCACAACATGCCCCTGCTGAAGCGCATGATAGACCGCAGGGCGACGCTGTTCGACTATGAGCGTATCGTCGACGAACAGAATCGGCGCCTGATTTTTTTCGGGCGCCATGCCGGCCTGGCCGGCATGCTCAATTCCCTCTGGGCACTGGGCCAGCGCCTGAAAACAGAGGGTATCCGGAACCCTTTCGAACGCCTGCGCCAGATGCGAACCTACGCAAGCCTGTCTGAAGCCCGCCAGGCGCTGACGCGCATTGCCGGCGAAATCAGGGAGAAAGGCATTCCAGACGCCGTCCATCCGTTGACCATCGGCATCACGGGCTATGGCAACGTGGCCGGCGGCGCCCGTGAAATACTGGACCTGCTGCCGGTGAAAATGCTGCGGGTACGGGACCTCGGCCACGGGCTGTTGCAGGCCTGTGGTTCACGGCGGCACCTATACGGCGTTGTTTTCAGGGAAGAGCACTGCGTCGTCCCGAAGTCGCCCGGCAGCACTTTCGATCTCCAGGATTACTATCGCCGGGGCCGTCAGAAATATACCGGCTGTTTCGCAAGATACCTGCCGCACCTCACCGTCCTGGTCAACTGCATTTACTGGGACAGCCGTTATCCGCGGCTCGTTTCCCTTAAAACCTGCCGCAACCTGTGGCCGCAGCCGGGTGCCCGGCCGAAGCTGCGTGTCATCGGCGACATCACATGCGACGTCAAAGGCTCCATCGAGTGCAATGTGAAAGCCACCGACCCGGGCAACCCCGTTTATGTCTACGCACCTTTGAGTGGAGCTATCACAGACGGCTTCATCGGCAGCGGCCCGGTCGTTATGGCCGTGGACATCCTGCCGGCCGAGATCCCGCGCGAGGCCTCGCTGCATTTCAGCCGCGTGCTGAAACCCCTGATTCCCGCCCTGGCGCGTGCTGATTTCCAGGCGCCTTTAGACGCACCGGGCCTCCCGGCGCAGCTCAAGCGCGCTATGATCCTGCAGCGCGGGAAACTGGCGCCGGATTATACCTATCTGAAAAAATTTCTGTAATTTCACAAATTGGCCAGCGGCGGAATGCGGGGGCTAAATCTGCTTGACATCTGACAGGCTGAATGCAATTTTATTTATTGGTTTGGATTCGTTTTTATGGTTTGTGTTCAGTGAAACACGGCTAAGGGCGGGATTTCCCCCGGATTTGAGGAGACGAATTGATAGTACTGGTACTAGGCGGCTGCGGTGCGCAGGGCCGCGCGGCGGTTTACGATCTGGTTCGCTGCCCCGATGTGCGGGAGGTGATTTGTGCCGATGCCCGTCTGGATGCGCTGCGGCATATCCGGGACTTTGTCGACATGTCGAAGATCACCCCGGTGCAGATCGATGCGGCCGATTCCGGCAGCCTGAGACAGTGGTTTCAGCGGGCCCATGTGGCCATCGACCTGCTGCCGCGCCAATTCATGCGGCCGGCCTGCCAGATGGCCATTCAAACCGGCACGGGTATGGTGAACACCAACTACCCTTATGCCGTCGCCGATCTGGATGCAGCGGCCAGAGAGGCGGGGGTTGCCCTCATGTGTGCATGCGGACTGGATCCGGGCATCGATCTCGTTTTGTACGCCGGGGCGCGGCAGCATTTTGACGAACTGAACGTGATCGACTCCTGCTGTGGTGGATTTCCCGAAAAAGCGGCCTGCGACAATCCGCTGAACTACAAGGTTTCCTGGGTATTCGAAGGCGTGCTGGCCGCCACCAAGCGCGACAGCCGCATGCTTCGCGATGGCAAAGTGATTCATATTCCCGCTGCCCGCCAGCACGACCCGGACTGCGTCCATGAGGTGGCATTCCCGGGTCTGGGAACACTGGAGGCCATCCCCAACGGTGATGCGGTGTTTTTCGCCGACCAGTTGGGGGTGCGCCCGACCCTGCGCCAAACCGGGCGCTATGCACTGCGCTGGCCGGGGTGGAGTGCCTTCTGGCGGCCGCTGAAACAACTGGGTTTTCTGAGCGAAGACCCCGTGGCCGGCCTTCCCTGCCCGGTATCGCCTTACCAGATGGTGGAGAAACTGCTGGGCCCCCGGCTCCAATACCGGCGCGATGAAAAAGACCTGGTGGCCATGTTGAATTTCTTTGAAGGCCGAAGGGGCGGCCGGCGGATACGCCGGACCAACCGGATGCTCATCGAACGGGACCTGAAAACGGGAATCATGGCCATGGCCCAGGGGGTGGGGTATCCGGCCAGCATTGCCGCGCAGATGCTCGCCGGAAAGGAAATCACGGAAACCGGTGTTCTTTCGCCGTTAAGGCACATGCCCTGTGCGCCCTTCATCGGGGCGCTGCGCAGGCGGGGGGTGGTTGTCGAAGAAGAGGAAACCGTATTGCCATAGGCGGTGAGGTGTTATGTTTTCAGCCTCTGGCGGCAGGCGTGCACGACATGCTTTTCGGCTGAGCCGGTGGCGCCATTGGGAAAGCATCCATCCGCCGCGGTTTTATAGCAGATGGGGATGGGTTTAACACGTAACTCTTAAAACACTGTACAAAGGAGGGAACAATGAAAAAAAGGATTTTGGTGGTATTTCTGGCATTGACGTTGATTGCGGCGGGCACGGCCATGGCCAGCACCCTGCAGGACATCGTCAAACGAGGTGAGCTGCGCGTGGCCGTACAGTCGGGTGCCGCGCCCATGGCTTTCGTGGATAAAAACGGCGAACATACCGGCGCCATGGTCGATTTCGTCAAAGATATGGCCAAGCGCATGGGCGTCAAGCTCAAAATTCTCGATTTTGACTGGGACGGCCTGATCCCGGCACTGCTTTCGGGCAAGGCGGACATGCTGGCCGCGGACATGACCCCGACGCTCAAGCGGGCCTTGAAAGTCACCTTTGTGGACCCCTGGTATTACGATCAGCTCTGTATTTTCACCAAAACCAAGGCGCCCTACAAAACCCTGGCGGATATTGACAAGAAAGGCGTTACCGTGGGGGTTCTGCTGGGCTCCACCGGTGAAACCATGGCCAAGAAAATATTGAAAAACGCCAAAATCAAATCTTACAAGGGCGGCGGCCGCATGATCATCAACGCGCTGCAGGCCGGACACGTGGATGCCGGGGTCAACGATGACATGGCCGTTTTGACGGCCCTGCCGGATTATCCGCCGCACTCCGTGCGCCTGCTGGACAAGCGCCTGGGAAGCAAGGCGCCGCTTTCCTTTGCCGTGCGGCCGGACTCGGTCAACCTGTGGCAGTGGGCCAATCTGTATTTTAAAACCGTGCGCCTGGACGGCACCTACAACCGCATCGTTCACTACTGGGTGGAATCCACCCAGTGGGCCAAGGACCACAAATAGGAGCGGACGACTGAACAAAACGTTGGATAGCGTGCGGGCGCAGGGCCGACAACCCTGCGCCTGCGCATGTCTTTTGCAGAAAAACCTGTGCAATGCTGATAAACTTTAACTTCAGGGTCATCTGGGAGTACATGCCCCTCTTTCTGGAGGGCCTCAGGAACACTTTCCTCATATCCATCGTATCCCTGATCCTGGCACTGATGGTGGGTATTCTCGCCTGCGCCGCGCGCCTTTCCAGGTGGAAGCTGCTGCGGGCGGTGTCCATCGTTTATATCGAATCCATCCGTTCCACCCCTTTGCTGGTGCAGATTTACTTTTTCTATTTCGGCCTGCCCACGCTGGGGCTGCGGGTTCCCGAACTGGAAACGGGCATTATCGCTTTGATGCTCAACAGCGGGGCCTACATCGCCGAAATCGTGCGCGCCGGCATCACATCGGTCCCCAACGGACAGATCGAAGCCGGCATCTCCTCGGGGCTCAGCTACACCCAGCGCATGCGCTTTATTGTCCTGCCGCAGGCCCTGGGCGTAACGGTGCCGCCGTTGCTGGGCCAGGCCATCGTGCTGGTCAAGGACTCGGCCCTGCTGTCACTGATCTCGGTACTGGAGCTGACCCGCTGCGGGCAGGAACTCACCTCTGAACGTTTCATGCCGGCCGAGGGCTTTTTAACCGTTGCCGTGCTCTACCTGTGCATCTACTACTGTTTGAAGCCGCTGGCCGGGTGGTCCCAGAAGAAGCTGATTTTCCGGGAGGAATACTGACGCCGTGATGGCCTTTTACGCCAGCCGGATCATTCAGATCCTGCCCTATTTTTTAAAAGGGCTCCTGATGACCATCGAGGTCTCGGGGATCAGCCTCATTCTGTCTACCGTGTTGGGTTTTGTGCTCGGTATCCTGCGGACGGCGGACAGCAAGCTGATCACCAGATCCATCGGGGTCTACGTGGACGTCATGCGCGGCACGCCCTTCGTTGTGCAGGTCTTCATTGTCTTTTTTATTCTGCCCAGCTGGGGCCTGCAGCTGGAGCCCCTGCCGGCGGCGATTCTCGCGCTCACCGCCATGACGGCGGCCTTTATCTGTGAAGTGGTTTCGGGCGGCATCAAGGCCGTACCCAAAGGCCAGTGGGAGGCCGCCGCGGCTTCCGGGCTGACCCGCATGCAGCAGTTGCGGCTGGTCATCCTGCCCCAGTCCATGCAGACCATTCTGCCGCCGCTGGTGGGGCAGTATGTCCTGATGATCAAGGATTCCTCGGTGGTCTCGGTTATCGGCGTCACCGAATTGACACGCGTCGGCTGGCAGACCGTGGTCAGAATCCCCGAGGGCCTGATGGTTTTTACCCTGGTGGGGATTTTGTATTTTGTCATCTGCTATCCCCTGATCCGGCTTTCCAACTATCTGGAACACCGGCTCTCCCTGCAGACGGTCAAATTGTAAGGATATTGCAGACCCGATGCGCCGCAGCCAAACAATAAAAGAACAGGCCAGCGATGATCGTCTTTAAAAACGTCCACAAATGGTTCGGCAAACTGCATGTACTGAATGACATCAACCTGCACGTACGTTCCGGAGAAGTGGTGGTCATCTGCGGTCCTTCCGGTTCGGGTAAATCCACCCTCATCCGTTGTATCAACCGGCTGGAAAAGTTCCAGCAGGGTGAACTCTACGTGGACGGCCAAGCGCTGCATGACCACAGCATCAACCTGACGAAACTCAGGGCCGACATCGGTTTCGTGTTTCAGCAGTTCCACCTCTACCCGCACATGACGGCGCTGCAGAACGTCACCCTGGCGCCGGTCAACGTGCGCAAGATCGACAAAAAAGAAGCCGTCGCGCTGGGCCGTGAAAAACTGGCCCGCGTCGGGTTGGCCGACAAGGCCGAAGCCTACCCGGCGCAGCTCTCGGGCGGCCAGCAGCAGCGCGTGGCCATCGCCCGCGGCCTGGCCATGAACCCCAAGATCATGCTCTTTGATGAACCGACCAGTGCGCTGGACCCGGAGATGATCGGTGAAGTGCTGGATGTCATGGTCCAGCTGGCCGGCGAGGGCATGACCATGTGCGTCGTCACCCATGAAATGGGCTTTGCGCGCCAGGTTGCGCACCGCGTGATTTTCATGGATGCCGGGCAGCTGGTCGAAAAGGGCGCCCCCGACGAATTTTTCGATCACCCCAAGACCGATCGCGCCGCCCAGTTCATCAGCAAGATCCTGACGCACTGAGCAGTGTAACATTTATCGTCGCTGACCGCGCAAAACAGCACCTCAAGCGCCGGCTCGGCGGCGATGAAAACCGCCGCTGAGCGGCCGCTCCCCGCGGTAACACGTGATTCGGCGCTGCCCTTTTTTGTATGCGCTGAATTTCGGCCTCCAAAAGCCGGCTAGCTTTTTCCTGCAGGCGACAACACCGGCGGCCCCATCTTTCCGGAGAATCCGTACATCGCGGATGCGCTGTTCGCCATCGGGCGCCTCCCGACGAAAAACCCGCCTTTTTTTTAATTTCCGTTGAACCATTTCGGGCGAAAAGGGTACTCCTATGCAACAAGTACAGTTCATGGCGCTTTATGCCGATAATGGGCTTCGGAACGCGCGTTGGCGGCAAGAGGCCAGGAGGCCGAAATTTTTCAGCGCTCCGCAAATTTACTGAATTCAGGAGGGCATGCAAAAACCCCGCGGGATCTGCCGCCCCTTGGGGCGAAATCCTTGGAAGCGGAATCGAGCGCCTCAATAAAGTAAAAGGAGAACGAGATGGGCCTACCGGATCGCAGGCATCGCACGACGCGGAATCAAAAAACCTTGCGGGATTTCCGAAAAAAAATCATCGGGTTTCTCGGCAGTGCTTTTATCGCTGTTTGCGTGATGCTTGGCCGCGCACCTAACTGTGCAGCTTACATCCATACG
This sequence comes from Desulfobacterales bacterium, assembly GCA_026984935.1. Classification (GTDB taxonomy): domain Bacteria; phylum Desulfobacterota; class Desulfobacteria; order Desulfobacterales; family JALSRD01; genus JALSRD01. Next base: position 118,299 of record JALSRD010000073.1, read on the forward strand.
GATCCGGCAGTGCCCAAGGTTTCCTTTTCAAGTCATAAAAGAGTGTATACCTTCCACGGAAGCGGTAACGATGGATATTCACAAATAGCGTATGATATCCGGGGCGTGTTCGACATCGATACCATGACAGCCACAGAGAAAATAGAAGTTGTCAATACCAGTATCATTGGCATAAAACCCCGCATCCTGATTTCCAGGGTCAAGTGCAGCGCCGATCCATATCTGTTTATCGGCGCTTCCCGCAATGTCCTCCACGTGTCCGACAAAAGCGGCGTGTATGAGGAATTCTGGAACAATTTTCTTGTCAGGAAGAATCTTCCCATCGGGCGCAGGCTCATCTCCGGGGCGGATAAGAAAAAGCTGCTCGACAAGGCGCTGCTGGAGGCCCGGTACCTGGAGATTGCTTCACCCAAAGCGTACGGCACGGTTCCGTACAACCATGGAGATATTTTCGTAAAAGTCATTCAAGCCCTTCCGCGGGACCTCGTCAAGCAGGGGATTGTGCAATACAGCCAAAAGGCCATGGTTACCGTTGAAGCAGGCAATGAACAAGTGGCGCTCGGCATAATAAAGATGAACGGCGCAGCGGGGGTTAAGATCATGCACCTGCCATACGGCGTTGGGAGGCATGAACTCCAAATAAGGGCTTTACCCCTATCGCCCACAGGGAAGATCAGCCCGTGGCAGCCCTTCTGGTACGGCACTCCGGCGCCCGTCAACATAAACGCGCAAGAGGCCGAGGAAAGCTCTGCAAACGGTGTCAGGATCATCTCGCCGCATCCGAATCAGCATATAACGGACAGGCTCTATATTCTACTCGATGCGCCTTCGCGCAGGCCGGATGATCCCCCCGTAACGGGCAGAATCACCATTTCCAAAATGGATCCCAAGGGATACAACTTCGTTCCGGACGAGATCAAGGTCCTGACAAGGTCCTTTTCCCTGGATGCAACACAAAATTACCATGAAGAGGATTATCCCGCCCATACGATCATCGAGCAGTATCATGGTTCCTATGGCGGCAACCGGTACCGCCTGGAGATTATCTTTGACGGAAACAGAAACAGCCTCAACAAGTTTATGTATGATTTCTATATTGACGATATTTCCAAGACCGCCAAAAGGGCCTCCCGATTCAAGGCAAATGGAATTGCCCCCGGGAAAAACATGGGGACCGCCAAACCGGGCGCGCCGGGCATGAATTTCCTTCTGGGAGTAACAAGCCCGTGGGATGGCGAGACATTTGTCGAAAAGGACGTACCCGTACATGTCGAGCTTGCGTCCGGCGTCAAGTGGCTCAAGGAAAACGGGGGTAAAAGGCGGGTGCAGCTCTATTGGAAATGGATGCCGCCAAAGCCGTCGAGCCACCATGTCACGATTGCGCGCGACCTCGTGTTTAAAGGTTATACAGCGGATGTTATATTTAAATTCGGCGAGTTTCATCCCAGAGGAAAATGGCGCCTGCTGGTCAAAGCGGAGAGGGAGGGCCATAAAGCCGTCAGGGCACAGCGGCACATCCGGGTTCTGGAGAAAAACCAGATGGATGCCTATCCCGGCTTCCAACCCCCGGGGCAGGCGATGTCCAGGTCCCATGCCGCCGGTTTCTCTCCCACCTTAACATTGGCGACACCAAGAAAGATGTACCGGGTCCCCGCCCACGTTGCCTTAGCCCTGGTGCATGCGGATGCACGTCGGGCGCAATTTCAGGTTGAATACCGGCCGGATGGCCATAAACATTTTGCGGCTGCACCGATGAATTCCTATAGGATCATCCACAATGGAAATCGCCGTGCCGTGTTTGAAAGCCGCAACCCCGGTTGTTGGCGCCTGCGTTTCCGGGAAGAGACAGCGGGAGCGATGTGGAGCGCCTGGCGGAACTTTCAGGTCGCCGGGATCGGCCCGGCCAGAGCGGGTAAAACCAAGACCGTACGCCCCGTCCGTTCCGCGATCCACCCCGCGGCGCCCGCCATCGCGTCTCCCCGGGAGCGCCAGACGTTCATGCTGACGGGAAAGGCAGTGTGGATCCATGCGAAGGTCAGGCATGCCTCGGGCGCCAGAGTTGCCCTTGCGGTTCAATATGCGGAGCATGGCCATTTCGTCGGTATCCAACCCCGGATAAACGAGGAGCACGGAAAAACCGTGACCGCCGTGGATATCCTGCTTTCAAAGGCGGGCCAATACCAATTGCGGGCGAAATTGACAATCCCGGGCGCCGCCTGGGGCAGTTGGCGAAAATTCAGGGTAGATCGCATCGCCAGGACTTCCATCCATAAAATTCACAAACGCACGAAGGAAATAAAGGCAACCGGCTTCCATTCGAAGGGGCTGGGGATGCAGCCGGCGGCGGCCAAAATCAGGTAGGTGGCGACAATGAATAAACTTTGCATTTTCGTCTGCACGACGGCTTTCGGCTGGCTGGGGTGGTGGCTCGGAGCCAAGGCGGGATTCATGACCGGCTTTGTGATCAGCAGCATCGGCAGTCTGGCGGGAGTCTATGTGGGCTGGCGCATCCACCGGGATTACCTGAGCTGACGCCGGCATCGCAAAGCGGTGCAGACGCCAGGTCTCAATTGCGCGGCGGCCCCGCCGGCCGGGCAGGATTCCGGCCAATACGTCTTGCCGTGGCATGCGGTATGCTCAGGGCGCCGGTTTTTCCAGTACCGGAATCACGGCAAAGCGCTCCGCGTCCACCAGGCCCTGATCCGAAATCCGCAGCTGCGGAATCACCACCAGGGCCATCAGGGAAAGCTGCATGTTGGGGTTGTTGAGCCGGCAGCCGCAGGCCCTGAAGCCTTCCAGCACGCCGGCGGCCTTGTGCGCCACGGTTTGCGCCGGTTCGCCGGACATGAGCCCGGCAATGGGCAGCTCGACCATACCGATGACCGCGCCCTCTTTAACCACGATCTGGCCGCCGCCGATCTCGGCCAGCCGGTTGGCGGCCAGGGCCATGTGGCTCTCGTCGGTGCCCACTACGACCAGGTGGTGGCAGTCGTGGGCCACGGTGGTGCCGATGGCGCAGGTCGCCGTTAGGCCGAAGCCCTGCACCAATCCGACCTGTATGCCGGAAGTCCCCTTGTGGCGCGCCACCACGGCGATTTTGGCCAGGTCCCGCCCCCGGTCGGTGGACACTTCACCGTTGCGGGCGGTGACCGCTATGCGCAGGTGCCGGCTGGGCGCCTGGTTCTCGATCACGCCGATCACGTTTGCGGTCCATGGGCCGTCCGCCGGGGCTGTGAGCCGGAAGTCCGCCGCGGCCAGACGGCGTGGCAGGTGCACCGAACCGGTGACCCAGTCGGGATACGAGATCGCGGGCCGTTCGTAGCGCAGCTGCCCCCCTTCGGCGATAACGCGCCCCCCGGCGATAACCGTTTCGGCCGCCAGCTCCGTCAGTGAGGGCGTGATCAGCAGGTCGGCATAGCGGCCCGGAGCGATCAGCCCCACGTCGCGGGCCACCCCGAAGTGCGTTGCGGTGTTGATGGTGGCCATCTGGACGGCGGTGACCGGCGGCACGCCCTGGGCGATGGCATGGCGCACGACCCGGTCCACGTGCCCGTCGTTCACCAGGGTTTCGGCGTGGCAGTCATCGGTGCACAGGAGGAAGTGCCGTGGGTCCAGGCCGCCTTCCGTGACGGCGCGTACCTGGCGCGCCACGTCATGCCAGCTGGAGCCCAGGCGCAGCATGGCCTTCATCCCCTGGCGAACGCGCGCAACGGCATCTGCGCGGCGCGTACCCTCATGGTCGTCCTCGGGACCGCCGGCGGCATAGCCGTGAAAAGCCAGCCCCAGATCAGGTACCGCGTAATGCCCCCCGATCACCTTGCCGGCCTGACGGGTGGCGGCCATTTCGGCGTGCATTTTTTCGTCTCCGTTGAACACTCCGGGAAAGTTCATCATTTCGCCCAGGCCGATCATCCCGTCCCAGGCCATGGCTGTGGCCACGTCTTCAGGGCCGATGGCCGCCCCCGGGGTTTCCAGGCCGGGCGCCGAAGGCACGCATGACGGCATCTGGACCCACACATGAATGGGCTGACGGCGCGCTTCATCCAGCATCAGGCGAACCCCCTTCAGGCCGAAAATATTGGCAATCTCATGGGGATCGACAAACATGCCGGTGGTTCCCCAGCGTGCCGCCGCAAAGGCGAACGCGCTCACCGTCAGCATGCCGGACTCGACGTGCATGTGGGCATCCAGCAGGCCGGGCACCAGGTACTTTCCGGCCGCGTCGATCACCTGCGTCCGGTCTCCTATGGTGTGGGCGGCATCCGGGCCCACATAGGCGATGCGTTTCTGTCTGACCGCGACATCTGTGCCGGGCACAATCTCACCGGACTGTACGCAGACCCACCGGCCGTTGCGGATCACCAGGTCGGCCGGCTCGCGCCCCATGGCGACGGCCACCAGGCCGCGTGTCCTGCGAGCTAGGGCTTCTGTGTTCATGACGGGTTTCCTTCTGTTGGCATGTGGATTTCAAATCCCGGATACGGCGGCAGGCTTCGCAGCGCAAAGCACCCGGGGTGTGTCATCACCGGGATTGGCCGGTGCATGAGGCCATTCCGGCCGTTCCGCCTGGCCGAACAGTATAGTGAAAAGCCGGGGCCGTGTCCACAAATGATGCCGGGCATACATTTCGCTTCCCTCTGTTCGCGGGCGGCACAGTATCTCCGGGGGAACCGTTTTGGCAAAAAGATATTGTAATCTGCCGCGCGGCGGCGTAAAATTCCAAATTAACCTAATCGGATGGGCGAACCGTTATGAAACGATCTGCAACCCAGAAGCTGAGTCTGTTTTACGAGCAGTTCTGCGGCAACGACAACGTGCTGGTGGTCATCAATGCCGACCCCGACGCCATTGCCAGCGCCATGGCGGTCAAGCGTCTCCTGTGGCGCAAGGTGGCGGCCGTCACACTGGCATGCATCAACATCGTCAAGCGGCCGGACAACCTGGCCATGGTCCGGCTGCTGAACGTGCCGCTGATTCATCTGGCCGAACTTGAATGCGAGCATTTCACGCGTTTTGTCATCGTGGACTCCCAACCGGACCACAACGTCCTTTTCGCGCCCTACAAGTACTGCGTGATGATCGATCATCACCCCGATTCGGGCATCGAGGCCCCTTTCCGCGATATCCGGCCCCACTACGGCGCCACCGCCACGATGCTGACCGAATACCTGCGGGCGGCCAAGATCAAGCCTTCGGTCAAACTGGCCACCGGCCTGTTCCATGCCATTCAGACCGATACCGATAATTTCAAGCGCAAGGCGCTGATCGAGGATGTGCGTGCTTTCCAGTTCCTGTTCAGGTATGCCAACATGTACCTGGCAAACAAAATCGGTCAGAGCGATCTGCAGTTCAACTTCCTGAAATACTACAAGGTCGCCATCGAGAACCGCCGATTGTACCGCGGCCGTGTTTTTGTGTACCTGGGGCCGGTCGTGCATCCGGATGTGTGCGTTCTGATCGCCGATTTTTTCATGCGCGTCAGCTCGATCAAATGGAGCATCGTCGCCGGCGTCTACGATCGGCGCCTGATCATCATATTTCGCAATGACGGTATCCGCAAAAACGCCGGCCGGGTCGCCCAGCAGAGTTTCGGGCATTTCGGGTCCGCCGGCGGACACAAGAGCATGGCCCGGGCGGAAATTCCGATCAGTGCCCTCAAACCCCTGATCGATCCCCAAAAGGAAAAACAGATGGCGGAGTGGATCCGGGAGCAGCTGAAACGCAAAGTCATCAAAAAGTAGCGCCCGGGCATCGAACAGCCGGCCCGTGTCCCGCCGGTTGGGAGCGGCGGGCAATACAGGTGACAGCGGTATTTCAGGATACGGAAAAATTGCTTATGACCCTCGAAGGCCCACAAATGAGACTGACCATTCTGGGATCGGGCACCTGTGTTCCCTCGCTGGACCGCAGCTCCTGCGCTGTGCTGATCCGGACCGGCGGCCGTCGGCTGCTTATCGACTGCGGGCCGGGCACCATGCGGCGCCTGCTGAGAACCGGCACCACCATTTTCGATCTGGATTACATTTTGTTAAGCCATTTTCATCCGGATCACAGCGCCGAAATCGTACCGCTGCTTTTCGCCACCAAGTATCCCGACGGCGGCCGCCGTCGGCGGCCGCTGACCATTGTTGCCGGCCGGGGATTTCAGCGTTTTTACGATGGTCTGCGCGCTGTGTACGGCTCCTGGATCGAACTGGCACCCGGCCTGCTGAAAATCGTGGAGCTGGGCACCGAGCGGCAGGAGCAGATGGCGGCTGGGGCGTTCACCCTGACCTCGGCACCTGTGGTGCATGGCCCGGAGAGCCTGGCCTACCGCATCGATAGTCCGGATGGGCATTCGATCGTCTACTCCGGCGATACCGATTACAGCGAAAACCTGATCGAACTCGCCCGGGCCGCGGACATACTGGTCTGCGAATGCGCCACACCCGACGGGATGAAGGTCGATGGCCATTTGACACCATCACTGGCCGGCGAAATCGCCCGCCGGGCAAAGGTGGCGCAACTGATTCTGACGCATTTTTATCCCGCATGCGAAGCCGTGGATCTTTACGCCCAATGCCGCCGCTCATACAGCGGTTCCCTGCTGCTGGCCCGCGACCTGCTCGACGTGGATCCCGCGGCTGCGGGCGGCCGGCAACCGGCTGCCGATAACCGGAACAGGCCATGAGATACTATCCGGTGATGCTCGATATCGCGAAAAAGCACTGCCTCGTTGTGGGCGGCGGTGCAGTGGGTGCACGCAAGGCCCGCAAGCTGCTCGAATGCGGCGCACGGGTCACCATTGTCAGCACCGAATTCTGCCCGGAGCTGACCGCTCTGGCTAGGCAGGGCGACGTGACGCTGAAAAAACGCCCTTATCGGGCGCATGAACTGGAGGGCATGTTCCTGGTCATCGGCGCCACCGACGATGAAGCGCTGAACCGGCGCATCAGCGAGGATGCCGACCGGCGCCACATGCTGTGCAACATCGCCGACCGGCCGCAGGCCTGTAACTTCATCCTGCCGGCGATCGTCGAGCAGGGAGACCTGACGATTGCCGTCTCGACGTCAGGGAAGAGTCCGGCCTTTGCCAAATACCTGCGTCGGCGGTTCGAGGGGGAGTTCGGTCCGGAATATGCTCAATTCCTGGGGCTGATGGGGGCCATCCGCCGCCGGCTGCTGGTACAGCAGCACGCTCCCGAGGCCCACAAGCATCTTTTCGAAAACCTGATCGCCGGCGGGCTGCTGGAGATGATCCGCAAGGGCGCCCGTCCACAGATCGACGCACTGTTGGCAGAGGTGCTGGGAGAGGGCTTCAGCCTCACGGAGCTGGAGGCATCACTCCCGGCACAAGTCGCCGGGAAGGCATAGGGACGCGATATGCAGCACATCGACCTGGCGGTGGCCATCCTCTATCTGATGAGCACGGCAACCTACGTCGCTTTTTTCCTGTTTCAAAAAAAGCTGCTGGCGCGTATCGCCATCGCCCTGCTGGCCGCCGGGTTTTTAGGCCACACATCGGTGCTGCTGTGGCGTTATATTTCCAACGGCAGCCTGCCGGTGCGCGATTTTGCCCAGACGCTTTCTCTGGCCAGCTGGTCGGTGGCCGGTGCGTTTCTGTTGCTTGAGCTGCGCTTCAGGCTGAAGATCATGGGGATCTTCGCCGCGCCGCTGGCGGCGGCGACCCTGCTGGTCTCCTTTTTCCTGCCGGCGGCGCCGGCCACGGCCAAACCCATATTCAGCAGCCTGTGGCTCAGCTTTCACGTCATCGCCGTTTTCCTGGGTGAAGCGGCCCTGGCCCTGGCCTGCGGAGTCGGCCTGTTGTATCTGATCCAGGAGCATGCCATCAAAACCAAGCGGCCCGGGTTCTTCTTCAAGCGCCTGCCGTCACTGGAATTGCTCGATGCCACCGGTTACAGCTGCATTATCGCCGGATTTACCCTGATGACCATCGGGCTGGCGGTCGGATTTATCTATGCCAAGAGCGTTTGGGGAAAATTCTGGAGCTGGGACCCCAAAGAGGTGTGGTCCGGTATTACCTGGGTCGTGTATGCCGCACTGCTGCATGAACGCCTGACCGTAGGATGGCGCGGACGGCGGGCGGCCATCTTTGCGATCATCGGATTCGGTGTGGTGCTGTTTACGTTTTTGGGCGTCAACTTCCTGCTCAAGGGACACCACGGTTCTTTTACGCGCTGGTAGATCCATGAAAACACTATCTCCCATGAATACTGGAAGCGCTTCGCCGGACCGCGGCTGCCGCAGTACCGAGGGGGCCAGAAAAAACAAATTCACCATCGTCCTGCTGGGGCTGAACCACAAGACCGCACCGGTGGAACTGCGCGAATGCCTGGCCTTTTCGCGTGATGAGACTTCCACCGCCGCCCGGCTGCTGCTGCAGGAACCCGCGGTGCGTGAACTGGTGCTCTACTCGACCTGCAACCGCATCGAAATGCTGATGGCTACCGACAACCAGCTGAAGGCCGTGGCCGCCGCCAAGCGTTTCATCTCGGATTTTCATCATGTCGCCCTGGACCGTTTTGACGCCGCCCTGTATGTCAACGTCGGCGACCAGGCCGTGCGGCACCTCTTCCGGGTCGCCGCCAGCCTGGATTCCATGATGGTGGGCGAACCCCAGATCCTGGGGCAGATCAAGGAGGCTTATTTTACGGCCACCAGGCACAAAACCTCCGGTGTGATCTTAAACCGCCTCTTGCACCGCGCTTTTTTCGTGGCCAAACGCGTGCGTACCGAGACCGGCATTGGCGACCATGCCGTTTCCATCAGCTATGCGGCCATCGAACTGGGCCGCAAGATTTTCGGATCCCTGGCCGATAAAAGCGCTCTTCTGATCGGTGCCGGGGAAATGGCCGAACTGGCCGTTGAGCACCTGCGGCGCCAGCGCGCCGGAAAAATCCTGGTGGCCAACCGCACTTTCGAAAACGCCGTGAATCTGGCGCAGCATTTCGGCGGCCAGGCGGTGGCCTTCGACGAAATCGGCACCTGCCTGCAGGACGTGGACATCATCATCAGTTCGACCGGATCGCCGAAGCCGATTATCACCCGCGAGCAGGTCAAAAAGTGCATCCGCCGCCGCCGCAACCGGCCCCTTTTTTTCATCGACATCGCGGTCCCGCGCGACATCGACCCGGAGGTCAACCGGCTGACCAACACCTATGTCTACGACATCGACGATTTGAAGGGTGTGGTCGAGGAGAACCTGGAGGAACGCAACCGGGAGGCCGTCAAGGCCGAGAGGATCATCGACGAGGCGGTGCTGCGCTTCCACGCCTGGTTCGAAAGCCTGGAAGTGACACCGACCATTATCGCGCTGAGGGAAAAAATACAAGCCATTGCCGATGCCGAAGCCAGGAGGGCTTTCAGGGCGATGCCGGGACTGGGCGAAGATGGCCGCCAGGCAATTCTGCGCATGCAGGCCGCCATGATCAAAAAAATTCTGCACCACCCGACCCTTTTCCTGAAAAAGAACAGCCACCGTGACGACAGGGCGCAACTGGTCGACACGGTTCGCAAGATTTTCGGGATGGATGACCGGCCATGAAGGACACATCGCCTGCCGGTGAGCGGAGGATTGAAAAAATTCTTTACTTGCTGATATAATTTTGTTACAAAAAAAATTTTCTTTGTGTCGATCAAACCATAAGTGGCAGGTCTTACCATGAAACAGAAAGACATTGATGACTTCAAGGCGCTTTTGACGGAACGGCTGGAAAGCCTGCTGGCTCAGGCCGGCGATACGGTTTCGGGCATGAAGTCCCCCCGTGAAAACTTTCCGGACCCCACGGACCGGGCGGCCCTTGAGGCCGACCGGAATTTTATGCTCAGGATCCGGGACCGGGAACACAAGCTGATCAAAAAAATCAAGAAAGCGCTGGAGCGCATCGACAACGGTACCTTCGGTATCTGCGAAAACTGTGGTGAAGAGATCTCCATGAAACGGCTGAAGGCGCGGCCTGTGACCACGCAGTGCATCAAATGCAAAACCGAGCAGGAGGCGCAGGAAAAGGCCCTTGGGTTGTAACGCGCCGCAAGGCATTGATCTCCATATCCACTCAACAGCGTCGGACGGCACCCTTTCAGCCGGCGAAATCCTGTCTTTGGCCTGCAAACTCGGCCTTGGCGCCATTTCCATTACGGACCATGATACGACTGCAGGGGCCCGCGAAGCGCTGGCTGCCGGGATACCTGCATCCCTGGAGTTTTTGACCGGCATTGAAATCAGCGCCGGTCCGCCCGGCAGCGTTTCGGTTGACGGCAGTCTCCACATTTTGGGGTACGGCCTGCAGATCGACCATCCGCAGCTGCGCCGCGAGCTGTCCAGACTGCAGCAGGCCCGTCGACAGCGTCTGCCGCAAATGCTCGAGCGCCTCAGGCGCCTGGGATTCGATTTGACCTGGGAAGAGGTGCGCCGTGAAGTCGGCCGGGGTCAGCCGGGACGTCCGCATCTTGCCCGCGGCCTGCTGAAAAAGGGGATCGTGAGTTCGATGGATGAAGCTTTTGAGCGGTTCCTGGCATCCGGCCGGCCGGCGTATGTCGAAAAATACCGGCTGCCGGCAGACCAGGCCATTGCGTTGATCCGGCAGGCAGGCGGCATTGCCGTGCTGGCCCATCCCTACCTCTTGAGAATTCGCGACCGGCAGCGATTTGAAACGCTGGTGGCCGGCCTGAAGGACGCCGGACTTGAAGGCATCGAGGTCTTTTATCCCGAGCATCCACCGGCGGAAACATCCTACTACAGCCGACTGGCAGAGCGCCTGGGCCTCGTGAAAACCGGCGGCACGGACTTCCACGGAAGCCTGAAGCCGAAACTGCAGATGGGAAGTGCCGACGGCGCTTTTTTTGTTCCCTGCAGCATTTACGATGAACTCAGCAGCCGTCTGGCCGGCCGCTCCGAGGGTTCGTGAAGAAAATAAAATGACCGCATCCGGGATCGAAAAGCACATCCGGCATATCGAATCCTGCCTGGGCCATGTTTTCAAAAACCGTGCCCTGCTCACCGAAGCCCTGTGCCATCGCTCCTTTGTCAATGAACACGCCGACGAAGGTCTTTGCGACAACGAACGGCTCGAATTCCTGGGAGATGCCGTCGTGAACCTGGCCGTTGCGCACATCCTGATGCAGGCATATCCGGATATCAAGGAGGGCGACCTTTCGCGATTGCGGGCCGCGCTGGTCAACGAGTCCCACCTGGCCACGGTGGCGCGCAACCTGAGCCTTGGGCGGGCCGTTCTGCTGGGAAGGGGCGAAGCCCGCACGGGCGGTGCGGATAAAAACTCGATTCTGGCCGATACTTTCGAAGCCCTCATGGCTGCCGTCTACCTGGACGGCGGCTTCAACCGCGCCTTTGCCGTGATTGAAACCCTTTTTACGGCGTTGCCGCATCCCGTGGGGCCTGCACTGCAGCAGGACTATAAAAGCCAGCTTCAGGAGCACGTCCAGCGCAACGGCCGGCCGGTCCCCTGTTACACCGTAGTCGGGCAGAGCGGTCCCGACCATGACAAAACCTTTACGGTGCAATTGCGCGTGCAGACCCTGATCACCGAAGGCCGTGGCAAGAGCAAAAAACTCGCCGAACAGGATGCCGCCCGCCAGGCCCTCGCAAAGCTGGCTATGCGTTGAACCCCATGCCTGCGGCCGCCAAACGCCCCCTTATCGTACCGGTTTTTCTGCCCCAGGCCGGCTGTCCACACCGTTGCGCCTTCTGCAACCAAAACGCCATTACCGGTATTGCGGCTTTTCCGGACCCGGCGTCCATTCAGGCGGCCATCACGTCCGGTCTCAGGTTTCGCAGCCGCAAGCGTGCAGCGACACAAATCGCTTTCTACGGCGGCAACTTTCTGGGCCTGGCGGTTGAGCGCATCCGGCGCCTGCTGGACCTGGCGACAATATTTGTCGATCAGGGTCTGGTTGACGGCATCCGTTTTTCCACGCGTCCCGACACCATTGACGCGGCGCGGCTGGACCTGCTTGCGGGCTATCCCGTGGCCGCTATTGAAATCGGCGTACAGAGCATGCACGCCGCCGTGCTGCGCGCCTGCCGACGGGGCCATACACCCGAAGACAGTCGCCGTGCGGCCCGGCGGATCAAGGCCCGGGGATATCTCCTCGGTGTCCAGATGATGGTCGGCCTGCCCGATGATACAGCGCAACGCAGCTTCGCATCGGGCTTGGAAATTGCCGCCATGGAGCCGGATTTCGTGCGCATTTACCCCACCTTGGTGTTTCGCGGCAGCCGGCTGGCAAAATGGTTCGAGACCGGCGCTTACACCCCCCTCGGCCTTGAAGCCGCCGTTAGGCAGGTCAAACACCTGTGCCTGCTGTTTGGCCGCCAAAACATCCCGGTTATCCGTATGGGGTTGCAGGCTTCCGCCCAGCTCGATGCGCGCACGGACCTTGTCGCCGGACCCTATCATCCGGCTTTCGGACATTTGGTTTGGGAAGAAATTTTCCTGGATATGGTGCGCCACGTCCTGGCTAGTGGAAAGATCCCAGAAACGGACATCGAGTTGCGCGTCCATCCGCGCAGCGTATCACGGCTGCGGGGTTATAAAAATCGCAATACGCAGACCATCATGCGGGCAATCGCGCCCGGGAACCTGACCATGCTGCCGGATGAAAGCCTGGACACCGAGGCGGTCGTGGTGAACGGCCAGTACTGCCGGCCCGCCGATCTCGACATCTTGTCTGAACGGTCGTCAGGTCCTCAAATGCCCTTTTTGAAAAACTGCTCTGAATCGGTATAGGTGCCCGGTTTGCGGGTGTATTCGGTGGGAGCCGTACCCTCTTTGAAGCATTCGAAAATCGTCTTTTGGGATGCATCATTGGGCAAAAGGCCGCTGTGCGCATCGATCTTGGCAAAGACAACCCCTTCGGGCACCTGAAACACACGTACCGGTTTGTTCTGCAATACGTGCTGCATGAAATCCAGCCAGATGGGGCTGGCGGCGCGCGAACCGGTTTCGCCCTTGCCCAGGGAAGCCGAGTTGTCGAACCCCACCCAGACGCCGGTAACGTAGCGCGGCGTATAGCCGACGAACCAGGCATCGTGCAGGTTGTTGGTCGTTCCCGTCTTGCCGGCCACGGGACGCTTCAGGGCCCGCACGCGCCAACCGGTGCCGTGTTTGACAACGCCTTCCAGTAAACTGGTCATGATGTAGGCCGTGTCCCTGTCGATCACTTTGACACGTCCCGGGTTTCCCTCTTCGAGCACCTTGCCGTTGCGATCGGCAATGCGGGTGATAAACACAGGTTCCTGGCGGTAGCCCAGATTGTCGAATACCGCATACGCTTTGACGATTTCCAGCAGCGACACACCGGAAGACCCCAGCGCCAGCGAAAGATCCCGGCTTAAATTGGAGCCGATCCCCAGCCTGTGGGCGTAATCGATGGTGTAATCCACGCCGATGTCCCGCAGAATCTTAATGGTTACGACATTCATGGATTTTTCCAGGGCGCGGCGGAACAGGGTGGGGCCATGGAACTTCTTTTCATAATTTTTGGGCTTCCAGGTGAAATCGCGGCCGGTTTCTTCATAGACAATGGGGGAATCGATCACCACCGTCGCCGGCGTGTATCCCTTGTCCAGGGCGGCGGCATAGATAATCGGTTTGAAGGCGGACCCCGGCTGACGGCGCGACTGGATGGCGCGGTTGAACTGGCTCTTCCTGAAATCCCGCCCTCCGATCATGGCCTTGATCTGTCCGCTGTCGGCGGCCATGCAGAGCAGTGCCGCCTGCGCTTTGGGTGCCTGTTCCAGCGCCAGGTTCCAGCGTTTTGACGAGTTGTCGATACTTTCCAGGCGCACGAGGATGACATCGCCGGTACGCAGCGCCTGGCTGGGGTGGCCGATGCGGCTTTCAAAATAGGCCACATGGGGATCCGGCTTGCGTGCCCAGCGCATTTTCTGGATGGGGATTACACCGTGGCTGTTGCCCATGCGAACGGTGACCCGGTCGGCGAGGTCATCAACGGCCACCACGACCCCCTTGACGATCTGCCCGATGCCGAGCGGTTTCTGGTCGAACTTTTTCTGCTGGGAGCTGGCAAAGTCTTCAATTTCTGCTGCCGCCAGGTGCCGCAGCGGCCCCCGATACCCCTGGCGTTTATCCAGGTCCCGGAGCCCCTTGAGAATGGCGCTGCGGGCAGCCTTTTGCATTTCCATGTTCACCGTCGCGTAAATTTTCAGCCCGCCGGTGTATAGCGCTTCCGAGCCGTATTTCTTTTCTACGTACTGGCGGATGTACTCGGTGAAAAAGGGCGCGGATTCCATATACAGATCGCGACGGGCCTTGATATCGAGCTTCCGGTTGATGGCGTCGGTGGCCTGAATGTTGGTAATGTAGCCGTCTTCGACCATGCGGTTGAGCACGTAAATCTGGCGCTGCTTGGCGCGTTCAGGATGCGCGAACGGGGAATAGCGGCTGGGGGCCTGGGGCAGGCCGGCCAGCATGGCGCACTCAGCCAGATTCAACTCGGCAGCCGATTTCCCGAAATAACTCTGCGCGGCCGCTTCCACACCGTAGGCACCGTGGCCCAGGTAGATCTGGTTCAGATACAAAAAGAGAATTTCATCCTTGGACAGCTGCTTGTCGATACGATAGGCCAGGATGGCCTCCTTGATCTTGCGGCGGTAGCTCCTTTCGGGCGTGAGGAAGAAGGACTTGGCCACCTGCTGGGTGATGGTGCTGCCGCCCTGGACGATCGTACCGGCCTCCATGTTCTTGAAAAAAGCCCGCACAATGCTGATCAGATCGATCCCCTGGTGCTTGTAGAAGCGTCCGTCTTCGGCGGCCACGAAGGCGTTTTTCAGCAGGGGCGACATTTTTGACAGTGGAATGACCACACGCCGTTCTTTGTAGAATTCGGCGATTTTGCGGTTGTCGTCTGAAAAAACCGTGCTGATAACCGGCGGGCGGTAGTCCTCCAGCGAGGATATCCGGGGCAGGTTTTCGCTCAGATAAAAATAGGTGCCGCCGACGGCCACAACCAGTGCCGCGGCCACGGCCAGGCAGATGAGCATGAACCAGCGCATAACTCTGAAGAATGTTCCCCCGGGTCCGCGCCGTGCCCGTTTTTTCAGTACCTGCGATGTAGGTTTCCGTTTTTGCATGCGTGCAATCCTTCGGAAGCTGCCGGCCGCTTGTCAGCACCTGTGCCGGCCCTGTTCTACGGCCCGCAATGATAACAGACGCAATCCCATTGCGCAAGATGCAGGCTGGCTTCGGGCAGGTGGTGGCAGCCGCAGCCGTTGTGCTGCTAATAGACTGCTTTTACATGATATCGAGCAACATGGCGTCCATAATGGGCGGAAAGGCTATAAACCTGCGGCCGGGGCATACATCTTGACGGGCGTCATCCGTTGTGGTTGGCGGCGCCAATGATTGTGCGGGAAAAGTTGAAAGATCGCTCGATGGCTGTTTTCGTTTTTCAGTCCTCCGGCACGGCCCTCATACACCTTCAGGGGTAACGGTCAGCTCTTGAGCGCGTGTCCGGATCTCTTCGGGAAAACTGCACGCCGCGCGCGCCCGGGTGTCCATGTGGACACCCGTCAGCGTTGTCACAGCGGCAATCTCGCCCGTCTCCTCATTTCGCATCTCGTGGAAAAAGCGCATCACCTTGTCTTTTACTTCCAGAATGCCGGATCGAATGGTCACGATGTCCCCGGCCCGCAACTCGCGTTTGTAGGTAATGTTTTGCTCCACGGCGGCCATACCGCGCTGATGCTGGCGCAGATAAGACGGGGTAATGCCGGCTTGGGCCAGCAAATGCCACGTCGCCGCATCGAATTTGCCGGCATACCACATCACATTCATGTGGCCGATATGATCACAGTGCCAGGGATAGACAACACCGCGATAGGTGATTGTTTTTTCTGTCATCTTTCCGTCCAAGCCGGTTTGGGGTTCCCGCCGGTTGCCGTGCACTGCCAGCATGACACCATGCTGACATCAGGGAAAATGATACCGATCATTTCAAAATCTTCTGATTTGCCAGCTTTTCGATGTCATCCGTAATCCTGGCGTCGAACGAAACACCCTGGAAACGCCATTTTTCACCGGGCTTGTAGACCTTTATTTCAAAGCGCAACGGTTGCCGTTCGTAGCCGACCAGGTAAATAAGATGCGCGTAGCGGCTTCCGACGGTCTGCTCCAGGATCAATTCGTGGAAAAGGTATTTTCCCACCAGCCTGTTCAATTTGGAGAGTTCACCCTTCAAGTTCGTTACCTGGTCGGAATTCTTGCGAACCCACGGGTTGGTCCCATACAGAAAGTCGATGGCGTCGTCGGTCTTCCCCTGTGCCAGATAGTTGAAAAACTTGTCGGGAATTCCGTTGTAGCTCCCGGCGTAGGCCACCGTGGAGACGAGTAACAGTGTGAGTATGGCGAAAATTTTTTTCATGCTGACCTCCTGAAGTAAAAATTGCTACGGCTTGCGGTCCACTGAAAAAAACTTGTCAAAATAACGCTACCTTGTCAACACCCAGGCAGTCAGCCAGTGGTTATGGCATCAACCCAACAGCTTGTAAAAATACTGGTGTGCCATGGACTTTGGGCCAACCTATTCGAATATTCGAGGCATCGGCCCGGCGCCTCCTAATATACCGTCGAAGCCGGGGCCGAAAAAACGGCAACTTGGTTCCGGATCCGCCTGACAGCACCTTGACGGGCCGACCGCCCCTGCGGCCGGGTGCCGGCCGTTCGGACACGGCAAATATTTTCAAAACGCCCCACAAACACTGAAGGGCACGCCGGGGCGCCCCATTTTGCAATAAAACAAGGGGCCGTGGAATTTCCACAACCCCCTGTTTTTATTGTGGTAGGCACGGGCAGATTTGAACTGCCGACTTCTACCGTGTCAGGGTAGCGCTCTCCCCCTGAGCTACGTGCCTGAAAACTGTATTCATGCAGATGGTTTACGCTTTGCCCTGCCCGGCCGTTTCTCTCGGTTCCGGTAATATCTGTATTGCCAAAAACGATCCTAATTGACTGTCTGACCATATTTTATGCCTTGAAAAATTTCCAATGTCAATCACTTTTGCCGATTTGCGCTGTTATCCTTTATTCTACGCCACCGCCGGACACGCGACCCGTATGTCCGGTGGTGCGGGAGCGGCGCCCGGTGATGGACGTCCCTATTCCGATGGTCGTTCAATAGATGCAGGTGCCCAAGATGGAAAGCACTTCTGATAACAATTCATCTTTTGACGCTGATATCACCTTCATCACCTACATCAAGCTGTGCGTCCTCAAGCAAATTTTTTGTAAGCAGATGAAAAGACGGTGAAGCGCGAAATTGCGGCCTTACTCGGCGAGATCGATGCCCAGGCGCGCCAGGGTTTTGCGGATGGCGTTGCGCATCAGGGGGATCTGTTTGATGGATTCGGTTAGCTCAATGCCGGCGGCGACATCCTTGGTATCCACGTCGGCGGTGTGCCGGATCTGCTGTTCCACGTCGTCCAGAAATTCGGACATGGTCTGCATGCTGACGGGAAGAGGGGAAGGGCGCGCGGCCGACCGGCGGGTATGCAGAATATACAGATTTCTCTTGTAGTTCTTTTCATCCGGCATGACCACCGCCAATAAATAGTCCATGCCGGCGGGGGTCAGCACGATATTACGGGCGACTTTGAAGAGCCGTTTTTTGTCGCGTTTCTGGGCCAGGAAGGCACCTGAGATATAGCCGTTAGAAAGCGCCCGCTTCAGTTGATGGTCGACGCGGATGAGGGGGATGTCCAGTTTTTCGGCGAGGGCCTCGTGATCGGTGATTCGGAGACGCAATACGGCATCTAAAACCTGGCGGCACATCGTTTTTCTTTTCCGGCCCCATGAAGGCGACCTAGTTGGATTTTATGCCAGTTGTGCTCCTTGTGCCTAATAGATGGCTGTGTGACGAAATGTCAAGCCCAAAGACACCGACAAGAAGCCGTCGTGCCGGGAAATGCATCGAAAAGGAGAATAAAACGGCTACAGCCAACAAAACCCGAGCCCGTCTGCAAGACCTGGCGGTGCGTAGCGAAAAGGCGCTGCTCGAAACCAGGAAGAACATGCCGCAATGCCTTCTGCCTGCCGTTTCGGTTCAGGCACACGGGTGATGAAAAGGACATCCATGAGATCAAGGAGGCCCTTTTACTGAGCCGCAGCGGGCCTGTTTAACATCGCCGTGGTTTTCCTGGTCAGACGCTGGGGATAGGGGAAAGGATCTGGGAAGCGAAAACCGGTCAAATCGTTGTGCTGCGCTACCGGCAGTCCCTGCGAAATGTAACCGGCCTGTTCGGCAGAGCGGGAATAATTCAGGTCGCCGCCACCGGCCGGTCAAGGCCCTGGTCCGGATCCCGGGAAGCGGCTGGGGAAAGGACCATGTCCGCCTGGTGGCCATTTCCCGCGGGCATTTGTTCCTGTACCCGCAGGGCGACCGGCGGTGCGGCAAACGGGGTTGTTCCAACCGCCGATAATTTCATTCAACCCCTTGATGACAGGAAGGATTTCTTCTGCCGATGCCATGGCTGTTTGCTTGCCAGACGGCTTATGGAAAGCATGCGGGCCTGGCCTGAGCGACGTGCCTGCAAGCTGGTGTTGGTGCCGTCAGGCAAAGTGCGGCCGAATACCGTGGACTAATCCTCGAATCCCTTTTGCAGAATGTTTAATCCGATCACCACGTAGTGCAGCCCCGAAAGCACGGTCAATCCTGCCGTCAGCCAGAAGATAGGCGCCAGGAGCACGCCGGCGGTACCCGGGACGCCCTGGTTGAGGAGCGTCAGGCTGACGGTGACCAGCTGTGCCAGGGTCGTCAACTTGCTTACCATGGTCGGGCGTATTTCCAGGTCCAGGCCGGCAATAGAGATGATTCCGATACCCAGCACGATGACAACATCGCGGCTGATTACAATGACGGCGAGCCAGGCGGGAATGATTTTGAGTATGGCCAGGCAGACATAGGCGGCCATGAGCAGGACTTTGTCGGCAATGGGATCGAGGTAGGCCCCCAGCGTCGTGCGCTGGTCGAGATAGCGCGCCAGAAAACCGTCCAGCCCGTCGCTGACGGCGGCAATGCTGAATACGAGCAAGCCGGCCATGTACAGGCTTTTCAACAGCAGAATAATGAAAATCGGCGTCAGCAGTATTCTGGCAACCGTCAGGATATTGGGGAGGCTGAAGGCCATGGCGGGATCTTAGGGGTGGTGTTCAACCGTCGTTTCCGGCTGCAGGCTGATATCGACTGTATCATCCGAAACATTGTTGATGCGCAGGCCGAAGTGATCGAAAGTCTGGCGCATCAGGGCATTTGCAAGCTGGTGGGCATCCGCGTCGTAGGCTACATCGATTGTGGCCGTGTCCGCGGTCAGGTCGCTGACCTGAATCTGCTTAACGCCGTTCAGCCCGCGCAGTACGCGCCGGAAATTGATGAAATTCGCCAGGTTGCCGGCGCCTGCCAGCCGGATTACAATGGCTGTCGGCGTCTTGGCCTTTTCTTCCCACTTGGACATGATCATCGTAGCGAGTTCATTTGCAGCCAGCATGCCGGCGGCCGACAGCGCCTGCTGCGTACCGGCCACGTGGTCGGCATTGACCGCTACAGCATCGCGTGTGATCCCACCGATCTCCTCCGCCGTGTCAACCCGCAGTGCGCGGGCGTCGATGTCGGCCCGGTAGGTCTTGATATCCGCCCCCATGGTATTGGGTGCAATGCCGGCCGTGGCGCTGCCGACAATGACGATTTGGGCTTCGAACCGGCGGCCGAGCGCCACGGCCTGGGAATCGGACAACAATGCCTGGGCCGGAAAAGGCTCCGTGGAGTCATCGTCCGGAAGGGTGTCGTGCGAAACAACGGCAAATCCCTTTTGCAGCAGATTTTGGCGCATGGCCTCCTCTGCGGCAAATTCCCGTGCAGCGTCCGGCTGCTGCCACCAGCCATGCGCATCGAGGTCTTCCAGTCTTTTTTCACTGATGAGCAAAAGGACCCTGGGCAGGGCTTTTGGGGGTGCGGTGACACCGGCCTGGTGCAGCGCGCTCCGGAGTCGTTCAATGGACACGGTGGCTTCAACCAGTACACGGTAGGTGCCCTCGAACCCGGCTTCTGTGAGCACCCTGTAACCCTGCACAAAATCATCGGTTTTGATGTACAGCAGGTCGTTCAGGAGCTTGAAATTGTTCACCCGTGTCTGAAGCGGTAAAATGTCGGCGGCGGCCAGGTCGACAGCGGACACCAGGCTGTTTTGAATGGCTTTCTGGCGTGCGTTTTCCACATTGGCATTCAGGATCGGAGCGCTGCCGAGCACTTCGTAGTTTTGGGTCTGGGCGGCCCCTTTGGCGTATACGGGCGATGCCAGAACCGCCGCAGACAGCAGCACCATGCCCAGTTTGCACAAAAATCGGATTTTTTGCAGGCATCGCAGCATATGTTCTTCCTACAAATGTGCAGAATCCCGCCGGCCGCGCGGGATGCAGTCCTGCCGCATTTTTCCTGAAGCTGTCTGGCGGCCCATATCCGGAAATGCTTTCAGGCCTTGCGCACCAGTGCGTATTGGGCCACGTCCAGCAGGGTGTCGCGGGTTTCCGACGATGCGAAAGTCAGGATGGCCTCGCGGGCCTGCCGGACATGCGCGGCGGCCTGGCGGCGGCTGTATTCCAGGGCCCCGCAATGCTCCATGCGTTTGACCAGGCGGCGGAACTCATCGGTTTTGAAGTCTTTTTTGCGGATCATCTCTTTCATCACCGAGCGATCCGCTTCGTCTGCCGTCTGGAGTATACGGATTACCGGCAGAGTCAGCTTCCCCTCGCGAATATCCGTCCCCGCTGTTTTGCCGGTCGCCCGACTGTCAAGTGTATAATCCAGTACGTCATCGATCATCTGGAAAGCCATTCCCATGTGATAGCCATAGTCCACCAAGGCTTTTTCCTGGGCCGCCGAAGCATCGGCCAGCAGGGCGCTGACGTGACAGGCACCCTGGAACAGAATGGCGGTTTTGCGCTGGATCACATCGAAGTATTCTGCCTCGGTAAGTTCCAGGTCGCCCTTTTTCAGTAGCTGCTGGATCTCTCCCTGGGACATGTTCTCCGTAATATCGGCAACCACGGCGATGATTTTGGGGTTGCGTGTTCTGGCGGCCAGCGCGATGGAGCGCGCCAGCAGAAAATCTCCGACCAGTACGGCTGCGGGGTTGCCCCAGATGGTATGCGCCACCGGTTTGCCGCGGCGCAGTCCGGCCCCGTCGATGATGTCGTCATGCACCAGGGTGGCGGCATGCAGGTACTCGAAGATCACCGAAAAGGTTTTGACATAATCCCCCTGGTAGCCGCACAGCCGGGCTCCCAGAACCACCAGCAACGGACGCAGCCGCTTGCCTCCACTGAACAGGATGTGCCCGGCAATCTTGGAAACCAGGTCGAAATGCGGTTTCAGGTTCTGCTTGAGAGCCTGTTCGATTTCCTGCAAATCGTCTTCGACACGTTCAAGGATTCTGCGTTTAAGCTCGAGATCGTTCAAACGGCTTCTCCTGTCAGGTCGTATTCCAGTGCATCGGTGATTCTGACTTCAACCCGTTTCCCGGCAGCCGGACCGGACCGCTCCGGTCCGGCGCTGACATAGATAACACCGTCAACATCCGGTGCCTGGAAGGCCCCGCGCCCCTGGTAGAGGGCGGCTTCAAGCTTCTTTTCCAGCAGCACCGGCAGCTGGCTGCCGACATACCGGCGATTGATTTCCTGACTGATCTGCCGCTGGACGGTCATCAGTTCATCATAACGCTCTTGCGCCACTTGGCGGGGGACATGGCCGTCCAGCCCGTGGGATGCCAGATCCTGACTATCCGAATACATGAATACTCCCAAATGGTCAAACCGGATTTCCCGCACGAAAGCCAAAAGCTGCAAAAAATCGTCATCGGATTCACCCGGGAAACCGGTGATCAGGGTGGTTCGCAATGCGGCCTGCGGCAGTCGCCTGCGGATCGCTGTAAAAAGAGGCAGCAGTTGACGGCGGTTGTAATGCCTGCCCATGCGCTTCAGCACCGCATCGGCAACATGCTGAATGGGGACATCAAAGTAGGGGCAGATATTGGCATGCCGGGCAACGGTTTCGATCACGGCCCGGTTGAGGCTCTGTGGGTGGGCGTACAGGAAACGGACCCATACCGAAGGGTCGATGCGTGCAATGCGGGCCAGCAGCCGATCCAAACCCTGGCCACCGGAATAGGCCGTAGTTTCCTGGGACACCAGGATCAGCTCTTTTTTCCCGGCGTCCACCAGAGACCGCGCTTCAGCCACGATGGCATCCGCCGGCCGATCCTGCTGCCGGCCGCGCAGACGCGGGATGATGCAGTAGGTGCACTGGCGGTTGCATCCTTCCGAAATTTTCAGATAGGCAGTGGCGCCGGTGTCCACCAGGCGTTCGGAGGACGCCTCCGCCACGGCGGCGCACTCCGGTGAGGGCAGGTGGCAGCAGCCCGTCGGCAGCACGCCCTGCACGGCTTTCACGATGGCATCGAACCCCCCGGTTCCCAAGAAAACATCCACTTCCGGCATTGCATCGGCAATGGGCTCTCGGTAACGCTCCGGAAGGCATCCGGCCACGATCAGGCGACGGCAGACGCCACGTTGCTTGTAGGCCGCCAGTTCCAGAATCGTATCGATGGACTCATCGGCCGCAGACTCGATAAAGCTGCAGGTATTGACGATGATGACCGCAGCTTCAGCCGGATTGCGGGTGACGGTCCAGCCGGCACGCCGCAGGCGGCCCAGCATATGCTCGCTGTCCACCTGGTTTTTAGCGCAGCCCAGGCTCGTCAGATGGACGGTGCGCAGGGTTTGGTTGGATGCGTCCATAGGTTTTTATTTCGTTTTTTGCGGCCCGGGTATTCCGGATTCCAGCTGTTCGAAACCGCGCGAAGCGTGACGTGTCAGCTGGCCGTGCGGGTCCTTTTCGATGATCAGGCATTCCACGCCGTCCAGGCGGTTGACCAACCGCAGACCGCTTTGTGTTCCCATGACCATAATACCGGTTGCCAGTCCGTCAGCCAGGGTGCAGTCGGGTGCAACCACGGAAACGCTCACCACGTGATTTGTCACCGGCCGGCCGCTGTGCGGATCGATTACGTGTGAATAGCGTTTCCCCGCCAATTCGAAAAAGTTGCGGTAGTCCCCGCTGGTGGCCAACGCCATATCATGCAGAGAAATCTCTTGATAAACGGCGTTGAAAGCCGCGCTGGCCTGCGGGCGGTTAATGCCGACTTTCCAGGTTTGGCCGTCGCGGCGCAGACCGGCGGCGAACACCTCGCCACCGATTTCCACCAGAAAATTCTGAAAGCGTTCCTGCCGCAGCAGCAACGCGATCTGGTCGACCCCGTAGCCCTTGGCGATGGAGGCCAGGTCCAGCTTGAGCGCCGGGTCGCTCTTTTCGATACGGTTGTTGGGAAGCAGGCGGATATGCCGGAAACCGATGTGCCTCAGGACGCGCCGGATCTGCTCGGGTCGTGGGATGTGTGCAATCGGTTGCGAACTGCCGAAGCCCCACAGCCTGACCAGCGGATAAACGGTGCCGTCCCAGGCGCCGCCGGTCAGGCCGTAAACCCTGTGAGCGACTTGCAGAACGTTCCAAAAATCGTCAGATATCCGCATTTTTGCGGATGCTTTGGCCAGGTTATTGAACCGGCTGATCTCGCTTTGCGCCATGTAGGTGGACATGCTGCGGTTGATCTGTGCAAGCCTTGCGGCGATGCGCTCTCCCAGCACCGCCGGGCGGTAAAAAGGGCCCGTTACCACCTTGATATGGTAATCGGTGCCCATGGTGGCACCCGAGATCAGAACCTCTTTGGAACGGCTGCACCCGGCGGATGCCAGCAACAGAAGCGTAAACAGGCAGCCGGCCCCCATGGATATTCTTGTTTTCCAAACGGATGCGGATCTCATTTAAGGGCCAGGTGCGCCTTGTGCAGCCAGGCGCAGTGCATGCAGCACCTGGTCGACGCTGTAGAAATCGGCTTTAAAAACTTCCTTTCCGCTGCGGTCGTAAATCACCAGCAGTGGAATGGTGAGCTTGCCCACGGCGTTGAGCTTGGCGCGCCCCGCCGGATTTTCCCCGGTGATGTCCACCTTCATGGCGGCGACACCGTAGCGGGCAAGCGCTGCGG
Source organism: Desulfobacterales bacterium (assembly GCA_026984935.1). GTDB lineage: Bacteria > Desulfobacterota > Desulfobacteria > Desulfobacterales > JALSRD01 > JALSRD01. The sequence continues at coordinate 142,426 of JALSRD010000073.1, forward strand.
CAACACGGGCATCGTGCAGTACGCTTTGTTCGAGCGCCTTGCAGTTCAGGCACCATTCGGCGGTGAAGTCGAGCAGTACCGGCTGATGGCGCGTCAACAGCTTTTCCAGGCGGCGGGGTGTGTAGTAGATCCAGTTGATGGTGCCTGTGGCGATAAACCGCCGCGCCGTGTAAAGTGATACCAGGACCAGCAGCAACCCCAGCACGCCGAACCCCAGCCGCAAGATGTTCCTGGATGTCAACTGCCAGCTGCGGATGGCAAGCCAGATGCCCGCAGCCGCACAGAATCCCGCCACCACCCACCAGTATCCCCTGCCGGGTGCCCTGCCGGGCGCCGCCAACAAGGCGCTTGTGCCGGTACCCACGAAATAGGCCGCCGCTGCCAGCATGAACAGCGCCATGACCTGCTTGACCACCTGGCTGACCGGGCCGCTGTGCGGAATTTTTCCGGCCAGTCCGGGCATCGCCGACAGTACGGCATAGGGCAGTGCCATGCCGCCGCCGATGGCGGCAAATACGATCAGAGTGGTCGCCCCCTGCTGGCTGGCCCCCCAGGCCGCCGCGGCACCCATGAACGGCGCTGTGCAGGGTGTGGAGAGCACCGCAGCCAGAATTCCCAGCGCAAAGGAGCCACGCAGGCTCTCCTGGCTTGGATTGATGCGGTAAACAAATGCCGGCAGGGGCAATGAAAACCATCCGCACATTCCAGCCGCCATGACGGCAATCAGCAGCCCGACCAGTATGCCGAACATGGGATAATTAAAAAGCTGGCTGATGGCCGTAAATCCGGTGATCGTCACAATCAGGGCGCCCAACACGATCCAGAAAAAAACGATGCCCAGCGACATGCAGAGCCCCAGGGCAAAACAACGTCTGCGGTTGGCCGCCGCCTGCGACAGGCTGATGATTTTGATGGGAATCAGCGGCAGCACGCAGGGTGTGAAGTTCAGCAGCAGGCCTCCCAGGGCCGCCACCAGCAGGATGAACAGCCACCCGTAGCCGGAAGCTGTGCTCACCGCAAAGTGCCACTTGAAAAGATCGAAGCGTACGGGCTGATCCGGTGTATGCCCGGGCTGTTTAAGTGCCTTGAACACATCGGTGTGCAGCGGGTGGACCGGCTTTTCGGCGGCAACGACCCGAATGGAGGTGTCGAGGCGCAGCCGCTGCGGAAAGCGGCAGGTTTGCGCGTCACAGGCCTGGAAAGCGACCTTGATCTGAATTCTGTACTGGCCGGGCGGAACGCCGCCGTCGACATGCACCGGCAGGAGAATCGGCACACGTCCGCTGAAAGACATGATCGTTTCCCGGGTAAAATCGACGTCGGCGGCATGCGCCTTCGGAAAACGCGGCGCTTCGATGCGCAACCCGTCATCGGCGGCCGATACCACCACCTGGGTGGGAAACGGACGGATATCTCCGGCAGGGCCCAGTTGATCCCGGTCGGCGTTGATGTGAAAACCCGGACGGATATCCAGGACCACCGCCAGCAAAACACGGCTGCCGGCATGCGCTGCATCCGCTGACCAGTTGAGTGTCACCGTTACGGGGCGTTCATCAGAATCAGGACCTGCCATGCCTGCCGAAAGGAATGCCGGTTTCCAAACAACCGAGGCCAAAAACAGCAGACCTGCAAAGAGACACGTCCTGACAGCTTTGGACGTTGAAAATGAATCGCTGGATTTCATTTGCGGAGGGTATGCCTGTGCCGGCTGCGATTTGCTTGGGTGCCGGCGCGCCCGAACTGAAATTTCCGCTGCAAAGTTCTTGAAAAAGGGCAGCCGCCCGGAATATGAAAGGATCTGTCCAGGTTGTTCAGTCCTGCGGGCCAGGCTGGATGGATGCCGCAGACGGATTAAATATCGTCGACCACTTCCGAACCGTCGTCATCGGCGATTTTCAACGAGGATTTGACTTCCTTGATCTTGATTTTCTCTTCCAGGTTTCCGCTGACGTCATCCTCCAGAATATCTTCGATCTCGTCGGGATCCTCTTCGATGACATCTTCTATATTTTCAGCTTGCTCTGCGGCCAGCATGTCTATGTCGTTAAACCATATCTCGGTGGGCCCTTCATCCGGCGACTCGTATAGCGCCATGACACTTTCGGCGATTTTTTCGGCATACACCCCCGGCGGGTACATGTTTTTCGTGCGCAGCTGCGAAACCAGCGCGGTTTTGCCCGCTTTGATGGCTTCCAGGATGGCCTCGTCCGCATGTGTTTCCTCACACAGCAGCGACAGGATATCCTTGTCCAGTTCACCGTATTCCCGAATAATTAACTGGTTATTCTCCGTATCCCTTAATATGCTAAATTTCTGTTTCATCTTTTTCTCCTGAAAACGATGTCCGGCTTTTGAGATTTGACACCTGCTGTGGAAAACCACAAATGACCTGCAGTGTCAATAAATTATATTAGCATAGATTTCAAAGCGATCAAACCACTAATCGCCCCGCCGGCGCCAACAAAAATATTGACCCCGGTTTTGCACGATGGTATTTAGCATTTTTGCCTGGAGGGATGGCTGAGTGGTTGAAAGCGGCGGTCTTGAAAACCGTTGAGGGTAACACCTCCGTGGGTTCGAATCCTACTCCCTCCGCCAGGTAATACGCGGAGAGATGGCCGAGCTGGCTGAAGGCGCTCGCCTGCTAAGCGAGTGTGGGGCGAAAGTTCCACCGAGGGTTCGAATCCCTCTCTCTCCGCCACTTTGCAAACGAGTCCAACCACTTACGGTTGGGCTTTTGTGTTTTTGAAGTGCGCTCAAGTGACCCCATCCGAGCCCAAAGTGTGCGACGGTGTGCAACTATCCAGCACACTTAGCACATCAAAAACCCTGCGTTGCAAAAGTCGAGGGCGGTCCAGCTGCAAGGCATCAAGGCTGCCGCTGTAGTTTTTACCGCAAGGCCTTGATAACGCCGCAGGTGGGCTGGCATCGGCTTTCCCGAAGGGTAAACAACACGGCAAAAACAACCGCCCCGATTTAACAAGTCGTAACATCCGGCAGAAGAGTGACTATGCGTCGCTTGAATTTTTTAAAGCTGTTTTTCATAAATCTTGCCGCGTTGTTTATGCAACGTTGGGTTGAAGGCGGTTTCCGACCACATGTAAATAGATTTCCGTGGTGCTCTGG
>JALSRD010000074.1 GCA_026984935.1 Desulfobacterales bacterium
CGCGTTTGCCGCCTATACAAGGCGCAGGGCATGCAGCTGTCGTATACAGACGCAAATGCCCTGTAACACAGTAGAGGCGGTAAAATCGGCGCTCCCGCAGGGCAGACAATTTTGCAGTCAAAATGGAAGGTTTCCGAACATACCGATGACGCTAAAAAATATCGCGCTGCATCCGTAGACAACCATGGGATAACATTACAATTTTATAAGTTTTCAAAATTGTCTGTGCAAGATTCAGGTAAAAAATCCGACCTCTCACAGAACACGAGGGCCTCAACGCCTCCCAGATCGCCGGCCAACTGGATCCTATGTCCCCGCACGGTGCGCAGGTGGATCGACGAGCACTTTCGGCCGAGGAAGGCCGAAGTGCGACCCGGCAAAGCGGCGGCAATTTCGCTTTGGCAGGCGCTTAGAGGAAGGTGAACTCCGAAGAATCCGTATTCAACTCTGTCCTGCCGGACTTGCCCGACCATTTTCCTGGTTGCACCGGCATACCGGCCGAATGTGCAGGTGCGCCCCTGCCATGCAATAAACCGGAAGCTTAGCGGCCGCCGTTATTTTTCGGTGGCCGCCTCCGGCTGTCGTCATGCATGTGCGGAAACGAGAGGCCTGGCGGGCATAATTCAAATCTCTGCATGGCCCGTCTCCCAGGGCGGCCGCCCGTTGCCTGAAAATTCCACCCGTTTCAGACAGCCGCGGCAGAGGCTGTAATAGCGCACTGAATCATCCAGCGCGTCGATGATTTCTTCAAGCGCCGTCTTCATTTTCAAAAAGCGCTCTTCGCTCATTCTCCCGCACTCGAAAACGGATTTTTGCACCCGCACACCGTGACCCTCCAGCACTTTGGCCACCCGCCGCCGGGCGCGGTCCTCCACGATATCGAAACACACCAGGTAAAACACGCCTTACCCTTTCCACTCAAAAGGGATGTAGGGCGCAGCCGGATTTTCGAGGCTTTCTGCAAACCGCCGCACCTGGTTCAAAATCAAAAAGCGATAGGCGGTCTGCTGTCCGCTGTGCGGATCGGTGATCTTGCGGGCCATCATCTCTTCATAGGATGCAATGAATGTCCGGCAAACAGCCGGTTTCATTTCCACCGGTCGTTTCTGCTTCATCTCGGTTTCATCGACAAAAGTTTTCGGGACCGGTTGTCGGTAGATGAAATCGTGCACGCCGATCATGCGCCGGTTGATCAGGGCCAGCACCAGCCGGTCCCCCAGGAAGGCCCGATATTCCTCCACCAGATCGCAGGCCAGCGACGGCCGTCCGTAGCTGATCTCATGCAGACTTCCCATATAAGGGTCCAGGCCGCAGACGTTAATGGCCGAGAGCACCTCATTTGTCAGCAGGGTATAGACAAACGATAGCAAAGCGTTGACCGGATCCAGCGGCGGCCGCCGGTTGCGGCCGTTGAAAGAAAACGCGTCGTTGCGGATCAAATGTCCGAAAACCTGGTAGTAGATGCGCGTGCTCAAACCTTCATGGCCGCGCAGGCTTTCCATGTCACCGGCACGATCGATGCCCGCCAGAGCGGTTTTTAGCCGTGCGGCCGCCACCCGGATCTCGTTATCATCATGCTGACGGGCGCGCAGCAGCAGCAGGCGGTGCATGTTGGCGGCCTTGGCGCGTACGATGCTGCGCGCCGCCCGAAGTGCATCTTCCTTTCGGCTCAGCTGCAGGTACTGGGCTTTGCGCAGTGCCACGTGGCGGTGCTCGTTCAGCAACAGCCGTGCGCGGTAACGACCGGTGGGAGTGATGAAAACCGTTTCGATGCGCCGCCGGATCAAAAAATCGAGCACCGCGCCGGAAAGCGACACATAGCCCACCAGCATCAGGCGCCTGAGGCCCTGGGCCGGGATGCGTTTCACCGTCACAGAGCCCTTGACCACCCGCAGACTGTCGCCATCCTTGCGGATGTAACAGCCCGGTTCCAAGACATAAAGAGCTTCCATCATTTCATGAACCGATGCACCTGCGCTATGGCGAGCTGCAGGTTTTTCAGGGCGGCCGCCAGGTTTTCGGCCCTGGCGGCCGCCCGTGGGGTCTCATTGATGTCCTTCGGCAGGTGCAGCAGCGGATGTGCGTAATCGGCCGGCTTTTCAAAGGCGCAGAAGTCTCCGGGAAAACCCGTCAGTGCGTGGATGCGGCGACAGCCCAGAGGCGTGCCCCGCAGGCGACTCAGGCGGTAGTCCACCATGTGGGGATTGTAGCCCGGCAACGGCGCCAGCAGGTGGTGCAGCAGGGTCCTGCGGGCCGGGAGGAAACCAACGGTCTGGTAAAGCACTTTTTCCTCGCGCAGGCTGATTTCCCGTCCACTGCGGCAGGCCGCCATGATCTGCGCCAGGGGCGGGCAGCGACGCTCCAGGGTGTAAAGCTGTGGGTATTTTGCGGCCCAGGCCTCGAAGCGCGGGTGTACCACCAGTTTGCCGGTGTCCTGGCGGCGGATGGCGGCACCGAACCGCTTTGCATCGGCGGTTTGGACACCCTCCAGGAAACGCAGCTGCGCTGCCACTGAGCGGTCCGTGCAGTCGGTGAAAAACGAGCGCTTGCCCGACAGGCGGTGAATCCCCAGAGGCAGCTTGACCAGGTTGCCCAACCCTTTGCCGGAAAGCCCGGCCTGCTTGGGGAAAACCTCAAGCGAAAAAGCGGACAGGTCGCCGGCCAGCGAACCGCGGATACTTTCCAGAAAGGTTTTGGCAGTCCCGGCCGGCACTGGCCGATCAAAGAAAAACCAAAAATGGTACCCCTTGCCGCCGGAAAACTCCGTCAGCGGCTTCAGACCGGCCGCACCGGCCAGCTCGATGACGCGATCCATCAGGTAGCGCCGCTCACGCCACACCAGCCGGCGGTCTTCGGCCTTCAGTCGGCCGTCGAGAAAGCGGCGCGCCAGATCGGCGTCGATGACCGCCGTGCGGACGGTGGCATCGGCCTCCAGCAGGTAGATGCCGTAAGTCCTTCTGCCCGCAAGATGATCTTCGACGTCCTGTAGATCCATCGCGCGGCGCACCGGAACATAGCCCTGCCGGCCCTGGTTTTTGTCGGCCCACTGGCGCGCAAAACAGTCCCCGCGGCCGCCAAACAGTTTCAGGAAATGCGCCAACGCAGCCCGGCGCTCGTTGAGGCGCACAAAGGGGCCTGCCGCGCCGGCCACATCATCCTGGACATCCGGTCCGTCGCGAAGTGCGCAGCGTTTTACGAGGGCGGCGTGCTGCTCCGCCGGCAGCTGTCCACGCGCCAGTTCCAGCACTTTGGCCGCTTCCTTTCGGCGGTCCAGGGTGATCAGCAGTTCCAGGCGCCTTTCCCAGGCCGACAGCATCCCGGGTGTGGCAGCGTTAATATGCGCCAGTACGGCCAAAGCCGTATCCATATCCCCGGCCAGCTGGGCCAAGCGGGCCCACTCGAGTTGGCCGGCTGCGTCCAGCTGTGCCCACAGGGTCTGTTTTGTCAGGATGCGCCGGCAGCGGGCGGCATTGCGATTATTGACGATATCTTGTTCCAGTCGCGCCAGCACCAGTCGGAAGTCAGGTTTTTTGCCTTCGCGCGTCTGCCGGGGGATGCCGGAATTATGACTCTGCATGGCGCACCTCCGTAATATGCCGCAGGTTCGCGGAGGCGGTGGTGCCCTGCAGGCGCGCCTGGAGTTTGGCAAGGCCGGCATACCCCGGGGAAAAAGCTTCCAGCTCGGCGGCCAGGCGAGCGGCCTTTTCCATGTCCTGCCGGCGCCAGGCGCACACCGCCCGCCAGAAAAGCGCCTCGGCCAGCGGGTGGCCCCATTTCTCACGGAAAAATGTATCGGCCTGGCGGGCGTAATGTTGCGCCGCGTCGTACTTTTTGAGCAGGTATTCGATTTTGACCAGCCGCAGCAGGGACTTGTGCCGCGAGCGCCGGTCGCGGCGGCTGCACTTCAACAGCACCTGGCGGGCAGCGGCATAGTCTCCGGCCTTGCACAATATGTCGGCCTCGGTCCAGCGCACGTAGGGTCGGCGCCGGTTTTCAGGCACTTTGGCGATCGTCTCCCCGGCACGCTCAACACGCTCGAGGGCCAGGTAGGTACGCGCCAGCAATTCGCAGACAAAGTCCTCTGCGGGACCATGGCCGCACTGCATGGCAAAGCGCAGTGCATCGCGGGCGGCGCCAAAATCGTTGAGGTAAAAATGAACCTTGCCCAGGGCGAAGTATTTGAAGACACGGCTGATATAATCGCTGGATTCATCCTCGGCCAGGCATTTCTTGATAACGTCGAGCGCTTGGCGGCCGTGGCCGGCCTTTAAGAGCACCGCCGCCAACTGGTACAGGGATTTGACGTAATTCTTGCACTCGCGCCGGCGCGTTTGCCGTTCAGCCGCGTCCAGCTTTTCCCAGACGGTCCGTGCCTGCCGGAAAAACGGCAGTGCGGCATCGCTTTTGCCCTCGATTTCCTTTAACAACATGCCGCGCCGATAGAGATTGGTCACCGAATCCGGCCGCAGTGCCAGAGCCGCTGCAAAGTGCCTGTGCGCCAGGGCGATGCGCTCCCGGCGGGGCTTGCCGCTCAGAAAAACCTCCCGGTTTTTCGCGGCATACAACGAACTGTAGGCTGTGTAGGCCAGAGAGTTGTGATGTTGGAAATTGTCCGGCTCGCGGGCCAGGCACAGCTCCAGTTCGGCAATGGCGTCGTCGAAACATTTCAGTTGCCCCAGGGCAAACGCCAGCTTGGCACGCACTGGTATATCCAGTGCCAAATCACAGAGTTCGGGCAGTTTTTCCGTCGGCGGATAAAACAGATCAAGGGCTGCCTGCCAGCGGTTTTCCCGAAACAGTTCTTCCATCTCGGCCAGCGTGCGTTTCAGGCGGCGCACGGCTGCATCGCGCCGTACGGGCACCAGGTCCCCTGTCTGCAGAAATTCATCACCGGCAGGCATTTCACGCGCCGGCCGCTGCTCTTCGGGCTGGATGTTTTGGGTGGCGGTGGTCATGGTTTTCCTCCTCCAAAAATGTTCGCGCGTTTTTCTCTGCACTCTGCAAAGCTAAACGGCATCGGAGGAGGAATTTTCAAAAAAAGCGGCCGCTGTCCGCATCGGTCACACAAGCACCTGGAGTCCGACGACTGAAGAGAAAGTCGGCGGTCGACAGTCGGCGGGAAAACCTCCGCGGCCGGCGCGTTACCCTACCTGCGGCACTCTTTCATCATTTGTTTAAACGGCACATCCCTTCACAAACCCCGGTCCTCTGAAGACTGCCGCCGGGCGGCGGTACCCTTCCACCGTCGCTATTCGGGGCAGTCTTTCTGATTTTTCTCCCGACACGGCGGTCTCAGGGCACCGTAATGGCGAAAACCAAATTTCGATGATTCCGTAAAAAGTCTGATTTTTTGCTCCGCAAGCCTTTGCGGGAGCTGCATCAGGATTTCACTAAATCCCAAGAACTCGTCGCAAGCTCCTCGAACAGCTTAGGATTTAAACGCAAAACCTTCCGCAGCTCTTTTCCCGCATAGGCTTGAATGCCGCTCAAAATGATTTTTTACGAGTCCGTCAATTTTAGCGATTCCCGCCTGGTGAAGTTTTGGTTCTAATTTCCGTCAGCAGGATCCCGTGGCTTTTACAATATCGTATGGCTTCCTGTTTGGTGCGAAATTCCTTTGTTCTCGTCACCGGCACGTAATAAATCTTGTGGCTTACATGCTGATAGAACGTTCCACAATCGATGGGCGGTACTTCGATTTCAGTCATTTTTTTTCTCCTGTACCAAGGAGTTCGCGGTAACAAAAATTGTATCGTCGGGGCATTCCCTCTGATCTACGTCGCTCAAGGTGCAGTTGTTGTACGACGACAGGTCTCAATCCCCTCAAATCGGGGCATTCCCTCTGATTATTAGTGGCGCGTTATCAATGTTAGGGCCTGTTTTTGTCTCAATCCCCTCAAATCGGGGCATTCCCTCTGATTGGTTGCTTTCGGGTCGCTTTTTGGAGCCGGGGAGACAGTCTCAATCCCCTCAAATCGGGGCATTCCCTCTGATCAATTTTCGGCGGCGGCTAAAAAGGCTGCAGCCGCCAGTCTCAATCCCCTCAAATCGGGGCATTCCCTCTGATCTACGACGCCGACGGCACGGGCAACAGCCTGTCAAAGTCTCAATCCCCTCAAATCGGGGCATTCCCTCTGATGCGGAGTTGGTCTATTTAATCAACGAGGCGAATAACGATGTCTCAATCCCCTCAAATCGGGGCATTCCCTCTGATAATCCCGACGCTACTTTGGAAGCGGATGAGTAATAGTCTCAATCCCCTCAAATCGGGGCATTCCCTCTGATTTAAAACGCGCGTAAAGGGCGATACAACGACTTTCTACGTCTCAATCCCCTCAAATCGGGGCATTCCCTCTGATACTGGGTTGTTTTTGGCAAACGTTTTCGGGGCGTTGTCGGGCCGTTTCGGCGCATGGGGCCGAAATCGGCGTCCGGTTCATTTTGGCCCAGGTGAAAATCTCCACATTATTGCGATAATACGTTGTTATGAAAAGAAAAAACATTTTCCGCGCATCTCCCGGCCGCTCCGCACTGCAAAATTCTTACGCAACGGTTAGATATTGTTAGATAATGATTGATAAAGTGTCTTTGAAACCCGTTAAAAAAGAAAATTCGCCGATTATCCAGCGCTGAGTCGATACGGCAGCAGAAATAATCATAGAGAGACCGCTTCAGGTTAAAATCTTATGTTCCTGCAGCAGTTGAACGACCTTTTCCAGATTCTTTAAAAAACCCTCCCCCTTTTCTCTTATATCGGGGTAGGCTTCCTTTCTACAAGTCCAGGCGTGATCAAATCCGTTCCTGTAATCCGCCAGATCCTCAACAAAGCTTCTCAGCAGGGGTTCAACCCCTATCTGTTTTAATTTTTCAAAGTAAGGCATTAATTTATCTTTAACATCTTCAGTATCTTTATTTTGTTTTTGAAAATTCCATTTTTTCTCAGCAATTTTCATCATATTCACAAAAACTTCCGCATGCCTAAAGCGCGATGAACGGCCCTTACTGCTGCTGACCTTCGCTTTTGCAATCTCAATCATCCCAATCGAGCCGATAAATTCACGCATCGCCGTATAGGCCTGCATGTACAGCTCATGTTCGAGCAACAGCTTGATGATTTCGAGCTGAAATTCAAAATACTGCCGATCATACTTGCCGCTCAAAGGTTCGTCTGCGGCCACCGAGGTGAATTTATCAATGACAAGGTCGATGAGTATTCTTCCGGTTTCAGAGGCATGCCGTTTTTTCTCTTCCAGCAAATTTATCGCCTCCCGCGCCTTTTCCGGCACGTTGTTTACGTCGACATTTCTAACCGTATCCGTCAGGTTCCTAAATGCCCGGATCACGGCTTCATCATTGAGTTCGCCTGCCTGGAAATCGGCGGTTCTCTGTGCTGCCAGTGCCATTTTGCGGGCATTGGCATCCTCAACCAGGCTGCTGACGGCATCCGCCCATTCGTTGATCACGTAAAAATCCTTCATGTCTATTATGGGCGTAATCCCGTCTTTTCGCTGATCAAAAGCACCGTAATAGGCTGCCTCCAGAATGATTCCCCGGGATTTTTGCAAGAAGTTGATGGCGGTCGAAAAGATAATGGGAATGGAACGAAATCCATGCGTCAGGTCAACGGTCAGATGGTCGCCGGGCTCTATGGATTTTAGTATCTTCTCAAACCATTTCCACTGATTTTCAGGAGACATTTCCTCTTCGATGCGCAGTTCAAAGACATTTTTTACTCCGGATTTTTCCAATCGGTCTTTCAGGTCTTCAAAATTTTCCCGGGATGACTTCCCGGTGGCTACGATCATGACTTTATCAAAATATTCAGCCCCGATGATTTCAATTTCCGCCTGCTGGATAAAATTCGTGGGACTGGATTTTACCTGCTTCAAGCGATAAATGGTTTCCGAATATTTTGCTTTGCCATCCGCCTGCTTCTGACCGAGGCCTAAAAAACTAAGGTAAACTTTTGCCATTTTCACCTCCCATACCGTCTGAAACGCACGTGTTTGAACTGCCGCGTCATCTCGATGCTGCCGTCGGGTCCGGGTTTTTCCACGACTTCCCGGCGCGTGGTGGCGTATACCGGCACCAGGCCCATGGCCAAAGCCGCCTGCACCAGCAGGTAGCCGGCCCCGAAATCGCCCTGCACCAGGACGCGGTCGCCGGGTTGGGCCTTTTCCGCCAGCCAGGCCGCGATCGGTGCCAGGTAATCCTTCAGCGCGGCCAGTTCCGGCGGCACCTGGCGCCACAGCTCCGAGAGCCCCGGGGGCAGGGCCACGATCCGTTCAACGGCCAGGGACCGCCGGGCATCTTTTTCCTGCTCCGCCGTCAGGCGGTGGCTGAAGACCAGGTATAATGTCTTTTGCGGCACGGGTTCCCCCCTGGTTCGCGTTCATGCATCTTTAAAAAGCTTTTGTATGCGTGCCACGATATCGGGTCTGTGCTTGGCTTCACACAGGGGCCTGAGCTGTTTTTGAATATAATCGCGGTCCAGCTTTTCAAGCTGCCGCAAGATGATGCCGGTCACATCCACCCGATCTTTTTCCCGGTCTGCAAAGGCCTTGAGCACGATCAGGTCTTCGGCCGAACAGGTCCGCAGTGGACATCCGGGTGCAAAGTCGAAAACACTGGCCCGTTCGATCAGCGTTTTCTCGTAAGGCAGGGCCGCCAGGGAAATGTCGATGGCCACCGTATTGGACGCTTTCAGCAGCAGCACGCGGTTTTCAAGGGCAAAGGCCGCCCCAAAGCAGAAAGACCAGCAGTTCTTCTCCATGAAACGCTGAACCTCCATTGCGGCTGCAAACAGCGGATTCATTCAATCTCCTTCCGCGAGCCTGCCCCGGATCGCATGTTTCCGGCGCTGGCGCAATTTCATAAACCAACGCTGCTGCTCGACAAAGCCGGTCGTCGTGCGCAGGCCGGCATTTTCACAGGCCCAGCGCAGCATCTCATCGATAACCGGCAGGTTCCGGCGGTAATCGTAGGCCCGCAATTCGCTGCGCCGGGCCTGCTCCAAAGCCTTCCCGGCCCGCTCCCAGGTCCGGACCCATCTGGCGATATCTTTTTGGTCGTTCAGATCACGCATGGCCCTATTGAATACCCCCGACCGGCTTTAAATGCAATTGCCAACAGGTTTCCCATCAAAGCGCGCTCTTTTGCGGCCGAAAGAACCCGGCCACGGATTCAGGCACCAACAAACGTCGGGCGGACTATGGTGTGATTTCGATGATCTTCCAGGCATTGCCTAGTTTCTCTACCTTGATCGTCGAGGCCTTGGCCTTTTTTTTCTTCGTCAATAGTTTCTTGGCCAATGCTTGGGGGACCAAGCCTTTGCCCCGGCAAAAAGCCTTTTGGCCGCTGGCTGAGGCTGTAATTTCCTGTTTGCCCGGATTCCAGCGCAGGTGAACATCCTGCCATTTCTCGACAACTGGAGGAACTTTCTCCGTAGTCGACGGAAGCTTGGGTTTGCGGGGTTTGCTGTCCTGCATCGGCAGTGATTTCCCGGCGGAACCCGGGTCACGACCGTCAACGACGCGGACCATGCTTTCTTTTCTCAAGACCTCGGATTTCCCGCCTTCTACCAGCATCAGGCGGGTCCATCCCATGGGCCGCCAGCCGGAGTTGGGTTGCCGCCACACCCGCCGGGATTTCGGCGCAGGATCCTCTCCCCGGGGGTGGCCGCACACGTTGCGAATCTCTTTTCGAAGATCTTCGGGCCAAGCAAGATTCACCGTAGTGGAAAGCATGCCGGAACCAAATCCGATACGCAGCATGGCAATTTTGCCTGCATCTGTGTACCAACTGCCCAGAGAACCGGCCGTTTCATGGCCATCGCCATCAGCGAAAAAGCCCTTTTCATGCTGGACGATAATGGAAGAAAACTTTACCGCCGCCTGCAGTACGTCCTTCAGGCTTTTCACCGGGAACCCAGGTCTGGCCAGCGAAGCATTTCCCTTGACAAACTGTTCGAACAGCTGCCGGTTCCAAGCCAGTTCGGCCTCGAATGTTCCGCTCACCACGGCCTCGAGCCAGAGTTCAAGATCCCACTTGGTGTTCTCTCCATGTCTTTTCTGTTTGCTCCAGTAAAAATGGCGGTTGTCTTTTGAGAGAAACTTGATGTTGATGACTCTTGTTGCAGCTTTGCCGTCCACTGGATAGGCGTCAGACACTTTCAGGCAGCGCAGGAGGTCCCTGTTCTGGGGCTGCCTGGCACGCGGGAGGGAAAAGCTGGATAGCAGCTTTTCCTGCATCTTAGAGCTGAAAAAAGTTTTTTCCCGCTGCCGTCGGGAAGGGGGTTGACGGTTGAGGCTGGCCACTTTCTGATGAAAGAATCTTGCATACCTCATGCGCTCCTGCTCTCCGAGGGATAAAAGGGAAAACAGCACCGCCGTTCGCAAAACCCCCTTGACAGCCGTACCCGGCAGGAACACCCTTCCCAGGCCATCACGAATCATGGGCCGAAACCGACGGAGTTTTTCCGCATTGGCACAAGGCACCTGGCAACTGCAAATCCGCTTTCCCACGGCGGCAGGATCGCCGAGCCGGTTATTTGAAATAAATTGATACA
>JALSRD010000075.1 GCA_026984935.1 Desulfobacterales bacterium
TAAGGATGGCGCGTATCTGATAGATTCCGAGCTCTGTATCGGCTGCCTGATTTGTGTGGACGCGTGCCCGCAGGGTGTCATGTATGTGCATGCCGACGCAGAAACGCCGATCAAGTGCACGCTGTGCGGCGCCTGCGTGCAAATCTGCCCGCGCGCGGCCATCGTCCTGGAAGGAGGTGCGTGAGATGCTCTTTGGATACGCCGGCACGATCCTCGAGGTGGACCTGACCGCCGGGCGGATTGAAAAAACACCTTTGCCGGAAAACCTGGCCGCAGACTACATCGGCGGCCGCGGCTTCGTGGCCAGGCTGCTGTGGGATAAAATCACGCGGAAAACCGACCCTTTCAGCCCGCAAAACCTGCTCATCATCGCCACCGGGCCGCTGTCCGGACATTTGCTGCCGGCCAGCGGCAAAACCCATTTCGGCACCAAGTCTCCGGCCACCGGCGGCTACGCCGACGCCAACATGGGAGGGCATTTCGGACCGGCCCTGAAATACGCCGGATACGATGTTCTTCTCTTAACCGGCCGTGCGCCGCAGCCCAGCTACCTGTTCATCGAAGACGATACGGTGGAATTGCGGCCGGCAGAGGCCTGGTGGGGACAGGGCGCGCTCATCACTGAAGCGACATTAAAAAAAGAACTGGGGGACACGTTCAAGATCATCACCATCGGCCCGGCAGGCGAAAACCGCGTGCGCTTTGCCTGTATCTCCCACGACTTCGGGCGGCAGGCGGGCCGCACCGGGATCGGTGCGGTCATGGGCGCCAAAAATCTCAAGGCGGTGGCCGTGAAGGGAACCGGCGGCCTGCCGGTCTTCGACATTGACGGCCTATACGAGAAAGGCCGCAGCGCCTTTGAAAAGGTCAGGGCCAAGCCGGGATTTGCCGGCTGGACACCGGAAGGCACCGCCGGAATCACCGACTGGGTGAACGAAGTCGGGGCCTTTCCCACCCGCAACTTCCAGACCTCCTTTTTTCCGGGCTACCAAAACATCAACGGGAAAGCCGTTGTAAAACGCCTCAAGATTACCGACAAGGGCTGTTCCTGCTGCCCGACGCCCTGCGGAAAATACGGCCGCGCCAAGACCGGGCGGGGAGATGTCTATGTGGAAGGTCCGGAGTACGAGAGCATTGCGATCCTGGGCGGCGACTGCACCCTGGGCTCCATCGAGGAAGTGGCCTTTGCCAATTATGTCTGCGACGAACTGGGCCTGGACACCATCTCGGCCGGCGGCGTCGCTGCCTGGGCCATGGAGTGTTTCGAAAAGGGCATCCTCTCCGCAGAGCAGATCGGCCGTCCGGTGCGTTTCGGCGACCTGGAATCCCTGGTCTACCTTCTGAAAAAAACGGCCGCACGGGAGGGAATCGGCGATCTCTTGGCCGAGGGGGTCATGCGGGCCTCCGCGCAGGTCGGCCGGGGATCCGAAAGTTTCGCCATCCATGTGAAGGGGTTGGAGTGGACGGGATACGAGTCGCGCAACGCGCCGGGCATGATGCTGGCATACATGACCGCCGATGTGGGTGCCCACCACAACCGGGCCTGGGCCCTGGGCCACGATGTGGCAGGGTCGGCGGCAAGTGTGCATGACCTCATATCGGCCGGAAGGGACAGCGGGAAAATGGCCAAATCCCGCGTGGGCGGACAGGCCGAAAGCGTGATTGCGCTTCAGCACATCCGGCCCCTGTTCGACTGTCTCGGCGTCTGTCGCCTGCAGTACATGGAACTGGGGTTTGAAGTCGAGCATTACGAGGAGCTCTTTTTTCTGGTCACCGGCCGAAAAATGAGCTGGGATGACCTGCTGGCGGTGTCCGAGCGCATATGGCATTTGACCCGTGCTTTTTCGGTTCGGGAGGTCGACGGATTCGGTCGAAAATCCGATTATCCGCCGCCACGCTTCTCCAGGGAGCCGGTGCCCGACGGACCCAACGAAGGTCATTTTTTATCCATTCAGGAACTCGACATGCTGCTGGACGAGTACTATGCGGCCCGGGGGTGGGACCAAAACGGGATCCCGACGAAAGAGACATTGCGCCGCGTGGGGCTCGCCGATGTGGCCGAAGCATTGGCAAGGAGATGAGAATTACCCTCCATCTTTCAGGGGGTCTTAAGGCCGTCCTTTCGCACCTGCCCGAGGAAATGTCGCTGCAGTTGGAAAGACCGGCATCATTGCGGGAGATCCTCATGCGCGCGGGAATCAATCCCCTGCTGGTGATGGTGGTTACGGTGGACGGACAGCGGGGCAACAAGGATCAGGTGATTGATCACGATGCCGAGATCACGCTCATCGGCCCGATGGCCGGCGGGTAAACGCCAGGCCGTTTGGCGGCATGACCGCGGTCCGGGGGCAGCTTTTGCCCGGAAATGCTGAACCTTGTACCAGGAGCTACAGAACTGCCGCATGGCATCGTAAGATAAGGAGAAAAACAATGCTGCTGGGACTGCACACTTACAGTTTTCACCTGCACGGCATGGGCCAGAACTGGGGCGGCTACCAGTTGGAATGGGAACCTGTGTGGGACATTTTCCGGCTGATGGACGAGGCCGTTAAACTGGGCCTCGACGGCCTGCACATCACGGCGGCCGACCTTGGCGATACCGGCAATCAACATCTTGACAGGGTCAAAAAAGCGGCCGCAGAACACGGCCTCTTCCTGGAGTACAATTTTTCCCTGGATGCCTCCGGGTACGACGCACGCCTGACAAACACCATCGCGCAGGGCATCGACATCGCGCGCAGGATCGGATCCGACATCGGCAAAATCAGTATCGATATCCATCGGCCGCGGCCGGTCTGCGGCAGTATTTTCCATCCGGAAGTGGTGCCGCAGCTGGAGGAGGTGGCGCAAAAGGTGCGCACCGCCGCACCGCTGGCCGAAAAATCGGGTGTACGGCTCTGCCTGGAGAACCACACCGAGGCCTTCGCGGACGAAATCATATGGATCATCAACCGGGTGAATCATCCCTTCGTGGGGGCCTGCGTGGACACCAACAATTCGCTCATGCTGGGCGAAGACCCGCTTGACGCCATCCGGAAACTCGCACCTTACGCCTTTACGAACCATTTTTCCGACCACCGCATCGCGCTCGAACCCTACGGCTGCAGGATCACCGGCGTGGCCTGCGGCCAAGGCGATGTGCCCGTGCGCCAGGCCTTTCAGATCATCCGCTCCCAGCCGCAGATGCGGCGCCTCAACCTGGAGATCGAATTCGACCCGCGGACGAACGATCCTGAACAGGCGCGCCGGCGTGAATATGAAGCGGTGGTGAAAAGCATCCGCTTTGCGCGGGAGGTGCTGGGGGTTTGATTGTCCTGCTTTTCTCTGGGTTTGATTTTTTCCATTGCTTCGGAAAAGCCTGATATCATAGCGCAATGAAAAATTCAGAAAAAAATAAATCACTCGTAAAATCTCTCATAGCCGGATCCCAATGGTTGTCCGTTCTCGATAACTTTTATGAAGGCGTAACAATAACGGACGCCAAGGGCAAGATCATCTACCTTAACAAGGCCCAGACCAAAATCGATGATCTCGATCCCGGGGATGTGCTTGGCAGAAAGGTAACGGATTTTTATCGCGTGGATGAGGGCCTCAGTCCCACTATGCGGTGTATTAAGACAGGGCGTTCTTTGGACAATTTTGCATGTTTTTACCGCACCCGGACGGGTAAGGTGGTAAATTCCATTCATAACGTTTTCCCCCTATATATTGCTGAACGTCTTGTGGGAACAATATGCTTTATCCGTGACTACAGTATTGTCGAACAAACCTTTGAAACGATGTCAAAACCGCAGAAACTATATCTTCAAACCTTTGGGATACCGTGGCGACCGCCAAAAAAGCCAAATTCAAGCAATGGCACCCAGTTTGCTTTCTCCGATATTATTGGGAAGAACAGGGAGCTGCTACGTTCCATAGAAATGGCCCGTCTGGCCGCCGGATCGCCTTCGTCGGTGATGCTTTGTGGTGAAACCGGAACAGGCAAAGAACTCTTCGCCCAGTCCATCCATAATAGCAGTAGCAGGAGCTTTCAGAAATATGTGGGTATTAATTGCGCGGCGATACCTGAAAACCTCCTGGAGGGAATCCTGTTCGGAACCTCAAGCGGAGCGTTCACGGGAGCTTTGGATAAGGAGGGGCTTTTCGAGCGCGCCAATGGCGGGACCCTTTTGCTCGATGAAGTCAATTCTATGCCCTTGGGACTCCAGGCCAAGATTCTCAGGGTAATCCAGGAGAAAAAAGTGCGACGCGTCGGCTCTCTGAACGAAATCGAGTTCGATATCAAAATCGTTAGTTCTGTCAATACCGATCCATACCGGGCCATTCAAGAAAACACCCTACGTCCCGATCTTTTTTACCGCCTTGGAGTGGTCGTTATCCACATTCCTCCACTGCGTGAACGCCCCGATGACCTTGGACGCCTGGTTGCCCATTTCCTAAACAAGTACAACATCGCCCTGGGCAAAAACGTTACCGCTATTGCAAGTGAAGTTATGGACATTTTTAACAGTTACACTTGGCCGGGTAATGTGCGGGAATTGGAACACGTGATCGAAGGGGCAATGAATATTGTTGGAGATGAAGGTGCGATTGAGCTGAAACACTTGTCCTCCATCAATATATTCTCAAAGCAACCTTCTCCTTCACCGGAGGTTTCATCCGAATCCATTGGCGCTTATGGGGTTCATTCCCCGTCAAAAGCTGGCATGAAAATTATGTTTCCATCCCGCTCAGTCGACGATTCCTTTAAAAGGAGTCTTGTTGAAACCCTCGCAGAAAATGAGATCCGATCCATTCGAAACGCCCTCTTGGAAAGTAATGGGAATGCAGCCAGGGCCGCCCGAAAGTTGGGTTTGTCTCCCCAATTACTGAACTACAAGATGAAAAAATACAAGATAAACCGGAGAGCCTTTTTGAGGTAATCTGGAATTCATCCAATGGCGGTTATGCGGTTCGTATCGATGTAAAACAAATTTTATGAATTAGCCATTATCGTAAAATATATTTTATTTTTGCCCCATCGTTTAAAATATATTTTATAGATTTTTGTTTCTATCCGTATCTGAAAACGCTGTTTTGAACAAAGTATTGTCCAATATGTTGCCCTCAGGATTGCTCTTTAAAACACATTCTAGTGTATAAAATAAACAGGATACCGGGGCCGACCCTGATCCACCCCATTGTGCCCTTATCTTGGGGGTGGTCGCCAAGCACTGCTGCGGCGGGACCTGGCACAAGTATTGCGTTTAATTTCCAGCAATGTGAACGGCTGCCCCGGAAAGGATAGTATAATGAAGATTACTAATGTTCGCGCAACACCGGTTAACATTCCATTGGATGCCCCATTTTTCTGGTCGGTTGGGCTTTATCCGGGGACATCAAAGACAATCATTGAAGTTGAAACCGATGAGGGAATCGTGGGGCTTGGGGAATCACCTTCGTGGGACTGTGCTGAAGTTATCAACAAGTCTCTCGGCCCCCGGCTTATTGGAAGGGACCCCATCGATATCGCCGGTTGCGAGATGCAATGCGTGCCGGAATGGCGGGTGGTTCAGAATACGGATGATGCCTCCATCGTCAAATCCTTCGGCGGCATCGAAATCGCCTTGTGGGATATCAGGGGCAAGGCCTGGCACAAGCCGCTGTATGAATTGCTTGGCGGCGCCGTGAGAAAGGAAATTCCCTTTACCGAGTATTTTTCGTTTCGGATTGAAAAAGACGGCCATGGAGGAGAAATGTCGCCCGAGGCAGTGGCCGACTCCTGCCTGAAAATGCGCGATGAATTCGGCTCCACGATGTTTGAGGGCAAACTGAGCCTCGGCGATCCCTTCCTGGAAGTGGAAACGGTGAAGATGCTGCGCGAAAGGCTTGGAGAGCGGGCAATGATCCGGCTGGATGCCAACATGTCGTGGTCCCTGTCCACGGCCCGCATTATCCTGCGTGAAATAGAACCCTATAATATTCGCAACTACGAGGACCCTGTTGCCACGTTTGAGGAGATGGCCCAGCTCCGTAAGCACTCGGCCATTCCCTTTTCAACCCATATCCCCGATATCCGAAGGGCCGTGGCTCTGGGAACCCCGGATGCGATTGTCACCAATTTTGCGGTGCTTGGCGGCATCAGACGGGCGGTTCGCTTCATTGGCACGTGTGAGGCAATGGGGGTCGGGTTCTGGTGCTACAGTGGAGATGCGGGTATATGTACCGCGGCCTATTTGCACATGGTCGCGGCCACTGAATGGATTCATGAACCCAGCCAGTCGCTGTTCCGGTGGCAGATAGACGATGTTATCGAAGAAGGACCGTTCCGACAGACCAAAAATGTTATCCCTGTTCCTGAAGGGCCTGGTCTGGGGGTTACCCTGTCGCCAAAGGCCCTGAAACGATGTCACAAGCGATTTGTTGAGGATGGGCCGATAAATCATTATTACGATCCCCATTGCCCGGATCACTTTCGACGGCTTCCGCGCGATTGAAAAAGGCCTGCAAGCGAGCGCCATTTCCGGCAAAAAATCGCTTGACTCCGGAGGATTTCAGAAAAACGCGCCCAACACGGCCCCTTACATGAAAACAGGATTGCTCTTTAAACGCATGAAAGGATGGCAATGAACAGCGACGACCTGCACTTCAAACCCAAACTGCGCGTCATCAACGACGAGCAGATCGAGCGCATTCACATGGCAACCCTTGAGGTCCTGGAGCGTACCGGTGTGAAGATGACCCACCCCCGCGGCCTGGAGCTGCTGCACGGCGCCGGGGCGCGGGTTGACGGCGAGCGTGTCCGCTTCCCTGCCTGGATGGTGGAAGAGGCCATCCGCAAGGCCCCGCCGCGCCTGGTGCTGGCAAAACGCACCGGTGAAAGGACGGTGTTTCTGGAAGCAGACAAGTCTTTTTTCGGGCCCAGCCTGGATTGCATCGACTACCTGGACCCGGAAACCCATGCGCGCGTCCGCTTTACCAGCGAACATGTAAAAGCCACCGCCGCCCTGTGTGACGGCCTGCCCGCCTTTGACTGGTGCATGACCATCGGCATGGCCGACGATGTGCCGGCGGATATCGCGGATCGGGTTGTCGCCAGAAATACCCTGCAGTACTGCGAAAAACCGCTGGTCTTTTGCTGCAAGGATACCAACAGCATCAAAGACATCTTCGAAATGGCGCTTTTGCTCTGCGGCGGCAGAGAAAACTTTACCAGGGCGCCTTGCCTGGTCCATTATTCGGAACCCATCTCGCCCCTGGAATATTACGACCCGGCGGTGGACAAGATAATTTTCTGCGCCGAAAACAACCTTCCGGTCATCAATTTCCCGGCACCCCAGGCCGGCGGCTCTTCCCCGGCGACCTTTGCCGGCACCATCGTCCAGGCCAGCGCGGAGTCCTTGAGCGGTCTGGTTCTCGTGCAGATTGCCAATCCGGGAGCGGCGTTTATCTACGGCGCTTTTGCCACCATCATGGACATGCAGACCTCCGTGTTTTCCTACGGCGCCCACGAGATGAGCCTGATGACCGGGGCCCTGGCGCAGATGGCCCAGCACTACCGCCTGCCCTTTTTCGGCACCGCCGGAGCCACCGACGCCAAGTTCTGCGATGCCCAGGCCGGTGCGGAGGCGGCTTCCCAGTGCCTGGTCGCTGCAACCATCGGCTCGGGGCTTGTGCATGACTGCAGCAGCTGGATGGACCACGGCAACCTGGTGTCTCCGGAGTTCATGGTGCTGGCCGATGATGTCGTCGACACGGTCAAACATTTCATGCGCGGCATACCGATAACCAAAGAAACACTGGCGCTGGATCTGATCGATCATGTCGGGCCGGGCGGACATTATCTGACGCAGAAACATACGCTGAATCATTTCCGCGCGATGAAGTACTCCAAGCTGTTTGAGCGCATGCGTCTGAGCCAGTGGGAAAGCGCCGGGGCCAGGCGCTTCGAACAACGGCTGCAGGCATTGACCATCGAAAAGATGAAATACCGGCCGCAGCCCCTGCCGGAAGACGTGGTAAAGGAGCTGGACCGCATGCAGGCTCTATGGAAATAGATTCCCTCCGGCAGGACCGGGGCCCTGACACCGACAGCCCACGGACCGACTGGCATCGGCGACGTCGTTTTGCCTACCGCCAATTGCATAAGGGCCCATCCGTTCACGGACAGAGCCGTGCGGTGCTGTCGTTTGCCGCATAAAAATGAACGCGCATCATTTTTTTACTTGACAGCAGACTGTGAATCCTTCATACGGATTGTATACATATACAATCCGTGCTTTAGTTTTTCGCACCTAACGGGGATTTTCAGTTCTGGAGAGCCGATGCAAAAAGGAAGCGGTGTCTTGCAGAAAATTCACACCATCCGGGATTTAAAGGGTGAGGTTTACAAGATTTTGCGCCAGGGGATTACCAGCGGTGCGCTCAAACCGGGGGCGCGTTTGAAGGAAAACGACCTTGTGGAAGAACTGGCCGTCAGCCGGACCCCCATTCGCGAGGCGCTCAACCAGCTCTCCAGGGAAGACCTGGTGGAAATCATCCCCCGCCGGGGGGCTTTTGTCAAGCGCTGGACCCAACAGGAGGCGCTGGAAGTGCTTTTCCTGAGAAAGACGCTGGAAGCGCTGGCGGGCAGGCTGGCGACCCCCAGAATGAGCGGCGCGGATATCGATGCCCTCGAAAAGCTGATGGCCGACTACGAAAAAGGCGTCCTTTTATACGTGGACGCCGACAAGCGTTTCCACGAGGGCATCGTCGATGCCTGCGGCATGCAGCGGCTCAAACACCTGATCCGGAATTTACACGACAGTCTCCAGATGCAAAAAATTCTGGCCTTAAGCTTCAAGAGCAAAAAAAGAATCCGGGAGTCCATGGCCGAGCACCAGAGGATCATCAGCGCCCTCAGGGACCGGGATGAAAACGCCGTTGAAGAGGCCATCAAGAAGCACTTCGAGAGCACACGCGATATGGTGGAACGTATGCAGACGGACTAGGCCGTCGAAAGGTCCGGGTTTTCGCCAAACACATTTTTCTCCACCGCTGGTGGACAATTTTATCAAAGGAGAAAAGCAATGGCACAAAAGAAGTATGACGCAATCATCATCGGCGCCGGCATCATCGGTGCGGCCACCGCCTTCGAGCTTGCCAAGAAGGGATATAAAACCCTCAATATCGACAAGCTGCCGACGTCCGGCTATGGTTCGACCAGCAACTCATGCGCCATCGTGCGGGCCCATTACTCGACCCACGACGGCGTGGCCTTCGCCTACGAGGGGTTTTACTACTGGCTGAACTGGGCCCAGCACCTGGAAGTCGGAGACGAGATGGGGCTGGCCGAATACCGCAACACCGGGTCCATCCTGCTCAAGAGCAAGGGGCATGACTGGCGCAAGGTCAAAAAGCACTACGATGCCGTCGGCGTGGAGTACGAAGAGTGGACCATGCAGGATGTCAAGGACCACATCGCCATTTACAGCGACGACTCCTTCTGGCCGGTCACGCGCCCCGAGGAGGACGAGCACTTCAACGAAGCCCGGGGAAAACTGGAAGGTGCGCTTTTTACCCCCGGCGGCGGGTACGTAAACGATCCGCAGCTTTCGGTGCACAACCTTCAGCGCGCCGCCGAAGCCAAGGGCGGCGAATTCCTGTTTAACGCCGAAGTGGCCGATATCCGGACCAAAGACGGCCGGGTTGCCGGGGTTACCTTAAAGGACGGCCAGGAAATCAATGCACCGGTGGTCATCAATGCCGCCGGCCCGCACTCCTTTCTGGTGAACGCCATGGCGCCGGGCGTGCCGGAGGGCATGAACATCAAAACCAGAGCCCTGCGCCACGAGGTGCACCACGTTCCTTCGCCGGAGGGCTTTGATTTTCTGAACGACGGCTACCACACCTCCGACGGCGACAATGCCGTCTACTTTCGCCCCGAGGTGGGCAACATGATCCTGGTGGGCAGCGAAGATCCGGAATGCGACCCCCAGGAGTGGATCGCGGACCCCGACCACTTCAACCGCAACATCACGGACGCCCAGTACCGCGCCCAGGTCTACCGCCTGGCGCGCCGCATTCCGTCTCTGGGCATCCCCAACAAGCACGTGGGCATCGCCGACCTGTACGACTGCTCCACCGACTGGATTCCCATTTACGACAAGTCCGACCTGAAAGGCTACTACATGGCCGTGGGCACCAGCGGCAACCAGTACAAGACCGCCCCGGTGGTCGGCATCCTGATGGCGGAGCTGATCGACTACTGCGAGAAGGGCAACGACCACGACAAGGATCCGCTGCAGCTGCTTCTGAAGCACACCGGCACCACCATCGACGTCGGTTTCTTTTCCAGGAAACGCGAAATCAACAAGGAC
>JALSRD010000076.1 GCA_026984935.1 Desulfobacterales bacterium
CCAGGGCGTCGGGCAGCATGCCGCACTGCTTGCGGAAGGCCTTGACGCCGTCATTGACGTCATCCACGGGTGTGGCGTTGGTTTGGTCGTCCCACTCGTTGGCCACGGCGTGGGGCGTAAAGGCGGCGGCATTGAAGACCTTTGCCGCGATGCGCTTTTCCTGGGCGCGCATGATGTGGTTGAACGCCCGGCGCGTGGCCACGAAATCGGCCATGCCGGGGGCCTCCTGGTCGAAGAGTTCGCGCTCGGTGTCGTCGATGAGTTCCTCGCGGCCCTTTTCAGCGGTGGCGAAGGTGCCGCGCTCGTATTCCCAGTCGTCGCGGTTGTAGCCGCCGCGCGGGGCGCGGTCCACATCGGCGATCTTGAGCAGGGCCTCCTTGGGGATCACCGGGTAGCTGGAGGCCTGCAGAGGGGTGGTAAAGAGGGGCATCAGCTCCAGGCCGATGAACCCCATGGTCACGCCCTCCAGGTATTCCATGACCGCGATCCCTAGGTCCGGTCGGTAGATGGCGGCGTCGTTTGCGGTTCTCATGGCTCTTTTCTCCTTATGGGTCTCGGGTTTGGGTAATCGCTCAGCTCAAGAGCACCTCGATATGCTGCCCCGTGGCGGCGGCGGCGGAAAGGGCCGTGGCCTGGGCCGTGTAGGCGCCGCCGTTGTCGTCGTCGCCCAGGGTGCCGTTGGCGGCGCCGTACAGGGTGGTGCCGACGGCGATCGCCGTGGTGACGGTGGCCTCCACTTCCTGGGTGCCGGGGCTGTTCGCAAGGCGCACGGCCAGGCTCTGCCCGCTCTTGACGGCGTACTCGGACACGCCGATGAAATCCTCGCCGGCCCCGGCGTGCACCACCTCGGGCGGCGTGGTGGTGGTGCCGCTTTTGAGTTTGACGCGCCGCCGGGCCTCGATGTCCGCGCCGGCGATAAAGGCTTTGGCTCCCTCGTTCCAGCTCATGGGTTTTCCTCCTTTTTGGGAAGTATCCGATAATTCCGGATGGTTGCTAGTTTACCTTGGCGATGTAGGCCTTGTGGGCCTCCGGGTCGGCTTTCATGACCGCCTGCATGGCCTCGACGCGGCCGCATTTATGGGCCTGTACGTACTCGGCCACCTGCGCCATGAAGTCCTTGCCGCCGGCAGCAGCGGCCCGGCTGTCGGCGCCGGGGTTGGCGGGCCCTGCCGCCTGGATGGCGGCCAGCTGTTCGGCCTTGGCCTTTTCCAGGTTGGCGGCGGCCGGGTCGGCCGGGGTTTGCGGGCCGCCGGCGGCTTCGGTGATGGCGGTGAACTGCGCCACGGTCACACCGGTTTCGACCACGGCCTTGAACTTGTCGCCGGCCTGGGCGCCGAACTGCACGGCGGCCAGTCCCAGGATGCGGGCGCGTTCCTCGTCAGCGGCCTTTTGCGCCACGGCGGCGGTGTCCACGCTGTCGGCGCCCTGGGTGCGCAGCGCCCGGGCCAGGTCCGGGTAGGCCGCGGCCAGCTGCTCGGTGGTCTCGATCTTTATCTCTTTGGTTTTGGTGTTCATGGCAAAAATTCTCCTTTCTGATTGTTGGTTGCCGGCCATGTCCTGCACGGCCGCGATGGCGGTGTCCAGGCTGCCGATGGTGTCCGCCAGGCCGGCCGCCACGGCTTTTTCGCCGATGAAGATGCGGCCGTCGGCCATGTCGGACAGGACCTGGTCCTGGGACACGTTGCGGTTTCTGGCCACGGTGGCCGTGAAGATGCCGTAGATCTGGTCCAGCTCGGCCTGGAACACGTCGCGCGCCTCGCGCGAAAGCGGCTCGGCCGGGTTGCCCAGGGCCTTGTAGCGCCCGGCGGTGAGATAGCTGATCTTGAGGCCCTCGTTGGCCAGGGCCACCGACCAGTCGACATGCACCATGAGCACGCCGATGGAGCCCACCGCGGCGGTCTTTTCGGCAATCACCGCGTCGGCCGCCGAGCCCAGCCAGTAGGCTGCCGAGGCCATGGTGCCGTTGGCAAAGGCCGCCAGGGGCTTTTTTTGGCGCGCCGCGAAAATCGCATCGCCGGCGGCTTCCACGCCGGAAACCGTGCCGCCGGGCGAGTCGATGTCCAGCACGATGCCGACAACTTCCGGATCCTCGGCGGCAAAGGCCACCGTGCGCGCGATTTCGGCGTAGCTGCTGCCGCCGAACAAAAAACTCCAGAGGCTGCGGCGCTTGGTCAGCGGGCCGCTGATGGGGATCACGGCCACGGCATCGCGCACATCGTAATAGGGCGGCTCGTCGCTGGTGTCGGCGAAGCCGGCCAGTTTTTTTACGGCCGCTTCATCGGCCTGGAACTGGTGAAAGCGTCTGGCCAGCAGCTCGAACTTTGCAGGCTCCATGGCCCAGGCGCGGCCCTTGGCGAAATCAGTCGGTTGCATCGCTGTTTTTCTCCTGCGGCGGGTTTTCCATCTTGGTTTCATCCAGGCCCAGGTCTTCCATGAGCGCCTCTTCGGCCGCCAGGCGCCGGAAGGTGGCGGTGAGATCGCGGTCGGCCTCCAGCATGACCTCTTCGCGCGATTTGAGGTTGTGCTGCACCGCCAGGATGTCGGCCTGGACCTCCTTGACAGGCTCGATCTGGCCCTTGGGCGGCCCGATCCATTCGGCGGCGGTCAATGCGGTTTCGCGGCCGTAGTAGTCGTTTACCGGCAGGTCACCGCGCAGCCAGGCCTCTTCCATGAGCATGCGCCAGACCGGCGCGCAGAACGCCTGCGCCAGCCAGGTGCGGCGCGCTTTGAACAGGCGCCAGGCCTCCAGCATGGCCGAGCGGTAGCTGGCGTAGGTCATGCCCTCCAGGTTCTTGAACAAAACCGGGTAGGGCACGCCCAGGCTCATGGCAATGGAGTGCTCGATGACCTTGACGAAGGGCTCGAAGGTGGTGCCGGGGCGGTTGGCGGCGATGGGGTGCGGCTTCTGGCCGGCGTCGCCGAACATGATCTGGCCGGGCACCAGCTCCTGGTAGCGGCGCTCGAAGGTGCCGCCGTCGCCCTTGGCCTCGGCGCCGGTGAAGGTGGCCAGGCCGGCGGCCGGAAAGGACGGGTCCGCGGCGCCGGTCTCGATGAACAGCGAAAAGGCGGCCGTGACGATATTACTGACAAGCTCGGCGTCCAGGTAGTCGGAAAGATCCCGGAAGAGCTTGATGGCCGGCGCGAAAAAGGGCATGCCGCGCACCTGCTCGGGGTCATTGGCGATAAAGCCGTGCAGCACGTTGTGGCGCCGGCCCACGCGCGCCGGGATGCGCACGAAATTGGCGTCAGTGTCCAGGGTCGGCCAGCCGGTCGGCGAGGCTTTTTTGATCCAGTAGGCCACGGGCTCGCCATAGGGGCCGACTTCCACGCCGTCGCGGATGTTCGGATCGGCGGACATATCCAGCGGGGTTTTCAGGCGCAGGGGGCAGATGGGCTGCAGGGCCAGGGAATAGGGCCGCAGGGGGTCGTCCGCCAGCATGGGCACAAGAAACAGAAATTCGCCGTAGAGCAGCAGACAGCGCTGCGCCAGGTATTGCAGGGCGGCGAAGGTCATGCGCCCGCCGGCGTCGGCCGTGGGCGACCAGTCGCGGTGGATGGATTTCTGGGCGCGGCGCAGGCGGTCGACGGCGTCGCCGGGCATATCCAGCATGTCCGCATCCAGCAGCGGGTGCGGCGCAAGGCCGCCGCCCACGATGGTGACCGCGAAGGTGTCCAGGATGCCGGCGGCATGCGCGTCGGAGCCGGCCAGGTCCATGCTGCGGGCGACGATGAGCTCGCGCTCCGTGGCCGCCTGGGTGTCGCTGACCAGGCGCTTGGGGATCCAGTTCTTGAGCGATCCGGAGCGCCGCGCGGCCGTGCGCCGGAACTGGTAGGACTCTGCGCCCACCGGCGCCAGCGGTTTGCCGTTGGCGCCGTAAAGCACCGGCCGGCCGTTTTTCCCCACCGCCGCGGCCGCGGCCTGCAGGGCGGCCATGAAGATCCGCCGCCGGTCCGGGCGTGCAGACGTTATGCCGGCGGATGCATCAGGCATGGCGCATAATCCCCGTGTTGAAGGCCGGCACGCCGCCGCTGCCGGTTTCGGCGCGGTAGCGCGCCAGCAGCATCTGCTCGCGGCGGTTCAGGATATCCAGGTCGGCGTAGCGCAGGCGCTTGCCGTCCACGGTGACATCCTGGCCGGTCATGATGCGCGAAATCGCGTCCTGGACCTCTTCGAGCTGTTCCAGGGTGGTTTTGATCGCCATTGGAAAACCCCTTTTTGTTTCAATCCACGTCCATAGGAGGACGACTTTTGAAGCTGTCCGGATGATACACCGGGAATTTTTCAAAAAAGGGCCGTCAAGCGTTTTTGGGGTGGTTTTGGGGCGGTTTTTGGGTGCTTTTGGGGTGGTTTTGGGGTGTTATTTTTCTTGACAGGGTTTTTGGAGGTGGGATTTGCGGCTTGAAAAATCCAAGGGTATGATATATTATCATACCGGAGGTGGAAAAGATGGCGACTTCAAAAATTGCGATCACGATTGACCAGGGCACGCTGCGGCAGCTGGACCTTCTCATCCAGGCAAAATATTACCCGAACCGCAGCAAGGCGATCCAGGAAGCCATTGCCGAAAAATTGATGCGGCTTGAGAAGAGCCGCCTGGCCCGGGAATGCGCGAAACTCGATCCGGATAGCGAACAGTCGATGGCGGAAGAGGGCTTTTCGGCTGGGGTGGAAGAATGGCCGGCATACTGAGGGGCGGCATCTACTGGGCAGACCTGAACCCCGTGATCGGAAGCGAACAGGGCGGGTGGCGCCCTGTTCTGGTTCTGAGCGAAAATGTTTTTAACCAACGCTCCGGGACGGTCATTGCCGTGGCCCTGACGAGCCAGCCGCAAAAGTCCGGCTATCCTCTCACCCTCGAACTTGAAAACCCGGCGCTGCCCAAGAAATCCTGGATCAAAATCAGCCAGGTGCGCACGCTTTCCGTTAAGCGCCTGCGGCGAAAAATCGCCATGGCATCGGAAGAGGAACTCCTTCTCGTTGTGGAAGGGCTGAATGAAATCATCGGCGGTTAGAACAACTCCATACTCACCCCCAGCGCCCGATCAGAAATACCACGGCGATATTGAGCAGGCCCGCCGCGGCCCAGTAGAGCGCCGATCCCCAGCGGCCGGCCACGGCCAGGATCCCGGCCGCGGCCAGGCTTTCGATGATGATGACAACCGGCAGGATATCGGTAAAACGCATGCCTTACTCCGCGTCTTCCGGCACCTGGGTGATGATGGTGCGGGTTTTCTTTTTGAAATATTCATCCAGGTTGTCGGCGTGCGCGTACCAGCGGCCGTCGATGACCGTGGCGGCGATCAGGCCCTGCTCCACCATGCGGTAAAACTTGTATTCGGTGATGCCCAGGTATTCCAGGATTTCCTTTTTGGAAGTCAGGATCTTGCGTTCGCTCATCGGTTCAGCCATCCCGGACGTTCGAAGTTGAGGCGGTTGCCGGCGGACACGCTTTCGGGCGCGGTTGCCGGCGCGGGCGGCCGCCGGCGGGCCTGCTGGTCCCGCTTGCGCATCTCGCGCGCCAGCAGCGTCAGGCTGGGGTACCACTCCGAATCCGCGCAGGCCGCGGCGATGATCTCGCAGTCCAGCAGGTGGTTGTCGCGGCGGATCTGCTTCCACTCCAGGCGGCCGCGGCGGTCGCGGCGCAGTTCCTCGGCCAGGATCTGGCGGGCGTAGTCCATGCCGGTTTCGGCGTGCAGGAAAAAGCGCTGGCTGTCGCCCTTTTTGCGGCCCAGGCGCCAGTGCAACAGGCCTTTGAACTGGTAGGTGTCGAGCATGCGCAGCTCGATGCCGCCGGGGATGGGGCGGTTGCCGCGCGCCATGCGGTCGATCACGCGCGGCTGGATGCGGCGCAGCTGGGGGCGGCTGGCGCCCTTGGTGCCGAAGACGATGCCGCGGCCGTTGGCCCGCAGCCAGTGGTAGATTTCCTCGGTGCGCGTCCAGTTGCCGTCATCGGTCACCCCGCCGCCGGTGTCCATGCCGGCGCGCCAGATGCCCAGGGGCCGCCGGAGGTTGTCCTGCACCGGGTAGCGCGTGGCAAAGAGCAGTGTTTCCACGTCGGCCCAGGCGGACAGGTAACCGTATTGCACCAGCCAGGAAGTCAGGTCCCGGTCCCAGGCGCGCACCACGAACCAGAAGCCGGCTTTCTGCACGTCGATGCCGGCCGTCAGCGCCAGGGCGTCGGCTGGCACGATGCCCGGCGGCAGGTCGCAGCGGTGTGCCAGGATCTCGCTTTCGGCCTTGCTCTCGATGACCTCCTTCCAGGGCTCGGCCTTGTGCTGGGTGACGAAGGTCATCATCTTGGACGGGTCCTGCAGACCGCGCAAAAAGGCGGCCGCCACATCGGACAGGCCCACAAAGGGCGAGTACCAGGAGGGCAGGTGGAAGGCTATGGCCAGGGGACGCCGCGGGCCTTCATCGGCCGGTTGAGCCCGGCGGTCCCAGGGCGGGCCCGTCCAGCGCTGCCAGCTACCGGCGCGCACGGCCTTGTTGCGCAGATGATCGTCCCAGTCGAACCCGCATTTGACACAGCTGTATTTGGCGTACTTGCGGCGCACCATGGCGCGCGGGTCGCGGATGCGCTCGGGCCAGTGGATCTGGTCGAACTCCATGACCTGCAGGTGACCGCAGAAGGGGCAGCGGGCCTGGTAGCGCCAGATCTCGTCGGCCTCGGCTTCCAGGGCGCGCGCGATATTCCCGCCCTCGACGGTGGGCGTGGATAAATACAGCAGCTTGCGCGTGTGGGGGTAGGTCATGGTGCGCACCTCCCCCAGGGACAGCGGATCGGCCTCCTGGCCGGTAAAGCGCGGGTATTTGTCGATTTCATCGAAAAAGACATAGCGCACCGACTCGGAGGCCAGCTCGGCCGCCGAGGTGGCCCAGGTCAGCATCAGGTCCATGCCGTTCTGGAAGGTGACCGCCAAAGTGGTGACGTCGTCGGCGCGCGGCCCCAGCAGGCCGGCGATGCGCGGCGTGGCCCGGAACATGGGGCGCATGCGGCGGCGGCTGATGCGCTTGGCGGTTTTCTCGTCGGGCATGACGTACATGGCCGGCCCCGGGTCCTGGTCGATGGCGTACAGCAGGCAGTTGAAGGCGACCTGGGTTTTGCCGGTCTGGGGTGCGAAGCACAGGATGATTTTCTGCACGCCGGGCCGGTTGAAGGCGTCCATGGGCGCCACCAGGTAGGGCGTCATCTCGTTGGACCACTGGCCCGGCATGGGCCCGGCTTCCACCTGCCGGTGGCGCACGGCCCACTGGGACACGGTCACCTTCTCGCGCGGCTGAAAGGCGCGGCGCTCGGCGTCGGTGAAGGTGAAGCTTACAGTTCGCAGCGGATGATTGGGTTTCATTTCGCGCCTGGCTTGATGTTCAGTTGTTGTCGTGGGTCTCATCCGGCATTTTCAGGCCCCACAGTTCGTGCACCCGACAGATCAGTTCTAACGACATCCAGCCGTCCAAGTAGGCGGTCAGGCAGTGCCCGCACCAGCCGTCTGTGCCGTCCGCCGGCCGCGACCGGCAGATGATGCAGCGCCGGGTCGCCGCGTTCTCGTCAATCATTTGGCATGCCTTTCCACATCCGTGCCAGGCAGCGCTGGCAGGTGACGGCGGCGTTGGTTTCCACCAGTAACATGCGGGCATGCCACTCCACCCCGCACCAGGTTTTGCCGGCGACATAGCGCGGCCGGCCGTTTGCGTCGCGCATGCCGGGGCCGCCGCCCTGCAGGCCATGGACCACCCCCAGCCCGGCAACCGCCTTGCTATACGTCAGCTTTAACGTTTCCATGACAAAACTCCTCACTATTAGAGTCACGCGGAATAAACCGCACAGAAATGCATCTTAACGGCCGGCCTTCTTCGGGCGGCAAAAGGGGACAGCCATTGCAAGGGGCGAATTCAAACCCTTCCGTTTCACTGATCGCGGCGAGATTAACCTCAATACCCTGCCGAAGGAAGTCGATCACGTCTGGTATGCGTTCACTGCCGATACCAAAATGTCCGGCAAAATCGGCTCCGATAACAAAAATCGAGTTGATAACAACCGATCGAACCGCAATCATTTTCGCCAGGGTTTCCCGTTCCTTTTCAGCCCGATCGACTAATTCACCCTCGACCTCCCGCGCCCGAGCTTCGAACAAACGTGCTTGTGCTTTCCGCTTTTCGAACTCTATCTGACGCATCTGATCGCTCAACTGGCCCTGTCCGGCTTCCTTGGTTGCGGCCGGAAGTTTGCAATGGGCGGTGGCATAACGATCAACCTCGGAAATTGAGAAACCGCCGCCAGGCAGAGCGGTAATTTTACCCTGCTTCAGGTGTCGGTAGAGGGTGGCTTGGGATGTGCGCACTCCCACGTGGTCCAGGTAGGCCAAGACCCCTTTAATCCCGCCCAGAACGCCGGGATTTAAATTTTCGTCATTTTTTACCATAAGCTTTTATCCCTCCGTTTTATATGATAAATATCCTAAAACATTTTTCATTTTATCACATATTTTCCCATCAAAATGGGTGATCCCTCGCGCTGCCTTGACCCCTGTGGTTTGTGAGGCTGGGAAGGACCCGCGCAACCTTTGAGCGGATATCTGCTGTCCAACCAGTGCCTATTTGGGGTACAGCGGCCAGCCGTCGGCGTCGTGATCGGTATCCAGGGCGCTGCCGAAAGTTGCGATCCTGGATATCCACGGCAGCTTTGCAACGCCCGTCGGTCCGTTGCGCTGCTTGGCCAGGATAACCTCTGCCTTGCCGGCATTGAGGCTTTCACCATCCTGGTTGTAAACTTCATCCCGGTAGATGAACATCACGACATCCGCATCTTGTTCGATGGCGCCCGAATCCCGCAGATCGGCCAGCCGCGGCCGTTTGTTTTCGCGCTGCTCCACTGCCCTGGACAGCTGGCTGAGAACCACGAAGGGCAGCTCCAGCTCTTTGGCGATGGCCTTGAGATTGCGGCTGATGCCGCTGATTTCCTCGGTCCGGCCATGCTGACGGTCACCCTGCACCAGTTGCAGATAGTCCAGGAAAAAGACCTGGATATTTTGCAGCTTGCAGGCCTTGCGTGCACGGCGCCGGATTTCCTGATAGGTGAGCGCTGCCGAATCGTCGATAAACAGAGGCCGGCCGTGAATCTTTTGGGCCGCAGCGGTGATTTGCGCCCAATCGTCCCCTGAAAACCGGCCGGACCTGAATTTCATGCTGTTCACGCCCGACAGGCTGGATATGATGCGATCGAAGAGCTGCTTTTCGCTCATCTCCAGGCTGAATATCAATGCCCGGTAATCCTGCATGGCCATGTTGACGGCCATGTTCAGCATGAGCGCCGTCTTGCCCATGCTCGGGCGCGCCGCGATGATCACCATGTCACCGGGCTGCAGCCCACAGGTTAGAAAATCGATGCGCTTAAATCCCGTGGGCACGCCGGTGACGATGCCCGGGTTTTTCTGCAGCGTCTCATATCTCTCCATACTTTCCATCGACAGTGCTTCCATGGTGGCCACCTGGTGTTGATTGTTCTCGAATTCTATGTCGAGCAGAGACTTCTGGGCCTCGTCCAGCACAGCCTCCGCATTGCCGTTGGCGCCAAAACACCTGGACATGATCTTGCGGGCCGCCAGGATGGTCTTGCGCATCACGGCGGCGTCCTTGATCTTGCGGCAGAAGTAGCCGACATCGCTGGCAACTGGTATGTCCAACAACCCCGCCAGGTAGCTGGCCCCGACCGTTTTCAGCTGCCTGCGCTGCATCAATGCATCGGCCACCGTGGTGATGTCGACCGGATGCCTTTGCCCATGCAGCGCAAGCGCCGCCGCGAATATTTCCCGGTGCCGGCCGCTGTAGAAATCTTCGGGCTCGATCAGGTCCACCGCTTCGTCCAGGCATTCCGCGTACTGCAGCACCGCCGACAGCAGACGCTCCTCGAACTTCAGCCGGTTGGGCATGATCTGGTCATGGGTTTGCGTAGATGTCCGGGTCATCGTATTCGATTACGGGCAGATAGGGCCCGCCGTCTTTGGGTTTATCCTTGAGGGCAAAAAGCCCCTGCCAGCCGCGCTCGATGCTCTGGTTGATCACCGCCGCCGGATCATTGCCCTGTTTCTTCAGTTTCTTCAGCTTGGCCAGGTTCAACTGCTCCGCCTTTAGGGTCATGGGTTTCCGCAACCGCTGCCGATGCTCTTTGAAGGCCTGCCATAATTCGGAATCCAGCCAGCCGGGCAGTTTGATTTTAGTTTTAATCTTCCCGTCCCCCCTAAGGGGGGGACTATAGGGGGGGTTATT
>JALSRD010000077.1 GCA_026984935.1 Desulfobacterales bacterium
TGCGGAGATCAGGGGTCCACGATCAGAATCGAATTTTTTGCCATAAAATGCGTGCAAATCGGCAATTGTCAAGGCAGGGAACGGGTCCATTTTCGGGAATGAATGTAGGCTTTGCGTTGCCGAAAATGCCGGGTTCGCAAATGCCGGCGACAGATGCCGTATCGCCGCCGTTTGGTGCTGGACGACTGGAAAAGGTGGGGGTGAGTGAAGGCGATAAAAAAAGGAGTTTGCCGAAGACGGCAGACCCCTTGATTTTTTGGTGGAGCTGAGGGGGATCGAACCCCTGACCTCATGACTGCCAGTCATGCGCTCTCCCAGCTGAGCTACAGCCCCGCAACGGTGGATGTCTATTACCGGTAAACGGGGGAGCTGTCAATACAAAATTACAGGCGCCCCACCCGTCGGCGGGCGGCGCTGGTCCGCGCTGGAAACAGCTGTCTGAAGAAGCGCAGTCCGGAAATAAAACCTGTCGCTTATTGACAAAGTTCAAGAAAAAATTTAATAGATAAAGTTTTAAAATTGAATTCGCCCGTACCGCCTCTCATAGGGCCTGGGTAAAACCGATGCATGCGAGGCATGCTATGCTGGATCCGAGTCGTTTGGCGCCGCCGGCAAGTGCCGCTCCGGCCGATGCGTTCAAGGAGTTTGACGCTACTGAGCTGTACTGTCCGCGCTGCCGGCGGGCCGTTCCCGTGCGCAAGCGCCTGTTTCTGGTGCTCCCGGAGGGCGACAAGTACGAATACCGGTGCGCTTTTTGTGCCGCCTCAGTCGGAACCAAGCTCGACCGCCGCCAGAAGCCGCTGACCGGGAGTTTATAGCGCCGCCGCATGAAGTGTCCGAAGATCCGTAATGGGCCCGCAGGCGGCCGTAAAGAGATCTGTAAGGGAAAAATATGCTCAGTTTGATGCGCAAAAATGCCGGCACCTGGCTGATTAAGATCCTGCTGGGGGCCATTGTCATCGTATTCGTTTTCTGGGGTGTCGGCAGCTACAGCTCCCGGCGCGCCAACCGTGTGGCGCTGGTCAACGGCGAGCCGATCTCCGTGAAGGCCTACCACAAAACCTATAATCAACTGATCGAGCAGCTGAAACGGCGCTTCGGCAGCAGTCTGACCGACGAAATGATCAAGAACCTGCAGGTCAAGCGCCAGGCCATAAACCGCCTGATAGACCGCAAACTGCTGCTCGACGAGGCCCGGCGCCTGAACATCAAGGTCAGTGAAGCGGAGTTGGCCGAAACCATCAAGAATCTGCCGGTTTTCCAGACCGGCGGACATTTCGACCGGCGCCGTTACCAACTGGTGTTGCAGCGCTTCCGCATGTCGCCTGAGGATTTCGAGGTCGCACAGCGGGAAGACATGGTCGTCAGCCGCCTGCAGGACTTTGTGACCGGTATGGTCAAAGTGTCGGATCCGGAGGCGCGCTGGTGGTTCGACTGGCAGAACACCAAAGTGCGCATCAACTATGTGCTCTTCGATCCCCGGCATTACACGGATCTGAAAATTTCGGATAAAGAAATCCAGTCTTTTTATGACCAGCACAAAGAGCAGTACAAAACCGACCCGTTGCGGAAAGTACGCTACATCCGTTTCGATCCGGCGCATTTTGCATCTTCGGTGAAGATCGACGCGCAGGCCATACGGGATTATTATGATGCCCATCCCAAGGAGTTTGAAAAACCCAAGACCGTGGAGGCGCGGCATATTCTGTTCAAGGTGGCGCCCGACGCCTCGCCCGGGACTGTGAAAGCCGCCAGAGACAAGGCCCTGCGTGTTTTGAAAATGATCCGCGACGGCAAGGATTTCGCCGCCATGGCCAAAAAATACTCAGAAGGCCCCAGCAAGAGCCGCGGCGGCTACCTGGGATCGTTTACCCGCCAGTCCATGGTCAAGCCGTTTGCCGACAAGGCATTCGCCATGAAGCCCGGTGAAGTCAGCGAACCGGTGCGCACCCAGTTCGGGTGGCACCTGATCAAGGTGGAAAAAGTCGTGCCGGCATCCAAGCTCTCCTTCGATGATGCCAAAGACAGGATCCGCAAAAAACTGGTCGCTGAACGCGCCAAAACACTGGCGTATGATGCTGCCGATGACACCTTTGAGGCTGCCGACGAAAACGAGGACCTGGCAAAAATTGCCGTCGGCCGCCAGCTCGAAGCACGGACCACGGATTTTTTCAGCGCCAAAGGCCCGATCAAGGGCATAAAGGACTGGCGCAAGTTCGTCGCGGCGGCCTTTAAAATGGAGCCCATGGAGATCAGCGACGTGCAGGACTTCGGTGACGGCTATTACCTGCTGCAGGTCATCGATAAACGTCCCGGCAAAGTGCCGGACCTGAAAGACGTGCGTCCGCGGGTGCGGGCCGATGTACTGAAGACCAAGCAGGACCAGCGGGCCCGCAAGGCGGCCGCAGATTTTCTGGCAGCCCTGAAAAAAGGCCGGTCCATGTCGGCGGAGAGCGCGCGTGTCGGTTTGAAGGTGGTGACCAGCGATGCCTTTGGGCGCAACGGCGTCATTCCGGGAATCGGATACGAGACAGCCATCGCGTCGGCGGCTTTCAAGCTTTCCAGCAAGAAGCCGTATGCCGACAGGGTTCTGAAGGGCCGGAAAGGCTACTACGTTATCGCGCTGAAGGCGCGCCTGGCGCCGGACCCCAAGGGATTTGCCAAAGCCTCCGAGGGTATCCGGACCCGCCTTGCGGCGCAGAAGAAAAGCAAGGTTTTCCGTACCCTGCTTTCCGAGCTGAAAGCCAAAAGCGAGATCAGCATCGAAAAGGAGTACCTGGAGTAATCCGACAGAACAGATGGCCGGCTGCGCGGTGCGTGCGCCGGATGCCGGGATTCGCCGCATACAGGACGCCCGGGTTGAACTAGCGGCCGCGGTGGTGAAGAAATCATGGCACCCGGTGCCAGCCGGCGGATCTGTCCGGGGGGCGACATCATGGATGAGACCAGCAGCGCTCCGGCGCATCCTTCAAAAAAGTGTCCCTATTGTAACATCTACCTTGAGATCAACGCCAAACGCTGTTACTCCTGCAAAAGGCGGGTGGGGCGGGCCAACCGTGTCGGCATCGCCCGCAAGCCTCTTGACTGGCTGGCCTATCTGATATGCATTTTGTCGTGGGCGGCTTTCGGCTTTTATGTCTGGTGGGCATTTCTGCGTAAATAATTCTGCGGCGGGGGGTCGTTTCCCGCCGGGTGCAGGCAACGGCATGCAGTCGTAAGCAAATCTCGTGAAAGGAATCTCCATGGGCCAGCCGGCGGACGCCAACGGTCCCCTGAAAAGCATCTGGAGCTTTTTCGCTTCCGTCAAACTGACGGTTGTGCTTCTGCTGACGCTCGCGGCCACATCGGTTTTTGGCACCCTGATTCCACAGATGGGCAGCCCGGACCGCTACGTGGCCATTTACGGAGCCTTCACCTATCGGCTCTTCGCACTGCTGGACCTGTTCGATATGTACCACTCCTGGTGGTTCGAGCTGCTCTTGCTGCTGCTGGCCGCCAATATCGTCATCTGCTCCGTGGACCGGCTCTCCAGCGTGTGGAAAATCGTTTTTGTCAAAAAGCCGCGGTT
This sequence comes from Desulfobacterales bacterium, assembly GCA_026984935.1. Taxonomy (GTDB): domain Bacteria; phylum Desulfobacterota; class Desulfobacteria; order Desulfobacterales; family JALSRD01; genus JALSRD01. The sequence continues at coordinate 3,569 of JALSRD010000077.1, forward strand.
CAAACTCTCCCAGTTCCAGAAACTCTCGACACGGGCGCAATTCGCGGCCAAGCAGGATGCAGACAGGCTCAAAAGCGCCTACGGCCCCTATTTTGCCAAACACTTCCACTACAGCCGCATCGAGCCGCATGAGAAGGGCTTCTGCGTATTCGCCGAGAAAGGCCGCTGGACCCGCCTGGGAGTGTATATCGTCCACTTGAGCGTTATTTTGCTTTTAATCGGAGGCCTGGTCGGATCGCTGTTAGGCTTCGACGGCTTTGTCAATGTCGGCGAGGGTGTCACGGTCGATCGTATCCGCCTGCGATCTTCAAAAGGCATACAGCCGCTGGACTTTGCCATCCGTTGCGACGATTTTACGGTGACCTTCTACAAGTCCGGAGCACCCAAGGAGTACCGCTCCACACTGACCATCCTTGAAAAAGGCCGGCCGGTGATGAAAAAAGACATCCTGGTCAACCATCCGCTCAACTACCGCGGCATCAATATCTACCAGGCCAGCTACGGCACCCTGGCACCCCAAAAATTCCAGCTGCGCTTCCAGGACAAAGCCAGCAAAATGGTTTTTAAAAAGCAGGCGGTTATCGGGCGGACCATCGAGCTTCCCGAAAGCCGCGGCAGCCTGCTGATCACCAAATACAGCGCCACCGCCAGCTTCCGGGGGCATGCCATCGGCGAAGCCCTGGTGGGAAGGCTGACCCTCAAGGGGCATGCCCCGCAACCCATCCTTTTGCCGCTGCGTTTTCCGAGTTTCGACAAGATGCGCGGGGGTGCCATGGTCATTGCAGTGGACAGCTACGATCCGCGCTATTATACCGGGCTCCAGGTCACGCGTGACCCCGGTGTTCCCATCGTTTATGCCGGCTTTATCATCATTATCGCCGGATGCTTCATTACCTTTTTCCTGTCCCACCAGAGAATCTGTGTGCAGGTGATCCCCAAGGGCAAAGGCGCCGTCGTTACCGTGATGGGGACCAGCAACAAGAACAAAATCGGCATGCCGCAGAAAGTATCGCAGTTGGCGAAAAAGCTGGCCAAACTCAAACTTTGACACCCACAACCGGAAAAGCCTATGACAAGCTCCAGCATTTTATCCATTGTCACTTTTATTTACGGATTGGCGGCTTTTCTCTACCTGGCCGCCTGGGTTTTCAAAAAGCCACCGGCCGGACAAACCGCTGTCTGGGTCTCGCTGGCCGGCCTGGCCGGCAACCTGGCGGGTATTGCACTGCGCTGGCGTGAGTCCTACCAGATGGGCATCGGGCATGCCCCGCTGTCCAATCTTTACGAATCGCTGATTTTTTTCGCCTGTGTGCTGACGCTCATCTACCTGGTTATCGATCGACGCACCGGCAGCCATGTGATCGGCGTTTTCACCGCCCCGCTGGCGTTTCTGGCCATGGCCTACGCTTCGCTGTCCCCCCAGGTCAGCAACCGCATTGAGCCCCTCATTCCGGCGTTGAAGAGCAACTGGCTGATTGCCCACGTGATCACCTGTTTCATCGGGTATTCGGCCTTTGCGGTGGCCTTCGGCCTGAGCATCATGTATCTGATCAAGAACCGGGAGGCGGCTGCAGCCCAAGGGGGCGTTCTGGCGGCACGGCTGCCGGAAACCGCGGTGCTGGATGAATTGACCCACCGCATGATTTTGTTCGGGTTTCTGTTTTTGACCGCCGGCATCATCACCGGTGCGGTATGGGCCAATTCGGCCTGGGGCAAATACTGGAGCTGGGATCCCAAAGAAACCTGGTCGCTGATCACCTGGTTTATCTATGCCACTTTGCTGCACGCCCGATTGATGCGCGGTTGGCACGGGAAACGCATCGCCGTGCTGTCGCTGATCGGTTTTACGGCTGTTTTATTTACCTATTTCGGGGTCAATCTGCTTCCCGGACTGCACAGCTACGGTGCACCGGGATAGCGGGATTTCTCTTGACAAAAGCAGGCCCGGAAGGTAGGCAACGCGGTATCGTTTTCCGGATGCCAGCGTGCATGCGGCATGTGATGCGGCGCCCTGACTTTTCCGGCCCTTTACCCGGCATCAGCGGGAAGATATGACCGTCAAAACCAACCTCACCACAGACGGAGTCCCCATGAGCACAGCAGATGAGAAATCGCGCAAGGCGGCCGCCCAGCCATCTGGCAGCATCCCGACAGCTGAAGAGGGGCCGGCACCGGCGGATACCGCCGGCGGCAAGGTGATGGCGTTTTTTTTCATCGGCCTGGCAGCGAGCCTCTTCGTGGGCTGGATCGTCTTTCCCAAGCTGCTCTATTCCCAGAAAAAACAACCCATTGACTTCAACCATGCCATGCATGTCCAGGAGGTGGACAACGGATGTGAGAGCTGCCATTTTTTCCGCCCGGACGGCACCTTCACGGGGATCCCAAAACTGGACAAGTGTCTGGAGTGCCATGAGGAAGTGCAGGGGGACAGCGCCGAAGAAAGCCGCTTCGTGAACCAGTATGCGCAAAAGGGGAAAGAGGTCCCCTGGCTTGTGTATGCCAAGCAGCCGGCCTGCGTCTTTTTTTCACATGTTGCGCATGTGCGCATGGGAAAGATGGACTGCGCCGCCTGTCATGGGAACATCGGCGAGTCACAGCATACACGGGTTTACGAGCAGAACCGCATCAGCGGCTACAGCCGCGACATCTGGGGCCGCAATATTTCCGGATTCAAGCGTCATACATGGGACAGCATGAAAATGGCGGACTGCGCTGCGTGCCACAAGCGCGCGGGCGTTCACCAGACCAGCGTTCAGACCGGGAAAGGAGCCTGCTTTGTCTGTCACAAGTAAACGTGCCGGTTTTTTCAGGCGCATCCGCGGGCGCTTTCGTTTCAGCCAATTTACGAGATAAAGGGTGGAAGTTATGAAGATAAACCGGAGACGTTTCTTGGCGTTTGGGATTGGGGGTGCCGTGGGGACGGCCCTTTCACCGCTGCCTTGGAAACTGACGGATGATCTTTCCATCTGGACGCAGAACTGGCCCTGGACACCTGTGCCGCCGCACGGGGAGGTGACGCAGGTCGACTCTGTCTGCACCCTGTGCCCCGGGGGTTGTGGCATCTCGGTGCGCAAGGTGGAAGATCGCGTGGTGAAAATAGAAGGCATGCCGGGCCACCCGGTCAATGACGGGGGCATCTGCCTGCTCGGTGCCAGCGGCGCGCAGCTGCTCTACGGCCCTTCGAGAATCGAAGGACCGCTGAAGCGCGTCGGCAGGAGAGGCGACGGCCGCTGGCAGCCCGTGAGCTGGAAGGCCGCGGTTGCTGAAGTCGCCGGAAAACTCGGCGTACTGCGGTCCGGGGGTGAGCCGCACACGCTCGGTTGCCTGCTGAGGTCTGATCGTGGTACGGTGCCGGGCCTGTTCAGCCGGCTGCTCACCGTTTTCGGGTCTCCCAACTTGATGCGCATGCCGTCGATTCAGGACACCTACGAACTGACCCTCTACCAGATGCAGGGCGCCCTGGCCCTGCCGGGGTTCGATGTCGACAACACCGATTTCCTGTTGAGCTTTGGCAGTGGCTATATCCAGGGGTGGGGTTCCCCGGTGCACATGTTCCGGGCCCACAGCCGCTGGCGCAACCGGGGAGGGCGGGTTGTGCAGGTCGAACCGCGCCTTTCCATCAGTGCGGCCAAGGCCGACGACTGGCTGGCCATCAAACCGGGTACCGAAGCCGCCCTGGCCATGGGCCTGAGCCATGTCATCATCACGGAGTCGTTGTACGACCGGGATTTTATCGAAAACCGCTGCCGGGGATTTGAATCCTGGGTGGATGCCGAGGGCCGGATACAGCCGGGGTTCAAGCAGCGTGTGTTGAACACTTACACGCCAGCCAAGGTTTCCGAAATCACCGGAATCGCGGCGGCGGATGTGGTTCGACTGGCCCGGGATTTTGCCAAAGCCGCCCGGCCGCTTGCCATATGCGGCCGGGGCCGCGGCCGCGTACCCGGGGATCTTGGCGCTTTCATGGCGGTGCATGCGCTGAATGCACTTTGTGGAAGCATCCAGCGGGCCGGCGGTGTGTGGGCCGTGCCGGAACCGGACTACATCAACTGGTTCCAGCCGGAGATGGACAAAGTCGCGGCCACCGGCATGCAGCAAAGCCGGTTGGACGGCGCCGGTGGGCCCCAATATCCCCTGGCCCGCTATCTGACCAGCTACCTTGCCGAAATCATCAATGCCGGCAAGGGCTACCCACTGAAGGCGCTGCTCGTTGCGGGCGACAATCCCGCCTACACCTTGCCGGCCGGCGGGAATGTCAGGAAAGCGTTGGACAGCATCCCTTTCATCGTCAGCTTTTCCTCTTTCATGGACGAAACCACGCGCATGGCCGACCTGGTGCTGCCCAACCATATCTATCTGGAACGGCTGGAAGACGTTCCGCTGGCACAGGGTTTTTCGCGGCCGCTGGTGCAGCTATGCAAACCGGTGACGGCGCCGCAGTTCAACACGCGTCACAGCGGCGATGTGGTCATCGACATTGCCCGGGCGCTGGGGGGCTCCGTGGCAACTGCATTTCCCTGGAAGAGCTACGCGGATTGTCTCAAGGAGACTCTGGGCGGCAACTTCCAGAAACTGATGCGACAAGTCTACATGGTGGGCCGCGGCACCGGCGCACCCGGGCACAATGCAGCGTTTGAAACCGCTTCCGGCAAGTTTGAATTCACCAACCCCGAATTTAAAATCCGACCCGACTATGAACCCATCGAAGCTGAAGGTGACGCCGCTTCTTTCCCGCTGGTTCTGGTGCCCTACGACTCCATGCGGCTGGCCAGTGGATTTGTGGCCGATTCGCCGTTTATGGTGAAAGCGGTCGACGATACTGTTCTGAAAGGCCGGGACATCCTGGTCGAGATCAACCCGCAGACAGCCAGAAAATACGGCCTGGCCGATGGCGCAATCGCCCTGTTGCGCACCCCAAGAGGCAAGGCGCGGGTGAAAATATACCATTTCGAGGGTTTGATGCCCGGCCTGGTGGCCATGCCCACAGGGCTTGGACATAGCGCCTATGACGAGTACATCGGCGGCAAGGGCGTCAACTTCAACCGACTTATCGGCCCCGTGCAGGACCCGGTTTCGGGACTTGATGCCGCCTGGGGAATCCGGGCGAAACTGACCCGGGTCTAACGGCGATTCTGGATACGAGGTTCTGATGGAAGCAGTCAACCGGCGCAATAGAGCAAAAAAGTACGGTATGGTGATCGACCTGGACAAATGTACCGGCTGCGGCTCATGTACAGTGGCCTGCATGGCGGAAAACAATATCCCGTTTCGCAAGGACGAGTCGGACAAGCTGCTGAGCATCGCCTGGCTGCATGTTTACAAGTTGACCAACGGCAAACCTTTTCCGCACACCGACGTCTGCTACCTGCCCAGACCCTGCATGCACTGTGAAGGACACCACGGGCATTCCCCGTGTGTTTCGGTCTGCCCGGCCACGGCGACCGATTATGACGAAGAGACCGGCATCGTCAGCCAGATCTACACCCGCTGTTTCGGCTGCCGTTACTGCATGGCGGCCTGTCCGTATCATGTGCGGCTCTTCAACTGGTGGGACCCGGTCTGGCCCGACGGCATGGAAAAGATGCTCAACCCCGATGTGTCTGTGCGCATGCGGGGTGTGGTGGAAAAGTGCAGCTTCTGTTATCACCGGCACCAGCGTGCCATGGAGAAGGCCTATCTGGAGGGACGCCGGGAGCTGGAAGAGCACGAATATCAGACCGCCTGCACCCAGGCCTGCCCGGCCGGCGCCATTACCTTCGGGGATCTCAACAACCCGAAGCATGCCGTTTACCGGCTGAAAAAAAGCCCGCGGGCCTTTCGTCTGCTGGAGCGGCTGGGGACCCGCCCCAAGGTCTACTACCTGTCGAGCCGCGAATGGGTGCGGCAGGCCGGCGACAATCACCTGCAGCAGGAGAAGCAGAAAATATGAAATGCAGCGTCCCCGGGGCGCCTGCTGGAATGAAGATGACGGTACGCTCTGTTAACTGCATGGGATCAGGAGTAAAGCGACCATGAATTCCGGACTCATACCCGAAGGAGTGAAACGCTGCCCGACTTGGAAGTTTGCCTTGGGGGTTGCCATCGCCGGCGCCGTGCTGCTGTGGGGTGTTTACGCCATGCTGCTGTGCTGGTTCAAGGGCCTCAACCAGACGAACATGAACAACGCTTACGGGTTTGCGCTCTGGATCTGGGCCGACCTGGCGGTGATCGCCCTGGGCGGCGGGGCCTTTTTCACCGGCTTTCTGCGTTACATCGTCGGTAAGGATGAGCTCAAGCACATCATCAACTACGCCGTGTTGATCGGGTTTATCTGCTACAGCTCGGCGCTGCTGATTCTGGCCATCGACGTGGGCCAGCCGCTGCGCAGCTGGTTTATCTTCTGGCATGCCAACGTACATTCCATGTTGACCGAAGTGGCCTTCTGCCTGAGCTGCTACTTCGGTGTACTGACCATCGAATATCTGCCGCTGGTGCTGGAAAACCGCAAAATCGACCAGGTGCCCTTTTTCCATCACCTGGGGCACAACATGCACCACATCATGGCGGTTTTTGCCGCCACCGGCGCCTTTCTCTCCTTTTTCCACCAGGGGTCGCTGGGCGGCGTGTCCGGCGTGCTCTTCGCCCGGCCCTTCGGGTTCCGCGAGGGCGTCCTGATCTGGCCCTGGACCTTTTTCCTGTTCACATGGTCCGCTGCCGCCTGCGGGCCCTGTTTTACGATCAGCATCACCAAGCTGACCGAGAAGGTCACGGGCAAGAAACTGGTCAAAGACAATGTGGTGGAGCTGCTGGCCAAGATTTCCGGATGGATGCTCACCGGCTACATCATCGCCAAAATCGCCGACACCATCTATTGGGCCGCGGTGACGGCACCTTCCAAGGGCTTCAGAATGATGGATTTCTACTCCCACAATTCCTTTTACGGCCTTTGGATACTGATCCTGGAAGTGGGTATTTGCGGTGTATTGCCGGCCGCCATTCTGATCACCGATCGCGGCCGCAGGAACCAAAAAACCCTGGTGACAGCCGTGGTGCTGGCCTCGCTGGGCGTATGCCTCAACCGCTGGGTAATGGTGCTGCAGATGCTGGCCGTACCGGTGCTGCCCTTTGAAAATTGGGTTCTGTACATCCCCAGCTGGCAGGAGGTGGCGACGACGGTGCTCCCCGTCGCCTACGGCGTCATCCTGATCATGGTCTCGTACCGCTACCTGCCGGTATTTCCCCAGGAGCCCGAGTTAAACCCCGTAAAGTCCTGATTGGTTGCGGAGGTAAGGGATGTTTCCTTTTAGTTTTGAATGGGTCTGGAACACGAGCCATCTGGTTTTTCACGGCGGCCTGTGGTTCGCGCTTTCCATCATGGGTATCGGCATGACCTACTGTATCGTCAAGGCGGTCAGGGATACCTTCAGGAATGAGAAGGATTCGCATCATTGACGCGTGGACTGTGAGGCAGGTTTTTCGGACCCGGCGATCCCGATTTTCCAAAAAGCGCTTTTCCGGCCGTGATACCGGAAGGCGCTTTCTTGTTTTGCCGGGTCGCTTGGGTTTATGGCCGGCATGCAAACCGCAGACGTTCGTGAGGGCCGATGGATAAGATTGTCATTCAAGGCGGGCACCCGCTGAAGGGCGAGGTGAACATCAGCGGCGCCAAGAACGCGGCGCTGCCCATCCTGGTTTCCGCGCTGCTCACCGGCGGATGGAATACGTACACCAATGTTCCGGATCTGCAGGATATCGAGAGTATCAAGCTGCTGCTGGCCCACCTGGGCGCGCGGGTGGAATCGGACGGCCACACGGTGCGCATCGATGCCGGCGGGCTGTGTGAACCCGAAGCACCCTACGACCTGGTGCGCAAGATGCGCGCGTCGGTGCTGGTGTTGGGACCGCTGGTGGCGCGCCTTAAAAAGGCGCGTGTATCCCTGCCCGGCGGGTGCGCCATCGGGGCACGGCCCATCAATCTGCACCTCAAGGGCCTGTCTCTGATGGGGGCGGACATTGACATCCGGCACGGCTATGTGGAAGCCGAAGCCCCCCGCCTGAAAGGTGCTGAGATCTACCTGGACGTCGCCAGCGTGACCGGTACGGAGAACCTGATGATGGCGGCGGTGCTGGCCGAAGGCGAAACGGTTCTGCGCAACGCCGCGCGTGAGCCGGAGGTGGTGGCGCTGGCCGATGTGCTCAGCCGCATGGGGGCCGACATCCACGGGGCCGGATCGTCGGTGATGCGCATCCGGGGTGTCCCTTCTCTGAAACCGGTTTCAGCACCCATCGTACCGGACCGTATCGAGGCCGGTACTTTCATGGTGGCCGCCGCCCTGACCGGCGGCGACGTGACCGTCTGCGGCTGTGTGCCCGGGCACCTGGGGGCGGTGATCGATAAATTGCGGCTGAGCGGCGCCGAACTGGCGATCCGCGGTTCGACGATTCGTGTGACGCGCAGCGCACCCATTCAGAGCGTGGACATCAAGACCCTTCCCTATCCGGGTTTTCCAACCGACATGCAGGCCCAGTTCATGGTGCTGATGGCCGTGGCCGGCGGTTTGAGCATCATCTCCGAAACGATTTTTGAAAACCGTTTTATCCACGTCAGTGAATTGCGGCGCATGGGCGCCGACATTACGGTCTCGGGCAACGCCGCCATGGTCAAAGGCACGCCGTTTCTTTCGGGTGCGCCGGTGATGGCGTCCGACCTGCGCGCCAGCGCCTGCCTGGTGCTGGCCGGCCTGATTGCCAGGGGCAAGACCGAGGTCAACCGCGTCTATCACCTGGACCGCGGCTACGAGGCCATGGAAGAAAAATTTGCCCGCCTGGGGGCGGTAATTGAGCGCCGGCCGGTTTGACATCCCCACGGGCCCAGCTGCCGCCACTGCGGAAAATGCCGGGCGGCTGTTTTTTGCACGACCGGTGTTGCCGCTGCTGGGCGCCCTGGCCGGCGGCATTCTGACCGCTGCAGCGCTGCCCGGTCATCCGCTGGCGGCGGGCGCGGTGGCCACGACCGCCCTGATCGCCTCGATCGGCGCTCTTTGTCGGCGCCGGCCGGCTCTGGCGGCACCGCTGCTGCTCATGGGCGCCCTGGGCTATCTAAGCCTGCAGCCCTGGGTGGCGCCGCATTTCGGCGCACAGCACGTCTACCGGTTTGCAGGGCCCGTTAAATGGCAGATCAGTGGAACGGTCGCCAGCCCGCCCAAGGGCAAAAAGCGGCACCTGCGCTTTATTCTGCAGGTGCATTCGCTTTCTGCGCCCAACCGCAGAGTTGCCGCAACCGGCCGGCTGAGCGTCACCCTTTACGGCCGTGTTCCTGAACTGCTGTGCGGAGACCGGATCGCTTTTCGCGGCCGTGTCCGCAAAATCCGCAACTTTTTCAATCCCGGCGGATTCGACTATCAGCGCTACATGGCCTTTAAGGGGGTATGGGTGCGTGTCTTCGCGCAGGCCGGCAGTGTGACGGTTCTGCAGCGGCATTCCCGTTTGGGTTTCGGCCGGTCGGTCGACAAACTGCGCCGCGGCGTTTTTCGGCAGCTGCAGCAGGAGCCGCTGGTTTTCGGATCACCGGATGTGCGCGCGGTGCTCGAAGCCCTGCTGATCGGCAACCGCAGCGGCATCACGCCGCAGCTGCGCATGCAATTCAATCGCGCCGGAGCCTCTCACCTGCTGGCGATTTCCGGCCTGCACATCGGGATCGTGGCGGCGGCCGCTTTCTTTGTTTTCCGCTGGCTGCTGGCCTACAGCCGTTTCCTGCTGCGGCGGGCCTGGGTGGCCAGGGGTGCGGCCGTGCTGGCACTGTTTCCGGTTGTGTCCTATGGGTTGCTGGCCGGCATGTCGGCTTCCACTCAGCGGGCGGTGGTGATGGTCGCCGTGCTTTTCCTGGCGCTGGTGGCCGGCCGTCTACACGACCTGCTCAACAGCATTGCCTGGGCGGCTTGGGTGATTCTGATCATTTATCCGCCGGCGCTCTTCTCGGTTTCCTTTCAGCTGTCTTTTGTCGCCGTGGGATGGATCGTTTTCGGCCTTTCCAACCCGGCCTTAAAGCAGGTTCTTGCCAAAGCGGCACCGCAGCGCCCGCTGCGCTGGATTTTATCGCTGCTCATCGTATCCTGCCTGGCCGTTGTCGGTACGCTGCCCTTGGCCATGTTCTACTTCAACCAGGCATCGCTGACCGGTATTTTATCCAATTGCCTGCTGGTGCCGCTGGTAGGCTTTGCCGCCGTGCCGCTGGGTCTGGCTGGTGTGGCGCTGCTGGGGGTGATGCCCGCCGGGGCCCTGTTTTTTCTAAATGCCAGTGCTGCTGCGGTCCGGGCAGGCCTGGCAATAATCGCTTTTTTTGCCCGCCTGCCGCTGTCGTGGATGGGGACGGTGACGCCTTCGGGCATCGAAATTGCCTGTTACTACCTGTTTTTGGGGGCCCTGCTGTATCTGGGCCGCTCGCCAGGCAAGGATGCGGCCGGCACAGTTAAGCGTGCGGAGATTTCCGGCGGGCGGGACGGGACAGCCGGCCTACGCACCCTTTCAATAGACCGGCGGGCACTGCTGGCGGCTGCTGTGGCCATGCTGGTGTTTTGTGCAGATGCCGGTTACTGGGCCTATGCCCGCTTCTGGCACCGGGACCTGCGGGTGACTTTTCTGGATGTCGGTCAGGGCAGTGCCGCCGCTGTCGAGCTTCCCGGCGGCCGGGTGATGATGGTCGACGGCGGCGGTTTTTCAGACCCGGACGGCTTCGACGTAGGCGCCCGTATTCTGGCGCCTTTCCTGTGGCGCAAAAAAATCTGCACGGTCGATACCCTGGTTTTAAGCCATCCCAACAGTGACCATCTGAACGGATTGCTCTTTGTCGCCGACCATTTCCACGTGAAAGAGGTGTGGAGCAACGGCCAGCCGGAAGAAACCTGGAGCTATGCCGCTTTCCGGCGTATTGTCAAAAACCGGGGCATCCGGCTGCCGGCCTTTGACAAGCTTGCGCGGGAACAGCATATTAACGGCGTACAGCTGCAGATCCTGAACCCGCCGCCGGGGTTCATGGAGCTGAGGCAAAAAGAGCACTGGCGCACGGTCAACAACAATTCGCTGGTGCTCCGAATGGCCTATGGCGACTTTTCCTTCCTGTTTCCCGGCGACATCGAACGGCCGGCTGAAAAATCTCTGCTGGCCTGCTGTAGACAACAGCTCAAAAGCAGCGTGTTGCTGGCACCGCACCACGGCAGCCGGTCTTCCAGCTCACCGGCTTTTGTCGACGGCGTTGCACCGCGTGTGGTGGTGATTTCCTGCGGCTGGCACAATCATTTCCATTTCCCGCACCCGAGAGTACTGGCACGCTACCGACGCTTGGGGTGCCGGATTTTCACCACGGCGGCCAACGGCGCCGTGACGATGCGAACCGACGGCCGGCACATGGCGATCCGGCCGCAGCGCCCCTGAAGCGTATATGCCTTCGACCCGTTGCAGGGTATTGACAAAACAGCTGCGCACATTTTATTGGGTTTGTCGTGTTTGGGCGTTCGCAGACACAATACCACGGGCTTAGCCGTGGATGAAGGCGCCGTGCCTGCAATTTTCTGCCCGCGAAGCGGCACGGCGAATGCCGCTCAGCCCATGGGGCTGTTGCGCTAAAGCCCCGGGTTTGCCCCGGGGAATGGGAATCCATGAAGACTGGTAGGGGATGCTGTAGAAAAGATCAGAAAGGAGGGCCTTCTGATGCCGATTTATGAATTCTACTGCAAAGAGTGCCACACCATCTACAATTTTTTCAGCCAACGGGTCAACACCTCCAAAGTGCCGCACTGCCCGCGCTGCAAAACCCCGCGCCTCTCACGCCGAATGTCCGCTTTTGCCGTCACCGGGCGTGCCAAAGAAGAGGGTGATTCGGATGACCTGCCCTTTGACGAGCACAAGATGGAAAAGGCCATGCAGATGCTTGCCGCCGAGGCCGAGAACATCAACGAGGATGACCCCCGCCAGGGTGCCAACCTGATGCGCAAGCTCACCGACATGACGGGCCTCGAGCTGGGCCCCGGCATGCAGGAGGCGTTGCGGCGCATGGAACAGGGAGAAGACCCGGACCAGATCGAAGCTGAGCTGGGTGATCTGATGGAAAACGAAGAGCCCTTCATTCTGCCGGGCCAGAAGGCCAGGGCCGCCGGCAGAAGATCCCTGCCGCCCGATCGGGATGAAACGCTTTATGACTTATAGGCACCAAAGCCGGGGGGATTTTGCATGCAACCTGTCGCGCGCATAGAACTGCTTCAGGGGGATATCACCAAGTTGCCCGTAGATGCCATCGTCAATGCGGCCAACACCTCGCTTTTGGGCGGCGGCGGCGTGGACGGCGCCATCCACCGCGCCGCCGGCCCGGAACTTTTGGCCGAGTGCCGCACGCTGGGGGGGTGTCCCACCGGCGGGGCGCGCCTGACCAAGGGGTACCGTCTGCCGGCCAGGTATGTCATCCACACGGCGGGGCCGGTCTACCGTGATCCGCAAAAATCCGCAGTGCTGCTGAAGAGCTGCTATCGGAACTGCCTGGACCTGGCCGTGAAGCACGGCATCCGGACCATCGCCTTTCCGGCGATCAGCTGCGGGGTTTACGGTTATCCCGTCGAAGATGCCTGCCGCATCGCGGTGGACACGACGCTTGACTTTCTGGCACGCAATGAGCACCTTAAAAAGGTCGTCTTCGTGCTGTTTTCGCGCCGCAACCATGATGTTTACCGATCCTACCTGCAGGCGTTGGGTTGGCCGCACTGATCCAATGAGTTGGGCGCCGGCTTCATTGACGCCGGACAAAGGCGATATCCGCCACGGGGTGTGCCCTGGGAAGTGCCTTCGGAGATCAAGGGGGGATACCGTGGTTACCGGTTTTGGCGGCGGTGCCCGGGGCGTTGGCGGAGTGGAGGCGCCGTACAGGCCGGCACCAAAGTGCACCCGTGACCGTCCGGGTGTTTGGGATTTATGGGGAAACATGCAGCTGCCACATCAAAGGGAATTGGGCCTTGAGGCAACGGAAGTGCTCGTGCAGGTCGAGCAGCGGGCCGCCAACCTGTTCGTCACGCGCCAGTACTGGTGCGCCGAGTCCGTATTTCTGACCTTAAACCTCGGATTGGGCGGGGGCCTGGACGCCGATACCGCCCTTCGGCTGGCTTCGGGACTGGGGGAGGGTGTCGGCGGCAGCGGCTGTGTCTGCGGCGGGCTCAACGGCGGCGCTTTGGCCATCGGACTGCTTTTGGGCAACAGCCGCCCGGGCTGGGCCACCAAGCGCGATGTCATGCAGGCCGTCCGTTTACTCCATAACCGCTTCAAACAGGATTTTGGCAGCACCTGCTGCCGGGTGCTTACCAAACCGGTGACACCGGGCAGTGCGGCGCATTTTGAGCTTTGCGCGCGGCACACTGGGACCGCCGCCCGCATGGCCGCCCGCATCGTGCTGGCCCGCCGGCCCGACATTCTGTCAGTCGTCGACTGGAAATTCCTAAAACGCCGTGACTCGGCCCTGGGCGCCGGCTTCAGAATTGCTGCCGAACGGTTGCGCAAGCATTGATCCCGGCTGTGGGCAGTGCGAATTTTCCCGGGCAGAAGGTCTACCCGATTGCGGGTGTGAGAATGGATCAGCGAAAAAGTACAGGCAGCGTGTTGCTTGTTTTGTCGATGGGGACGTTCATTTTAGACCGGCTGACGGGCACCGTTTCCGACGCGTTGGGCCGGATGGTCTGCAACGGGCGGTATTTGAAGCCGGTTAGAGGTATGGTGGGCGACATGTCGTGCGGATTCAATGCCGATATGTACCTGTCCGTTTTCCTGCTTGTTCTTTTTGTTGCGGGCGGTTTGCTGGTGATTGCTTCGGGGAAAAAGGAAATACGGCAAATCGGCTCAGGGGATTGATTTTCATCTTTGAAGAAAAATACATGGGGGAATATCGATGAAAATAAGTTTTCCGCCATGCAGGAAGGTGCTTTTACTTTTTGCATTTATCGGCATCGCTGCTTTCCTGTTTTCCTGCGCCAGCGAAGGCCAGCGGCTTCTGAAGGAAGGAGCGTCACCGGCTTATGCACAGGGCTACGATGACGGCTGCAGCAGCGGTAAGAGATCCGCCGGCGATATGTTTTCCCAGTTTCATAAAAATGTGCGGCTATTTCAGCAAAACCAGGATTATCGCCAGGGCTGGAATGACGGACACGAAGAATGCAGGAATGAATGGCGCAGCATGGATCGTGAACGCAAGTTGTATATTGAGCAGCAGCGGGCGAATGATGAGCACTCCCTGATAGAGAACATGAAAAAGCAGCCCTATGTCCCCAAGTTGAGCCCAAGACAGATTGAAGAGCTCAATCGGCTAGGGCATTGAGTGCCGGCAAAGCGGGTACGGTCGGCTTGAATTTGGTGCCGAAGCTTGCGGCTCCAGCGCGACACTTTAAGCGGATTGTCAACCGACGGGGCTATCCGCTTTTGTTGTCGGCGACTCTTTGCGGAACCGGCGCTCGGCGGAATGCTCTTTATCGGGATATTCACGGTATGCATGCACATCAGCGCTTTGCCGGGCGGGCGGCTGATGGCCAGGATGGGCACCGGAAGCGAAAATGAAAGGCGTATTGCTTTTCAGGAAATTTGCTTTCCTCCGGGCAGCAAAGGTGCTGCACCCGGGCGCGTCCTGCGCAGCAGCCAGATGGCGTAAAAACCAAAAGCCGTGCCAATGGGAACATTACCGATGTTGAGAATCGCAAGTACCCACAGGGAAGCACGGGACCAGTTCCTGCCGGCATGAAAAGCGCGGCCCGTGGCGATGTGCCAAATGCCGAGCAAACCCAAAAGGAAAAAGAAAGGTGCGATCGAAAGTGCTGCTGGCAGAAGGGGTTCCTGGCCGATTGCATGATAGGCCGCCATCAGACTGAGAAGAGCGACAAAGGCCAGCGCCAACAGGTATAAACCACCAATGGCCACACAAATGATACTTACCCTTCGAATATGTTTGTGAAGATCTGGGCGCATCGCTCTGTATCTCTCTGGGTGTTTCTTTTTGCTGTCATTCAGTCAGCGCGCATTCCGCAAAACCTGCGGGCGATGAACGAAGTCGCCCGGTAAATGATGAAGCCGTTTACCAGGCCGCCCGCCAGAAGAAACAACGTGTTGAACAACATGGAATCGATCTGCAGGGCTTGGCCCAGCCACATCAGCAGTGATGACCAGGGAAAGGTGACTAAAACGAGATAAATCCCGGCCAAAGAGTCGCCTTTTCCTGCCAGTAGCAATAAAGCCAGCGATGCAGCAACCGCCATCAGGTACACTGCGGTGAAAACGACGGCCGCTTTAGGGCGCTGCTTTGCGGTTGATATGACAGGTTTCATGCACGGTTATCCTTCAACGATTCACACGCCGTCCCGCTTCGCCGTGTTGGACTGATGTCCGGGCTTTGCGTGGCATCGCCTGAATGGGTAGAAGTCCTCACTTCGTGGGTTTGAATGCCAGGAAACCACCCCTGTCCTTGCTGTTCCAAGACAGGATCAGTTGATTGCCCTGAAAACTGAAACTGGTGGCATGTGCCAGTGCCTGGAGGTAGCGCTTTTCCAGTTTCATGCTGGCTGCGTCACACATCTTGCGGGTGCTGTCCACGGGCCCTACTTTGATTGCGCCGGCCATCTCACCGTCGTCCTGCAGTTGCGCAAAGTAACTGTTGCAGCCGCTCTGCCCGGTGATGCGGCCTTTTTGATAGGTCAGGGTGAGCGGTGGCACTGGCGGTGCGTCGTCTCGACTGAATTTTGCCAGCACCCAGTGCGTACCGGCCATGTCTCCGGCGGACAACCGGCCCAGGATTTTCACCTTCTGTTCCTCGAGCCCGCTTTTACCCAATTTCCAGCTACGGACCGCCTTCTGCGACGGGCAACATGCCGGGTCCGTTTTGCCGGCCTGAATGACTTGCAGCCGCAGGATGCCATCTTTGATTTCGCCGCTGCGCACCTGTACCCGATCGCCCACAAAAGCGGTGTGGCTGACGATTTTATCATTTTGCATGCCCAGTACTGTCAGGTAGATGAAAGTACCTGTGCCGCCGGGGTTGTTGACCAGTATCAGAGCGACTTCATCCTGGCCATCGCCGTTGAGGTCTCCGCTGACCTGGAAGTTTTGCTGCTGAAACAGGGAAGGGAGCCTGGATTCTTCTGACCTGGCCACCGAAACCGTCAGTAACACACTCAGGCACAGCATGATTGCCGGGATCTTGAGATGCAGCGCTGAATTCATCATGAAACTCCTGAAAATTTGCGGTTTGTCGATAGGGACCGTCTGGCTGCGCCTCAAGCATGTTTGCACCCGGCGGGTACGAAATGATGTTCGCATAGCCGTAAACTGCTGTGTAGAGAAACGCCAAAGTTTCCCTCCGGGATTCTGGTGAGCCGCTTGTCCTGCAAACATGCACCCATATTTATCGCTGGGGATAATTGCCGTTACTCTCAGATGTCAGTTGGCGCGCCATGCCCGCCAGGCAAAGGTTTTGCCGGCCTGGGTGAAGGTGCCGTTGATCTGGTTCCCAGTGACCGTTCCCCTGTAATGCTGGTTGGAGCCCGGGCGGGTAAAGCGCACCTCATGGGTCTTTTTATCGTAGCTGGTGCCGGTGATCGGATCGTTGAAAATCTTGCCGCCGCCGGGGGAAAGATGCAGTTCACCCTTGTTGTTGTTGGCGTCGATCCACCACTTGCCGGTCGGAAAGTCTTTGGCACCGTTCGTGTTGCCTTCTTCTTTCCAGGCTTTCCAGGCGAAGATTTTACCGGCCTGGGTGAAGGTGCCGTTGATCTGGTTTCCGGTCACTGTTCCGCTGTACTGCTGGCCGGAACTCTGGCGGAAGAAATGCAGTTCGCCCGTCTTTTCGTCAAAAGTGACATTGACGATGGGGTCGTTGAAGATTGTACCCCCCTGACGAGCCAGGTAAAGTTCGCCCTTGTTGTTGTTGGCGTCGACCCACCACTTGCCGGCGGGAAATTTTTGCTTGGCAAAAGCCTGTGCGGGCAGCATCAGGCTGCCGACCAAAATCAAGGCTCCAAAGAAGGCCCAATGGGTGTTGGTAAAAATCTTTTTCATTGAAACTCCTCCCTTTTGCGACAGCGCGGCCTGGGCGCATAGTTATAGGATAAAATTAGTCTAACATAGTGCCTCGATCGATGGTTGTCAATACACCCTATGAGCACCCTATGAGGGACGCTCATAAGTTTATAAGTTATTACACAATCCAATTTTGTTTCGTTCAGCGAGCATTCCTTCCCGTCGGTGTATTGTCAGAATAACCGCTATTTGTGTCAGGCCAAATTTCTGTGCCGGTTTCGTCTGCCCATGCCGAACGTTTTCTTTTGTCAAAGGCGCAGTAGACGGCTTTGACCCGACGATATACGTCTATGGCGGCCTTCAGAGGAGATATTCCTCGGGACGCTTCCGGTGAGTAAAGGCGCGGAAAGTGGGGTTTCAGGTTACCATTGACAAGTAAAGATCATTGGCTACTGTTATTCTAAGATTTGAGCTCAGAAGTCAGGGTTAGAAAATCTTTGAGTTTCCCGGCGAATATTCTCTCGTACCGAATCGTAACCACAAAGCGTTTCAGGCCAAAAATAGCCGATGCAGCACCCATCACGACAAGAGTACCGTCGAGTATGGTCCATGGGCCAACACCGAAATAGCGCATCAGTCCGGTTCCAAGCGCGATAAAAGCTAGGCCTGTACGGATGAAAGCTAGTTCAGTCCTACCCTTGGCGAGTACGGAGCGGTAGCTGGATAGTCCGGTGCGCGTGTCGGCCATGCTCGTGCGGCTCTCTGAAAATTTAGTACGCTTTTTTGCCAATTGGGTACGGCCTGCAGCCAAAGTTGTACGGTTCTTGGATAGATTAGTTCTCAAACTTGCCAGTCTAGTGCGTTTTGAGGAAAGGTCAGTCCTTGTTTCTGCCCAGTCGCTGCGTTTTTTGGAAAGTATCGTTCGGTTCTTTGCATATCGACTTCTCAATTCGGAGAGAGAGGTGCGCCGCTCGGCCATTTCAGTACTGCGAGATTGGAATTCGGTCTGCTTGCGCACGAGTGTTGTTTGGTCTTTGGCCAGGTCGGTCCGGATCTTGGCATCCTCGGTTTGCACCTGTGCCAGGGATGTACGCTCTTCAGCCAAATCAGATCGAATTTTCGAATTCAGGGTGCGGGATTCGGCCATCTCATTTCTTTTTTCGGCAAGGTTGATAAGATTCTGGGTGAGCTTGTTTTCTTCCTCGGCCAGTGCCACAAGAATATGGCTCACATTCTCGATTTGCTCATCAGCTCTGTTTTTTCCCATGGTTTTCCTCCCAGCACGTTGGTAACTTTTGTTTTCGCCTACTTGATTAAGAGGTCCTTTTGAAAATCATACTTGCCATTTTCAAAGGCCCTGCCAGCTTGTTGTGAGCGGGTGCAATGTGCGAGCCTTCCGGAATTGATTGAGGAATCAAAATTATACTAAGTAGCTTGCATAAATTGCAAGCATTCACGTCAATTGTGGGAAGTGCATTGAGGGCTGAATTCTGGTGCGCCGGTAAAAAACCGGCGGGAGGTAATAGGTGCAAGCTCCATACGATGAAGGCGTAGCGCGCCACATCGCCCCCGAGTCATGCGTGCATCTCCGTGAGGTGGTGCGCAAAGCATTGACAGGGGAAAGTGCGGGGCAGGTTGAGCCGTAAAAACAGGTTGGTTTCGGGGTGCCGGCGGCCTTGGCAACGGTGATGCCGGCGCTGGGATGCAACGGCAAGGACAGCTGAAAGCCGTTGTATGAGGTGAAATATTGCCGTTGCGCCGGCCCTTAAGGGCCGGGGGGAGGGTAACCGTCGGTCAATATCCAGGAGCTTTGATCCCTTTGACGGCAGTGCAGAGCCGGTCCGGGGAATTTTCCCTTTGTGTGCGGGCAGCAGAAATCTTGCGATTTTCCATACTCCCGGCCATGCAGGGACGCAGCGCGACCCGCGCATCGATTCTGGCTTTTCTGAGCCGGGCCGGTCAATTTTTATGCACGCTTTCCCTGAGCTTAGCGCAACACCTGTGGAACTCTCTTTGGCGCCGTTTCCTCGTTTTGGCGTCTTCGCGTTAATGATCAGCGGCATATTGTGCTGCGGCAAAGCCCTCTGGCGGGTGTCGACGTCAGGCCCCAGCCGCCGAGGCGGCGCACTCGTTTTTGCCCAGGTCCATGACGTCCTGCTCCGCTTCGTCGACTTCCAGCAGCCCGGCGTTGATTTCACGGATGCGGGCATATTCCTCCGGCTGGGGACGCATGTTTTTCTCGATAAATGCAAAAAAGGCGGCTTCGTCGCGGACAGCGTAGATTTCGGCGTTGTTCTCGATGACTTTGCGAAGCGGTGCCGCAAACACCAGGTTTTCGTCGGCTTCACGCCAGTCCATGTAGTGGCCGGGCAGTATGATGAGTCCGGGGTCCCATTTGAGAATCTTGTCGGTCATGGTTTTAAAGAGCATGGTCGACCAGGCCTTGGCCATGCCGCCCAAGTCGGGCCGGCCGATGGACAGGATAAAGACCGCATCGCCGGAGATGAGGTAGCGTCCGTCGATGAGGTAGCTGGTGCTGCCGGGAGTATGGCCCGGGGTGTGAATGGCGCGCACCTCGGGGCCTTTGTCACGGAAGGTAAAAATATCGCCGTCGGCAACGGCCGTGTAAGGGAAGCGGGCGCCTGCGAAGTCGGGTTGCGGAGCCATAATCTCAGCGCCTACCTCACGCCGCAGGCGATCGCTGCCTGAGATGTAGTCGGCCTGGCGATGGGTCTCGAAGGTGCGCGTAATCGCACAGCCGCGGCTATCGGTGAACTGCCGGTAGGCGGATGTGTTTTTGGCCGGATCGAAAACGAACATTTCTCCGCCGCAGGCCAGCGCGTAGCTCAGCGACGCCTTGCCCGGGCGGCGGAACTGGTAAAGATCGTAAGTTTCGTGGCCGGCCACCTGGACCGGTGCCAGCAGGTTGCCCCAGGTCCGGATGCCGCCTTCAAGATAAGAGACGTCTTCGTATCCATGTTTTAGCAGGATTTCGGCGACATAGCGTGCGGAGCCCTCCTTGGCGCATACGATGCGGATCTTTTTGCCCCGCGGGACCCTGGCGACACTCTCGGTTTCAAATTCCATGAATTCGAAATAGGCCACATTGAGCATGTCGAGGGCGAAGGGCCCTTCCACCTTGAAGCGCTCAAATTCCTCGTCGTTGCGTACATCGAGCAGCAGGAAATCCTCCCGGGTCGTCAAGGCGCTGAAAAGCTCATCTGCGCGGTAAGATGGAATTTGCATGGGCTACCTCTCGTCAACGGTTCTGAAAGTCGTGATCTGGAAAACCATGGCGGTTTTCAAAGGAAAAAACGGGTTTTCCCTTCGTAACCGCCACGGCTTAAACACTTTTGGGACTACTTACCGTTCATCATGGCCGCGATGTCCTCGGCGACCGTGCCGATGGGCTTGATGTCGAATTTTTCCACCAGCACATTGGCCACATTCGGGGACAGAAACGCCGGCAGGGTGGGTCCCAGGCGGATGCCCTTGACGCCGAGGAAGAGCAGCGCCAGCAGGACGGCCACGGCCTTTTGCTCGTACCAGCCGATGTCGAATGAGATGGGCAGTTCGTTGATGTCATCCAGGCCGAAGACTTCCTTGAGTTTGAGGGCGATCACGGCCAGGGAATAGGAATCGTTGCACTGACCGGCATCGAGCACCCGCGGAATGCCGCCGATATCACCGAGATCCAGCTTGTTGTAGCGGTATTTGGCACAGCCGGCGGTGAGAATCACCGTGTCCTTGGGCAGGTTTTGGGCCACTTCGGTAAAGTAGTTCCTGGCTCTTTGGCGTCCGTCACATCCGGCCATGACCACAAAGCGCTTGACGGCACCGGATTTGACGGCTTCCACGACCTTGTCGGCCAGGGCCAGCACCTGGTTGTGGGCAAAACCGCCGACGATCTTCCCGGTTTCGAGCTCTTCGGGCGGAGCGCATTTTTTGGCCAGTGCGATCATCTCGGAAAAGTCCTTGCTGCCGCCTGGTGTCCTGTCGGCGATATGTTTGGCGCCCGGGTAGCCCACCGTGCCGGTGGTAAAGAGGCGGTCCAGATAGGTGTTATCCTTTTTCAGCGGCACCAGACAGTTGGTGGTCAGCAGGATCGGCCCGTTGAAAGACTCGAACTCCTTGTTCTGATGCCACCAGGAGCCGCCGTAGTTGCCGACCAAATGACCGTATTTTTTAAAGGCCGGATAGTAATTGGCCGGCAGCATTTCGCCGTGGGTGTACACATCGACGCCCGTGCCCTCGGTCTGCTGGAGCAGCTCTTCCATGTCTTTGAGGTCGTGGCCGCTGATCAGAATGGCCGGATTGCTGCGGACACCGAGGTTGACCTCGGAAATTTCCGGGTGGCCATAGGCGCTGGTGTTGGCCTCGTCCAGCAGGGCCATGGTGTTGACGGCGGTTTCACCGGCCTTCATCACCAGGGCGATCATTTCGTCCACCGGCAAATCCTTGGTGGTGGATGCCAGGGCTTCCATGATGAAATTGTAGATCTCATCTTTTTCTTTGCCCAAAACGGCGGCATGCTCGGCATAGGCGGCGATGCCTTTCAGGCCGATGACCAGAAGCTCCCGCAGGGAACGCACATCCTCGTTTTCCGTGGCCAGGACGCCAACGGCGCGGGCTTTTTCCGCAAATTCATCGGCGTTGTCGGAAAACCATGTGGCCGCATCGTGCTTTGGCATATCCATGTCTTTGCCGAACTTGGCTTTGTAAGCCGCCTGCACTTCGCTTTTCAGCGTGTCCCGCCGTTTTAAAGCTTCTTTAATCAGGCCGATGAAGCGTTCGTTGTCCCAGTTGGCATTGGTGATGGTCGCAAAAAGGGCCTTGGCCGCGAAAAAACCATTGTCGCGGTTGGACATGCCGAGGTCCTTGGCGGTTTCACCGTAAACGGCGATCCCCTTCAGGGCATGAATCAGCAGATCCTGCAGATTGGCGGTTTCTTCCGGTTTCCCGCAAACACCCTTGACCGTGCACCCGGTGTTCTTGGCGGTTTCCTGGCATTGAAAACAAAACATACTTAACCTCCTTTTGATGGTTCCGGTTTTCAGATAAGGCTCCCGGCGAAGATGATTGCGATATTCCTGTGCAGGCTCTTTAAAGCCCGCGTCATCGAGCGGAAGTGCCCGATTATGTCCGCCAAGAGCTTTATCCGGAAAACACGGTGGTATTGGATGCTGCGATCGTTGTGGACCGTTTTGGCGCACAGCAGCGGCATCCTGATATTTTCTCAATATGCTGCTTGAATCCGTTCGTTGCCGGTCGGCACGATGCGACTCTTCCAGCATTGCCCCGGCCGGTATAATATAATGCACCCTTATCGATGTTTCAAAGCAATTTCCTTGATGTAAATCAATAACCCGTTATTTTTTTCAAAAAAATGCAAAAAGTGTCTGCGGATATCTAATTGGGCCGAAGGCTGCATGTAAGCAGGCGGCGGCATTTGAAAAATCCGTGCAAACCTGATAAAATAAATTTAAATTCAACAAATTTAAATATGCGTTGGCGAATTTCGCCGTCAGATGGCGAAAGCCCGGCCCGGTATGCGCCTTGAATTTTCCGACAGACCGCCGCCTGCCCGTGTTGCGGGAGCGCCGATTTTACCGCATCTCCTGGCCGGCCGGGCATTTGCGGCAGGCCAAACAGCGCCATGCCCTGCGCCTTGGATGAGCGGCAAACTCAATGCCTGTGAATTAAGGGTGTTGTATCGATGGTGAGACGGTTGATGGCGAGAAAAGAGCTGAGCAGGGTCCTCATTGACAGCCTGCCCCATCCGGCCATGCTGGTAAGGAATGATCAGGTTATCCTTTTCGCCAACCGCATGGCAAAAGAGGCAGGTGCCCGGGAGGGCACCCGTTGCTGGCAGAGCTTCGGGCTCAGCGAGTTTCTGTCAGGTGATCACAGAGGCGATGTCAACGAACATGCCGGGAAACTGCCCCCAGGGGGCACGGGCTGCACTTTTTGCCTCAGACGGGAGGCGATGGCGGAAAAGGCGCTGAAATGCGTGCCGGAGGTCAGCGCGTTTGGAAAATTCTGGGACACCTACTGGGTACCGGTAACCGACAGTTTGTTTTTGCATTATGCGGTGGATGTAACCCAACGCCGCGTGATGCAAGCCGCTACACAAGAGAGTGAACACAAATACCGCCTGCTTTTCCAGCAGGCGGCCGATTCCATCGCCATTCTCGATGCGGATACGGGGCATATCGTTGAATTCAACGACAGAGCCCACGAGAACCTGGGCTATACGCGTGAAGAATTTGCGAAACTCACGATTGCGGATTTCGAAGCAGTGGAATCCGACCGAGAAATCCGGGCACGCCTGGAAAAGATCCGCACAGCCGGTGCTGACAATTTTGAAACCCGGCACCTGACCAAGACGGGAAAGGTGAGGGATATTGCGGTATCGGCCAGGGCCATTGAGATAGGCGGGAAGACTTTCGTGCAATCTGTCTGGCGTGACATTACCGTGCAGAAAAACGCCAAACAGGATTTGGAAAAGCGCATTGCCGGGCGCACGGCAGACCTTTTGGCCGCCAATGCAAAACTGCAGCAGGAAATTCGGAAACGCATTGCAGCGGAAAAGGTCCTGCGGGAAAAAGAAACGCTGTTGGCCGTGGAAGCCCGCAACCTCAAGGATGCCAACAACGCCCTCAAGCTGATGCTCAGGCAGCACGAGGTGGACAAGAAAGAGCTCGAGGAAAGTGTCCACAGCAACATCAAACAGCGCATCAACCCGATCCTGGAGCGCCTCAGAAAAGCTTCCCCCGGCGCCCACCAGCAGCACCTGGTTTTGCGCCTGGAGATGCTGTTAAACGATATTGTCTTTCCCTTTGCGCGTAAGATATCCTCGCCGCTTATCGGCCTTACCCCTTCGGAAGTGCAGGTTGCCTGCCTCGTTCGCGAAGGCCGGCGCAGCAAGGAAATTGCCGCTGAACTGAATTTATCCCAGAATACCGTTGCTTGCCACCGCAGCAAGATACGGCGCAAACTGGGTCTGTCAGGCAAGAGAATCAACCTGCGGTCCTATCTGCAATCACTGGAAAAATGGTGATTTCCCATCACCATTTAGTCACCGAAAATACAAGATTGCACTTTCCCGCCATTTTATCTAAAAAAGTATCCTGCAGCTAGTTTGCATGTATAGACAAGTGCAGAAAAAGCAAGCCGCATGTTGGGGCGTATGCCATAGCGACCGGCCAGGCCCCGAAGCGGCTGATGGGGCCATGCCGGATGCTGCGGGCATCTTTCGCTTTGGGCGGGCGATCGGCTACGGGGTGTTGTTTTGAGGTTTCGACCCGGTGACGCCGCGTTTTGCAATGATTGAACCTGCCGACCGGCAAGCCGTTTGGGCGGCAATTATCCGACTTCGAACAGACCGGGGGTGACAGGTGGAAGGCGGCAAGATCCTGGTGGTCGATGACGACGAGCAGTTTCAGGGTTTCGTTCAACAGGCTTTGGCACGAGAGGGATATGATGTCCGGCTTGCGGACGATGCGGAAAAAGCGCTGCATATCCTGAATAAGGAGACCTTTCCCGTCATGTTCATCGATCTTAAATTGCCGCGCATGAACGGAATCGAGCTCTGCCGCCGGATTTGCAGGGACAAGCCGATGTCGATACTGTACGCGATATCCGGATTCCCGTCGCTTTTCGAACTCTCCGATTGCCGCGATGCCGGGTTCGATGATTACTTTGTCAAGCCACTGGATACCGGGCTTATCTGTAAAGCCGCAAAGGTGGCCTTTGAAAAAATCATGCGCTGGAAGACACGATAGCGGATGGTTTTTTTTCTGGCATGCACTTCAACCGCGAAAACAGGCATGAACGCTGCCCGCGTTGCGCATCGCAGCGGGTGGCCGCTATCATTTAGGGACCGCTCGTGTTCTCCGGACCTATCGAACGCAGTTTAGAAGAAGGGAAAATTGCCCTGGGCGGGTGGTGCATTACCGACGATGCCCTGCAACACAGTCGATGCGATAAAATCGGCGCTCCCGCAGGGCAGACAATTTTGAAGTCAAAATGGAAGGTTTCCGAACATTCCAATGACGCTAAAAAATATCGCGCTTCATCCATAGACAACCATGAGATAACATTACAATTTTATAAGTTTTCAAAATTGTCTGTGCAAGATTCAGGTATCAAAGCGCGATCTTAACTTTCTCCGGAACGTAAAAAACTCCCCTGCCCGTGACCAGGCAGGGGAGTAGGCGCTGAGGAAAGGCTTTTTCGCCCCTGTGCAGCGGCCCGGCGCCGCTGCGGCTTTTCCGGCTATCGGCCGCCGGTTAGTAGGGCGCTGAGCTGACCACCGTGCTGACCGGCTCGATCTTGCCGGTTTTGATGCGCTGGTTGTAGATGTTCTCCATGTCCATGTAAAGCTGGAAGACCTGGAAAAATCCATGCCAGTGGGCGTAGTCCGGCCCGTTCATGGCAGCGCCCTGGCGCGCCCGTCGGCCGGTGTGATGCCACAGGTAGTACATCAGCTCCTGAAAGCCGTCGTTCCAGGGATCCTTGCCCAGCAGGTTCTTGGCGGCCAGCTCTTTCTTCATCTTGACCGCCCCGTCCCAGTAAACGTTGTACAGATTGACGGCCCTGTCCAGGGTGCTTTGCTGTACGCGTACATGGGTGGTGCTGTGGCAGTTGGCGCATACCTTGCGCATGAGCGGGGCGGCTTTTTCACCATCGCCGCGGTCGCCGCTGCGGACGACGGTCTTCTTGTGCATCAGGTCGTATTTCAGACGCTCCTGCACGTTATGCGTGGGCGTCAGCTCGCCGATGCCGCTCATGTGACAGGTGGCGCAGGTGGGCGCCAGGTAGTCGCCGGGTTCCCAGGCGTCCGGCGGGCTGTCGTACTTCCACTTTTCTCCCTGAACGGCGTAAAGCTGGCCGTGCTTGCTCTCGTGGTAAATTTCGATGTTGGGATGGTCCGGCCCCAGGTGGCAGGCGCCGCAGGCTTCGGGTTTGCGGGCGTCCGATATGGAAAAGGTGTGGCGTTCGTGGCAGACGCTGCAGTTGCCCACCGAGCCGTCCGGGTAGCGCATGCCCACGCCACCGGGCCAGCTGTCGTTGATGGGCTTGTGGTCCGGGCCCAGCTCCACCGTGGTGCCGTGGCACATCTGGCAGCCAGAGGCCCGTGCGCCCAGCATGTAGGGTTTGATGCCCTTGGGCGTGCCCGTGTTCCAGGTCAGCTTCAGGTTTGCCTGCCGCGCGCAGCCTTCGTACCAGAACTGCAGCTTGATCAGCTTGCCGCCGGCCTTTTTGGGATCCATGACCGCCGCCGTGGCCAGTTTGGCATGCCCGCTTTTGAGAAACTGTTCCACTTCCTGGGGGTGGCAGCGGGAGCAGGTTTTGGAGGATACCATGGGAGAGATAAAGGTGTTCGTCCCTTTCAGGCCTTCGCACTGGCTGGCCATGGGCGAGCTTTTCTCGACCACGTGGCAGTCATAGCACGAAATGCCCGCATGGCTCATGCGGCCGTCTTTCCACTGGGCGACGATTCCCGGGGACTTTTTGGAGTGGCATTCGATGCACTTGGCGGCCTCGGGCTTGAATCCTCTCTTGATGACCAGTTCCTTTCTTCCCATGTTCAGGGACTGGTTCTGCGCCCCGGCCGGGACCGCCGTTAGCGCCAAAAGCAGGCCGATGCACAGGCTCCCTATTTTGGCTGGCGAAAAGCTCATCGCTAAACCTCCTTTCCTTGCCTTTTGTCGGACCTTGGGTGGGATTGATGGAAAATATGTTTATGTTTTCTTTGCAGGTGGTTTTTTAAAGTAAGCCCTGACTTTGTCGCGCAAATTATGGTGCCCCACATGCGGGTGGCATTCGGAGCAGTGCTTTTGTGTGTCGCCCCGCAGGTAGGCCCGGTGCGCCAAAAACCCTCCGCGCGGCATGCCCGGCGGTGTCAGTACGTGGTGACAGTGGCGACAGGCGCTGTCAAAGGTGAATCGCTGCCGGTGCTCATCGGCCTTGCCGATCCAGTCGTAGGTATACGGATCGATATAAAGGTTGTGAATGACATCGCCGATGCCGGTGACCGCTTTGGTGATAAAATACTGGTAGAAATTGCCGTGGGGCAGGTGGCAGTCTACGCATTGGGCCGCAAAACCCTGTGGGTTCTGCCCGCCGTGAAAGGCCCCCTGCCAAGCTGTGCGAAAGGGGATCATGACGTGGCAGCTGACGCAAAAAGTGTCGGTGTTGGTGGTTTCGATCATAAACCCCGACGCCAGTACAATGATTGCCATGAGCACGATACCGACCGCCAGCCCGAACCACCATCCTTTTCGGCCGCCGGACTTTTTCGCCGTCGCGACAGGCGCCATTGCATCACCTCCTCGTCAAGCCGTCTGCAGATACTGCTTTCTGTATTCAGACAAAAAACCTGTATTTTAATAGCAGAAACGCATGTAAAAAAGGGGTAAAAAGATGTAAAGAAAATGTAAAATTTAGAGCATTGATTCTGAGACGCTAATCTGGTAATTTGCGCAAGGTCTGCATGCATAAGGGGCGCGCCGCATGTTTCAGCGTTTTAGGCACAAAATTTCCTACAAGTATCTCGCACTGACGGTGGTGCTGGTGGTGCTGGTGTTCGGCACGCTTTCCTGGTGGATTTGCAGGCGGCATGCGCAGCTGATCATCGAACAGGTGGAAAAGCAGGCCCGTATCCTGTATCGTCAGGTTGTCCTGACCCGCCAGTGGGTTTCCGACCACGGCTATATCCTGGTGCCGGGTTCCGAAGACGGGAAAGCCGGCCGGTCTGCCGCCGTGGTGTACACCCGCATTACACCGGCCGGCCTGACACGTCGCCTCTCCCGGCGTGCCCGACACCAGCATCTTTACGCTTTCAGCATCGCCAACTTCAACGGCTTAAACCCTGAAAACCGGCCGGATGCCTTCGAAAGCCGTGCGCTCTGCCGGTTTCGCAGGGGAGACGTGGATGCCGCCAGCAGCATCGAAGTCATCGGGGGCAGGCATTATTTCCGCTATGCCGCCCCGCTGGTGGTGCGCCGAAGCTGCCTGGCCTGCCATCATTCCGCAAAGTATTATGTGGGCGGTATCGGCGGGTGTATCAGTGTCAGCATTCCCTTTGAAAATGCCTATCGCGCCATCGCGAAAGAGCGTCTGATCACCTTTGCATCCATGACGGCCCTGGCGCTGGCCCTGATCGGGGGGCTGTTTTTCTTTGCGCGCCGCATGATCTTCAATCCCATCAGACAGATTCGAAACCTGACCGCGCACATCCGCCAAGATGCTTTTGACGGGCAGGCAGTCACCTGCGGAGATGAGCTGCGGGAACTTTCCGGGCTGTGCAGCCGGCTGGACGAAAAACTGAAGTCCAGTCATCGACAGTTGCAGAGAAAGGTCGCCGAGGCTACCCGCGATCTCTCACAGACCAATCGCGAACTGATGCAGGCCAACGAAGAGCTTCAGGCCTTAAACGCGGCCAAGGTGGCGTTTTTCAGCGATATTTCCCACGAACTGCGAACGCCCCTGACGGCCATCAAGGGGGCTGCCGATATTTTGGCGCGCAAGGCTTCCTGCAACGATCCGGCGTACATCGACATCATCCGCAAGAACAGCGACCACCTGATTCACACCATTTTCGATCTGCTGGATTTTTCCAGGATCGAAGCCGGCCATCTGGAATTGGACCGCCAGCCGGCCGATATGGTCGAACTGGCAGGCGAGGCGATTTCCGCCCTGCAGGCCGAAGCCGCCCAAAAAAAGCTGGCGATCCACCTGGATGCGCCGCAATCAGCGATGTTGGTAATGGATCGTCATCGCATCTACCAGGTGGTGTCCAACCTGCTGGCCAATGCCGTAAAATTTTCACCCCCAAACAGCCGTATCAGGGTGGCTGTTACGCCGGAGGAGCTGGAAATCGGCGTCTGCGTGTCCGATCAGGGGCCGGGCATTGCGCGGCAGTACCAGCGCGCTGTGTTCAAAAAGTTTTTCCAGGTACCTGGGCAGGACGCTTCCGGCAGCCTCTGCAAGGGATCGTCGGGCATCGGCCTGGCCATCTGCAGAGCGCTGGTGGAAGCGCATGGCGGCAGGATTTGGCTGGAGAGTTCACTCGGTCGGGGCAGTCGTTTTGCCTTTGTGCTTCCACGTGAACAGGGAAAAACAGGCCCGAGTGTGCAGCATGCCTGAGAGCCGGCACAAACCTGCGGCCATCCGCGTGCTGGTCGTTGACGACGACGCAGACATCCTCCGGATTCTGAAAGACAACCTTGAGCTGGACGGCTACCAGACCCTCTGTGCATCCAGCGGCCGACAGGCCCTGGAGCTTTTTCATGCCGGAAATATCCATCTCGTTATTCTCGACCTGATGCTGCCGGATATCGATGGCATCCAGGTCTGCCGTGCCGTGCGTGCCCAGTCGCAGACGCCCATCATCATGCTGACCGCCAAAGACGCGGTCACGGATAAGGTGTTGGGCCTGGAAAGCGGTGCCGATGATTATATCGTCAAGCCGTTTGACTACCTGGAGCTTGCCGCGCGTGTGCGTGCCAGACTGCGCCGTCCGGGATTGCCGGATGGCGGGATGCTGAAAATCGGTGTGCTGCACCTCGATGCCGCCAGCCGTCAGGTGCGGCTCAACGGCGAAAACGTGCCGCTGACCAAAAAGGAGTTCGACCTGCTCTGCCTGCTGGCGCGGCATGCCGGGCAGGTGCTCGACCGCGAAACCATCCGCAAAAGTCTCTGGCCGGCCAAGACGCTGTACCGCTGGAGCCGCACCATCGATGTGCACATTCAGCACCTGCGTGCCAAGCTGGAAACCGGGCATGGCGCTTGCGGCTGCATCGTCACTGTCCAGGGAGTGGGTTATATGCTCAAACCGGAACGGCTGGCCTCAATCCCGTGATCCGTCGGCCGGCGAGGTTCTGCGGATCAGCACCAGAATTGCACTCACCAGCAGCACCGAAACCAGCCCCAGAGCCGGGAAAACAAACGACAGCCCCAAAGCCGATTCAATATGCTGGACCAGCTTGACAGCCAGGGCGCCGACACCGAAGGTCAAAACAAACTTGGTGCCGTAGGCCGAATGATGCAGACGTCTTGAGGAAAAACGGGCCACCAGTGTATTTTCGGCCGGCTGCATGCCCAGCAAAAAGAAGAAGTAGACCATGGCCAGGCCGCCCAGCGCCAGGTTGGCGGCGGCGGCCATTAAAAATACCGCCGGCAGGGTGATCAGATGAAAGGCCAGGTAGCAGTAGCGGGCATCGAAACGTTGGGCCAGGCGGCCGCCGCTGTACTGGCCGAAAATGCCGGCCAGAAAGATGACGGAGGTGATGCCCGTGGCGACCACGTTACCGGAGAGGTGCCGGCCCCAAAGAGCGGTCAGGGCGTCGATGAGCCAGGTGCTGCGCAGTTCAAAATAGGCCGGAAAGATCACGGTGGCCCCGCGGTAGGCGATCCCCCCCAGCATCATGGCCACTAAAAGGATCAGAAAGGCGTTGAGGTTGCCGTTGTCTCCGGCAGCGGCGTTGGCCCGCGCCGGTGGCGATTCGGACAGTGGAAAGGCCAGCATCAGGGCAATACCGGCAACATTCAAGGCTGCCAGGGTCAGGTAGACGGCGGCCGGCCCCCATAGCCAGTTGATCAGGCCGGCCAGCAAGGGCGCTGTGGCCAGGCCCAGGTTGCCGGCCATGCCGTTGTACCCCATGCCGAGGCTGACGTGTTCCAGTTCCTTGGAGATCAAACCCAGTCCGGCCGGGTGATAGATGCCCGAGAAAACGCCCAGCGCCGCCAGTGCGATTTCATAAGCCTGTGGAGAGCCGATCCAGTGCGCTGCCGCCAGACAGCTCAGAGCGCCGCCCGCGAAAAACAGCAGCATCAGACGTTTGGCACCCCAGCGGTCTGCGAGCATGCCCCAGGGAAGCGCCGTCACACCGAAAAAAAGGTACATCCAGAAAGAAAGGTCCAGTACGTGGGGCAGGTCAAGCGTCATACGGGAAGTTAAAGGCAGCACCAGCGCCGGAAAAACCAGCATGTGGAAGTGGCTCATGAAGTGGCCGAAACAGGTGATCAGCAGGATGCGGCGTTCGCGTGGATCGATCATGGCAGCGGGGAACCTTTCAATGGCGTACAGCGCTTGGTCGTTGACCGGGAGGCAGTCCCCGGCTGTTCGAAGGGTCGGAGGATTCCCATACCGCAAGCGGCCGGGTCTGTCAACCGGTGCGCGGATGTGATACAGGCGGTGATACCGGATTTAAGAGCCCTTTGGGCAAGGCCGGTGGAAGAGACGTGGAAAGCACGGATGTCCGCAATGCAGACTGAAAAAAAAGAACCGCCGCTGATCGAATTGCGCGGTCAGGTCGAACATATTACTTACAGCGATCCCGAAAGCGGCTACAGCGTTGTGCGGCTGAAAGTCGAGGGACGTGGCCATCCGGTGATGGCTGTCGGCAGCCTGGCCGATCCCGCTCCGGGACAGGTCCTTGCCGTGCGCGGCCACTGGGTGACGCACCCCACCTACGGCCCGCAGTTCAAAGTGGTTTCATACACCACCGGCGTGCCGGCCACGGCAGCCGGGATCGTCAGGTACCTGGGTTCCGGGATGATCCGCGGCATCGGGCCCAAAATGGCCGTGCGGATTGTCAAACATTTCGGCGATCAGACGCTGGCGGTCATCGATGGCGATATTGCGCGTCTCGGTGAGGTAGAAGGTATCGGCAAAAAACGCATTGCCATGATCCGCGAAGCCTGGCGGGAACAGGCCCATATCCGTGATGTCATGATTTTTCTGCAGGGCCACGGTGTCAGCCCGGCCTTCGCGGTCCGTATCTTCAAGCAGTACGGCAGCCGGGCCATCGCGGCGGTGCGCGAGAACCCTTACCGGCTGGCTGCCGATATCGCCGGCGTCGGATTTGTGACTGCCGACCGCATTGCGCAGCAGCTGGGTGTTGCGCGCGATTCCGCCCAGCGCATCCAGGCGGGTGTTCTTTATGTTCTGAATCGCCTTGCGGATGAGGGGCACGTCTACTACCCGGATGGATTGCTGGCCGCCAAGTGCTGCGCGATTCTGGAGGTGACGCGCGGAGCCGTAATGAGTGCCTTTGAACAGCTCGCCATGCAAAAAAGGATTGTCATCGAAGACTGGGATACCGGCTCCGCTCGCGCAGGGCCCAGCCGGCGCGCGATTTATTTAAGTAAATTCCACGTGTGCGAAGCACACGTGGCGGCCAGATTGAAACGCTTGCTGCAGGCGCCGGCCTCGGTTCGTCCGGTGGATGGCCGGCGTCTGGCTGGCTGGCTGCGGCAGCGTCTGGGCTTCGAACTGGCCGCAAAGCAGATGCAGGCGGTGCATTGCGCGCTGTCTGAAAACGTGCTGGTGATCACCGGCGGACCGGGTACCGGCAAGACCACCATCATCCGCGCCGTGCTAGCCGTATTTGAAGCGCTCAAGGCCAAAGTGCTGCTGGCGGCACCCACCGGACGGGCGGCCAAACGGCTCAGCGAAGCCGCCGCGCACCCGGCCAAAACCATTCACCGCCTGCTGGCGTTCAGCTTTCAAAAGGGCGGTTTCCAGAAAAACGACCGGCATCCCCTCAATTGCAATCTGCTGGTCGTCGACGAAGCCTCCATGATCGACACCGTGCTCATGCACCATCTGCTCAAGGCCGTTTCGCCGGGCACCGTGCTGGTACTGGTGGGGGATGTCAACCAGTTGCCCTCGGTGGGCCCCGGCAGCATCCTGTCGGATATGATCCGCAGCAAGGTCGTGCCGGTCGTTACCCTGGACAGAATATTCCGCCAGGCCCAGGCCAGCCGCATCGTCGTCAATGCCCACCGCATCAACGCCGGCAAAATGCCGCAGACCGACACGCCGGCAGATGCGCAGCGGACGGATTTCTATTTTATCGAGCGCGCCGACCCGCAGCAGGTGTGCGACCTGATCGTCGAGTTCGTCAAAGACCGCATCCCGCAGCGTTTCGGATTCGATGCCGGCAGGGATATACAGGTGCTCACCCCCATGCACCGCGGCGTAGTCGGCGCCGCCAACCTGAACCGCGCGCTGCAGGCGGCACTCAACCCGGCGAGCCGGAACCTGGCGTGCGGGGGCGGTGGATTCCGCATCGGGGACAAGGTGATGCAGATTCGCAACAATTACGAAAAGGAGGTGTTCAACGGCGACATCGGCCGTATTATACAACTTAAGGCGGAAAGCCGGCAGTTGCTGATCCGCTTCGAAGAACGTTTGGTGCCCTATGATTTTTATGAGCTGGACGAGATCGTGCTGGCCTATGCCATATCCATCCACAAATCCCAGGGGTCCGAATACCCGGCCGTGGTGGTGCCCATCCTGACGCAGCATTATGTGCTGCTGCAGCGCAACCTGGTGTACACCGCCATCACGCGGGCCCGCAGGCTTGCGGTCGTGGTGGGGACGCGCAAGGCGCTGGGTATTGCCGTGGGAAACGACAAAACCCAGCGGCGTTATACCCTGCTCGACCAGCGCCTGCAGGGTCGGCTGCCGTCCGGCGCGCCGGCAGCCGACCATGCGACGGGGAAATCCATCTGAAAAACAAGCTGTTGACAAACCGTGTGGGATCTTTCTATATGATGACACCATAAATCCCTTTGCCGCCCGAAACGGCGCAGCCGGCGTGCGGCAGATAGAGGCCCGCAAATTCCAAACAAGGAGGGTTCCATGAAAAAAGAGAGACGTCAGTTTATCAAAAAGGCCGGTATCGGCGCTGCCGCCGTGGGTGCCGGCCTGGCGACCCAGGTCGCTCCGGCCTTTGCCAAGTCCAAGAAATTTAAGTGGAAGATGGTCACCACCTGGCCGCCGCATTTTCCCATGCTCGGCGAGGGGGCCGACAAGCTGGCCCAGTGGGTGGAGGAGATGAGCGACGGCCGCCTGAAGATCAGCGTTTACGGCGGGGGCGAACTGGTCCCGCCGCTGGGGGGTTTCGACGCCGTCAGCCAGGGGACCGTGCAGATGGGTCACGGTGCGGCCTACTACTGGGCCGGCAAGGCGCCGGCGGCGCAGTTTTTCGCCGCCGTGCCTTTCGGTTTCAACGCCCAGTCCATGAACGCCTGGATTCTCAGCGGCGGCGGCATGAAGCTGTGGGAGGAAGTTTACGCCCCATTCAACGTCAAACCCTTTTTGGCCGGCAATACCGGCGTCCAGGCCGGCGGATGGTTCAACAAGGAGATCAACTCGATTGCCGACTACAAGGGCCTCAAGATGCGTATTCCGGGCCTGGGCGGCAAGGTCGTGGCCAAGGCCGGCGGCAACGCCGTGCTGGTGGCCGGCGGTGAGATTTACACCAACCTGGACCGCGGTGTCATCGACGCCACCGAGTGGGTAGGGCCCTACCATGACAAGAAAATGGGCTTTTACAAGGCGGCCAAGTACTACTACTGGCCGGGCTGGCATGAGCCGGGAACGGCGCTGGAGATGATCGTGGGCAAGAAAGCCTGGATGTCGCTGCCCAAGGACCTGCAGGCCATCGTGGAGACGGCCGCCTACCGGTCCAACATGTGGATGCTCTCCGAGTTCGAGGCCAAGAACAACGCCGCCCTCGAGGAGCTGGTCAACAAGCACCATGTACAGGTGAAGCAGTTTCCGAAATCCGTGCTCAAGGACCTCAAGAAGCTGTCCAAACAGGTGCTCGACGAGCTGGCCGCCAAGGATCCCATGAGCAAGAAAGTCTATGCGCATTTCCTCAACTTCCAGAAGAACATGAACGCCTGGAACAAACTCACCGAGGAGCAGTATCAGACATTCAAATATTTGTAGCAGGCACATACCACCTGGGATGCCGGAAAGCGGGGCCGTGGCCCCGCTTTTTTTTTTGCAGAATCCGGTATGCGGGGAAAACTGTGCAGGCTGTCGGCTGGCGGGAACCGCCTGTTGTTCAGGGCTGTGCCGGCGGACGCAGCATCAAGGTGGCGCCCAGGCCCATGGCACTGATGACCGGCAGTCCCAGAAACACCATGCGATAGCTGCCGGTGAGATCGAAAAAATAGCCGGCCAGCAGTGGTCCGATGGCCCCGCCGAGGGAGGAAACGAAGATCATCACGCCGAAAATGGCGCCGTGGGCGGCCGTGCCGAAAAACTCGGCGATCAGCGGCGACATGACGGCAAAAAAACCGCCATGCGCAAATCCGTAAATAACCGCAAATACGAAAAGCATCCACAGCCGGTCGGCCAGCAGCAGCCAGCCCAGGCTGGCGCACAGGAAAGCAAAGCAGATGGCCAGGGCCCACTTGTTCCCGATGCGGTCGCTGGCAAAGCCCATGATAAACCGTCCGGCGATGCTCAGGCCGCCAATGGTAGCCAGCACGCGGGTGGCCGCGCTGCGAGGGATGCCCAGGTCGATGGCATGCGGCACGATGTGCAGCACGACGGTGAATACACAGACCAGCAGTAGAAAATAGGCGGTACAGATCAGCCACATTTGCAGGTTCCGCAGCGCCTGCCTGAAGCTGAAGCCGGTCTCCGCCAAACGGTGGCGGGTAGCCGCCAGCCGCCCGTCACCGTCGGGCAGTAGCCCGTGGCTGGCCGGATCGCGCACCAGCAGCTGGGACAGTCCGATGAACAGCACCAGCACCACGATGCCCGCCACAAAGAACGCGGTACGCCAGCCAAAGGCCGTGATCAGCCAGTTGGTAAACAATGGCATGACCAGCATGCCCACGCCGGTTCCCACCTTGAGAACGCCGCTCATGCGGCCCCTCAGACGCACAAACCAGCGGGCGATGGTGGACAGCAGCACCACGTCGGTGCCGCTGATGCCGATGCCCACCAGCAGGCTGTAGAGCAGGTAGAGTTGCCAGAGAGCTGTCATGCGCGACATCAGCAGGTAGCCGACACCCAGGAAGGCACCGCTGACCGACATGATGAGCCTGGGGCCGACGCGGTCGTTGAGCCGTCCCAGCAGAATACTGAAAAGGCCGTATATGCAGAAACTGACGGAGACGGCTCCGGATATCCCCGCCCGGGACCAGTCGTAGGCGTTCATCATCGGGTTGAAAAAAACCCCGAAGCTGTTGTAGATCCCCCAGCCGATGGCCTGCAGTACGAAGGACGCCGCCACCAGGACGTATCCATAAAAAAACCGTCCATTTTCGGTGGGATAAGGCTGCAAGTCGCGGGTTTTGCCAAACACTTTCACCTGCTTCCATGTGTCGGGGCAGATTTTGCCTCGGCGGTCGGATCCGGAAATTCGGTGACGCACCGAAGCCGCCAAGGCGCCCGTCCGGCCAGGCGCGCAAACTTCGGCATATCGAGGA
Source organism: Desulfobacterales bacterium (assembly GCA_026984935.1). Lineage (GTDB taxonomy): Bacteria > Desulfobacterota > Desulfobacteria > Desulfobacterales > JALSRD01 > JALSRD01. The sequence goes on from JALSRD010000077.1 coordinate 39,827, forward strand.
TATGTCGTGGGTTGCGCAACACAGCCAGACGGAATGCATGGGCGGATGAATGCCATCGTATTGATGAATCGGTCCACTTAGGTATCACAAACCAGCGGCGACTGCCAGGCGGATGTGCGGTTATGCGATGCCGTCGCCCCGGAGGCCAGGGCAAACCGCAATCGTGTTCAGGCCCGGTGCAGGCTGTGGCGATGCCGATCACACGAGTTTTGAATCGCAACTTGACAAGCACGGTGGGATGCTGGAGTTATGGACAGAGAAAAAATCGGAGAATGGTAGTACAGATGAAGATTGCGATCGTCGGCGTTAAAAAAAGAATCGATGAAATTCTGGCGAGCCGCGGGGATTCAGACCCCAACATTGAACTGGTTCCCTACTGCTATGAACACTATACGCAGGCGGTTTCACTGGTCAAAAGCATATGCGATGTGGAAGGCATACTCTTCACCGGTAAATTCCCCTACCAGGTTGTGCGCAAGCAGCTCGATAGCCGGCTGGTTCTCGACTATCTCGAATATGACGAAAGCTGCCTGATCAAGGTGCTTTTCGCCTTCCGGTCAGATCCGCCGCAAAAGGTGAGCATCGACACCATCAGCCGCAACACTGTCAAAAAAGTATACAACGAACTCGGCATGAGTTTGAAGCACATCCGCACGGTCCAGCTCGACAGCCAGACGGACATCGACGGCATCACCGCCTTTCATCTGCGAAATTACCGGAACATCCCACGCATCCGCCTGTTTACCTGCTTTTACAGCGTGTATGAGGCGCTCCGGCAACGGGAGATTCCCTGCGAGCTGATTACGCATACCTGTTTTTCCATCAAAAAGGGTGTCAACCATATCCTCAATAAAATCTATTTCCGCCAATCCAGCAGTGTTCAGCCGGCGGTGGGTGTCATCCAGATAGACGGCTTCGATCGCCTCTGTACCCGCTTTTCTGATGAATTCAGACTCCAGCGGCTGCTCCTGCGTGTCTACGGGAAGGTGCTGGATTTCCAGGACGACGTCTCTTCATTTGTCGTTTCCATCGGCTCCGGCCGCTACTATTTCATATCGACACGCTTTCTGGTTGAAAAGTATACCGACAACTACCGGGATTTCCCGCTGCTCTTCGAAATCTTTTCCGGCTTCAATCTGACGGTCAGTGTCGGGGTGGGATACGGGACGAATCCGATGAACGCCTTTCATCATGCCAAGGAAGCGCTGGTGCTGGCCCAGAAAACGGGAAATGCCGTCAAGATTCTTACTGCGCAAGGGGATGTGATCACACCGGGAAGCGGGGCCGATGAGACCTACAGGACCCGGTGGTCGGACGAAAAAGTCGGGGAAATCTCAAGGCGCACCGGCATCGGCCCGCGCAACATCGCCAGGATCACGGGTTTTCTGGAAAAAAACCAGAGAACCGATGTCACCGTTTACGAGCTGTCGGAGGCGCTGCACATCACCACCCGCAGTGGCAGCCGCCTGATGTCCAAGCTTGTGGGTGCAGGTTTGGCGCAGGAAATCGGCATGGAACAGATTCGCCGGGGAAGGCCGCGCAAAGTGTTTCGCATTGCTCTTGGATAGCAGCCGTCCATGGGCCGGATGGGCGTTGTGCTGCGGGCATGCGCGCCGCCCCTGCCGGGCTGCCGGAAGCATGTTCTGGATGGGCGTTGCCCGGGCCGGACTATCGCACCTTGAAACAGCGCACAAAGTAATCCGCTTCGATTTCCACCAGGCCGGGTGCTTCCTGCGTACAGCGTTGTACCCGGTCCGGACAGCGGCTGGCAAAAAAGCAGCCTTGCGGCAGGTCGATGGGGCTGGGGACTTCCCCGCGGCTCAGTCCGCCGTCTGCAATTTCCGGCCGGCTGATATCGGGAACCGCGGCAAGCAGCATTCTGGTATATGGGTGCCGGGGTTTTTGGAAAAGCCTGACTTTGGCCCCATATTCCACGATTTGTCCCAGGTACATGACGCTGACCAGGTCGCTGATGTGTTTGACCACGCTGATATCGTGCGTGATGAACAGATAGGTAAGCCCGAACTTTTCCTGAAGATCCATGAGCAGGTTCAATATCTGGGACTGTATCGAGACATCCAGCGCGGAAACGGGTTCGTCCGCTACCACCAGCGCCGGTTTCAGAATGATGGCCCTGCCGATGGCGATGCGCTGACGCTGACCGCCGGAGAACTGGTGCGGGTAGCGCTCCAGGTAGGAAAGGTCCAGCCCCACGTCTCCGCAGATCTCCTCAAGCCGCCGGCGCCTGTCGTTCCGGGTCATGCGATGGAAGATGTTGAGGGGCTGCTCTAAGATCGACTTCACCTTTTTACGCGGATTCAAGGAAGAGTATGGATCCTGAAAGATCATCTGGATATTTTTCTGGATCGGTCGGCGTTGCTGCGGCGTAAGGTGCGCAATATCGCTGCCGTTGAAAAGGATGCTGCCCGCATCGATGCGGTAGAGTCCCACGATGCTCTTGCCCAGGGTGGTTTTGCCGCAGCCGCTTTCGCCGACCAGCGACAGCGTTTTGCCTTTCGGAATCCACAGGGAGACCCGGTTGAGCGCATGGGCACGCCGCGTCTGCATGCAAGAGACCTTGACCTTGAACGTTTTTACGACGTCTCTGGCTTCGAGAAGGAAGTTCATTTTACCCTGTGGCATGCGACATGGCGACCGTTTATCCAACGTAGCTCCGGATACTCCAGGCAGTTATCGCCGGCATCCGGGCAGCGGTTCCTGAAATAGCAGCCCGCCGGCAGATCCAGCAAGCTCGGCATCACGCCCGGGATCTGGTAGAGCCGGTCGCGGGTTTCGTTGAGTTTCGGCAGGCAGGCGATGAGCCCCCTGGTGTACGGATGCAGCGGATGATACAGGATGTCGGATTTTTCCCCGTACTCCACGATGCGCCCGGCATACATGACCGCAACGCGATGGCACATCTGGGAGACCACGCTGATGTCGTGGGTGATGAGGACCAGTGACGAATCGTACTGCTCGCACAGTTTCTTCATGAGCATCAGAATTTGCGCCTGAATGGTCACATCCAGGGCGGTGGTCGGTTCATCGGCGATGAGCAGTTTGGGGTTGTTGATCAGGGCCATGGCAATGACCATGCGCTGCTGCATGCCGCCGGACAGCTGGTGCGGGTAACTCCGCAGGCGTTTTAGCGGTGATGCAATTCCGACCTGCCGCAGCATTTCCACAGAGCGTGCCTGCGCTTCTTTGCCGGAAACGTCCTGACGGTGGTAGCAAATGGTCTCTGTGAGTTGCCGCCCGATGGAAAGCACCGGGTTGAGGGATGTCTGCGGGTCTTGAAAGATCATGGAAATGTGATCCCCGCGAATCGCATCCATTGTGGCGGCATCCAACTGCAGGAGATTGCGGCCCTCCAGCAGGATTTTGCCGTTGATGATGCGCCCCGGCGGGTCGATCAGACGGATGATGGAAAATCCGGTGATGGATTTGCCGGCGCCCGATTCCCCCACAAGCCCGAGGATTTCACCTCTCTTGAGGCCGAAGGAGATGCCATCGACAGCCCTTACGACGCCCTTACGCGTAAAGAAATGGGTTTGCAGACCATCGATTCGCAAAAGTTCC
>JALSRD010000078.1 GCA_026984935.1 Desulfobacterales bacterium
GAGGCTTTCGGTGAACTGGATACGCTGCTGGCATCCGGTGATACCCAGGCCTCGGAGAAGGGTGCGGCGGGCCAAGCCGTCGACCTGGCTTATTTAAGGGAGGAAATTCCGCCGGCCCTCGAGCAGTCCCTCGAAGGTGTGGCCCAGGTAACGCGCATCGTGCAGATCCTGCGCGATTACGCCGCGCACAAACCCGGCGGCCAGGCCGGCACCGTGGACCTGAACCAGCGCATTGAAAATTCGCTGGCCGTGGCCCGCAATGCCTGGCAGCCGGTGGCGGAGCTGGTCGCCGATCTGGATCCGCACCTGCCGCCCATACCCGGCTATCCCGACGAGCTGAGCCAGGTGGTACTGAACCTGATTTTAAATGCCGTGGATGCGGTCAAAGAAACCCGGGCCGCGGGCCGCCGCGACAGGGGCACCATCAGGGTGAAGACCTTTGCACGGAGCGGGTGGGTCGAAATGCAGGTTTCCGACAGCGGCTGCGGTATTCCCGAAGCGCATCGGTCCAAGGTTTTCGACCTGTTTTTCACCACCAAGGAAGTGGGCCGGGGTACGGGCCAGGGCCTGGCGTATGTCTATTCGGCGGTTGTGGATCACCACGGCGGCGTGGTCGATTTCGAGTCGCGTACCGGGGAAGGCACGACCTTCACCATACGCCTGCCGCTGGAACCGGGCGATTCGCTCAAGCGCCATACAGCCGACCGGAGTGCTGGCGGCAATCAGCCATAGAAAAGGGGAAGTCATGGCCAGCGTGCTCATCGTAGACGACGAAAAGCCGGTCCGGCAGCTGCTTACGAGTTATCTGGCTGATCGGGGATACACCTGCGTTGTGGCCGACAGCAGCGCCGCGGCCCGCGATCGGCTGTCGGCCGGATCCTTTGAGCTGGTACTGTGCGATATCAAGATGCCGGACGAATCCGGGCTCAGCCTGGCGGAGTTCATTCTGGACAGTTTTCCCGGAACAGCGGTGGTGATGATGTCCGGCATCGACGACCTGGCGGTAGTGGAAGAAGCCGTACAGCTGGGTGTTTACGGTTACCTTGTCAAACCGCTCGAACGCAATGTGGTGCTGATTTGCGTGATCAATGCCCTGCAGCGCCGGCAGCTGGAAATCGCCGACCGTTTCCACCGCAAGAATCTTTCGGCCATGGTGGAAGCGCGCACCGCCGAACTTAAGCGGTCCATCCAGGCCCTGAAAAAAGCGCAGGCAGAGCTGCAGCGCAGCCAGGAAAGCTACCGTGCGCTGATGAGCAACCTGCCGTGTGCCGTGTATCGCGGCACGGCGGATTGGTCCTTGCAGATCCTGAACGGCAGCCTGGAAATCCTGACCGGCTACAGCGCGGCCGACATATCCAGGCTGGGGCTGAAGTGGCCGGACCTGATTGTGCCTGAAGACCTCGAGGCCGTCAAGGCCGCCACCCGGCTGGCGCTGGCGGGTGACGGCACATTCGTTCGGCAGTACCGCATCCGTACGCACGACGGCCGCATCGTCTGGCTGGAGGACCGCGGCCGGATCGTTCTCGACGCCGACGGCCGCATTGCGTACATCGACGGCGTTTTTTTCGATATCAGCGCCCAGAAAGAGGCCGAACAGAAAATCACCCGCGCCAAGCGGCAGTGGGAAACGACCTTCGATGCCGTACCCGATTTGATCGCCATTATCGACGAGAGGCATTGCATTCAGCAGCTGAACCGCGCCATGGCGGAGCGCCTGGGGGTTTGCAAGCAAGATGCCATTGGAAAACAGTGCTTCCACCTCGTGCACCGCACGCGGCAGCCCATCACGGGCTGCCCCCATGCCGGTACCATGAAAGACAACCGGGAGCACTCCCTGGAACTGACCTTGCCGGAGCTGGACGGCCATTTTCTGGTGAGCACCTCGCCGCTTAGCGACGCGGCCGGGCACCAGATCGGCTGTGTGCACGTGGCGCGCGATATCAGTACCAGGCACCAGGCCGCCGAAGAGCTGCGGCATGCCCACCGGGAACTGGCGCAGCTGGTCAATTCCATCACTTCCATCCTGATCGAAGTCGACGCTGCGGGCCGCATCGTGCGCTGGAACCAGGCGGCCCGTGAAACCTTTGATCTCCCAGAAGAAAAGGTTAAGGGGCAGCTGCTGAAGGACACCGCCGTTCCCTGGTCCCGCGAGGTCGTCCTGCCGGCCGTGTCGGCCTGTTGCCGGCAGGGGCGCCCCACCGAGCTGTCGGATGTCGGCTTCACGCGTACCGACGGCCGCGACGGTTTCCTGAGTGTATCGCTCAACCCCATTCAGGAGGAGGGCCGCAAATGCCAGGGGGTGTTGATACTGGCGATGGACATCACCGAGCAACGCATCCTGGAGGCCCAGCTGAGCCAGGCGCAGAAACTGGAGTCCATCGGCCAGCTGGCGGCCGGCATTGCCCACGAGATCAATTCGCCCATCCAGTATGTGGGTGACAACCTGCGTTTTCTGCGTGATGCGTTCACCGACATGGCGCGTCTCCAGCGCGCCTGCGACCAGGTGGTGCGTGCGGCCCAGTCCGGGACGGTGCCGCCGGAAGTCGTCCAGACTGCAGCCAAAACGGCCGCCGAAGTCGACATTGACTACCTATGCGAAGAAGTTCCGGTGGCCGTCCGGCAGTCGCTGGAAGGCGTGGAACAGGTCAGCCGCATCGTACGCTCCATGAAGGAGTTTTCCCACCCGGGACAGGAGGAGAAGACTTTCGTGGACCTCAACCGGGCGCTGGAGAGCACGGTCACCGTGGCCCGCAACGAGTACAAATACGTGGCGGATCTCGAAATGGACCTTTCCGCGGAGCTGCCGCCGGTGCCCTGCCTGCCGGGGGAGATGAACCAGGTTTTTTTGAACCTGCTGATCAATGCCGCCCACGCCATCGGCGAGGTCGTGTCGCCCGAAAACGAACACAGGGGCACTATCCGCATCTGTACCCGGCCGGTGGACGGGGGCGTGGAAGTGCGCATCGGCGACACCGGGCCGGGCATTCCCGAGAAAATCCAGAACCGCATTTTCGATCCCTTTTTTACCACCAAGGAAGTGGGCCGGGGAACGGGCCAGGGACTGGCCATCTCGCACGCGGTGGTCGTGGAGAAGCACGGCGGCAGCATTACCTTTGAAACCACGCCGGGGCATGGCACGACGTTCATCGTGCGGCTGCCGGTGGACTCAAAGCAAGGTTCGCACTATGGATCGTAAACTCAGCGTGCTTTTTGTGGATGACGAACCCAGGATTCTGCAGGGGCTGCGGCGCATGCTGCACACAATGCGCCAACAGTGGGACATGGCGTTTGTTTCCGGCGGCCGCCAGGCCCTGGAGGTCTTTTCGCAAAAAGCCGTTGACGTGGTGGTCACGGACATGCGCATGCCGGGCATGAACGGTGTCGAGCTGTTGTCCGCCGTCCAGGAGCGCTACCCTAAAACCGTGCGCATCGTCCTCTCCGGTCATTCGGACAAAGAACTGATTTTAAAAGCGGTTTCGCCCACTCACCAGTATCTTTCCAAGCCCTGCGATGCCGAGCAGCTGATCGCCACCATCACGCGCTCCTGCAACCTGAATGCCCTGCTGACCAAAGATTGTGTCCAACGGATCGTGGCACGCATGGACGCTTTGCCGAGTCTGCCGTCACTTTATGCGCAGATCATGGACGAGGTGCAGTCTGCCGATGTGAGCATGCAGAAGATCGGCCACATCGTGGCCCGGGACCCGGCCATGAGCGCCAAGATCCTGCAACTGGTCAATTCGTCTTTTTTCGGCCTGCCGCGCCGCATTGCCGATCCGCAGCACGCCGTCAACCTGCTGGGCCTGGAAACCATCAAAGCCTTGGTGCTGACCGCTGAAATTTTTTCGGCTTTCGACAGCCGCAATCTGTCGGACGCCTTCATCGAAGGCCTGTGGCAGCACAGCCTGCGCACCGGCGATCTGGCCGCGCGCATCGCCAAGAACGAATCTCTGGACAAGATGGCCCAGGACCACAGCCAGATGGCCGGTCTGCTGCACGACGTGGGCAAGCTGGTGCTGGCCGCACGCCTGCCGGATGATTGTGCCGCGCTAGCCAAGCGTCTGGCCGCCCGGCCGGATCAGGGGCGCATTGCGGTTGAACAGGAAATTTTCGGTGCCACGCACGCCGAGGTGGGCGCGTACCTGCTGGGATTGTGGGGCCTGCCGGATCCCATCGTGGAAGCCGTGCTGCATCACCATTCGCCCACCGGCCGGGATTTCGATGCACTGGCGGCGGTCTGCGTGGCCGACATGCTGATCAACGGAAGCCTTTCGGCGGATGACCCGGCGCAGGTTCCGGCGGATGCGGATGCCGACTATCTGTCCGGCCTCCGGTGGCCCGAAAAGGCGCAGGCGTGGCAGGAATTGTACGCTCAGACGGCAGAGGAGAAAATCTGAAAATGGATGAAAAGGTGCTGTTCGTCGATGACGAACCCAATGTGTTGAGTTCCATGAAACGCCAGCTGCGCAGCCGCTTTGCCGTCACCACGGCTTTGGGCCCGGAAAAAGGGCTCGACGCCGTGCTCAACCACGGCCCCTTTGCGGTGATCGTCTCCGATCTGCGCATGCCGGTGATGGACGGGATTGCGTTTCTGGCCCGCGCGCGCCGGATGTCCCCGGACAGCGTGCGCATGGTGCTGTCGGGAAACGCCGATCTGGCCGATGCCATCCAGGCCGTCAATCAGGGCAACATATTTCGTTTCCTGGTCAAGCCCTGCGCCAGCGAGGATCTGGTGCAGGTGCTGGAGCAGGGGATCGCCCAGTACCGCCTGGTGACCGCTGAAAAGGAGCTTCTGGAAAAGACCCTCAAGGGCAGCATCGAGGTGCTCTGCGATATGCTCTCCATGGCCCGTCCGGATGCTTTCGGCCGTTCGTCGCGCATCAAACGCTACGTACGTCAGATCGGCGAGCAGTTGGGCCTCGAGGATATCTGGAAACTGGAAACCGGCGCCATGCTCTCGCAGATCGGATGGATCGTCCTGCCCCACGAGGTGCTGGACAAGGTTTACCAGGGCCAGGAACTCAACGGCGAAGAACGGCAGCTCTTCGCCATGCAGCCCATGATGGCGTCGGAACTGCTCGACCACATCCCGCGCATCGAGGAGATCTCGCGGATTATCGCCTACCAGGAGAAACACTATGACGGCGGCGGGATACCCAAAGACACCCTCAGCGGAGAGGACATTCCGCTGGGCGCACGTATTCTGAAAGCCGTGCTGGATTACGACATCCTGGAGATGCAGGGCGTTCCCAAGGCCAATGCGCTGCTGCGCATGAAAAAACAAAAAGGCGTTTACGATGCCGGTGTCATCGGGGCTTTCGAAGCGATTTTCGGTGTGGAGTCCAAGTATGAAATCAAGGACCTGCCGGTAGCGGCGCTCACGCCGCACATGGTGCTGGGGCAGGATGTGCGTACCGCCACCGGCGCACTGCTGGTCACCAAGGGCAATGAAATCAGCGAGGTCCTGGTAAACCGCATCAAGATGATCGCCGAAACGTCGCAGATCGTCGAGCCGGTGCGGGTGTTCGTGCCGGTGCAGCTCTGAAGGACCCATTTCGAAAACGGCGGGCACGGGGTTTGCCGAACGACCGGCGGCCGTGCGCTTTCCGCCCCTCAATCCGCCGATGACGCCTTTTCGCGATCCAGCACCCGGCGCACCGTGACAGCCAGTTCGTGCTGGCCCACCGGTTTCATCAGCAGTGCCGCAAGCCCCATCTGCTGCGCCTTTTCGGCGGACAGCTTTTCGCTGAAGCCGGTGCACAGGATCACCGGCAGATCGGGTCGGAGCTCGCCGATGGCGGCGGCCAGGCGCGTGCCGCGCATGTGCGGCATGCCCAGGTCGGTAATGACCAGGTCGAAGCGCTGGGGGGCGGCGCGTACCAGTTCCAGCGCCTCGAGGGGGCTGCTGCGGACCGTCACGCGGTAGCCCAGGCGCTCTAAACGGTGTGCGCCGATGGTGGCCAGGGCCGGTTCGTCATCCACGAACAGGACGGACTCGCGGCCGTGGGGAAGTTCGGACAGCGACGGCTGCCGGCCTCTTTTTTGCGGGGCCACCGCCGGAAGGTAGATCTCGAACACGGCGCCTTCGCCGGGCCGGGAGGATACCGTGACCATGCCCCGGCAGCTTTTCACGATGCCGTGCACCACGGCGAGCCCCAGTCCGGTGCCCTTGTCCTTGGGCTTGGTGGTAAAGTAGGGGTCGAAGATATTGGCGACCACCTCGGACGTCATGCCGCAGCCGCTGTCGGCCACCGTCAGTTTTAAAAAATTCCCCGGGGAAAGGTCCATGAAACGCGCAGCCGTCTCACTATTTAGCTCTGTTTCCTCGAGTGTTACTTCCAGTATCCCGGATTCCTGGTTTTCCATGGCATGGGCGGCGTTGGTCCCCAGGTTCATCATGATCTGGTGGATCTGGACGGGATCGGCCAGCACGTAGGCCAGATCGCTGCCGATGTAGCGGCGGATGGTGATGCCGGCCGGCAGCGATGCCTGCAGCAGTTTGAGGCTCTCTTTGATAACGGGTGCGATGTCGATGGGTTTGAACTCCTGTTCACTGCGCCGGCTGAATGTCAGGATCTGGCGCACGAGGTCCGTGGCGCGGCTGCCGGCCGCAAGGACCTCCGCCAGGTTCTGCTGCTGCCGTGAACCGGGCGGGGCGTCGTCGGCGGCAAGTTCCGTAAAACCGATGATGGCCGACAGGATGTTGTTGAAGTCGTGGGCGATGCCGCCGGCCAATGTGCCGATGGCCTCCATTTTCTGGGCCTGGCGCAGCTGGGCTTCCATGCGGCGGCGTTCATCTTCCATCCGGCTGCGGTGGCGCAGCTCGGTGGTCAGGCGGCTGACCAGGCGTGCGTTGTCGATGGCCACCACCGCCAGCTCGGCAAACGGTTCTATATTCTTAACAATTTCGTTGTCAAGTTGTCTACCGCTGGCATGGTGTGAAAGACCCAGCACGCCCACGATGCGCTTTTCCAGTTTCAGGGGCGTGGCCAGCAGGCACTTGACAACGTCCAGCCTCGGGTCGGGAATCCGTTCGGGCCAGTTGGGATAGTCGGTCAGGACGGCGGATTTGCCGCTTTGCCAGACGCGGCCGGAGAGGCCTTCACCCGGCCGGATTTTCCGGCCGAGCATGTCCGCATAAATCCCGTGGCCGGCCTCCATCACCAGAACGTCGGCCTGCGGTTCGTAGAGCAAAAGAAAACCATTGGGGACCTCGGTGAGTTTGACCGCCTGGCGTACGATGGACTGCAGCAGCTTTTGCAGATCGCGGCGCTGCAGGATGCCGATGGTGATTTCGTGCAGGGCGTTCAGGTAGACGTTCTTGCGCTTCAGCTGTTCCTTGCTGCGGACCAGTTCGGTGATGTCGCGGGCCGTTTCGATCACCTGCAGGATGCTCCCATGCGCGTCTTTCACGGCGGAAAAAGAGATGTCCATCCACAGCTCCGTACCGTCTTTTTTACGGTGGCGGTGCGTGCAGCGGACCGGACGGCCCGTGGCAAAGACCGTTTCCAGTTCGCAGGGCTCGCCGTGCTCCCGGCACGGCAGGGACGATCCGTGCAGCACTTCGTAGCAGTGGCGGCCGACCACCTCTTCGCGCGTAAACCCGGAGGCTGCCAGTACGCCGTCGTTGAGGTCGACGATGCGGTAGTCGCGGTCGATGACCACGACGTCCTCCTGCAGGCTGTTTAAAATGCTGCGGTAGTAGCGCCGGCTGCGGCGCAGCGCGGCCTGCGCGCGTTTGTGGGCGCCGATGTCCAGCGCCGTGAAAATGACGCCCTTGCCCGGGGCGGTTTTGTCCAGGGCCGTCGAGCGCAGCAGCACCTCGATGAGCGTGCCGTTTTTGCAAAGCATGCGCGTCTCGATCTCGCCGATACCCTTGGCGGCGATCTGGCGGTATTTTTCACGCCCCACGCGTTCGAACTCGGCATCGTTGGGATAGACCAGGCGGGCGTTTTGGCCGATGAGGTCTTCAGCGGCAAGTCCGAGCATTTCTGAAAAGCCGGGGCTGACCCACTGAAACACGCGGTCTTTGACCAGGCCGATGCCCACCGGTGCCGCCTTCAGGATGCCGTCCAGGCGGGCCTGCGCGGAAACCAGCTGGCTTTTGGCCTGCTCGTGTGCGGTAACGTCGATGGCGTAGTGCAGGTAGAGATTATCTTCGAGGGGCACCCAGTGGGTGTCCCAGAGTCTGCCGAAAGCCGCCACCGCCGGTGCCATGGTCGGCCGGCCCGCGGCAAAGGCCTCGTCGCAGCGGCAGAAGGTGCATTTTGTGCCGCCCGGCGGGATGCTGCCGGCATGTGCATTGATGTAGTGCTTGTCGTCTCCGGGGATGAACTCGCTGCAGCCGAAGCTGCGCCAGCACAGATCGCCGACCACAGCCCCCACGGCCACCGCCATGCGGTTGGCCGCCACGATGGTCTGGTTGCGGTGGATGAGCATGGCCGGATGGGGCAGGCCGTCGAGCAGCAGCTTGGTGAGATGCCGCCCGTTTGATGCGTCCGTTGGTTCCTTGGCGGGCCCGGACGTCTGGCGGCTGTCGGTACCCGATGGATCGTTTGCGGGGCTCATGGCCAAAACCTCCTGTGGTTGCATCCGTTCCGGTGCGGCTCGGCAGCCGGTAGAGACGCTTTAATCTATAGCGAATAACAGGCTATAATGTAAAGCGATATATTTGCCGTTTTTTTTTTGGGCTGAGGGTCGCTGCGGTCGCTTTTGCAAAGGGGGCTGCATCCGCTTGAAAAGGGCTCCCGCCCGTCGCTAAAGGTGCCGGGGACAAACTGGCGCCTTGCCATCGAACCCCCATCTGTGCTACTGGAGACGCCCCCCGCCGGCGCACCGCCGCGCGGTGCCGGGATTCGATATCGACGCATTTATGGAGAATTTTTCCCATGCATCAAAATCCGGTTGAAACGATTGCCGCGGAGACCGGCCTGAGCACAGCCCAGGTGCAGGCCGTCGCCGACCTGCTGGACCAAGATGCCAGCATCCCTTTCATCGCCCGGTACCGCAAGGAAGCCACCGGCAGCCTTGACGAAGTGGCGGTCACGTCCATCCGGGATCGGCTGAAACAGATCGGCGCACTTGAGCGGCGGCGTGAAGCCATCATCAATTCTTTGGCAAAACAGGAAAAACTGACCCCGGAGCTTGAAACCGCGATCATGGCAGCCGGTGATATGGCGGTGCTCGAGGATATTTACCTGCCGCACCGCCCCAAGCGCCGCACGCGCGCCACCATGGCCAGGGAAAAGGGCCTGGAGCCGCTGGCCCAAAAAATTTTCGCCCAACAGGGAGACGACCCGGTTCGCCTGGCGGCCGGCTTTCTCGATCCTGGGAGAGGTGTCGCTACCGTGGAGGCGGCTCTGGCCGGTGCCCGCGACATCATGGCCGAGCAAATCAGCGAAGATGCCGATGCCCGCGCGCGCCTGCGGCGGCTGTTCGGCGAAAAGGGCCTGGTCCGGAGCACGGTAGCCCGCGGTCAGGAGGAAAAAGGCGCCAAGTACCGGGATTATTTCAACTGGCAGGAGCCGGTGGCCGCCATCCCTTCCCACCGCCTGCTGGCCATGCGGCGGGGCGAAAAGGAAGACATCCTGAACCTGACCATCGCCCCGGATGCCGGGGCGGCTGTGGCCCTCCTGGAAGAGATGTTCGTTAAAAGCAGCGGGCCGGATGGCCGGCAGGTGGCCCTGGCGGCCGCCGACAGCTACAAGCGCCTTCTGTCCCGTTCGCTGGAGACTGAAATCCGCCTGGACTGCAAGGAAAAAGCCGATGCCGTGGCCATCGGCGTGTTCGCCGCCAATCTGCGCAAGCTGTTGATGGCGCCACCCCTGGGGGCCCGGCGGGTGATGGGCATCGATCCGGGCTTTCGCACCGGCTGCAAGGTGGTGTGTTTAAACCGCCAGGGGAAACTGCTGCACCACGAGACGGTCAATCCGCACACGTCGGAAAAGAAGCGGCAGGATGCCGCGCAGAAGATCCGGGAACTGTGCGCCAGGTTCAGCATCGAGGCCGTGGCCGTGGGCAACGGCACCGCCGGCCGGGAAACCGAGGCGTTTGTGCGCCGGCTCGTGACGGAGGGTGTTCAGGTCGTGATGGTCAGTGAAAGCGGGGCCTCGATCTACTCGGCTTCGGAAGCCGCGCGCCGGGAATTTCCAGACCTGGACCTGACCTTCCGGGGTGCCGTTTCTATCGCCCGGCGGCTGATGGATCCGCTGTCGGAGCTGGTCAAGATCGACCCCAAGTCCATCGGTGTCGGCCAGTACCAGCATGATGTGGACCAGGATGCCTTAAAGCGGGCCCTGGACGATGTCGTGGTCAGCTGTGTCAATGCCGTGGGGGTGGACGTCAACCGGGCCAGTGCGGCGCTGCTGGCCTATGTTTCCGGCCTGGGGCCCCGTCTGGCGCAAAATATCGTGTCCCACCGCGATGCACATGGCGCCTTTCGCACCCGCGCGGAACTTAAGGGTGTGCCGCGCCTGGGGCCCAAGGCATTCGAACAGGCCGCCGGTTTCCTGAGAATCGTCGACGGCGACAATCCCCTGGATGCCAGCGCGGTGCATCCGGAAAGCTATCGGGTGGTGGCGGCCATGGCGGCCGACCTCGGCTGCCGGGTGGCCGACCTGATGACGGATGCGGCGCTGCGGCAACGTATCGATGTCGGAAGTTACGTCAGCGATACGGTGGGGCTGCCCACCCTGCGCGATATTGTCTCAGAGCTGGCCAAGCCCGGACGGGACCCGCGGCAGCGCTTCGAACCTTTTGCCTTTGCCGATGATGTGCGGGAGATCGGCGACCTGAAACCCGGCATGCGGCTGCCCGGCATCGTCACCAACGTGACCGCCTTCGGCGCCTTCGTGGATGTCGGCGTGCACCAGGACGGCCTGGTGCACATCAGTGAACTGGCCGACCGTTTTGTCACCGACCCGGCCGCGGTGGTCAGCGTCGGACAGAAGGTGACCGTGCGCGTGTTGCAGGTGGAGCCGGAGCGCAGGCGCATCGCGCTTTCCATGAAGCCCGGCAGCGGCGCGCGTGAAAAATCACCGCGCCGACGTTCTGCTGCAAAAGCTGCCCCGCAAAAACCCAAAAGCCCGCCGGTTCCTTTCAACAACCCCTTCATCGAACTGTTGCAGGATCGCAAGCCGAAATAAGGCCCTGACGGTCTTTTCAGGGCTGCCGGGCAGCAACCGGCCGGCCGAGGTGTGGGCGGTGGGCGGCGGCAAAGGTGAGGTGCCGAGCAAACATTTCTTCGCGGGATGCCAGGTAACGGTCGAGGTTGTCGACGCCGATGAGCGCTGTGGTGGATAAGGACAGGGTCATCTGCGGAATCCTGGAAAATGCCGGGTCCAGCGGCTTGCCGTCATTCTCCGGCGTGACCTTGTTCAACACGATGCGGTTTACCGGGATGTTGATCTCCTCGAGCCCGTTCAAGATGCGCAGCGATTCTGCCCGTGACAATGGATCAGGATTTAATACCAAGTATATCCGTGTGTTGTCATGATCTTCGAAGATATGCTTTAAGGTTTGATACTCCCGCATGGACGTATGGATGTGGTTGACGATTTTGTCCTGTTCGATTTCTCTTTTGACCAGTTTGATTTTGGTGATCAGTTCGCGTTTTTTGATGATCTCCCGCCGCAGCGCCAGCAGATGTTCGACCCAGATCAGCGACAGGCGCGGCAGGTTGAAAAATTTCAGCGACAGGGCCGTGGGCGCCATGTCGAAAATCAGGACGTCGTGATCGGCATAGCGCCGCAGGATTTCCTGATACGCCAGGATCAGGGCGTACTCTTCCAGCCCCGGTGAATACTTGATGACCTTGAAGTATTTTTCCAGGTTAAACGCCGTCAGGTAGGTGTAGGTATGCTGAATCTGGCGCTGGATGTCTTTCAGGTAACGGCGGATCCAGTATGCCTGGTCGACCTCGATGCCCCGGAGGCCCGGCACGATGCGGTGCGGTTTGTCGGAAAGGCGGGTTTCGAAGATATCCGCCTGGTTGTGGGCCGGATCCAGGGAAACGACCAGGGTGCGCAGCCCCCGGCGGGCCAGAAAAAGGGCCGTCAGGGCCGCTGAGGTCGATTTTCCGACGCCGCCCTTGCCCAGGAAAAATATGTTTTTGGCCTTTGCATCCATCACGGCTCCATTGCACATCGACCCACCTTGAGCGCTGGCCGGCATTCAGTCAATATCAAAAACCGAAAAAAGTTCGGCCAGCGGTGCGTTGGCGGTATCGACTTTCTGCAGCATCAAGATCAGTTCACGCTCCATGTAGGGCATCAGGTCCAGGGACACCTGCATGGGCGGCGACGGCATGCCGATAAAAGATCCCAGTACCAGGATGCCGAAGATGTTTACCATCTCTTCCAGTTCGTTTTCGATGGTGTCCACGGCCTTGCCGCGGGCCATTTCGTCGCCGGTTTTCCAGGCGCGGAGCAGCTTTTTTTTCAAACCGGTCCATGCTGAACGCAGATCCATTGGAATTCCTCCACCCTGATGACGCTGCCGCCTTACTGCGGGTCAGCTGACGCGAAACAGCCGTTTTTCATGGCGCAGTTTTTGGCGCGACGGATAATGGTAATAGGCGGCATAGAGTGCCGCCAGCATGCTGCCGGCGGCGTAGAAACAGGGTACCTGCAGGGCGTAGGCCAAAAGGGCCAGATAGGGTGCCGCCAGCGCGGTCAGGATCAGGCGTCGCGGCAGGTCCAGCAGGGCGGATTCTGAAATCTGCCGGCAGCCCTTTTGGCGGTAGGCGAAAACGGCGCGCCACAAAACCGGCAGTGCCGCGGCGCAGGCCGCGGCCAGTACGAAGAGCACCAGCCCGGTCTGAGAGCGGCCGGCGGCCGTGCCGGCTGCCATCCACCCGGACTGAAGGGCCCCGGCCGCCAGAACAAATCCGGCCATGGCCGGGGCCAGTACGATCCAGTAGGTTTTTCGCAAGCTGCGATCCACGATGGTTTCCTTGAAATTTGCAGCGCGCGGCGCATGGGCCGGATCTTTGCGCAAGATACGCCGCGCGCCGGTTGCGTTAAACTGCGGCGGGGTGCGGCTGTTGGGAAGCCGCGCCGAAACGGGCGAAAAATTTGATCACGCCTTCGACGAGAATCCACACCGCGATTACCAGAATCAGGATGTTGATCACTTCCAGCAGCAGGTTGTGCGAGTTTAAAAACTTGGTCTGGTTGATGACCAGAGCCCAGATGGTCATAAAGGACATGAACAGGGCCGGCAGTCCGGCGACCAGCCACTTCAGCCCGCCCTTGCGCTGCAGGTAGAGCGTGGCCACGATCAGAGCCAGGGCCGCCAGCGTCTGGTTTACGGCACCGAACAGCGGCCACAGCGTCAGCGCCCCCTTGCCGGAAGCGCCGGTGATAAAGGCCAGCGCCAGGGCGCTGGCCACGGCGATGAAGGTGGCCGTGTACTTGTTGGCCAAAACGTCCAGCCTCAGATCATGGGCCAGCTCGGCGACTACATAGCGCTGCACGCGCGTGGCCGTGTCCAGTGTGGTGCCCGCGAAAGAAGCCACGAAAACGCCCATGATCACCAGGCAGATGCCTTTGGGAATACCGAGCATGCTCATCATGTTGGCGGAGCCCACCACAAAGGCGGTAATCTTGGATCCCAACCCCTTGGCCGCCGCCCAGGAGGCGTAATGCGTGGTCCAGGCAGCCGTGCCGGTCAGCAGAGCGCCGCCCTTGGTGGTGTATCCCATGCCGATGCCGGCGGCCACGGCGATGATCACCAGCGTCGCCAGCGCCCCTTCCATGAGCATGGAGCCGTAACCCACGAACAGGGCGTCTTGTTCGCTGCGCACCTGTTTGGAGGAGGTGCCCGAAGAAACCAGGGAATGGAAGCCGGAGATGGCGCCGCAGGCGATGGTGATGAACAAAAAGGGCCACATGGGCGGTGCCTGGGCCGGGTTGAAATGCACGGCCGGCGCCACGATGCCGAGCCTTCCGGCAAAGGCGGAAAAAACCACCCCCAGCACGAGCAGCGCCATGGCGATGATCAGTTCATGGGAGTTGATGAAATCGCGCGGCTGCAAGAGGGTGGTGACCGGCAGCACCGAGGCGATAAAGGCATAGATCAAAAGAACGATGGTCCACACGCCGGTGGGCGGGATCCCCAAGATCGCCGGCATTTTGAGCGGGATGAAATACCCCATGACGACGGTGACATACATGGCGATGATGGCGTAGATCGACCAACTCATGATGCTTTTGCCTTTTCTGTAGACCATGTACCCCAGTGTCACGGCGATGGGGATCTCCAGCCAGACCGGAAATACCGAAGCCGGGAACATGTGGAAGATGATGGCGATGACCAGACCGAAAATGGCGATCACGATCCACAGTTCGAGAAAGACAATGGCGAAAAAGAAAATCTTGGTGCGGTTGTTGATGTACTTGGCCGTGAATTCGGACAGCGATTTGCCCTGGTTGCGCATGGAGATGATCAGCGCGCCGAAATCGTGCACGGCCCCCATGATGATGCTGCCCAGAAAAACCCACAGCATGGCCGGCACCCACCCCCAGATGACGGCGATGGCCGGGCCCACGATGGGGCCCGTTCCGGCAATGGACGTGAAGTGGTGTCCGAAGATGACCTCTTTTTTGGTGGGCACGTAATCGACGCCGTCTTCCAGCTCCACGGCCGGCGTTTTGGCGTCGGCCCGCAGGTTGAAAATTCTGCGGCCGATGTACTTGCCATACAGCTGGTACATGACGATGTACCCGGCAAAGGCAAAAACCATGATCAGTAAAGCGCTCATGACAACCTCCTTTAAGTGGGTTGGATGAATACGAGCGGCTGTTGATCCGCCGCTAAATGGCCGCCATCCGCCGTTGGAATAACGGTCGGCACTGAATCCTGATGGGGACCGCCTGCATTTTGCCGCCCTGCATCGTTGCTCTTCGGTACCGTGACGGCCGTCTGTCGCTTACGGGGCAGGGCGGGCCGGCCGGGGATTGACAAACGCACCGTTGTTCCGCGCTTTGGCCGGCCATTGACCTTAAGCCTGCAGCCCGGCCCGTAAATATGCGCCAGGCGCTGGCGGATATTGGCCAGCCCGATGCCGCCTTTTCCCTCCGGCTGACGGAGGCTTGTACCAGTCGGGTCTGCCGGCATACCGACGCCGTTGTCGCTGACAAGGACCTGCAGCAGGCCGTTGCACTGTTTGGCTTCAACCCACACGGCACCACCGCTTTCCAGTCCGCCGAGACCGTGCTTGACGGCATTTTCGACTAGAGGCTGGATGACCAGCGGCGGGATGGGCCAGTCTTCACATCCCTTCTGGACATCAATGAAGGCTTTGATGCGATCGCCGAAACGAGCCCGTGCAATGGAGAGATACGACCGGACTTGCTGCAGTTCCTCGGCCAGGCTCACGAAGTGGTCGCCGTGGTCCAGGTTTTTGCGCAGGTAGGTGGACAGCTCCAGGATCAGCTGGCGCGCCTTTTCCGAATTGGTGCGGCAAAAAGAGCCGATGGTATTGAGGGCGTTAAACAGGAAGTGCGGGTTGATCTGGGATTGCAGCCGTTTGATCTCGGCGCAGGCCAGCAGTTCGGATTGGATCTGGATGTCTTCGAGCTCCAGCTGTGTTGAAAAGAGCCGCGCCAGGCCCAGGGCAATCTGGAAGTCGATCGAACTTAAAACGCAGCGGCGGCTGCCGTAAAATGTCAGGGTGCCCACGGTGAACCCCCTTTTGGTCAGCGGGACGATGATGGCGGACTGCGGACGGCAGCCGTCGGTCCGATAGGCGGTCATCTGCTTTTTCTTCAAAAAGAGCGGCTTGGCGGAGGCGATGAGCTTTTGGGTCAAACGGGCCTGAATTTTTTCCAAAGCCGGATGATGATCCCGGCCGGCGCCGACCAGGGCCAGGATGCGAGCGGTGTCGGTGATGGCCACGGCGGCCACCGCGGTGCGCTCAAAGATGATGCGGGCGCTGGCGGCGGCGGATTCAGGTGTCAGGCCGGATCGCAGATGACTGACCGTTTCGTTGGCGATGGCCAGGGCCTTGCGGGCCTGGATGGCAGCGTGCCGCAAGCGGTCCCTTTGAACAAAATGGATCATCTGTACAAAAAGAGCGGCGCCGCTGGAATTGACCAGGATCATGGGCAGAGCAATCACCCTGACCAGCATCCAGCCCTGGGCCAGGGGCCTGGTACTGGACAGAATCAGCAGCATGTGCAGGCATTCCCCCAGAAATGCGGCTGCAAAAGCCACCTGCCAATTGAGCACGGCGGCTTTCAGGCGCAGCGATAGCAGGCCGGCTGCCAGGCCTTCCAAGAGGGTGGCCAGGGCCGATGAAGCGGCCGTGAATCCATGAATATCCATGAGCATACGGTGCCCGCCGGCGATCAGACCGGCGGCCGTCCCCACCAGTGGACCGCCCAGCAGCCCGCCGGCGATGACGCCGATGGCGCGCAGGTTGGCAATGGCGCCCCTGACCGGTGTGCCGGCGTAGGTGCCGAGAATTCCCAGGGCACCGAAAAAGAGAATCAACACCACTTTTTCGGACAAACTGGTGTCTTTGTGAATCAGTTTGGGAAGAGGGCTCCAGCTCAGGAGCAGGAAAGCGGCCGCCACGATCAGGCCGTAGTGTTCCGCCAGGGTCAGCAGAACATTGAGGGTGTTCATCAGTTGTGTGAAAAAAGGCGCCATGCCGGCTTCCACTCTGTTGATTTAACAAAAAATAAGCAAGACAGTCGGTGCCGGCAAGGGAATCGGCATGAACGGTATATTTTGGGGTATCAGCGGCCGGGTTGCCGTTATGAGAGGATGCGCAAAACCTGGAGGGGGTTAAGGAAGATGGTACAGGCCCAGCTGTTGCCGGACGGTTTTGGCGCGCCGGCGGCTGACCGGAATCTCGCTGGCGGCGCTGTCGGCCATTTTCAGCACGTAGCGTCCGTGGAACCAGGGGATGACTTCAGTAACATGCGCCGGGTTGACCAGGTAGGCCCGGTGGGTGCGCAGGAAGGCGAAAG
Source organism: Desulfobacterales bacterium (assembly GCA_026984935.1). Classification (GTDB taxonomy): domain Bacteria; phylum Desulfobacterota; class Desulfobacteria; order Desulfobacterales; family JALSRD01; genus JALSRD01. The sequence continues at coordinate 16,977 of JALSRD010000078.1, forward strand.
GCTGCAGTTTTTCTTCGAGTTCGTCCAGGCTGCTGGGTGCGTGGCGGGTAAAAGTCTCATCGTGGGCGAAGATCAGCACCTTGCCTTCTGTGGCCTTGCAGTAGACGATATCGGCAGGGTTTAAAAGGATAATGTGGCCCTGCCTTTCGGCGGGCAGGCGGGTGAGGGGGTGTTCGCGCTCTTGGATGAGTGCCAGCAGGTCCTGCAGCCGGCCGGCAGCGACGCCCCTGTCCCGGTTGCGGATCCTTTCCCGGACACGCTGCAGGCTTTTGCGGACACGGTCTTCGGAAAAAGGCTTCAGAATGTAGTCCACGGCACCCTGATCAAAAGCGCGCACGGCATACTGATCGTAAGCCGTGGCAAAAACGATGCAGGGCGGCCTGGAAAGGGAGGCAACCTGTTCGGCTACGTGGAATCCGCTGCGGCCGGGCATCCGGATATCGAGGAAAATCAGGTCGGGTTCGAGTTTGCGGGCGGTTGCAACGGCTTTGGATGCAGATTCTGCCGTGGCAACGACCTCGACGTTCCCGATTCGAGAGAGGATGTAGCGCAGTTCGTCCACAGCCGGGGGCTCGTCATCGACGATCATGCATCGGATCAGCATTGGCGGATGCCTCCTTGATACTATATGCCCCTAATCAGGTGCAGCCGTCAAGTCCGGGAAGGCAAAGGCGGCAAACCCGTCGTAAAACGGATCCCGGACGGCGCGGCGGCACCGCTCCGCCCCTTTTTCCGGTTTATCGCTTGACATCTGAAGGCGCTTTTGGCAGATTTCCGCATGCAAGGTTGGCCGCATGGGCCCTGCAACACAACGCACCTTCTCTCCCTTCGCCGGTATTCCAGGCTTCAAAGCGGAGATTTTTGTTTTCCGGCTCAACTTTTTCTGTCGACACGTTACGGCGGGTTGCAAGCGCGCACTGCCGGCGGATTGCGGCCGGGGTGGTGTCGCGGCACGGGAACTTTATCGACATGTAGACCGCCCGGAGTCGGCAGCCAGGCAGCTTTCTGTACCGGCGCATCCGATGCTTTTAACGGAAAGGGACTGCAGATAAACGATGCAGACAGCAGAGAAAAAAGTGCTGGTGATCGATGACCAGCATGCCCAGCAGGCCCTGTTGCGCGAACTTCTGGAAAAGCTGGAGTATGCGGTGACAACACTCGACAACGCCGAAGAGGCGCTCTATCTATTGGAGACCGTCGATATTCCGGTGGTCATTACGGATTTGAAGATGCCCTGGATGGACGGCGCGCAGTTTTGCCGACAGGTGAAAAGCATCCGGCCGCAGACGGCGGTTTTCCTGCTTTCCGGGTACATCGACCTGTATGACCACGAGCAGCTGCAGGCCGCCGGATTTGACGCCATTTTCAAAAAGCCGGTCAAGGCCGCGCAGCTTGAAAAAGCGCTTGACGAGGCTTTCCGGAGTTCGGGCTGGCAAGGGTGACGGAGGCTTAAAAGCCGGTTCCGGGCGCACTTCAAGACTTTGCGGTAAAATGCGCTGAGCAAGCTTGCGCGTAAAATCCCGAGCTCTTAGAGGCGCGTGGCGGGAACGTTGACGGGATTTGGCCAAACGGCGCACAGCTTCCGAAAAAACTTGCGCCAGCGAAAAATCCGGATTTTTGACGAAATTATACAGGTTGCGACCCTGCACGAGGACCTTTTCACCTGCGTCGGCGGGCGTGCCGCAGAACCGGCGGCGGTTTATAGACCATGATCTATCTCAAACTGCTTTTGACGGCCGCCTTCTGGGGCGGCACCTTTGTTTCCGGCAGGATGCTGGCCGCCGATGTTCCGCCCTCATCGGCGGCCTTTTTGCGTTTTGCGGTAGCTTCCGTTTTCCTGCTGGCACTGACCTTGAAGCAAAAGGGCCGCCTGCCGCGTTTGGCGCGCCGGCAGATCCTGCCCATCGTGCTGCTGGGCCTGACCGGAGTTTTTGCCTACAACATCCTGTTTTTCAAGGGACTCAAACTGGTTTCGGCGGGACGAGCCGCCTTGATCATCGCCACCAATCCCATTTTCATCACCCTGCTTTCAGCCGCCATATTCAAGGAGCGCCTGGGCATTGTCCAGGCTGTGGGCATCGTGCTTTCGGTGGCCGGTGCCGTCGTGGTGATTTCAAAAGGGAATCTGGCCCTGCTGTTTAACAGCGGCATCGGGTGGGGAGAGGTCCTGATCTTCGGCTGCGTGGCCAGCTGGGTGAGTTTTTCGCTGATCGGCAAGGCGGTGCTGTCCGGCTTGTCGCCGCTGGTGTCCATTGCCTATTCTTCGGCGGTGGGGGCGGCGGCGCTCTTTGTGCCCGCCTACCTGGAGGGGATTACGCGCGACATCGCCCATTACGCCCTGATCGATTGGGGCAATATCGTCTACCTGGCGCTGTTCGGCACGGTGGTCGGCTTTATCTGGTACTACCAGGGCATCCGGGCCATCGGGGCCAGCCGGGCCGGGCTCTTCATCAACTTCGTACCGGTTTCCGCGATCATCCTGGCTTTTTTCATTCTCGGGGAAGCGGTCACCGCATCCCTTGTCCTGGGGGCCCTGCTGGTCAGTGCCGGCGTGTTTTTGACCAACTCCCGCATCGGGCTGGGGTGAAACCAAATTTTCGCTTGCGCCGATGACACCGTCCGGGGACTGGACAATTCACGGACGGGGCGTTATGGTTTTGCCGGCAGGCGGTGCGGGTTGCATATTGCGGCCGCTGCAGATTTCTTTCTGACTGGATCTGGGAGATACCCGATATGAACGATGCCATTCCCGAAGCGGATGCGCGCGCGGACCGGGCCGCCGACTGCCGTCCGCCGGCCTTGAACTACTGCAGCCGCTGCGGCCAGAAACTGAGCCGCGCCGTCCCGCCCGGCGATGACCGCCTGCGGTATGTCTGCAGGGCCTGCGGGCAGGTGCACTACCAGAACCCCAAGCTGGTGGTGGGCACGATTTCCGAATACGACGGCCGCATCCTGTTCTGCCGGCGGGCCATCGAACCCTGTGCCGGCCTGTGGACCCTGCCGGCCGGGTTTTTGGAAAACGGCGAAACCGTGGCCATGGGCGCGCTGCGTGAAACGCGCGAAGAAACCGGTGCCCAAGTGGACATCATCGCCCCCTATGCCCTGTACAACATCTGCCATGTGGGCCAGATCTATCTGATGTTCCGCGCCCGCATGCGCAGCCCGCAGGTTTCCCCCGGCCCGGAGAGCAGCGATGTCCGCCTGTTCAGGGAGGCCGAAATCCCCTGGGGGAAGCTGGCCTTCTCTGTTATCGAAGCCACCTTAAAACGGTACGTGTCCGACCGCCGGTCGAAAGACTTTACCTTTTCCATGGGGGATATCGTCCCGGGCAAGGGGCGCTTTTAAAGCCATACCGCAACCCAACTCGCACCGGTCAAGTGTTCCGGGAGTTGAACGCTTTTACCGGCAGCCGCAGGCCGGAACGGTTCCAAAAAGGTTGTTGGGCGGCAGCCGGATGTATACGCTTTGGGCCACTGCCGTTGCCCGCCACACCGAATTTCGGATTGCCGCGGGTGCATGTGCCGAAAAAGGGATTATACTATGCAAAAGCGGTGCGGGCGCGGCGTGCGTCCGCAATGATTCCGATTGACCCGATCACTGGCCCCACAACCGGAGGTGACACGATGGAAAAAGATGCAACCAGAAACCAAACCGAAGGCGGCCGCTTGGCCGACGAACTGTACCGCAAAGACCCCTGGGCATGTTATGAAGACGATGCCGAGGCCTGCGCCGAAGCGCCCGAGCCGGAAGAGCCCTGCTGCTGTGAGTGCTGCTGCTGATCGCTGACCCTGAATGCGGCCGGGGTAAAGTTGCGGTTCACGGCCGGGTTTGCCCACGACGGTCCCTTAATGCGGGGCTTTGGATTCCGGGCAGCGCCGATATGAAAGGATGCCTTGGCAGACACGTATATGACGCAACCGAGGGGAAACGGAGGCGTGGCGGAGATGATCGACAGATTTGCCTTCGGCAGTATCGTGGTCCACGGCAGGCGCTATACCCACGACATCAAGATCGTGGCGGGCCGTGTGGTGCCGGACTGGTGGCGCGCCAGCGGCCACCTGGTGGCCGTTTCGGACGTACAGGATATTTTGGAGAGCCGACCGGACGTGGTGGTCATCGGCCGCGGCGAACCCGGGTACATGCGCGTCTCGGACGCCCTGCGGCGGCATTTCGAAAAAAGCGGTATTGAAGTAATCGAAGAGAAGACGGCCCGGGCCGTTCACGCTTTCAACCGGTTGTTCAAAGCCGGGCGGAACGTGGCCGCCGGCTTTCACTTGACCTGCTGACGGCTGCTGAACCGCACCGATGACGACGGGTGCCCGGGTGTCTGCGCCCGGCACATCCCATGTCCACCCTCCCGTTGACCCTACCACGATACTTATTCATTTATGGGCGATATACTGAACTTCAATCCCTCGCAGCGTACCGTATATCGAGCCTGAAATGACAAACGGCGTTGTCGGATTAACCCGCCGCCGCAGCCGCGGTGGACGGATTCAATTTTCGACCGTGCCGGCCAGGGTGCGGGTGCAGGCTTCCAGGCGCATCATCTGGGCTTTGAGCTCGTTGAGCTTGGCGCCCATCATCAGGCCCAGGGCGGCCATGCGGTTTTCCTGGGTCACGGCGGCAGCCAATACGCGGTCGATCTCCCGCTGGTAGGCCTGCAGGTGCGGATGCGCCGCCAGCAGGCGGTCGCGTTCCCTGCGCGCGGCTTCGCCCATGGCGGCAAGTTCCCTGGCTGTCGGAAGGGTCGTCCCTGTTTTTCGATAAGCTGTGCCCATTTTTCACTCCGCTTGAAGCTCCGCTGACCTCCGCTGCCGGAGCGCAAGCGGAGCTTTTCTTGTCTTGGGTTGTCCTATCAACCTGTGCAGACAGGCTTATGCAAAAATGGTGCAAGCAGCGCGCATTTTGCCTCGATACGCAAAATCAGGCGGTTACGTACCCTTCCGGCAGCCGCCCGGCTGCAGGATGTGAAAGGAATCTCCCAGTTTTATACCCTGCTTTACATAATTTTTAGGGAATAGGGGTAACAGCCGGACCCGGTTTTGCCGCCGTCGGCCAGCAGGCCTTGCGCATTTACATCAGTTTCAGCTGACTGCCGGTAAGCTGGTTGTAGTTTCGGATGAAAAGCTCAACCTGGGTTTTCAGCGTATCCACGCGGCTCTGGTGGGCTAATTCCCAGGAGTAGAGTTCACGGTGCAAAAGGCGCGCTTCTTCCGCCAGCGCTTCTTTCACCTGCGCTTTGGCCGGTTCCCAGAGCAGGTGCGCTTCTGCGGCCGGCAGACCGATTTTCCGAAAGCGCCAGTCCAAGTGGCGTGACCACCAGGGGGAGGGTCCCAGTTCATTGGCCGCGGCGCCCGCGAAGAAAAAGCAGCACCACTCCAGCTGATCCGGCGGAATGTGGAGGTCGCGGGCGATGTCGTTGAGCACACGTTTTCCTTCGGCCGTGTGCCGGTCCAGGGCCGCCCAGTACGGGAAGGGGTCCGGTTTGTGCGCCGATTCGGCGGTGACCGGCGGCAATTTGCCGGCCGTTGCCAGGTAGGCGGCCGCCAGGATGACGGCGCTGTCCTGGGGCCGGCCTGTGCGCCTGAAGCGAAAGGCGCTGTCGATCAGCGCCCTGCCGGCGGGAGATACCGGGCGGGATTTCGCCCAGCTCCAGAAAGCATCGGGTCGCCGGATGGCCTGGGCCACGATTTTAAGGTGGCGGTCGTCCGTGCCGCCGTCGAGTACCGAACGGTCGCCCAGAGACAGGGCCTGTGCCAGGCAGCCCAGGCCGGTGGCATCCTTGGCCTTGACGGCACGGCACACCCGGATGAGCGCCGCCACCTTGCTGTGAAACCTGGGGTTGAAACCCAGTTGGGCCCCCAGCGGCCAGCACTCTTCAAAGGTGATGACCGCCGCGCGCATGCGGTACCAGTTGCGCTGCTTCTGGCCGCGCGCCTGCATCCAGGCACTGGCCGTGTAGACCAGTTCGGTGTTGCCGCGGCGCACGGCCTTCTGCAGCAGCGAACGGTAACGGGCTTCGGTGGCGGTGGCTGTTTTCATGGGCTGCAGGCTATCCTGTTGGGTGAGCCGTCCTTTTGCAAAAACCATATACCCTAATGTAAGCGCTTTCAGAAAAAAATAAAACAGCCGATACTCCTTACAGGCAATCTGTGCGTATACGGCTTGAAAAACAGCCGGGAGTTGCGTATAAGTCAGCTTCCTGCAAACTTTCCGGAAACCTTGCGGGCCTTCCGGCGACAGGTACAGTGAAAGGCGGTTTGCCATGAACATCTGGGAACGCGAGAAACTCTCATTCGGTTTTGTTTCAACGCGCTTTGCCGGCCTCGACGGGGTCTCGCTGGAAGCCCAGAAATGGGTGGATGTCCTGACCTCCAAGGGGTGCCGCGTCTGCTACATGGCCGGCGAGCTGGACACGGACGCGGAAATTTCGCATTACGTACCCCAGGCGCATTTTGAAGACCCTGAGATTCTCGAGATCCAGCGGCAACTGTTTGTGGCCAAAAAGCGTACGCCGGCTTTGAGCCGCCGCATCCAGGAGATCAAGGAGACGCTGAAGAGCGAAATTTACAGCTTTTGGAAGAAATTTAATTTCGACATCATGGTGGTGCAAAACGCATTGGCCATACCCGTCAACATTCCGTTGGGACTGGCGCTGGCGGAATTCATCTTCGAAACCCGCATGCCCACCATCGCCCACCATCACGACTTTTACTGGGAGAGGGAGCGCTTTCACAGTGAAGTGGCCGCGGACTACCTGCGCGCGGCCTTTCCGCCTTTTCATCCCAGCATTCAGCACGTGGTGATCAATTCCATCGCCGGAAATGAACTGGCGCGTTACACCGGCGCCAGCTGGACGCTGATTCCCAACGTGCTGGATTTTAAAATCCTGCCCTCCGGGGTCGACGATTTCGGCCGTGATTTCCGGGTCGACTGCGGCCTGGACCCCGATGCCCTGCTGGTGCTGCAGCCCACCCGCGTGGTGTCCCGCAAAGGCATCGAGACGTCGGCCGAGCTGGTCAAACGCCTCAACCACCCCAAGGCCTCTCTGGTCATCACCCACAAGTCCGGCGACGAGGGCGATGAATACCTGGAGCGCATCCGGGAGTTCGTCGAGTTTATCGGCGTGGATCTCAAAGTGATCTCCGAGCACATCGGTGCCCGGCGCAGCATCGACGGTCAGGGAAACAAGACCTATACACTGGCCGATGCCTACCTGAATGCCGATCTGGTGACCTATCCCTCCATCTACGAGGGGTACGGCAATGCTTTCGTGGAAACCATCTATTTCCGAAGACCCATCGTGATCAACCGCTATCCGATTTTCGTGGCCGACATCGAACCCAAGGGGTTTGACGTGATTTCCTTCAACGGCTATCTGACCAACGACATCGTCCGGCGCATCGAAGCCATGATCGGTGATCCGGAGCGTATCGCGCGCATGGTGGAAACCAATTACATGCTCGGCTGGCGCTACCTTTCCTACGAGATGCTGGAGGAAAAGCTCGAACAGCTGCTGCTGAACTTTTACGGCGCCTGAAGGGCCGCCGCTTCACCTTTTCTGCATGTCATTCCCCGAAACTTTGCATACCGTCCACGCACTGCCTGCACGCCTGTTGCGCTGGCTCAAACGTGATTTTCTGGGTCTGGTGCGCGAGATGCGCATCAGCTACCTGCCGCCCCTGATGGTCTACTCGGCGGCCGGAGTGTCCGGCTTTACTGGAATTATCGAGGCCTTTTTCGTCAAAAAGAGTCTGGGGCTTTCGCCGGCTTTCCTGGCCAGCCTGGGCTTCTGGGCGGGCCTGCCCTGGGCTATGAAGATGCCGCTGGGGCACCTGGTGGACCTGTTCTGGCGCCGCAAATCGCTGTTCGTGTACGCCGGAGCGGCCCTGATGGCCGTCAGCCTGCTGATCATGGTCGGCCTGACCGGCTACACCCGCTGGATGACCGGCATGCTGCCGGCCGAGACCTGGTATATCATCTCGGTGCTGGTGGCCCCGGTGGGCTACGTGATGCAGGATGTCGTAGCCGATGCCATGACCGTCGAAGCCGTTCCCACTCATTTTGCGGACGGCCGTCCGATTCCCGAGGACGAACTTCAGCGCATGCATGTGACCATGCAGACCCTGGGGCGCATCGCCATCGTCGGCGGAGGCGCCCTGGTGGCCGGTGCCGGCGGCTGGCTGGCCAAGACCTTTTCCTATGCGACCATGTACGAGATTGCGCTGGTGATTCCCGTCATCTCGGTGGCGGGCGTCTTGACGGCCACTGTGATCCGGCTGCGGCAGCGCCGCCGGGGCCTTTTCGAAAACGGGGCGCACCAGTCCGATCAGGTGCCGGAAACGACCGTCAACCTCTACATTCTGGGCGGCGGCGCGGCCTTCGTGGCCATCAGCCTGGTGTTGGGGCTGTCGAAGATCCCGCTCAAGGAAGAGATCATCTTCGGCGTTTCGCTGGCCATCATTCTCTTTCTCATGCACCAGCTGCTCAAAGACCTGGACCCTGAAAAGCGCCGCGAAATCATCGGCATCGCCGTGATCATTTTCGTGTTTCGCGCCATGCCCACGTACGGAGCCGGCGCCTCCTGGTGGCAGATCGACGTGCTGGGCTTTGACGAAGCTTTTTTCGGCACGCTGCGTCAGGTGGCATCCATTTTGGCCATCGTGGGCATGTTCATGCTGCGGGGCTGGATGGGGAAACGCTCGGTGCCCTACCTGATCGCTTTTCTGGCCGTCTACAACGCGGTCATGACGACGCCCTTCATCGGAATGTACTACGGCCTGCACCACTGGACCGAGGCCCATTTCGGATTCGGGGCACGGGCCATTGCCATCATCGACACCATGGCCGATTCACCCCTGGGCCAGGTCGCCATGATTCCCATGCTGGCCTGGATCGCCCGGGAGGCACCCCAGCAGCAGAAAGCCACCTATTTTGCCGTCATGGCGGCGTTCACCAACCTGGCACTCTCGGCCAGCCAGCTGGGCACCGACTATTTGAACCGGGTTTTTCTCATCCAGCGCGGCAAATATGACCAGCTGGGCATGCTGATGATCACCGTTTCGGTGATCAGCCTGGTGGTGCCGGTGACCGTCGTGGCCCTGTTTGCCCCCCGCAAGAAACCGGACAGTTTGCCGCCGCATTAGCGCATCGTTGCGGCACCCTGCGATGACCGACCGACCGAGAATCTTGCCGGGGAAAGAGCAGGCGGAGCAGGTGCGGCGCAAACGGCATGACGGCCGAACAGGTGCCGCAAGCCGGCATCGTCGAACGGGTGTTCGGCTTCACCTGTGAAAAACCGGCCTTGGATATCGTCGACTCCAAAAGTCTACGGCGCTTCATGCCTTCTTGCCTTTCTCCCGGGCGGCGAACTTGGGGGGTCCTGCGAAAAGGGCCATGAGAACGAGATAAATCATTCCCGCCGCAACAAGGCTGGGAATAGATGAACCCCAGGTCGTTTGCCGCTGCAAAAGGAGATAGAGACCGAACCCTATGCCCCAGGCCACGAATGCCGACGGATTAAACCCGTTGAGGTACCAGTAGGTGCCTTTACCGCCGAGGCCGGATTCAAAGTACCGTTGCTTCCGAAGAAAAAAGTAGTCTGCCAACACCACCCCGAACAAGGGGCAGAACACGGATCCGATGAGAAGCAGGAAATCTTCGTACGCGGCGGCCGGAAAGAGAAGGGCCAGGGCTGTCCCGAGCATGCCGCAGGCGAGGCTTCCCCGTCGTTCACCGAGTCCCGGCCAGATATTCAGGGCGGAAACGGCCGTGGAGTAGATGTCCAGGAAAGTCGTGGTGAACGTGGAGAAGAGCACGATGATGAGGGCGGGGAGGAGAAGGCCGAGATCCACCATCAACTTGAGCACCATACTGTCCGGGGTGGCTGTTTTTGTGGCGAGCGCCGCCCCGAGTCCGATAACATACATCCAGGAGCTCACGAGGAAATAGCCGACCCATGTGCCCCAGAACGCCGATCGGGTTCCTTTTCCATACCTGGAATAGTCACACACCAGGGGGAGCCAGGAAATGGGCATGGCGATGACCAGGTCCAGCCCAAGCATAACGGGCATGGAACCCTTTGAGGAAGCGGCCATGAGGCGGTTTAACCCGTATTTGTGGAGAATCACAAAGGTCATGACGCAACACAGGACCAAAAGGGCCGTGACAGCGATTCTTTGGAGCCATTTCCAGTACCGGTGCCCGACGAGTGCCCAGACGGTTGTGGCCACACCCGCAATGAGGATCCACCCTTTAGTCCCCATGCCCGGAAACGGCCACACCGCCTGGGCCGCCTGTCCGCCGATCCAGAGCATCACGCCGGTCCAGCCCACGAGTTGGACGAGATTGAGCACCGTCGGGAAATAGGACCCCCGGACGCCGAAGGACGGCCTGACCGCCACCATGGTGGGAATGCCGGTCCTGCTCCCGATCATGCCGCCGATGGCCAGCGGGGTGTTTCCGATGACGTGCCCGATGATAATCACCAGGGAACCGGATAGAAACCCGAGCGGAACCAGGAGCCCTCCGGCCCAGATCTCCGCGAGGGAAACCGCCGCCCCGGCCCAGAGAAGAAAAAAGTCCATCCCGTTCAGGTTTCGAGCCTCTTTTCCGATAGGTTCAATTCCTCTGTCGTTTTCCATGAAAAGCCTCCGTTTCCAGGCTCCCGGCGGGGTTCCTGTCTGTTTTTGGGATGGATCTGGCCGAAACCGGATAAGGCGGGGAAAAGGGGCGGTACGGGCGCGGTGGCGGTGCCGGCGCCTTCCACAGAAAAAGCCACTTTTTCGACAAGAAAGCGGCCCATGAATAGGATTGAACGTAACTAGTGGAAAACCACTGCATAATTTCACCGCTTCCCTCCGCTGGTATTACCCAGTTCAGGTTCTAAGGGTTGCCGGGCATATCCGGCTCTCAGAAAAACCACCCCTAGCGATTTATGAGATAGTAACGGCTCCTCCCGGTTAAAACGCGGTAAGGTATAGATGTGGGCATGGCATCGATATTCTTTGCGATCCGGCGGTTGCAAGCGGAATCATTTTGTCGTCCCCGCTTTTTTTATGCCGGTTTCTCAGGTGCCCGGGTCCCCGAAGAACCTTGTTGTTTGGCACCTACCGTGGCGGCCTTGTACTGCCGTACGCGGTCGGCCAGTATCGCCGCGAGGTCTTCGCGGCCCAGATGCTCTTCGATGAGGCGCTCGAAGGCGCTGCCGATGACCACACCGTCGGCCGCCGCGGCCACCGCGGCCACGTCATCGGTCGTGGAAATGCCGAAGCCTACGCATACCGGCAGATTTGCCAGCGCGCGCAGTTTGTCCGCGTGACGGCCGATGGCGCCAAAGTCCAGCCCGCCGCTGCCGGTGACGCCGGTCATGGAAACCAGGTACAGAAAACCCGAGGCCGAGGCAGCGATACGCGCCATGCGTTCGTCGGGGGTCGTGGGCGCCACCAGGCGGATCAGGGCCAGGTCTTGGCCGGGCCAGCGGGTGGTCATTTCATCCGACTCTTCCGGGGGCAGATCGACCACCAGTACCCCGTCGGCGCCGGCGGCCACCGCATCCGCATAGAAGCGCGTGAGGCCGTAAACGAAAATGGGGTTGTAGTAGCTGAAGAGGATGATGGGCACATCGCTGTCCTGCCGCAGGCGTGCGGTCACTGCCAGCACGTCCTGCAGGCGGGTTCCGCCGGCCAGGGAGCGCGCCGAGGCGCGCTGGATCACCGGCCCGTCGGCCGTGGGGTCCGAGAAGGGCACGCCCAGCTCCAGGATGTCCAGGCCGGCGGCGCACATGGCCGACACGATTTCGAACGAACGCGGTCCGTCGGGGTCGCCGGCGGTGACGAAGCCCACCAGGGCTTTGCGGTTCTCGGTTTTCAGGCGCCGGAAGGTGTCTTGAATGCGGCTCATGATGGTTTTGGCTCCTTTTGCAGTCTGTCGGATACGATGTCCAGGTCCTTGTCGCCGCGGCCCGAGAGATTGACCAGGATAATCTCATTGGCCGCATGCCGGCGCGCTTCCGCCATGGCATAGGCCAGCGCGTGGGCGCTTTCCAGGGCCGGAATGATGCCTTCCAGGCGGCTCAAGGTTTTAAAGGCCGCCAGGGCCTCGGTGTCGGTAATCGATGCGTAGCGCACCCGGCCGGTGTCTTTGAACAGGGCGTGCTCGGGACCCACGCCGGGGTAGTCCAGGCCGGCGGAGATGGAATGCGCTTCTTTGATCTGGCCGTTTTCGTCCTGCAGCAGGTAGGACTTGGAACCGTGCAGCACACCCACGCTGCCGGCCGTCAGGGTGGCGGCGTGTTTGCCGGTGGCGATGCCGCTGCCGGCGGCCTCGACACCCACCATGGCAATGTCGTCGTCCACAAAGGGGTAGAAGAGTCCCATGGCGTTGCTGCCGCCGCCCACGCAGGCCACCAGCAGATCCGGCAGTCGTCCGGCGGCTTCCAGGATCTGCCGGCGCGCCTCGATGCCGATGACCTGCTGGAAATCACGCACCATGGCCGGGTAGGGGTGCGGGCCGGCCACGGAGCCGATGACGTAGAAGGTGTCCCGCACGCGGGTCACCCAGCTGCGCATGGCCTCGTTCATGGCGTCCTTGAGCGTACCGGTACCGGCATCGACGGCAACGACCTCGGCGCCAAGGAGCTTCATGCGCTGGACGTTGGGCGCCTGGCGGCGGATGTCCTCGATCCCCATGAAGATGTGGCACTGCATGCCGAAAAGCGCCGCCGTGGTGGCCGTGGCCACCCCGTGCTGGCCGGCGCCGGTCTCGGCGATCAGTTTCCGTTTGCCCATCCAGTGCGCCAGCAGCCCCTGGCCCAGCGTGTTGTTGATCTTGTGCGCGCCGGTGTGGGCCAGGTCTTCGCGTTTGAGGTAAATGCGCGCGCCGCCGACGTGATCACTCAGGCGCTTGGCCGCATACAGCGGTGTGGGGCGGCCGGCGTAATGCGTCAAAAGCGCCGCCAGTTCTTTTTGGAAACCCGGCTTGGGTGTGATCTGCCGGTAGGCCGTTTCCAGCTCCAGCAGGGCCGGCATCAGCGTTTCGGCCACGTACCGTCCGCCGTAGGGTCCGAAATGTCCGTGGTCGTCGGGAAGGGTGCCGGCGGTGGGCTCTGCATTCATGAAAAGATCCTCCTTGGTTGATTATGGAGTGAAATCTCTGCCAGCGCCGCCATCAGCGCTTTGACGCGCGCCAGGTCCTTGACACCGGGCTGTTTCTCTACCCCCGAGCTGACATCCACACCGTCCGGTCGGGCCGCGGCCACGGCGGCGGCGATGTTGCGCGGTGTGATGCCGCCGGCCAGGATCAGCGGCGCCCCGAGATCAAATTCGCGGGCCTGTGACCAGTTCCAGGCCATGGCGTTGCCGCCCGGCAGCGGGCCCCGGCCGCATTCGACCAGAAAAGCATGCGGCGCATAGTCGGCGGCGGCGCCGAAGTGCGGGCTGCGGTCGGCAAACAGGGCCTTGATCACCGTGAGCCCTGTGCGGCGCAGGCGCGCGACGAGGTCAGGCGTTTCACTGCCGTGAAGTTGGACCGCGGTCAGGCCGCAGGCATCTGCCGTTGCCATGATGCGCTCGAAATTAGCATCCACGAAAACCCCCACGCTGCTCACCGCTGCCGGCAGCACCCGGGTGATGGACCGCGCCTGGGTGAGGCTCACATGGCGTGGACTCTGGGCATAAAAGACCAGGCCGATGGCATCAGCCCCCAGGGCGGCGCAGACCCGGGCTTCCGCCGCGCGGGTGAGCCCGCAGATCTTCAACTGGGGCCGGCTGTGCGTGTGATTTTCGGGTATTCGGTGGTCTTGCACGTCACGTTCCGCTTTCAGGCGGTGTCCGCCGGCATCCGGCGGCGGACAGTGTTTTGATGAAAGCCGCCGGATCCGCGGCGCGCACCAGACTTTCGCCGATCAGGAAATTAAAAATGCCGGCATCCAGGTTCGCCCGGATGTCCAGAGGACTGCCGATGCCGCTGGCCGCCACCGGGACCTGTCCGGGCGCCAGGTGCGACACGAGTTCAACGGCATTGCCGATGTCGGTGGCAAAGTTCGTCAGGTTGCGGTTGTTGATGCCGATAAGCTGCGCACCGGCCGCCGAGGCCTTTTCCAGGTCCGCCGGGCTGTGGATCTCAACCAGCGCGTCGATGGCAAGCGCGCGGCACAGGTCGAGGTAGTCTTCGAGCTGCCGGGCGGAAAGTACGCGTACGATGAGCAGCACGGCATCGGCGCCCATGGCAGCGGATTCGTAGATCTGGTAGGACGCCACCATGAAATCCTTGCGCAGCACCGGTAGCCGCGTGGCGTTGCGGGCCGCCTGCAGGTCGCCGGGCCGGGCGTCGAAAAAAGGGCCGTCGGTAAGGACCGAGAGGGCGGCGGCGCCGCCGCGTTCGTACTGCACGGCCAGGTGAACGGGGTCCAGGTCCGGGCAGATGGGGCCTTTGGACGGCGAGGCGCGCTTGATCTCGGCGATGATGTTGACGCCCGTTTGCCCCGGCTGCTTCAGGGCCTTGAAAAACGGGCGCTGGTCACGGCGTGCGGCCGCGATGCGCTGCAGGGCCGCCGGCGGGTTTTCGGCGGCGGCGCGGGCCACGTCCTGTTTCTTGCGGGCGATGATTCTCGTCAGAAAATCCACGGGTTCATCCGTTTTCGCAGGTGTAAGCGATGAGCGCCTGCAGTTTCTCCAGGGCGCGGCCGGAATCGATGGATTCCGCGGCCAGGGCCATGCCCTGGACCAGGCCGCCCACCCGGCCGGCGGCGGTCAGTGCGGCCGCGGCGTTGATCAGCACGACATCCCGACGGGGGCTCTTTTCGCCGCCCAGGACGGCACGCGTGATGGCGGCGTTTTCAGCGGGGGTGCCGCCTTTGAGGTCCTCGGGCGCCGCCACGTGGTCGAAGAACTGCAGCGGTTCGATATCGTAGGTGCGGATATGGCCGCCCTTGAGCTCCGAGATGCGCGTGGGCGCGCAGATGCTGATCTCGTCCAGCCCCTCCTGGCCGTGCACCACGAAGGCCCGCCGGGTGCCCAGCAGCTGCAGGGCGGCGGCGAACATCTCGGTGAGCTGGGGGGCATAGACCCCCAGCAGCTGGCAGTTGGCCCCGGCCGGGTTGGTCAGCGGCCCCAGCATGTTGAAGATGGAGCGCAGGCCGACCTCCTTGCGCGCACGCGCGGCAAAGCGCATGGCGCCGTGGAAGCGCGGCGCAAACAAAAAACCGATGCCGATCCGCTCCAGGCACTCCTCGACGATTTCGGGGTCGGCGTCGATTTTAACCCCCAGCGCCTCCAGCAGGTCGGCGCTGCCGCACTGGCTGGAGACCGAGCGGTTGCCGTGCTTGGCCACGGTGACATCGCAGCCGGCCACCACGAAGGCGGTGGTGGTGGAGATGTTGAAGGTATCGGCGCGGTCGCCGCCGGTACCGCAGGTGTCCACCACCACCGAACCGGCGGCCTGGATGCGGGCGGCCTTGCGCCGCATGGCGGTGGCGGCGCCGGCCAGCTCTTCAAAGGTTTCGCCCTTGGTGGCCAGCGCGCCCATGAAGGCCCCGATCTGGGCGTCGGTAATGTTGCCTGAGAAAATGGCTTCGACGACGTCCGCCATCTGTTCGCCGGTCAGGTCCTGGCCCGCGATGATGCGGGCTAAATTTTCGGTAAACATCCGGTGTTCTCCTGCAATTGTGACGGGTTAGTGAATATCCGAAAGAAGAATGCGGGCGATTTTCTCCTGCTGCGCCCGCTTGCGGGGGCTTCGGATGTCGATGAAAATGCTGCCTTTGATCAAGGCCAGGCGCTTTACACGGTCATCGCCGGCCCAGAAGGCCGCATCCCCCAGGCCGGGTACGGTTTCGATTTTCGAAAGAATCCCCAGGGTCTGCCGCATCTTATCGAAATCTCTTTTGGCTTCGGCGGCGCCCCCTTCGTGGTAAACGGAAAAAGAGATCGATTTCAAGAAGTTGCTTTTGGACCGGATGACGCACCGGCTCGGAAGGTCATCAAAGGTCTGTACCAGAAGATCGGACTGCCGGACGCCCAGAATATCGGCGGCCTGTGCTTTCGATACGGCCTGGCAGGGGCCGCGGCCTTTCGACGCGGCCGCAGCGGCCGTGGTGGCGTAACCCAAAAAAAAGGCGCACAGAAAAAACAGCAAAACCTTGCGTTCATGCATCTTTTCGTTCCTCTCTGGTCAATTTCAAAAAATTTCTGAGAATGCGCTTTCCCACCGTGGTCATGATGGACTCCGGGTGAAACTGGATGCCCTCGGTGGGATGTTTGCAGTGCCGCAGCCCCATGATCTCGCCGTCGTCGGATTCGGCGCTGATCTGCAAAGCAGCGGGGAAGTCCTCGTGTGCCACCGCCAGCGAGTGGTAGCGCATGGCCTCGAAGGGCGACGGGATGTTGTGAAAGATCGTTTTGCCGTCGCAGGTGACCGGCGAGGTCTTGCCGTGCATCAGTTTCTTGGCGGGGATGATCTGAGCGCCGAAAGCGGCGGCAATGGCCTGGTGGCCCAGGCAGACGCCCAGCATCGGCAGTTTGCCGGAAAAATGCCGGATGACGTCAAGGGAAATCCCGGCCGACTCGGGCCGGCCGGGGCCCGGCGAAATGACGATGCCGGCCGGCGCCAGCTTCACCAGTGCGTCGACGCCTATGGCATCGTTGCGCACCACGCGGACTTCAGCGCCCATCTGGCGCAGGTACTGCACCAGGTTGTAGGTAAAGGAATCGTAGTTGTCGATGGTGACAATCATAACGCGCAATCCTCCGGCCTGCGGTTGTGCCGCCCCGCCAGCTGCAGGGCCTTTTCAATGGCCATGGCCTTGTTGACGGTCTCGAGGCGTTCGCTTTCGGGATCCGAGTCGGCCACGATGCCGGCGCCGGCCTGTAGGATCAGCCGGCCGTTTTCGATGCTGGCGGTGCGGATGGTGATGGCCAGGTCCATGTTGCCGGAAAAGGAGATATACCCCACGGCGCCGCCGTAAGGCCCGCGGGCGGTGGGTTCCAGTTCGTGGATGATCTGCATGGCGCGCACCTTGGGCGCACCGCTCAGGGTGCCGGCCGGGAAGGTGGCCCGCAAGAGGTCCCAGGCGTCCAGTCCGGTCTGCAGGTCGCAGCGGATGTTGGACACCAGGTGCATGACGTGCGAGTAGCGTTCGACGACCATCAGTTCGGTGACCTGCACACTGCCGGTCCGCGCCACGCGTCCCAGGTCGTTGCGGCCCAGGTCCACCAGCATCAGGTGCTCGGCGCGCTCCTTTTCGTCCTTGAGCAGTTCATCGGCCAGCCGCCGGTCGGCCGGTTCGCTGGCACCCCGCGGCCGGGTGCCGGCAATGGGCCGCAGCGTGCAGACGCCGTTTTCCAGGCGCACCATGGTCTCCGGCGAAGAGCCGATCAGGACGGTGCCGTCCAGGTGCAGGTAAAACAGGTAGGGAGACGGGTTGACGTAGCGCTGGACGCGGTACAAAAGCCAGGGGTCGGGCGGGTTTTCGCAGACGAAAGGCTGCGAGATTACCGTCTGGATCACATCGCCGGCCAGGATGTGTTTTTTGATGCGGCGCACCTTGTCGCAGAAATCCGCTTCGGCGACCAGAGGGTGCAGGCGGCAGGCAGCGGCCGCCGGGGCTGCCGGCGTCGACGGCAACGGCTGCCGGATGCCCTCCAGCAGGGCCTCCAGGCGTTTGCCGGCCGCTTGATAAAGATGCGCCGCTGACGGCCCGTCGACTGCAAAGGCGATCACCACCGCAAACAGCGTGTGCCGGATGTTGTCGAAGATGATCAGCTCGTCGGGAACCATGAACTGCGCCAGCGGCCGGTCCGGCGCCAGGCGGTTGGGGATTTTTTCGAAAAAAGAGACCGTTTCATAGCTGAAAAAGCCCACCAGGCCACCCCAGAAGCGCGGCAGCTGGGGCATGTGGGCCGGTCGGTAAGCATGCATCAGGGAGCGCAAAATGGCCATGGGCTCTCCATGCGCAACGGTTTTTACGCCCCGCCGGTCCTCGCTTTCCACGCGGTCGGCAAATACGCGCACGCGCATGTGGGAGGATATGCCCAGAAAACTGTAGCGTCCCCAGTGTTCACCACCTTCCACACTTTCAAACAAAAAAAGCGCGGGCCGGCTCCGGTAGTACTTTTTCAGGAGCGACACCGGTGTCTCGGTGTCGGCCAGGATTTCGGCGCACACCGGAATGACGTTGCAGTCCTTGGCCAGGGCACTGAAAGTCTGCTTGTCCGGAAAACGGTTGAGTTCCATGCTGCGGGTTTCCTTTTGCGGGATCTTGCCGACCCCGCTGTCAGGGTTTTTCAGGTGCCAACAGTTGCGCTCGAGCCGCGCCATATGCATTTCTGCCAGGCTCGGGATTCCGGCCCCCGGAAAAAAAGAGGCCGCGGAAAAATGTCCGCGGCCCCTCCTGAAATTCAAAAACCGCGGGCGGCGTCTTGCCTGCGGTTTACGGTGTTTTCGGTTTTACAAAATCAGTCCGGCATCTTTCCGCTGACAGGCGCCTGTAAAATAACAGGCCACCACCAGTGGCCGGGTAGCATATCGCTTGGTTTGCAGTTGGCCGCCATGAATCGCCTCTAAAAACTCTTCTAAAATGTATTGCCGCTAAAATAAACGCAAGCCGCCGCGCTTGTCAAGCAAAATCAGGAAAAATTCGCGCCTTTCCGAGAAATGTCAACCAGGACTGCGGGATATGCAGGTCCGGCTTTTGTTTTTGCCGGCAGCCTGGCTGCATAGATACGCTGATGTATTGTAATTTGAAATGTGGTATAGGTGACATCGGCGAGCGCAATTTTTGCCTGTCCGCCAGGAACATGGCCTGACGGCCGCCTTGGCAAGCAGGCTGCAGTGCGGCGGGTGCCTCAACGCTGACAATCTGCGGGCTCATGGTTTGCGCGCACCCTGAAGAAAAAGAAAGGAGATGATGATGTTTGCAAAAGGGAAAATCGCATGGGGGATCGTCATGTTGTCTGCCGGGATTTTGGTGTTGACGGGTGTCACGGGCGCGTTTGGGGGGAAGATCAGGGAATTTTCAGCAGACAATGTGACGTTGGACGCCAACGGTCACGTTAAGCAACGAAGCAGGATTTATATGCGGCGTGACATGATGCGCAGTGACATGCCCCTACCCGCTGGCAGGCTGATGATCATTTACCGCCGCGACAAGGGGGAAATGTGGGCGCTCAATCCGGACAGGAAAATCTACGTTCAAATGCCCATGGACGAGAAGAAATGGGAGCAGCAAGCCAAGAGCGTGGTAAAATCAAAGGATGCCAGCGTAATCGGCCATGAAACCATAAACGGCTACCGCTGCGTTAAAAAAAAGGTGACCCGCACCTTAGAGTTCATGGGCCGGAAAATGAAGAGCACCCAGACCATCTGGGTTGCAGACGAGCTGGACATTCCCATCCGTACCCGCTCGCATGGTGTGACCAGAGAACTGCGCCATATCAAAAAAGGGCGGCCTGCTGCCAAGTACTTTCAGGTTCCGGCCGGCTATAAAAAGGTCGGCAACGATATGGGTGCCCTGTTCATGGCGATGCATGGCGGTGCCCCGCAGCAGGGGCATGCGGCCGCTCAGGGACACGCCGCCGGTCCGCAGGGCTTCAAACTGCCCTTCAAGATGCCAAAGGGGCTTAAATTCCCCTTTGGCAGCACCAACTGAGCGCGTCCGGGTTTTCCGGCATATGCTCCTGTGGGCCGCGGCGGGGGCCTTAAACGTTGAAGCGGAAGTTGATGATATCGCCGTCCTTGACGCGGTAAGTCTTGCCTTCCAGACGCAGCGTGCCGCGTCTGCGTGCCTCGGCGGTGCTGCCGGCGTCCATCAGGTCGCCGTAGGAGACCACTTCGGCGCGGATGAAACCCTTCCTGATGTCCGAGTGGATCACCTCGGCGGCGGCCACGGCGACGGTGTCCTGCCGCACGGTCCAGGCGCGCACCTCGTCGTCTCCCACCGTGAAAAAGGAAATCAGCCCCAGCAGGTCGTAGGCTTCCCGGATCACACGATCCCGGGCCGATGCGCGGATGCCAAACTCGGCCAGAAACTCGGCGGCGTCGGCCTCGTTCATCTGGGACAGCTCCCACTCCAGTTTTCCGCGGATCACCAGGCGCTTTTCGGCGGGGCCGCCTTCGGCCATGTCCGGCAGGCGGTCGTCATCGTCGGGGTTGTTGAACAGGATCATCACCGGTTTGGCCGTGAGAAAGGCGTATCCGCGCAGCAGCTTGGCGCTGGCAAGTTCCGGGAAACGCCGCAGCGGCTGTTCATCTTCCAGGTGCCGGCGGCAGGCTTCGAGCAGTGACAGCTCTTCGGGGTTGGGCTTTTTGCCGCGCTTGGCGTCGGCCGCCAGGCGCTCGATGCGCTTCTCGGCCACGATCAGATCGGCCAGGATCATCTCCTGCAAAAGCGCCAGGTGGTCTTTTTGCGGCCGGGGCGGCGCACCGCCGGCATCCGTGAAGTTGCGCACCACGTGGATCAGGGCATCGGCATCGCGCACCCTGCTCCACAGGGCCTGCTCGCGATGGGGCTGGCCGCCGTAAGCGGCGCTGTCCGGCAGCAGAAATTCCACCTGGGCATAGATGGTTTTGCGGGGACGGTACAGGCGGCTTAAGACATCGATGCGTTCATCCGGTACTTTGATCGCGGCGATGCGGTCTTCAGCCTTGGCGGCCTGGTCCGCCGGCAGGCCGGTGAGGGCTTCGAAAACCGACTGCCGGCCGGAGCCCGGCAGCCCGATGATAGCGGATTTCATAGCGGTATGGCTCCTTGCGGCTTCGTGGAAAAAACAGTTTTGTGGTGGCGGCCACCGGGATTTTCAGGGCAGCAGGACAACGGCCTCGATCTCGACGGCGGCGCCTCTGGGCAAAGCGGCCACCTGGACCGTGGCACGCGCCGGCAGGCTGGACTGGAAATATTGGGCGTAGACCTGGTTTACCGCCGGAAAGTCGTGCATGTCCGCCAGGTAAATGGTGGTTTTGACCACATGTTCAAGGTCGGCGCCGGCAGCCCGGGCGACGGCGCGCAGATTCTGAATCACGCGGTGGGTCTGGTCTTCGATGCCGCCGTCCACCATTTCGCCGGTTTGCGGGTCCAGCGGAATCTGGCCGGAGATAAAGAGAAAATTCTGTGCAACGACTCCCTGGGCGTAAGGTCCGATGGCGGCCGGCGCCTGCGCGGTGGAAACGGTGTGGATGTTGCGCGGATCTGCCATTGGCGGTCTCCTGTTTGGGTGGAAGAGATAATGCAGGTAACCTACAGCAGCCGGCGGGCTTTTTCAAGGGCTGTGCCGGACGACATTTTATTTGACTTTACGGCCGACTTCTTTCATAGAGCCATTGACAGACAGGCGCTGTTCATTATCTTCTTTTATGGCTTTATGGCGTATCGGGCGGCCCGGGCGGGGTGCGGACTCGGGCGCTGCCGTGACAATCATACAGGAAAGGCGGGAAAATGGAAGCGACAGACAGCAAGGCGGAAAAAAACGGCGACCGGAAGGCCGGCACCTGGCGGGTGAAGGTCGGACTGGCGCAGATGCTGAAGGGCGGCGTGATCATGGACGTGGTGACCCCCGAACATGCCAAGATTGCCGAGGCGGCCGGCGCCTGTGCCGTCATGGCCCTGGAACGGGTTCCGGCCGATATCCGCGCTGATGGCGGCGTGGCGCGCATGAGCGATCCCGGGCTGATTCAGCGCATCATGGACACCGTCTCCATTCCGGTCATGGCCAAGGCGCGCATCGGCCACTTCGTGGAGGCCCAGATCCTGCAGGCCATCGGCGTGGATTACATCGACGAGAGCGAGGTGCTCACGCCGGCCGACGAGGCGCACCACATCAACAAGCACGACTTTACGGTGCCCTTTGTCTGCGGCTGCCGCAACCTGGGCGAGGCCCTGCGGCGTATCGGCGAAGGGGCCGCCATGATCCGCACCAAGGGGGAAGCCGGCACCGGTGACGTGGTCGAGGCCGTACGCCACGCCCGTGCGGTCATGGGCGAAATCCGCCGCCTGCAGAACATGCCCGCTGAAGAGCTGATGGCCTACGCCAAGAGCATCGGCGCACCCTATGATCTGGTCAAAGAAACCCGCGCGCTGGGGCGCATGCCGGTGGTCAACTTCGCCGCCGGCGGCGTGGCCACGCCGGCGGATGCCGCCTTGATGATGCAGTTGGGGGTGGACGGTGTTTTCGTGGGATCGGGTATTTTCAAGAGCGGCGACCCGGCCAAACGCGGCAAGGCCATCGTGGCGGCGGTGACGCACTACAACGACCCCCAGGTGCTGGCCGAAGTCAGCCGTGACCTGGGCGAACCCATGGTCGGCATCCAGGTCAGCGAACTGCCCAAGGAAGACCTGCTGGCCGGGCGCGGATGGTAGGATCCCGGCCCGTGGCGGTCCATCCGCAAAACCTGGTGTTTAACGGCGGTCGCCGTCAGCCGAAGGTACAGAAGGCACGTGTGGGGTTGCTGGCCCTGCAGGGGGATTTCGAAGAGCATGCCAACATGCTGCGCCGGCTGGGCGTTCAGGCCGTGGAAACCCGCCGCCCGGCGCAGCTGAAAACGCTGGATGCACTGATCGTGCCGGGCGGCGAGAGCACCACCATCGGCAAGCTGGCACAGCAGTTCGGTTTGATGGCGCCGCTGAAAGACTTTATCCGCAGGGGCCGCCCGGTGTGGGGAACCTGCGCCGGGCTGATTTTCCTTTCGCGGCACATCCATGCCGCCGGCAGCGGTGCCGATGTGGTGCCGCCCCGCCTGGCGGTCATGGACATTTCCGTCAACCGCAATGCTTTCGGCCGCCAGGTGGACAGTTTTGAGGCCGACCTGGCGGTACCGTCATTGGAGCAGGGCGTCCGCCGGCCGTTTCGCGCCGTGTTCATCCGTGCGCCGCGCATCGAGAAGGTGGGCCCGGCAGTCGAGGTGCTGGCAACGCTCCCCGACGGGCAGACCATCGTAGCGGCCCGGCAGGGCAACCTGCTGGCCACCTCTTTTCATCCCGAACTGACCGCCGACACCCGCTTTCACGCCTACTTTCTCGGCATGCTGCGCAAAGCCCGGCTTTAGCCGCCCGTGTTGGCGGCATTGTGCCGACGCTACGCGCCCGCCGAATTTATGACCTGAATCTTGCACAGGCAATTTTGAAAACTTATAAAATTGCAATGTTATCTCATGGTTGTCTACGGATGCAGCGCGATATTTTTCAGCGTCATTGGTATGTTCGGAAACCTTCCATTTTGACTTCAAAATTGTCTGCCCTGCGGGAGCGCCGATTTTACCGCCTCTACTGTGTTGCAGGGCAGTTGCGGTAGTATACTACAGCTGCATGCCCTGCGCCTTGTATAGGCGGCAAACGCGACGCTTGTAAAAATTCAGGTATTTCCTTGACAGGCGGCCCGCCTGTATTATATATACCCATATAGTTATATATAGAAGCCGGATGTTGACGTCCCCAACTTGATCCGCCGGGCCTGGGGGTGCCGGCGGCTGACCCAAAGCGGGGTTTTCCCGCCAGACGAGGTGAACGACCCAAAATGAAACCCATGCAAACATTGCCCATGGCTGACTGCGGCTGTTCAGCCAAAACTGAAGTACAGGCCGCAACCCTATCTTCTGAAAAACAGGGCGGCATTTTGCCGGCCGGCAAAATCGCCCTGGGTGTGGCCGGCCTGGCCCTGTGGGTCGTGGTTTACATGCAGCTTCTGCCGCTGTCGCGCCTGCTGACCTATTCCCTGTTCGGCATTCAGACCGGCACGCACCTGGGTGAAGCCGTCCAGTTTTTTCTCTACGACACCCCCAAGGTCCTGATGCTGCTGACGCTGGTGGTTTACGGGGTGGGGATTCTGCGCAGCTTTTTCACACCCGAACGCGCGCGCGCGGCCCTGGCCGGAAAACGGGAATCGGTGGGCAACGGGCTGGCTGCCCTGCTGGGCATCGCCACGCCCTTTTGTTCCTGTTCGGCGGTGCCGTTGTTCATCGGTTTTGTCACCGCCGGCGTCCCTCTGGGGGTCACCTTTTCCTTTCTGATCGCCTCGCCCATGATCAACGAGGTGGCCGTGGTGCTGCTGTACGGCCTCTTGGGCTGGAAAGTCATGGCCCTTTACGTGGGCACCGGCCTTATCGTAGCCATCGTGGCCGGCTGGGTCATCGGGCGCCTGAAAATGGAGGCGCACATCGAAAAGTGGGTGCGGGAAATGCGTGTGGGCACCCCGCTGACCCTGGACCGCAAGCTGACCTGGGCCGACCGTTTCGGCCAGGGGTGGCAGTCGGTGAAAGAGATCGTCGGCAAGGTGTGGATTTATGTCGTGCTCGGCATTGTCGTGGGCGGGGCCATCCACGGCTACGTGCCCGAAGGCATGATGGCGGCCATCATGGGCAAGGGCGCCTGGTGGTCGGTGCCGGCCGCCGTGCTCATGGGCATTCCCATGTACTCCAATGCCGCCGGCGTTGTTCCCATCCTGGAGGCCCTGATCGGCAAGGGCGCCGCCCTGGGGACGGCCCTGGCCTTCATGATGTCGGTCATCGCCCTGTCGCTGCCGGAAATGGTTATTTTGCGCAAGGTGCTCAAACCGCGCCTGATCGCAACCTTTATCGCCGTGGTGGGCGGCGGCATCCTGCTGGTGGGCTACCTGTTCAATGCCGTAATCGGGTAGGGCCCCCCAGAGGCTTCTATTTTCAGATTCCTTCTGATACGACGACAGCCGGTGCGCCGGATGCGAGGGCGCACCGGCTGTCGCTATTTTCGACCGCCGGCCCGCACCTGACGGCTGCAGGTCGCCCCCCCTGCTTTTTCCGTCCCCGCGCACGGCCGCGCTTCCCGGTATTTGCCTTCCCGCCGCTCTGGTTGTGAAACGGCCGGGTGAAACCGTAAGGAACCAGGGTGCCTGCACGACTGTATAATTGACGGCTCGCTGCAGGGCGCTATGGCTGGCGGAGCAAAGCGGGGCGCACATGATCTGGCACTGGGGGCGACGAGTGCGATTTGATGACGGCAGGCAGCGGCCCCGGATCAACTCCAGGCAAGAGGTGAAACCATGAATACGAAAAGCATGACTTTAAAAATAGACGCGCTATCTTTCAGGTGGCTATCGGGGAGCCTGATTTTGCTGGTCGCGGCGTTGTTGGTTGTCGGATGTGCAGGCACTTACGGCCGCTTGAAAACCAGCCCCGAAGTTTCGGGCGCCTTTGCCGCCAAACGCATGCTTGCGGACTACCATTACTTCTATGACGGGCGCGAAACACTGCCCTATGCGATTATCGGGATAAAAGACGGATATACGCTGGCCTCGAAATTCTGGACGGCGATTCCGCGCGGTGACGCGAAATTTGCAAAACTGGTGGAAGGTATTTCGGCATCCAGCCTGGCCTATGCGCATGGCTCCTACATCCTGGATCCTGATGGAAACTCCGTGGGAATCTGGTTTTCCACCGTGCCGCATGCAACGGTCGAGTTTCTGGCGGACAGGCGCGTGCGGGTTTACTCGCCCTATTCGCCGGCCAGCCGTTCTTCTTTCGTGGGCCACGGACGGTATTGATGCCGCGCAGAGCGTATGGCCACCTTGCGCAACGTGCCCGCGGCAGGTGCCTGGCGTACTGCCGGGCGCCTACACTTTCCCCCGGCTGACCAGCCCGGCGAAGTGCTCGAAGGAGCGGTCGAAGGTGCGCTCGGCGGCGTCCGGGAAGCAGCAGGCCGGCAGCTGGCGCATTTTCAGATGATAGCGGATGCACTCGCAGCAGATGCCCTTGCGCGGGCACGGTTCGTAGCTGCAGTTGCATCCGGCGAGGTTGTCTTCCTTCCGGCATTCCATGGCATGTCCCTCCTCAAGGTTGTAATGATGGGACATTATACCAGCAGTGCGGCCAAAAGGCAAAAGCTTGCCGGTGCGCGCCGCCCGATTTGTTTCCGGCGTTGCCAGTTATCCTGGAATCGGCTATAGAAAGGATGGACCGCCGGCGCAGCATGCCGCGAAACGGCCGGACAGGAAGGCTTGCACAGTACCTGCGAAGGAGGAAAGATGACTTCACGCTTGCGTCCCGATAGTTATGCCCGCCAGACCCTCGAACGCTACACCGGCTCCAGCCTGGAGGATTTCGGCGCCTACATCCTCTTGTGCAATTTCCGGCGCTATGTGGATGCTTTTTCACAGCAGAGCGGAGCAGCGGTGCAGTCCGCCAACTGGCACGTCGTGCATGACACCAAGAGAAGCATCAGCCTGATCAACTTCGGCGTGGGGTCGCCGTCGGCCGGTATCGTGATGCACTGCCTCTCCTACCTGGACCGCGTGGAGTGCGTGCTGATGCTCGGCATGTGCGGCGGCATCGACGACAGCCTCGAGGTCGGCGACCTGCTGATCCCCACGGCCAGCGTGCGCGATGAAGGCACCAGCAGGCACTATCTGCCCCAGGATGTGCCGGCACAGCCCAGTTTCTGGATCAACCGGGTCAGCGAGGAAGTCATTGCCCGGGCCCAGGGGCGCCTGCCCAAATCGGGCATCATGATCACCACCGATTTCCGCATGTGGGAGTTCGACCGTGAGTTTATCGATTACCTGCTCGACCACCGCATTCTGGCCGTGGACATGGAGATCGCCACCTTGTTTGCGGTGGGCTACGCGTTAAACGTGCCGGTGGGGGCGATCATGCTGATCTCTGATCTGCCGCTGCGCAAGGGCGGCATCAAGGACAAGCAGCACGCCGCCGAGATCTTCGAAAAATACACCGGGCTGCACCTGGACCTGGGCGTTCAGACGCTGGCTGAAATTGCCCGCCGCAATCACATCTCCAAAAAGCAGCGCTCCAAGTGCCAGTGGTAGCATTGCGCGCGGACTTTTAAGACCACCGTGCCCGTCCGCCTTTACCCGCCGATGAACCGCTGCCAGAGAAAGCGCGGCACGTCGATGACGTTCTGGTAAATGACCTGCGACCACGGCATGGCGCCGTCGCGCGACACCATCCGGGTGGCGTACTGGACCAGCAGGCCGCCGTTCCAGAAAATCAGCATTCCCACCAGCGCAAACCGCCAGCCAATGGATTTGACCGGCCGGCGCTCCAGCCAGTATGCCAGGCCCAAGGCCAGAAAGGGCAGGGTGCCGATGAAATAGCGGTTGCCGAAAGAGGCCCCGGCCCACCAGGCGGACCAACTTCCCACGATCAGCAGCTGGGCTGTAAATCCGGACAGGCCCACCCAGGCCAGAACATGAGGCGGCTGTTTGTCGCGGAGAGAGCCGATCAGACCGGCCAGGCAGAGGATGAACAGCGGGTGCCAGGCCAGTACGCCGCCGCGCTCGCTGAAAAGCGTTTTCACGGCAAAGCGCGGCCAGGGTGCGAAAGCGGCCACCGATCCGTTCAGGTAAGGCGCCGGTCCGCTCAACCAGCTGCCGTACAGGTACTTCCAGACAGCGATCTGGGGCAAGAGCACCGCCAGGGCGGCGGCTGCAAAAATGATGGCGTGTGCGGCGGCCGGAACCACGCGCCGTCGCAAAGGGGCCGCTTCTGCTGCCGGACGCAGCAGCCGCCACAGCAGGGCCGTGCCGACGATGGCCAGCCAGGCCCCTTCCTGGATGCGCACCAGCACCAGCAGCCCGCCGGCGGCGCCCAGCACGGCACTTTTATAAAAAGATGGCCTGTGCCAGGCGCTCTCGAAGGCCAGCATCACCAGTGTGGCGGCGAAAAATTCAGCACCGTGGGACATGGAACCGTGCGCCAGGGCGTAAAAACCCAGCGGCGTTGCAAGCAACAGACCCGCCAGCGTGACACCGCAGATCAGAGGGCCGTGCATGCGTCGCAGCCTTTTGTACAAAAGCAGCAGGGCCAGGCTGACCCAGAAATAGGTCCCCAGCCCCACGGCCCAGGCGTAGGGACGCGTGAGCGCCATCAGGTTCGGGTCTGCCGGGCGTCCCGCGGGCAGGATGCGCACAGCGGCCACAAAGGGCGACCACAAAAGGGCCGCACCGATGCCGTAGCGATTGCTGTAGTGGCCGGTCCGAGATGACCGGGGCAGATCCACGAAATGGTAGGGATACTGCTTGATGCGGTCGAAGGCACGGTAATCGTCGGCAAAATCGAGATCGCCGCCGCGCAGCAGCGACGCCAGGTAGACGTAGTTGCCCACACCGTCGTTGCCGCGGATGGAAGGCCGCAGCGCCGCCAGGCCCAGCAGCGCCAGCAGGGCCGCCAGCACTGCGAGTTCACGGCAGCCGGCGGATGGCGGGTGGCGGGTGGTCAGGGCTCTGGAAAGCATGAGACGGTCTTGTGTTCCGCAGCGGGCGGCGGCTGGCAAGCCGGGCGCATCACTTCTGGGCGTCGAGTATCTGCATGAAGCCCGCCAGGGCCTTTTCACTCATGATGGACTTGCGGCGGGCGACTTCCGTTGTCAGCAGGACGTAAATCCCTTCCGAACGGGCGCAGAGCTGCTTGCGGTCGTTGTAAAGCCGGCCCAGGATAGTGGCCTCGCGGTTACGCCGCACTGCGCCGATACGGCCCTTAATGGTCAGCTCGCTCCCGGTGTACACCGGCCGCACGAAATCCACGCGCATGCTTTTGGTCAGGATGAAACGCTTCAAAAAGCGGATGGCGGTCCAGCTCATGATCTCGTCGAGCAGTGTGGAAACCACGCCCCCGTGAACCAGGTTGTCCCAACCGCACAGGTGGGCGCCCACCGTAACCCGGGAAATCACCGTGGTCTCATCGGCGCAAAACCGCATGTGAAGCCCGACGGGATTCTGCGGACCGCAGGCGAAGCAGCGGTGGTCGCCGCGGTTGGGAACCGGACGGTATCGTTGGTCGTCGATGGCGGTCATGGCGGCTAGATCTCTCCCATGATGACGTCGGAGTCGTTGGGCGTTTTCAGGTGCAGGCGACGCAGATTCTTGGCGCCGGCGGCCGAGAGCCATTTTTTGATCCGGGACTCGGAATAGGAGCGCCCCGCCTCCGTGCCCAGCAGCATGTTGAGCGAAAAAAGAGCCGGGAAAAGCGGTCCGTCCAGGCTGTCATCGAGCACGAATTCATGCACCATGAGCAGGCCGCCGGGCTCGGTCGCGGCCGCTGTCTTTTCGACGATCCGCGCGCAGTCCGCCGGGCTTTCGGCATGCAGGATGTGCGACAGCCAGGCCGCATCGTAGCGGCCGGGCACGGGCTGCTCCAGAAAATCGAGCGGCTTGAAAGCGATGCGCTCTGCGAGGCCGTATGCCTGAATGGTTTTTTCCGCAAAGGGCTGCGTGGTGGCCAGGTCGCATACCGTGGCCTTCAGGCCGGGGTTGTGACGGCAGAAATAGATGGCCCAGGTGCCGGGTCCGCCGCCCAGATCGAGCAGGTGGCGGCGGCCGGATAGGTCGATCTCGGGGACCACCTGCGGGGCCAGGTTGCGTGCGATGTTGAACATGCCCATCAGGAAGTTTTCCCGCTGACTGTCTGATGCCCGCGCGACCTGGTTGCGTTGCGGTTTTCCCGTTGTAACGGCGCGGTCCAGGTGTGCCCAGGATTCGATGAGGTGCCGGTGGTGCCCTACGATGTAGCCCAGGTACTCAGACGACTCCCGGTTCAGATAGGTTTTGGCGGCCGGGCTGTTGCCAAAACGGTCGCCGTTTTTTTCCAGCAGCCCCATGGCCGCAAGGGCGTTGAGCAGAACCTCTGTGGCGCGTCTGTGCGTGCCCATGGCCCGGGCCATGTCGACGGCGGTCAGCTGCCGGTCGCCGATGTGCGTGAACAGGTCGAGGCCCACGGCGGCGTGCAGGGTGCAGCTCTGCCAGTAACTGCTGGCCGTTTCCATAATCTTGGGTGCGCTCCAGGGTGAATTTTGCATGGTGTCTGGCTCCTGCAAAGGTGAAGGCGGCCGTTGGATTACCGGTGCCGCCTTGCCGGTTTTCAGAAAAGTCCCTGCGCCGAAGTCTCTGCCGGGGGCTCTCCGGTGACCAGTTGTTTCAGGGCCGGGTACGACTGCGCGCCCACCAGGCGGCGGTCGGCATATATAAAAGTCGGTACGGCGGTGACCCGCTTGTCAGCGGCTTTTTGCCAGTCCCGGTCCACGGCGGCCCGATAGCGCCGCTGTTCAATGACCCTGCGGGCCTCGTCGCGGGGCAGCTGCACGCTGGCGGCCAGGTCCAGCAGGACGGGAAGGCGCGCCAGGTTCAGTCCCCCGGCGAAGTAAGCGTCAAAGGCCGCCCGGTGAAACGCATCTCCCCGCCCGCGATCTTCCGCCCACTTCCCCAGCTCCTGGGCCAGACGGCTGTTGAAGGTCTTGCGCCGGTCGCCGAAGGCCAGGCCCAGCTCTGCCGCGGTGCGCGCCAGGCGGGCGCACAGCCGGTCGACGGCGGCCGTCGGTATATCGAAAAGCGCTTCTAAGGTCAGGCCTTCGGCCGGGGTCTGCGGATGCAGGGGAAACGCCACCCAGCGGACGTTCACAGACAGTTCAGCGTGCAGTTTTTCGATGCGCCCGGCACTGAAATAGCACCAGGGTCAGATATAGTCTGAAAATACTTCCAGTTGCTCACGTACCTCCACGGCAGTTCCTCAGTGTGGGTGCATAAATTTTAATATTTTCATATCATAATGCAAAGGCGTTGCCGGCGCAATTGCTTTTTAGGCGCCCACCGGGCCCGTGGAATTTTGCTTGCCAAAGGAAAAAGCCTTATTGTATACAGGTTGAGGTCGAATGGCTGAAGGATTGAGGCAGCCGTGTGGGCGCGGCTGATGGAAAATCAACTCAAAGGAAGGAGGACCGGAAATGAAAATGACGAAACTGTGTGTTCTTGCGTTGGCAGCCGTCTTTATGTTGTCAACCGTGGCCCTTGCCGGCACGCTGCAGGATGTGCGCGCCAAGGGCTTTATCCAGGCGGGCGTCAACGGCGGCGTTTTCGGTTTCAGCATGCCCGACAAGAAGGGCGTCTGGAAGGGATTGGACGTGGATACGGCCAGGGCCATTGCCGCCGCGGTGTTCGGCGATGCCAGTAAGGTTAAGTATGTGGCCTTGACGGCGGTCCAGCGTCTGCCCGCACTGCAGTCCGGGGAGATCGATGTATTGTGCCGCAACACCACCCAGACCCTGACCCGTGATACTGTCAACGGGCTGAATTTTGCACATGTCAACTTCTACGACGGTCAGGGATTCCTGGTACCCAAGAAACTGGGCGTCAAAAGCGCCAAGGAGCTCGACGGGGCTACGGTCTGTGTTCTGCCGGGAACCACCACCGAGCTCAACGCCGCCGACTTTTTCCGTTCCCACGGCATGAAGTGGAAACCGGTGGTGATCGAGAACACTTCCGAACTGAACAAGGCCTTTTTCGCCGGCCGCTGTGACGTCCTGACTTCGGACTCCTCGCAGCTGGCGGCCCAGCGCAGCGTTTCGCCCAATCCGGCGAACTATGTGCTGCTGCCTGAAATCATCTCCAAAGAACCCCTGGCGCCGGTGGTGCGCCACGGTGATGACCAGTGGTATGACGTCGTCAACTGGACGGTCATGGCGCTGATCCAGGCCGAGGAACTGGGGATTACCTCCAAAAATGTGGACCAGATGCTCAAGAGCAAGGATCCGCGCATCAAACGCTTTCTGGGCGTGACGCCCGGCCTTGGGAAGGCCCTGGGGCTGGACAATAAGTGGGCCTACAACATCGTTAAACAGGTGGGCAACTACGGCGAGATCTTTGACCGCAATGTGGGACCCAAGACCAAGCTGGGGCTGCAGCGCGGCCTGAACGCCCTCTGGACCAAGGGCGGCCTGATGTATGCCGCACCGTTCAGGTAATCGGTAAGCGGCGCATCACGCGGGAATTTTTCGCAAAAGCGCCGTTGAAATGACGGTTTGCACGTTATGTGCGCTAACTTTTTACAAGCCGTGCGACAGTTGAAATGCGAGGCGCTCCTTTTTTAAGGGGGCGCCTCGAGGCTCCTTTTTAAAGCCGGTTGATGCCGGCCGTATGTTGCTGCAAACCCATGGCGGATACCACAACCGAAAAGATACCCTTCTGGCTCGATCCCAAAAAACGGGCCATTTTATTCCAGATCGGCGTCTTCTGCCTGGTGGCGCTGCTGGCCTACTACCTGGTTTCCAACACGCTGACCAACCTGAAGAGACAGCACATCGCCACGGGCTGGGGGTTTTTGCACAAGGAATCCGCCTTCGAGATCGGCGAGTCCATGATTCCCTACTCGTCGGCCAACACCTATGCCCGGGCACTGCTGGTCGGCGCGCTGAACACCGTCAAGGTGTCGTTCATCGGGATTGTGCTTTCCGTTTTTTTCGGCACGCTGATCGGCGTGGCGCGCCTGTCTTCCAACTGGCTGGTTTCAAAGCTGGCCGGCATTTTCATCGAGGTCATGCAGGACATCCCGGTTTTGCTGCAGCTCTTTTTCTGGTACGCTATTTTTTACGAAACCTTTCCGTCTCCCAGGCAGGCCCTGCACCCCATGGCCGGGCTTTATCTGTGCAACCGGGGTGTGGCCATGGCTTTCCTGTCTCCCCACCCGGCGCACAAATACATGCTGCTGGCTTTTCTGGCGGCGCTGGTCCTGTCTTACGCCGTGTATCGCTGGGCCCGTCAGCGCCAGGCCCGCAAAGGCCTGCCTTTTCCGGTCTTCTGGACCTCGCTGGCGCTGATCATCGGGCTGCCGCTGGCCGTGTGGCTGGCATTCGGTGCGCCCATGCAAATGGATGTGCCCAAGCTGGTGGGCTTCAATTTCAAGGGCGGCATCTCGTTTTCGCCCGAGTTCATTGCGCTGCTGCTGGGCTTGGTGCTCTACACGTCGGCGTTCGTCGCCGAAGTCGTGCGTGCCGGTATCCAGTCCGTGGGCAAGGGCCAGACCGAAGCGGCCAAGGCCATCGGCCTGAAGCAGGGCCAGATTCTGAACCTGGTGATTCTGCCCCAGGCGCTGCGCGTGATCATCCCGCCGTTGACCAGCCAGATGCTCAACCTGACCAAGAACAGTTCTCTGGCCGTGGCCATCGGGTTTCCGGACTTCGTGTCGGTGGCCAACACCACCATCAACCAGACCGGACAGTCCATCGAGGGCGTGGCCCTGATCATGGCGGTTTACCTGATTTTCAGCCTCTCGACCTCGGTGTTCATGAACTGGTACAACAAAAGAGCCGCACTGGTGGAAAGGTAGGGACAAGACCATGGCCGGCGACGCCACATCCATTGCAGCGGCAGACACCCTCAAGCCGCCATCGACGCGCAAGGGCGTGGTCGGATGGGTGCGCGCCAACCTGTTCAACGGTGTTTTCAATTCCATCCTGACACTGGTCACGCTCTGGATGCTCTACAAGCTCGTCCCGCCGCTGGTGCGCTGGGCCTTTATCGACAGCGCCTGGCATACGGGCGGTGCAGCCTGCCACAAGGTGTCCGGCGCCTGCTGGTCGGTGGTCACGCAGAACTTCCGTTTCATCATCTTCGGGTTTTTCCCCTACGACATGCAGTGGCGGCCGCTGGTGGCCATGCTGATTCTGTTTGCCCTGCTGTTTTTCAGCCAGAACCGCAAATATTGGAACCGGTTCCTGCTCTACGCCTGGATCGCCGGCCTTTTCGCCATGGGGCTGCTGATGAAAGGCGGCCTTTTCGGCCTGGCACCGGTTGACAGCACCCAGTGGGGCGGACTGCCGCTGACGTTGCTGCTGTCGGTGTTCGGGCTCACCGCCGCCTATCCGCTGGGCGTGATCCTGGCCCTGGGGCGGCAGTCCCAGATGTCCGGCCTCAGGACCCTGTGTATTCTGTACATCGAACTGATCCGGGGTGTGCCTCTGATCAGCCTGCTTTTCATGGCTTCGATCATCTTTCCCCTCTTTCTTCCCGAAGGGGTGACCATCAACAAGATCCTGCGGGCCCAGGTGGCCATTATCCTCTTTACGGCCGCCTATATTGCCGAAGTCGTGCGCGGCGGGTTGCAGGGTATGGCGCGCGGGCAGTACGAGGCCGCCGAATCCCTGGGGCTGAATTACTACCTGACCATGCGGCTGATCATTTTGCCCCAGGCCCTGAAGATCGTGATTCCACCCACCGTGAGCATCCTGATTTCCGCTTTCAAGGATACTTCGCTGGTGGCGATTATCGCGCTGTTCGACCTGCTCAAGACCTCCCAGTCGGTCCTGTCCAACCCGGAATGGATGGGCTTTAGCCCGGAGGTCTACGTGTTCATTGCGGTTATTTACTTTCTGGGATGCTTTTCCATGTCCAACTACAGCCGGAAGCTGGAGAGGGAGCTGTCCACGGAAGAGTACTAGTGCTTCCTGCAGATTGAAGAACGAGGTTTTCAATGAACGAAAAGGCCGTGCAGCCGTCGGAAGATCCAGACACAGACGAAATCATGATCCAGATGATCGACATGCACAAGTGGTTCGGCGAGTTCCACGTGCTGCAGGGTATCAATCTGACGGTCAGGAAGAAGGAGCGCATCGTGATCTGCGGCCCGTCGGGATCGGGAAAGTCCACCCTGATTCGCTGTATCAACCGTCTGGAGGTGCATCAGCGCGGTAAGATCATCGTCAACGGCATTGAACTGACCAACAACATCCGCAACATCGAAAAAATCCGCGCGGAAGTGGGCATGGTTTTCCAGCATTTCAATCTCTTTCCGCACTTGACGATTCTCGAGAACCTGACCCTGGGGCCTGTGTGGGTGCGCAAGACCCCCAAGAAGGAAGCCGAGGAAACGGCCATGTACTTTCTAGAGAAGGTTCACATCGCCGAGCAGGCCCAGAAATATCCGGGCCAACTTTCCGGCGGGCAGCAACAGCGCGTGGCCATCGCCCGCAGCCTGTGCATGGCACCCCGGGTGATGCTGTTCGACGAGCCGACCTCGGCGCTCGACCCGGAGATGATCAAGGAGGTGCTGGACGTGATGATCGACCTGGCCCGGGAGGGCATGACCATGATCGTGGTGACCCATGAAATGGGCTTTGCCAAAAGCGTGGCGCACCGGGTGCTCTTCATGGACTATGGGCAGATCGTGGAAGAAAATACACCCCAGGCCTTTTTTGAAAATCCCCAGCACGAGCGCACCAAACTCTTCCTCAGCCAGATCCTGCACTGATTTGACCACACCGAAAAGTATGCATGCGCCTGAGGGGCACAACCAGCGATGAAACCGATTGTTGTCATGGTGGGCCGGCCCAACGTGGGCAAGTCGACTTTCTTCAACCGCCTGACGCGCACCAGGGACGCCCTGGTGGACGATATCCCCGGCGTGACGCGCGACCGTCATTACGGCGATGCCACCTGGCAGGAAAGTGCATTCACCCTGGTCGATACCGGCGGATTCGTCAGCGGCGACGACGACCAGTTTGCCGGCAAAATCCGCTTCCAGGTCCGACAGGCTGTTGCCGACGCCGACGTCATCCTGCTGATGCTCGACGGCAAGACCGGCCTGTCACCCTATGACCGGGATCTTGTCCAGCTGGTGCGCCCGCTGGAAAAGCCGGTATTTTACGTCGTCAACAAGATCGACGGCCCCGAGCAGGAGGAAAAGCTCTTCGAATTCTATCAATTGGGAACCGGATCGCTGTACCCCGTTTCAGCCGAGCATGGCTATGGAATATCGGATCTGCTCAACGATCTGGCCGCCCTGCTGCCGCGCAAAAGCGCCCCCGCCGACCACACGGCCTCTGTGCGCCTGGCCGTGGTGGGCCGGCCCAACGTGGGCAAGTCATCGCTGATCAACCGCGTGCTGGGGGAGCAG
Source organism: Desulfobacterales bacterium (assembly GCA_026984935.1). Classification (GTDB taxonomy): domain Bacteria; phylum Desulfobacterota; class Desulfobacteria; order Desulfobacterales; family JALSRD01; genus JALSRD01. Next base: position 52,611 of record JALSRD010000078.1, read on the forward strand.
CGCCTGTTGGTCAGCGACGTGCCGGGAACCACGCGCGACGCCGTAGATACGCTTTGCCGCGTGGAAGGCCGCACGTATCTGCTGGTCGATACGGCCGGCATCCGCCGAAAGGGCCGCGTATCGCGCAGGATCGAAAAATTCTCCATCGTCAAAGCCCTGCGCAGCCTGGACCGCTGCGATGTGGCCCTGATTGTACTCGATGCCGCCGAAGGCATTACCGAACAGGATATCACGGTGGCGGGGTACGCCTTCGAACGCGGCTGCGGCTGCATTCTGTTGCTCAACAAGTGGGATCTTGTGGAAAAAGACCGGCACACCGCGGGGCAGTATCTGGAGCGTCTGCGCATGGATGCCAAGTTTTTGAATTTTGCACCGGTTTTGACGATCTCGGCATTGACCGGGCAGCGGGTTTTCAGGATCTTCAGGCTGGCACAGGAGGTTTACGGACAGTACAGCACGCGCATCGCCACCGGCCCGCTCAACCGAATTTTGTCCGGCGCGGTCAGCCACCACGAGCCGCCGCTTTACCGCGGCCGGCGCCTGAAGTTCTTCTACGCCTCCCAGGTTTCGGCCATGCCGCCCACCGTGGTGTGCTTCGTCAACTACCCGGAAGCGGTTCATTTTTCCTATCGCCGCTATCTGATCAATCAGATCCGCGCGCAGACCGGGCTCGACAAAACGCCCCTGCGGCTGGTGTTCCGCAAGCGCACCGGACGCGGGCAGGGCCCAAAGCGTCGGTAAACGGCTGATCCGGTAAGCAGCTGAACCAAACGGAAGACGGAATTCGTGATACGCAAAGCCACCATTACAGACGTGAAAGTCATCCACGGATTACTGCAGTATTACGGGGAGCGCGGCGAACTTCTCGCGCGCCCCCTGACCGAGCTGTACGACCACCTGCGGGATTTCTGGGTTTTCGAGAATCCCCGGAACCGGAAAATCCTGGGATGCTGTGCGCTGCAGTTCTGCTGGGAGGACCTGGCGGAAGTCCGCTCGCTGGCCGTGCGCGAAGGCCATACGGGCCGGCGTATCGGTTCGCAGCTGGTAGACCATGCGCTTTCGGAGGCCGCGGATTATAACATCAACCGGGTCTTTACGCTTACCTATCGCCCCGCTTTTTTCAAGCGTTTCGGGTTTAGCCAGGTAGACCGCAGCGCGCTCCCCCTGAAAATATGGGGCGGCTGCCTGAACTGCGTGAAATTTCCGCACTGTGACGAAACCGCCATGGTCAAAACGCTTAAGCGTAGATCACGTTGACCGGCAGCGGCGGATGCCGCCGGGCGCCCGGCTTGGGAAGCAGGAACTGGGCGTCGACGCGCAGCCAGTTCAGGTCGGGCTTGAGTTCCCGCAGCTTGCCGTCGTCGGGCGGGCGGGCGTGCTCGGTAATGGCGTAGGCGACCTGCAGGATACATATGTTTGCCTTGCGGTGGCGGCTGACGACATAGACTTTCCTGAATGTGCGGGACGAAATCCCGCGGCTGCGGGCGACGCCGTCAAGTTCGTCGTCGGAAAATCGCATCAGCACCGATTTGGAGACGCCGCGCTCCGAGATGCGCAAAAGCGCCCTGGACTCACTGCTGCCGGCGTAGACCGTGGTGATGCAGGGGATACGCTTCAGGTATTGAATCGCCACCACGGCGGCGGTCCTTCGGCCCCCGGCCATCACCGGCAGACTGTAGTACTCGAAGAACTTTTTCTGCAGGTCCTCGGCGTACTTGTCGCCGCGTTCGTAGAGGTCTTTCGAGATGTAGCGCAGGCTGCGCGCCAGGTCTTCAGCCGCGCTGGCAATGGGCCAGTCCACCTTGACGTGGAAATGGGAGAGCACGTAGCGGTCTTTGGCGTGGCTGGCCGGGTCCCTCTGGATGAGCAGGGCGTAGTCGACGGGAAGCAGGATCTTCAGAAAATTGAGAAAGTGAACCGACTCGAGGTGCTTCTGGTTCCTGTCGAACTTCTGGGCGAGCGGAATCATCTTGGAGCGCATCAGGTTGGTCTTGGTGGTTTTACCCACATCCAGAAAGCGGATGTACTTCTTGTGTGTTGCGGGAACTGAATCTTCGACGAACAAAACCAGGAAGGCATTCTGGCATTCATATTCCACATCCGGGATGCGTGCGCGCGGTTTCAATTCCCGCTTTTCGACAAACGGGTAGGGCCTTTCCTGCTGCTGGAAGTTCCGGTAGGAATCGATCAGCGCATATTCGACCATGAACTCATCCAGTTCGTCACGCAGCAGTTCGTAGTAGGAACGCCTCAGGCGGTTGGCCTGGCTCAGCGATTCCCGGACACCCCAGTACGTCATTCGCGCCTCCCTGTGATAGATTGCCCGCAATCGGGGTAAAAATTTTTAACTATCTAATATCTAACAAAAATATATACGAAGTGTCAACGTTTTTCTGCCTGGTTGTCGTGCTTCTCGATCCAGCGGTACAGCGCGTCCCGCCAGCGGTACGCCGGCAAGACGAGCAGCATGCACAGGGCCACCAGTCCCGCCAGCAGGACATACTGTCCCTGGAAGAGCGACGCCCCCTGGAGGCTGAGAAGCAGTGTGCCCGGCATTCTGCCGACGATCGCGATCAGCAGAAAAACACTTGTCGGCAAAGCACTCATACCGAGAAAGAGGCACAGGTAGTCCTTGGGAAATCCCGGAAAGACGAACAGCACAAAAAGAACGAAAATCCCCTGGTGCCTGACGAAGCGGTCCATCTGGGACAGGCGCCCGGAGGGGATCAGACGGCGCACGAAGCGCTTTCCAAAAAACCGGCCGATGGCGAAGTTGACCAGCGAGCCGATGGACAGGCCGATGGTGGAGTAAACAAAGCCCAGGCCGGTGCCGAACAGGTAGCCGCCGATAAAACCCGTGGCTTCACCGGGGATCGGGGCGAAGATGACCTGCAGGACCTGCAGCCCGATAAAGACTACCGGCGCCCAGTTGCCGAAGGAGGCCAAAAAGGCCTCGGTGCGCTGACGGTCGGTCAGCAAAGCCCAGGCCTGCCGCAGCAGCAGCCAGAGCGGTTGACGGTAGAAAACTGCGGCGGCTGCAATTGCCAGAAGTAGCACCGCGGCCGTCGGCAGCCAACGCCTGGATGTCCTGGTGACACCGGGCCGCCTTTCCGGCTGCTGCTTCGGGGCCACGGATTATGCCGCTCTCTGCTGGGCCTCGAGCAGGGCGGAAACGGCCACCAGCGGGCGGCCCTCCAGCAGGGTCAGGAAGGCCCCTCCGCCGGTGGAAATGTAGCTGACCTTGTCCGCCATGCCGGACTTGTGCACGGCGGCTCCCGTGTCGCCGCCGCCGACGATGGTGAGCGCATTGGATGCGGCCAGACTTTTCACCACATGCGCCGTTCCGTTGCTGAAGGGCTGCAGCTCGAAGACGCCCATGGGGCCGTTCCAGATGATGGTCCCGGCATCGGCCAGGGCTTCGGCGTAAAGCATGGCGGTGGCCGGGCCGATGTCCAGCGCCATATAGTCCGCCGGGATCTCGCGTGCCGGCACCTTGCGCGTGGCCGATGCCGGATCCATGTGCCGTGCGGCCACCACATCCACCGGTAGGTACAGCCGGATGCCACGGCGGGAAGCGCTTGCCATCAGTTCCGCCGCCGCCTCGAGCAGATCGTCTTCAACCTTCGAAGTGCCCACGGGGCAGCCGCTGCTCTTGAGAAAGGTGTTGGCCATGGCGCCGCCGATGAACAGCTTGTCCACATGCTGCAGCATGTTCTGCAGCGCGGCCAGTTTGCTGGAGACCTTGGCGCCGCCGATAATCGCGGCCAGCGGCCGCCGCGGGTCGGTCATGGCCTTTTCGAAGTAGTTGAGTTCGGTTTCGAGCAAAAGCCCGGCCGCGCATGTTGCGACATGCCGGGTAACGGCCACAACCGAGGCATTGGCGCGGTGGCAGACGGCAAAGGCGTCGTTGACATACACATCGCACAGCCTGGCCAGGGCGGCGGCGAAGGCGTCGCTGTTCTGCTGCTCGCCGGCATGGAAACGCAGGTTTTCCAAAAGGACCACGTCTCCATTTTGCATGTGATCCACCAGCGATTCCACGGCACCGCCCACGCAGTCCGGCGCCAGCCGGACCGGCCGGGCGAGCAGCTCGGCGAGCCGCCGGGCCACGGGCTGCAGGCTCAGCCGCGGAACCGGTTTTCCCTCAGGGCGGCCGAGGTGGGAGGCCAGGACGACTTTGGCGCCGGCCGCAACGGCGTGCTGCACGGTGGGCAGCGCGCGGCGGATGCGGGCATCGTCGCTGATCTGGCCCGCCTTGTCCAGCGGAACGTTGAAGTCCACACGAATCAGGGTGCGCTTGCCGGCAAGTTCGATGTCTGTGATGGTTTGCATGCTCTTTTGCCTCCCTGGCGCAGCAGCCGAAAGGGGTTTGTGCGGTCTATAAACCCTGCTTCCTGCGGCGGCTGAGCCGTTTTTTGCGTGACCAGCGTTCAAAAAAACTGATGACCCCGGAGCGATAGGCCCGCTGCAGCGCCTCTTCATGGACTTCGACGCCGGCTGCACCTTGAACGGCACTGCGCAGGCAGTCGGTTTTGTGGCGGCAGCGCATGCAAGCCGGCGGAGACTGCCGCAGTCCGTCGGCGGTTTTCGGAAAGACCGTATCGAGGTGCCCGAAGCAGTCCGGGCGTGCATTTTCGGGGCGCTTCTTCATAACGGGTTTTCGGCGTGCTGTATTTGACGTTTGATTTTTGCCATCATACCTTGGTCGGCAAAGCTGAAATAGGCGTTGTGGCCGATGATGATGTGCTCGTGGACCGCGATGTCCAGCAGATTCAAAGCCTGCACCAGACGTCGGGTCAGCGCCATATCCTCAGGCGACGGCTGACAATCCCCCGAAGGATGGTTGTGGGCGAAAATAACCGCCGCTGCGTGGTGGCGCAAAGCGGCGGCGGCCACCTCGCGGGGATAGACGGCGCTGGCGGTCAGCGTGCCGGTAAACAGTGTTTCGGCGGCAATGGGCCGGTTTTTGGCGTCCAGGAAGATGACGCGGAATTCCTCCTGGGACTTGTTGCCCATGGCGTGGCACAGAAAAGCAAAAAGATCGCCGGAGTTGTTCAGGGGATCTCCGGCCATCAGGCGCTTTTCCAGGTAGCGGTCGGCCACCGCTTTGATCAGTTTGAGCCCGAAGACGTTTTTGGGCCCGATGCCGTCCACCAGGCACAGCTCTTCCATGGGCGCCTCCATCACGGCCGGCAGGCTTTTGAACTTCTGCAAGGCCGCCTTGGCGGCCGCCTTGCAGTCCCTGCGGGGAGTCGCCAGCGTCAGCAGCAGCTCGATGACCTCGTAATCGTGAAATCCCGCCAGGCCGGCTGCCAGGAATTTTTCGCGCAGGCGCCGCCGGTGTCCCTGCCGGTCGTCGTTTCCGGCTCGATCGTTGGCGGTCACAGTTCATCCAGTTCGGGCTTGAGTTCGCGATTCAGGAGGCGCTTGAGCGCTGCGGCCGGCGAATGGCCCTCGTAGAGCACGCCATAGACTCCCCGGCAGATGGGCATGTCCACGCCCAGGCGCCGTGAAAGGTTGTAGATCGATTTGGCGGTCTTGATGCCCTCGGCCACCATCTGCATGCCGGAGGTAATTTCCCCGATGGACCGCCCCTGTCCGATCTTTTCACCTACCGTGTGGTTGCGGCTCTGTTTGCCGGTGCAGGTCAGCACCAGGTCGCCCATGCCCGCCAGACCTGTGAAAGTGCGGGGGTTGGCGCCCATCTTCAGGCCCAGACGGCGGATTTCGGTCAGCCCGCGGGTGATCAGGGCGGCCTGTGAATTGTGTCCCAGGCCCAGGCCGTCGGCGATGCCGGCGGCGATGGCGATGACGTTTTTGACCGCCCCGCCCAGTTCCGTGCCGATGACGTCGTTGTTGGTGTACACCCGGAAAAAAGGCGTGGCAAAGACCTGCTGCACGCATGCGGCCACCGCATCGTCGGGACAGGCCACGGTGACGGCGGTGGGAACCCGTCGGGCCACTTCGCGCGCGAAGCTGGGGCCCGACAGGACGGCCAGATGTTCTGTTGGCACGTGCGGCAGCACGTCGCGCAGCACGCCGGTGACGGGCAGCAGGGTGCCGTTTTCGATGCCCTTGGAGGCGGTGACGATAACCGCATCGTCGGCCAAGTGGGCTGCAAAGGCACGGGCCGTCCGGCGGACGGTATGCGAGGGCACCACTACCACGACCAGCTGTTTGCCTCCAATCGCTGCGGCCAGGTCATTGGAGGGCCGGATGTTGGCGGACAGCCGGATGCCGGGCAGGTAGGTTTCGTTTTCATGTCGGGTTGCGATCTGCTCTTTTACCTGCTCTTCGTAGACCCACAGGTCCACGCGATACCCCTTTTGCGCCAGCAGGTCCGCCAGCGTGGTGCCCCAGCTGCCGGCACCGATGACGCCGACCGTCAAGTCTGCCGGATTGGTGTTCAGCTGCATGTCGGAATATTCTCCTTACTCCTTTTCGGCCAGGCGCGCGGCGCCGACGATGCGCTCTCCGGGGTCGAGGTCCATCAGCTTGACGCCCTGGGTGTTGCGGCTGATCACCGAAACCCCCTTGACCGGTATGCGGATGATTTTGCCGCCGTCGGTAATCAGCATCAGGTCGTCTTCTTCTTCCACCAGCAAAATGGCCATCACATGTCCGTTGCGCCGGCTGGTCTTGATGGTGATAACGCCCTTGCCGCCGCGTTTCTGGACCGGGTATTCGTCAATCGAGGTGCGCTTGCCATACCCGTTTTCGGTGACGGTGAACAGCATCTGCCCGTGGCTGAGCACCTGCATGCCGACGATGGTGTCGCCGGGTTCCAGCCGCATGCCGCGCACGCCACGGGCCACGCGGCCGGTGGGCCGGATGTCCGATTCGTGGAAACGGATCGATTTGCCGAAAGTGGAACCCAGAAAAACGTTCATCGTGCCGTCGGTGATCCGTGCCATGATCAATTCGTCGCCCGGCATCAGGTCCAGGGCGATGATGCCTCCGGTGCGTGGGCGGCTGTAGGCCATCAGGTCGGTCTTCTTGACCAGGCCCATCTTGGTGGCCATGAGGATGTGATATCCCGGCTCGAAGGCCGGCACCGCCAGCACCGTCGTCAGCTTCTCCTCTTTTTCCAGGTTCAGCAGGTTGACGATGGCCTTGCCGCGGCTGGTGCGGCCGGCCTGCGGAATCTGGTAGACCTTGCACCAGTAGACCCGGCCCCGGTTGGTGAAGAAAAGGAAGGTGTGGTGCGTGGAGGCCACGAACAGGTGCTCGACAAAATCGTCATCCTTGGTGCGCATCCCGGTTTTGCCTTTTCCACCGCGGCGCTGGCTGTTGTAAATGGTGATGGGGCTGCGCTTGATGTAGCCGCTCTTGGAAAGGGTTACCACCATGTCTTCTTCGACGATCATGTCCTCGATGGTGATTTCGCGGGTTTCGGTGACGATTTCGGTGCGGCGTTCGTCGCCGAACTGATCCTGCATCGCCGTCAGCTCGTCCTTGACGATCTGCAGCACCAGGCGCGGATTGGCCAGGATCTCCTTGTAGCGGGCGATATCCTTGATGATGTTGCGGTATTCCTCCAGAATTTTTTCGCGCTCCAGCCCCGTTAGGCGCTGCAGGCGCATATCGAGAATCGCCTGGGCCTGAATGGGCGTCAGATCGAACTTGGCGACCAAGCCGGTCTTGGCTTCGGCCGGCGACGCCGACTTGCGAATCAGCGCGACCACGGCGTCGAGATGGTCCAGGGCGGTCTTGAGGCCCTCCAGGATATGGGCGCGGGCTTCGGCTTTTTTCAGTTTGTAGCGCGTCCGGCGGGTGATGATCTCTTTGCGGTGCAGGATGAAATGCTGCAGGATTTCCCTCAGCGAGAGCAGCATCGGCCGGTTGTGCACGACGGCCAGCAGGATGACGCCGAAACTGGTCTCCATCTGGGTGTGCTTGTAAAGCTGGTTGATGATGACGCCGGCCATCTGGTCTTTTTTGACGGCCACGGCGATGCGCAGTCCTTCGCGGTCGGATTCGTCCCGGACGAAACGGACGCCCTCGATGACTTTGTTGCGCACCAGTTCGGCGATTTTCTCGATCAGCCGGGCCTTGTTGACCTGGTAGGGCAGTTCGGTGACGACCACGGTTTCACGCCCTGTGCGGCGGTCTTTTTCCACCATCACGCGGGCGCGCAGGCGAATGATGCCGCGTCCGGTCCGGTAGGCGTCCCGGATCCCCTGATCTCCGTATACGATGGCGGCCGTCGGAAAGTCGGGCCCGGGCAGGATCTCCATAAGCGCCGGCAGCGAAATCTGCGGATCGTCGATCAGGGCCTTGACGGCTTCGGCGGTTTCGTACAGGTTGTGGGGCGGGATGTTGGTGGCCATGCCCACGGCAATGCCCGAAGATCCGTTGATCAGAAGAGCCGGGATCTTGGCCGGCAGCAGTGCCGGTTCGCGCAAAGATTCGTCATAGTTGGGGACGAAATCAACGGTTTCCTGGTCGATGTCCTCCAGCATTTCGTGAGCCATGCGCGTCATGCGGATTTCGGTGTAGCGCATGGCGGCCGGCGGATCGCCGTCCACGGAGCCGAAATTCCCCTGGCCGTCGATCAGCGGGTAGCGCAGTGAAAAATCCTGGGCCATGCGCACGATGGTGTCATAAACCGCGCTGTCACCGTGGGGGTGGTATTTACCGATGACATCACCGACGATGCGGGCCGATTTCTTGTAGGGCTTGTTCCAGTCGTTCTTCAGCTCGGACATGGCAAAGAGCACCCGGCGGTGGACCGGTTTCAAGCCATCGCGGACGTCCGGCAGGGCACGGCCGATGATGACGCTCATGGCATAGTCCAGGTAGGAGCGTTTCATCTCCTTTTCGATGCTGACTTGGGGAGGCTGTTCTTTGACAATCATGCGTTACATCCAGTCTGCCTTGATATGCTGCTTTGCAGCAGAAGTTAATGTCAGGTGCGGTTGCCGCTGTCCGGTTCGACCAGCTTCTGGTAGTTGGCATGGTAAATGTCGGTCAACGTCAGAAAAGCCGTTACGATCAGGGGGCCGTATATAATTCCCAGAATGCCGAAGACCTTGAGCCCGCCCACGATGGAGAGGAATACCAGCAGGGTGGGCAGCTGCAGGCGGTGCCCCACCAGGCGGGGTTTGAAGAGGTATTCCACGCCGCCGGAGAGCAGAATGTAAAAGACGATGAAAAAAATGCCGGCGGCAATGCGTGCGTTGAAAAAGAGATACAAGGCGGCCGGGATAAAAACCAGCCCGATGCCGAGAATGGGCAGAAAAGCCAGCAGGGCCATGATGACACCCCAGAGGAAAGGGGAATTGATGCCGAAAAAGTAGAAAACAAATCCGCCCAGGGTTCCCTGGATCAGGCCGCCCAGCCCGTTTCCGATCAGGATGGCACCGGCGATATCCTTGAATTTTGAGATCAGTTTTTTATCCTGGTCCTCAGGCAGCGGCGAGAGATTGACCACGAAAGAAATCAGTCTGGCACCGTCCATAAGCAGGTAGTACGAAATCAGCAGCATGAAAAAGAAATACACGATGAAATTCAATACATTGGACGCAATGGCGCTGGCCTGTTGGTAGAGGAACAGGCCCACCACTTTGCCGAGGTCCGAGATGGCCCGGTTCAGGTCCTGGCCGGTCAGTTTGAAATTGACATTGGCCAGCAGGGCATTGAGGCGGTCCAGCAGGCGGCTGTGCTCGAAAAAGTGCCTGATCTGGTCGCTGAGCACGGCATTTTTGCCCATCAGATAGAGGCCGTAGGCCTCTTTGGAGAGGATCCCCACGAAGAGCACGATGGGGATGAAGAGCACCAGGAAGATGACCAGGCAGGTCAACAGCGAAGCCGGCGATGCGCCGATGCGGGTATTCAGGCGCCTGTACAGGGGTGTGAATATCCCCGTGACCACTGCCGCCAGAAACAGGGTTGAGACAAAAGGCCACAGCAACCATCCCAGCAGCAGTGCGGACAGCACGAAGAGCAACAGGAAGAACCACAGCATCATGTATGGCGAAGGGTGTTCATGCATTGAAATTGCCAAAGCCTTCGGTTGTCGCCGCAAAAGTCAACGGCCCCCGCACGTGCAGACCGCCCGCACGGAAGTTGCGTACGGCCGGCACGGATACGTCCGGGGTTGCCGTCGGCCGTTCGGGGCAGACGCCCGGCAGAAGCGGATTTGGAATGTAAGGCGCACTTTCCGGGGCGTTTATTTGCTGACCAGCCCGCCGGCGATCAGCAGTAAGATGACTTCCCAGATCATGACCGGTACCATGCCGCCGAACAGCGCGTAAGTGATACCGCCGCCAACGATCACCGGTACGCCGAAAACAATCAGAATGCCGAGCTTTCTGCTGGTGTCCATATGAAGCATCCCCTGTTTTTTTGATCATTCATGAAATGTTGTAATTGGAAATTGGAAATTGAAGCACCGAAACGGCCATCTGGTGTCCGATCGGCGCCCACGCAGGCATAACGTAATGCGTGCCCGGCCAAAAAGTCCTTTCTTCCCCTCCAGATTGCTACTTTCCAGTCTCAAGTTTGAGGCTGTCAGCGTTCGAGGATCATGGCCATGCCCATGCCGCCGCCGATGCACATGCTGATCATGCCGGTGCTGTATCCCTTGCGCACCATCTGCCCGACGCCGGTGACCACCTGGCGGGCACCGGTGCAGCCGATGGGATGCCCCAGGGAAATTCCGCTGCCCAGCTCGTTGGGTTTTTCCACGTCGATGCCCAGTTCGCGCATACAGCCGATGGCCTGGGCGGCGAAGGCCTCGTTGAGCTCGATCAAATCGAGATCGTCGATCGTCATGCCCGCGATCTGCAACGCCTTGCGGATGGCCGGCACCGGGCCCAGGCCCATGTAGGCAGGATCGACGCCGCCGGCGGCAAAGGCGCGGATCCTGGCCAGCGGCTGCAGACCGAGGGTTGCGGCTTTGTCCGCGGTCATCAGCAGCACGCAGGCTGCGGCATCGTTGATCCCCGAGGCATTGCCGGCGGTGACGCTGCCGTCTTTCGCAAAAGCCGGCCGCAGTCTGGACAGTTTCTCCATGCTGGTGTCCATGGGCCGTTCATCGGTGTCGAAAACGACTTCGCCCTTGCGCGTCTTGATGGTCACCGGCACGATTTCCTGGGCGAAAATGCCGTCGGCGATGGCCCGGCGGGCGCGCGTATGGCTCAAAAGCGAAAGTTCATCCTGCTCCCGGCGGCTGATATCGTACAGCGAAACGATATTTTCGGCGGTCAATCCCATGTGGTAGCCGTAGAAAATTTCGTACAGGCCGTCGTAGACCATGAGGTCGTGGATAGCGCCCACACCGGTCAGCTCCATGCGGTATCCCCAGCGGGCGTTGGGCAGGGCCATGGGCGCGCGGCTCATGTTTTCGTGCCCACCGGCCAGCACGATATCGGCCTGGCCGGTCATGATGGCCGCCGCCGCCTGGGTGATGGCCTTCAGGCCGGAACCGCATACTTTGTTGATGGTAAAGGCCGGCGTTTCCTTGGGAATTCCGGCGCGGATCATGGCCTGGCGGGCCGTGTTCTGCCCCTGTCCGGCCTGCAGCACGTGCCCCATGACGACTTCGTCCACGGTCACGGGGGTTGCGGCAGCGTCCCAGTCGGCATTTTCTTTTTCCAAAGCGATGGGTCCGGCATCTTGCAGGCGGTTCGGCGCGGCGGAAGCCGTCCATTCGTCCGTCACGGGACGTAAACCCGCCTTTTTCAGTGTTTCGCGCATCACGATTGCGCCCAGCTCGACAACCGGTACGCTTTTAAGCCCGCCGCCAAACGATCCAATGGCGGTTCTCGCCCCACTGACTACAACAACTTCTCGCATGTGTAACCTCCCCCGAAAAGAGCATTCGGATTAAATTGGCCGGGTTCCAGTTTGGGTGCCTCAAAAAGCGAAGCAAAGCTTGGCCTGTATAAACACAAAAACATACCACAGAACATATGGCAGGTCAATGAAGAAATGTTCCTGATTCTGACGGCTTAGCAGATTTTTTGGTTGCTGGTCCGGGCCGCTGCGTCCGGGGCAGGTGGTTTGCCCGGGATGCGGCCGGAGTCAGCGCGGTGCGGGCGCCGTGCCGCGCTTGAAAAGCGCCTTGACCGCCCGGCGGGCGGAAGGCGGCAGCGCCTGTCCGGTTGCGGGGTCCATGTAAACCTGGACTGCGTCGTCGGGCATGTCGAAATCTTCGTAGAGCCTGTCGGCCAGTGCCTGCCGCATGAAGGCGATCCACACCGGCAGGGCGGCCCGGGAGCCGGTTTCGCCACGCCCCAGCGTTTGCGCGTTGTCGCGGCCGATCCAGACTCCGGCGGCAATGGAGGGCGAAAAGCCAACAAAAAGCGCGTCCCTGAAATTGCTGGTGGTACCGGTCTTGCCGGCCACGGGCCGCTGCAGGATACGCGCCTTTTTGCCGGTACCCTCCTGGATGACGGCCTGCAGCATATTGCAAATTATGGCGGCACCGGCTCTGGAAAGGGCTGCCGTGACTACCGGTTTGGGGCGCCAGAGCACGTCGCCGTCGGCGTCGCTGACCTCCAGCACGGCCTGGGGCCGGATGGCGAGCCCGCCGTTGGCAAAGGCTGCATAGGCGGCTGTCAGGTCGATCAGCTTCACCTCCGATGTGCCCAGGGCCAGTGACAGGTCGGCGGTAAGCGGTGTGGTGATGCCCAGTTTGTGCGCCAGGGCGGCCACCGAGGCCGGCCCCAGAGCTTCCATCAGGCGCACGGCCGGAATGTTTTCCGACAACACCAGTGCACGGCGCAGTGTCATTTCACCATGATAGCGGTGGGAGAAGTTTTCGGGCTGCCAGTCCTTTCCACCGGCGCCTTTAAAGACAATGGGCGCATCCAGAAGCAGCCGGTTCTGGGCATAGCCCCTTTCGATGGCGCAGGCGTAAACGATGGGCTTGAACGCCGAACCCGGCTGCCTGAGCGCCTGGGTGGCACGGTTGAAGGAGCTTTGGGCCCAGTCCCGGCCGCCGACCATGGCCAGGATGCCGCCGGATTTGACGTCCAGTGCCAACAGGGCGCCCTGGGGCGGCGGCTGGCCGATGCCGGCCTTGCGCATGCGGGCCTCGAGCGCGGCCAGGCCCGTATCGAGCGCCTGCCGGGCCGCCTGCTGAAGTTTGTATGACAGCGAGGTGACCACGCGCAGTCCGCCGCGGTAGAGCCGCGCCGCACCGATCTGTTTTTCGAGGATCGATTTGACGGTGTCGACGAAATAAGGCGCTTTTAGCGCACCGCTTTTGCGCGGCGCCAGCCTGAGCGGCTGCTGCCGGGCCCGGGCGTAGTCCCGGGAGCTGATGAGGCCCGCGTCTTTCATCTGCCTCAGCACGAGATTGCGGCGCGAAACCGCCAGCTGCGGATTGGCCAGCGGGGAATAGCGGCTGGGCGCCTTGGGCAGGCCGGCGATAAGGGCGCATTGGGCCAGGTCCAGGGCGCTGACCGGCTTGCCGAAATAGCGTTTGGCCGCGGTCTGCACGCCGTAAGTGCCCGAGCCAAGGTAGATCTGGTTCAGATACAGGGCCAGGATTTCATCCTTGGTGTAGCGGCGCTCGAGCTGGACGGCCAGGAAAGCCTCGCGTGCTTTGCGCAGCAGACTCTTTTTGGGCGTCAGGAAAAGGGTTTTGGCCAGCTGCTGGGTCAGCGTACTGGCGCCTTCGACAAAATGACCGGCCAGCACATCTTTGACGGCGGCCCTGAAAATGCCTTTGATGTCGATTCCGCTGTGATGGTAAAAGTTGCGGTCCTCGGTGACGAGCAGGGCGTCTTTAAGCGCCTTCGGGATTTTGTCCAGCGTCACCGGTTCGCGTTTCTGGCTGTAGATTTCGGCCAGCAGCACATGATCAGCAGAGAAAATGCGCGTGACCGCCGGCGGGTGAAATGTTTCGAGTGCCCGGATGGAGGGCAGGTCGTGGGTCAAAGCCAGCAGGATGCCGATGACGACGCCGCTAAGGACGCCGCCGGCCAGCAGCAGGATGATAGAAATTTTTCGCATCGTAAATGCAGTCAACGCGGGTTGACGGTCCGGCCAAAGGTGGTGTAGAGATGGTCGGCTGTGAATCATCCGTTGCCGGCCGGCAAGTTGGTCATCCTACCGCCGCGCCTGCAACGCAACTGCCCCGAGAGGTGCACCCATGTCCGATCACCATCATCAAAACGAATCGCAACACCACCATCATGCAGACGAACCGCAACAGGCGCTTGCCTTTGACCAGAAGCTGGTCAAGCTGCTGGAGCATTGGATCCACCACAACGCCGAGCATGCCCGAAATTACCGGGATTGGGCGCAGAAAGCAAAGGGAAAAAATTTTTCGGCGGCGGGGTTTCTGATCGACGATGCCGCGGAGATGACCCTGGCCATCAGCCAGAAGTTTGAGGCGGCCATCAAGCTGATCAAAAGCCGCACGTAACTCCAGTGCGCGCCGTTCCGCGGCTTTTACTTTGCATAGATCCGGGAAATGGTCTTTTCCAGGCTCTCCTGCCAGGCAATGGTACGGATGCCGAAATGCGCTGCGATTTTGCTGCAGTCAAGGGCGGAATTCGCCGGCCGGGTGGCGGCAGTGGGATACTGCGCCGTGGTCAGGGGTTTGATGCGCTTCAGCTTGAATTGTTGATGGCGCCCCGCCAGTTCGAAGATTTTACGGGCAAATCCGCACCAGCTGGCCACGCCTTGGCCGCAGTAGTGGTAGATTCCCCAGGAGATGTCCCGGCTGTCCGCGATATGCTGCGCCATGGCGAGGATGGCCGCCGCCAGGTCGGCGGCACAGGTGGGGCAGCCGTACTGGTCGTCGACCACGCCCAGTTCGTTTCGCTCGGCGCCTAGTTTCAGCATGGTTTGGACGAAATTCTGCCCGTGGACGCTGTACAGCCAGGCGGTGCGTACGATCAGGTGGTGCGCGATGTTCGCCTGTACAGCCCTTTCGCCATCCATTTTGGTCCGGCCGTATACACTCAGCGGGGCCGGCGGGTCTTCTTCGGTGTAAGGCGTGGTTTTTTTTCCGTCGAAAACGAAATCGGTGGAAACATGGATCAGCGGGATCTGTATTTCGCGGCAGCAGCGCGCCAGGTTCCGCGGCCCGTCGCAGTTGACCGCCCGGCACAGGTCGGGTTCGGATTCGGCCCGGTCCACCTGGGTGTAGGCGGCCGCATTGATGACCAGCTCCGGCTGGAAAGCCTCGCTCACGCTCCGGATGGATGTTTCGCTGGTGATATCGATTTCCGGCAGATCCACTGTCTTGAGCAGAAAGCCCTTCGGCCGGCCCTGAGCCGCAAGCTCCCGGCCCAGCTGGCCGTTACCTCCAATGACCAAAATTTTCATTGTCTTTCAGACCTCCCCGGCAGTTATTCTGCAGCACGATCTGGAAATTTGCCGATTGACCAGCAGTCTATACCACAAACCCGGGGGCGAGGGCAGCATTTTTTCGCGGTACGCACAGGATATGCGCCCGGCCGCCGCGGCCGGGCTGTGAGGCGATTGCGACCGTCAAATGTCAGCGCATCGCCATGGCTTTCGCGATTGCAGTTTTTCTGAAAAGGTGCTATCGGCACCTTTCGGGTGAAGTGCCGGATGCCCGGTACGCAACCCAGGACAGGCAGCCTCCATCCCCGGACATGCAAAGGAGCCGTATGAAAAAACCCCAGATCAAAACCGCCCTGCCGGGGCCTGCGGCCAAAGCCCTGATCGACGTCGACCGCAAGCATGTTTCCCCGTCATATACGCGCGGCTATCCACTGGTGGCTGAGAAAGCCAAGGGGCTCTGGATAACGGATCCGGACGGCAATGTCTTTCTCGACTTTACGGCCGGGATTGCCGTTTGTGCCACCGGCCACTGCCATCCCCGGGTGGTGGCGGCCATTAAAAAACAGGCCGATCGGCTTTTGCACATGTCGGGAACCGATTTTTACTACACCTCCCAGATCCGGTTGGCGGAAAAACTGGCCTGCTTGGTCCCCGGTGACTGCGACAGCCGGGTCTACTTCGGCAATTCCGGCGCCGAGGCCGTGGAGGCCGCCTTCAAACTGGCCCGCTGGTACACCAAACGCGAGCTGAACATCGCTTTTTTCGGAGCCTTTCACGGCCGCACCATGGGCGCCCTGTCACTGACGGCCAGCAAGGTGATCCAGAAAAAGCACTACAATCCGCTGATCCCCGGGATTACACACATTCCCTACGCCTACTGCTACCGTTGCCCGTACAACGTCTGCTACCCGTCCTGCGGTCTGGAGTGTGTGCGCTGGGTGGAGGAATCCCTGTTTCGTACCACCGTGCCGCCCGAGGAAGTCGCCGCCATCTTCGTCGAACCCATCCAGGGGGAGGGCGGCTACATCGTGCCGCCGCCCGAGTTTCACCAGCGCCTGCATGCAGTTGCCAAAAAGTACGGCATCCTGTACGTGGCCGACGAAGTGCAGGCCGGCATGGGGCGTACCGGAAAAATGTTTGCCATGCAGCATTTCGGTGTCACGCCCGACATCATTGCCCTGGCCAAGGGCATCGCTTCGGGGATGCCCTTGGGTGCCATGGTGGCGCACTCCGACATCATGGTTTGGGAAGCCGGATCGCATGCCTCCACTTTCGGCGGCAACCCGGTCTCCTGCAGTGCGGCGCTGGCTACCATCGAACTGCTCGAGGGCGGACTGATCCGGAACGCGACCGAGCGCGGCGCACAGCTGATGAAGGGGCTGCGCGATCTGCAGCAATCCCGGGAGTGCATGGGTGATGTGCGCGGCAAAGGTCTCATGGTGGGCGTCGAGCTGGTCAGGGAGCGCAACACCAAACAGCCGGCGCCGGACTGGCGCAACACATTGGTCCAGAACGCCTTTAAAAGGGGCCTTCTGCTGCTGGGCTGCGGCGAAAGCACCGTGCGCTTCTGCCCGGCCCTGACGGTTTCCAGTGATGAAATTGACCTGTGCCTGTCGATTTTCGCCGATGCGCTGGACGAAGTCCTGGCATAGGCCCTGCACCGGTGGATGTGGACGAAAAAAACTTGTCACGGCCGGTGAATTGATGTAGTTTTTTAGAAACAGCCGCACCTTGGCGGATATTACCCCGCACCCCGCTGGAAATCCGCATATGCCCCCGTAGCTCAGTGGATAGAGCAATGGATTCCTAATCCATGTGCCGCAGGTCCGATTCCTGCCGGGGGCACCAACAAAACAGGAGGGCCGCAGCTTACCGCCGTGTGGCAATTGGTCAATATGCAGAGAAGGGGTGATTTGACCGACTACGGCCTCAAACGCTATTTCGGATTTGACCGTTTTCTCGCGGGACAGCGGGAAGTGGTTGGCAGGATCATGGCCGGGGAATCGGCGGCGGCCATTTTCCCCACGGGCGGCGGCAAGTCGCTGTGCTACCAGCTGCCGGCCATGCATCTGGAAGGCATCACCTTGGTGGTGTCGCCGCTGCTGTCGCTCATGAAGGACCAGATCGGGTTTCTGGAAGCCAAAAAGATCCCGGCGGCCAGGCTGGATTCCAGCATGGGGCGCGAAGCGTATCAGGCCGCCCTGCAGGGTGCCGTGCGCGGCCGGATCCGGGTTCTGATGGTTTCGGTGGAGCGCTTCAAGAACGAGCGCTTCCGCGGCCAGCTCAAAAGGATGCAGGTGTCGCTGCTGGTGGTGGATGAAGCCCACTGCATCTCCGAATGGGGCCACAATTTCCGGCCGGACTATCTGAAGATCCCGATTTATCAGAAGGAGTTTGGCATCCCGCAGGTGCTCCTGCTCACGGCCACGGCCACGCCCAAGGTCGTAGAGGATATGTCTGCAAAATTCGGGATTGCACGCCAAAATGTCTTTGCCACGGGATTTTTCAGAAGCAACCTGCACCTGAGAGTCCGGTCCGCGCCGGAGGACCGCAAAAAAGCGGTGCTGCTGGAAGCGCTGCAGGAGGAACCATCGGGCCCGGCCATCGTTTACGTGACTTTGCAAAAGACCGCCGAGGCCGTGGCGCAGTACCTCATCTCCAGAGGAGTGGATGCCAAGGCCTACCACGCCGGCATGCAAACCGATGTGCGGGAAGAGATACAGAACCGCTTCATGGGCGGCAGCCTGGATACGGTGGTGGCCACCATTGCCTTCGGCATGGGCATCGACAAGCGCGACATCCGCCGGGTGATTCACTACGATCTGCCCAAATCCATCGAGGGCTACAGCCAGGAGATCGGCCGCGCCGGAAGAGACGGGAAAGTGTCGCTGTGCACGCTCATCGGCAACCGCAGCAACGTGTCGCTGCTGGAAAATTTCGTTTACGGCGATACACCGGAGCTTTCCGGCATCCGCCATGTACTGGAGGTCATCAAAGAGAACGACGGCCGCCGGCTGGATGTCCGCCTTTACCGCCTTTCGGTGGCGGCCGACATCCGCCTGCTGCCGTTGAAAACGCTGTTCGTCTACCTGGAGATGGACGGCATCTTAAAGCCCCGCTACACCTATTTTGAGAGCTATCCGTTCAAGCCGATCAAAGGTGAAGAAGAAATCACAGCGGCCTTTTCCGGCGAGCGCCGGCGTTTCGTGGAAACCATTTTCCGCCATACTAAGGCGGGAAGGACCTGGTCGCACCCGCAGATCGACCGGATAGCCGAAGCCTCCGGCTCGGAACGCTCCCGCGTGCTGGCCGCGCTGGAGTACTTTGACGAAAAAGGCTGGATCGCGTTGCAGCCCAAAACCAGCGTGGATGTCTATGAAATCGTCAAGCGCGATTTCGACGCCGATGAGACCGCCGGGCGCCTCTTTGAGCTGTTCCGGCAGAAGGAAACCATGGACGTGGCGCGCATCCATGCGATGATCGCCCTTTTCGAGGGCCGCGAATGTCTGGCGATAAAGCTCTCGCGGCATTTCGGCGAGGCCATCGACCGGTCCTGCGCAAACTGTACCTTTTGCCTGACCGGCAAACCTGCATCCCTGGTAGAGGAGCCGCTGCCGGCCGTCAGGCGTGCCGATCTCCAAAACGGCCTGCAGGAACTGCTAGATGCGGCCGGGGGGCCGGTGTCCGCCGACCTGGCCGCCCGTTTTCTCTGCGGCATCACCACCCCGCGGCTCACCCGGCTCAAGGCCCGGCGGCTCAGCGGTTTCGGCCGCTTTGAGAAACACCCCTATCAGGAGATCAGACGCCTGGCGCAAGGCAAAGAGCGTGTTTGACAGCCCGCTGTGCGCTGGGAACCGCCTCCCGCGCGGCGCAGCGCACGTATCGCGTGATTGGCGTCAAGTTGATTTTGATGATTTCGTAAAAAGTCCGGATTTTTCGCTTGCGCAAGCCTCGGCGGAAGCTGTGTACCGTTTTGCCAAATTCTGAAAATGCGTCGCTTTTTCCCTCGAAGTATTTGGGATTGTTAACGCTCAGCGATGCACAGCTATGCACAGCGCTTTTCGACGAAAAGTCTTGCGATGCACTCGAAACCGGCTTTTTGCGAGTCTGTCAATTCTGTTCGGATGTAAGCCATCTGCGGAAGAAGGGGTCGTGGATCTTCCAGGTTTTATTTTTGTCTAAAAGGCCGGTTTTTTTGATACCCGCCAATGCAGCGGTGACCTGTGAGGCCGTTCTGAAGCCGGTTTTGTTCAGGTTTTGGGCGGCGAATATATTTTTTCCGGCCGTCAGCGCCACGAGTTTCAGCGCCCTTTTCTGGTTCAGGGTCAACGAATCCCACAGGTAGGCATATTCCGGTGTGCGTTTTGCCACCATCTCGCATTTTACGCGATCGAGGTGCTCGAAGGACGGTTCCCTTGCTTCCCACAGGTTGAAAAAGAACTCCTGAACATACATGGGGTGGTTCTCGCACAGCGCCACGACCTCTTCGATCAGTGCGTCGGCGATGCTTCTCCCGGCGTTGCGGTACAGCCTTTTAATCCATTTTGCATAGTCGCGCGTTGGGATTCTGCCCAAAGGAAAACTGGTCGCCAGCAGGTAAAAGGCACGTTTGCGGTCGTTGAACATCTCCGTGATCAGGTGCTTCTGGCTGCCGGCGAAAATGTAGGCGATCCTGTCGTGTTGCTGGATGGATTTCCGCAGGCGCTTTTCAAAGGCATCCCCGCCATAGGCGGCGACTTCCTGGAACTCGTCGAAGGCCACCGCCAGCTTCTTTTTTCTGGAAAAGGCCTCGATAACGGCGAACAGTTCGTCGATGGTCTTGTCCTGCGCCGAGCGGTTGAAGACCGGAGACGCCGTGGGCATTCCGGTCAGCGCGTCGACGCTGAAGTTGAGCCCCACGCTGCGGATTTTTTCGCGGAGCATCTTCATCAGGCGGTCCATCCGTGACTCCAGCGAGCTGATGCCTTTCAAAAAGGCCGCGATAAACTCGTCGGCATGCGTCGTGCCGTAAAGATCGATGTAGACCGGCGTGATGTTTTTGAGCTCCCGGAACACTTTCAGGATAAGCGAGCTTTTGCCGTAGCGCCGGTGGGAGTAAAGCAGTACGTTCTGCGAACTTTCGATGTAGCGCCGCATTTCCCGGCGCTCTTTGAGCCGGTCGCAGAAAGCAGGCTCGGCGACAACTCCTGAAAAGCGAAACGGGTTCGGCATGTCCTTTCCTCCAATTTAATTCAACGTCGCATATACGGCGCGGCAATTCATGCGAAAAACAGCTTTACCGCCATTGGCCGGCTTGCCGTAGAGGGCCGCTGGCGGCTTAATCCAGTACGGCTTCTGTTTTTGCCCCTTGGGTTGACTCTGTGGGAGGGCCGACGGCACTGCCGTTATCACGACATAGTAGTAAAGGACGACAGCTACAGCCTCGATGCCCTGGCCTGCAGTACCCCGATTATTGTAACGTCAGCGTTTACGTAATGCCAGACTCATCTTGAAGGTAAATATATTACGTAATTAGCGTAATGTCAACCGGTGTTTGGGCGCCCGCCGGTACACCGAGAAGAGGGCGGCTTTAGGTGATTCTCGCGTGGCCGGTTTTCCCCGTCAGGTCTGAGCGTACTCTGATTTTGCTCCCCTGCTTTCAGCGGAATAGGGGCCTGTGGAAACCGGCGGAAGCGGTAGGGTTCGCGTGTGCAAAAGGCTGCAAACGGCTTTTGAAAATGCGCGCGTTACAGAAAAGTGGATCCGATCCAGGTGGCGATGCGGTTGCCGGCCACCACGAAAAGGGCGATGATAAAAGTTTCGACAGCCACCTTGGTGCTGACCGAAGTCAGGATGACGGCCGCCGCCAGGTCGGTGGCGACGGCAAGGCCCAGGCCGGCCATGAGGCCCCAGTGGCGGATCATCCAGGTCATCAGGATGAGCAGCGGGATGCTGGCAAAGGTCCCCAGGATCACCAGCCAGTAAATGGAAAAGGGCGCCTGCTTGTTGAGCAGGTTGGTCATGGCGCCCAGCCGGGGGCACACCACGAAAAAGGCAAAGGCGGACAGTGTGACCACGTAGGAAAGCAGACTTTCGTTCATAAGGGGGGTTGCTCCTTTTTGTTCCGGGTTTGATTTTTGCCGGCGAAGCGAATTATCGTTCGGGACGGGGTGCGGCGGCAGGTGCAAACTCCTGGATGCGGTTGTTGCCGAAATCCACTATGTACACCTTGCCGGCACCGTCCGCGGCGACGTCCACCGGGCGGTCGAAAAGGCCGGGCGCCGTTCCGCGGCTGCCGAAGGCCGTTAAAAAGCTGCCGTCGGCGGAAAACTTCTGGATGCGGTGGTTGTAGAAGTCCGCCACAAAAACATGGCTTCGGGCATCGGTGGCCACGGCCGTGGCCGTTTTGAACCAGCCGTTGAAGCCGCCGGAGATGTTCAGCGCCAGCGGTCCGCCCCATTTTCGAAGATAGGTGCCGGCTTCGGAAAACACCTGCACGCGGTCGTTGTACGCATCGGCTACGACCAGGTCGCCGGAGGGCAGCAGCGCGGCATCGGTGGGGTAGTTGAAGCGGCCGGCCGCAATTCCCTTTTTGCCGGTCGTACCGTACTGCCGGATGAACTTCCCGGCGGCATCCAGCACCTGCACGCGCTGGTTGAAAAAATCGGCCACATAGAGCCGGCCGGCAGCGTCCACGGACACACCGGCGGGGCCGTCGAAGCGGCCCGCCGCCTTGCCCGCGCCGCCGATGGAGAAAAGCGCGCGGCCCTTTGTTGAAAAGACCTGGATGCGGTCGTTTGAAAAATCCGCCACGTAGAGCCGCGGGCCGGATAGCGCCAGGTGCATGGGCCGCTGCAGTTGGCCGGGGCCGCTGCCGGATCTGCCGAACTGCCTCAGAAAGCGGCCCTTTAGGTCAAACACCTGGATGCGGTTATTGCCGGTGTCGCTGACAAAAACTTCGGAGGCCGATACGGCGATACCCACCGGCGCGTTGAACTGTCCCGGACCCTTTCCGGCCGAACCCCAGACCTGCACCAGGCGGTAGGGCGGCTCCTGCGGGCCTGGAAACCAGGTGCAGCCGGAAAGCAGGGACAATGCCAGCATGAAGCAGGGCTGCAGGCGGGTCAACAGGCGTTTCATCAGAAATTGACACGCACACTGAAGGTGCCGATAAAGTCATTTTCCAGCGCCTGGCCGTTGAGGTCCTGGAAAACCGGCAGTTGAATCGCGGCTTCCACGACCATGCGCCGCGTGACGTACTGCAGGCCGGGGGCCACATAGAAGGTCGTGCCGCCGGAGTCCGGATCGTCGATACCGGCCGACACGTTTTTGGCGCGCTGCACCAGGTTGCCTTCGAGCACCCCGTAAACAAAGGCCGGCACGCCCGTGCGCAGCGTGCGGGGCCACAGGCGGTACTGAAAGGATGCGTCCAGCCGAATTTCTTCGCCGAAGCGGAAATCGTCGGCGCGCGTATTGTACTGGTACGCCGCCGCAGCGTCAAATTCCCAGCCCAGGGTCTGCCACGTGGCCACGACACCCGCAAAAGGATCCCAGGACCCCGAGCCCGGCTGCAGCGGCCGGGGCAGGCGGCCGGAGTCGTCGGCCGCATCGTCTCTGCCGGTGGGCGTTTCCAGGCCTGCAAAGGGAGCGATGCGCAGGGTGCGCCCCGGCCGATCCCGCTGCCAGAGCGTGTAGCGCGCGAACAGCCGCAGGTCTCCAATTCCGGCAACACTGCGGCTGCGCCGTCCCGCCGGCAGGCTCGCATCGAGTTTTTTGTTTAGGATCGGCAGCACAGCAAAGGCTGCCAGACGGGGCGTCAGTCCGTACACCCCCACGATGGGGAAAGCCCACACATCGAGCCGGCGGTCCGCCGGGGTGGGGTCGTCGCCGGCGTGCAGGTATTTCGACTGCACGCGCATGACGGTCTCACCTTTGGCCACGGGTAGCGCCGTATTGAAGGTGATCGGTGCCGCCAAGGCAGCGGGTGCCGTCAGCGCCGCAGCCGCCGCCAGCACGGCGGCCAGCGGGATCCAAGATCCGCGGGGATGTTTTGGGGTCATCTTTCTGGCCATGGGCCCCCTTTCCGGACGCGCTGCGGTGTGATCGTCGGCCGGGCATCCTGCTGTGGCGGGTGAAAGATTCCCGTGATCCGGACATGGCCTTCTTTCGCAAGTCGATACAGTTGTTCCTGCAGATCTTTTCCGGGATCTTGCAGGCGATAGACTTCCTTTGAGCGGTCGTCTTCGACAAACCAGCCTCCCTGCCGGTCCATTTTAACCGGTCCGACGATGACGACTTCGATGACGCCGGGCGTAAATCCGGCCTGGCGGATGGCCGCGGGTATTTCAGAGATGCGGATGGTCTTCCCCGCGAGAGCGTCCATACGCGCCTTGCCGCCCTTGAGGTCCACGGTAACGGATTTGACGCCGGACACTTCCTTGAGCTTTTTTTCGACGCCGAAGGCGCAGAAAGGACAGGACATGCCGTCAACGGCGACAACGGCGCTGCGCACGCCGGCTGCGGCCGGAGCGGCCCTTAAGGCCGGCGCCAGAAAGATCGCCGTGATCAGCAGCAGTGTCAGTTTCAAGGGTTTCATGGGCGCCTTCTTTTCTGTGCAACGCTGCGGGTAAAGGGGCCAAGGCCCCTTTACCATTCGGCCTTACGGCAGCGCCTGGCCGAGTCCGGCGGCTTTCAGCGTGTTTTCGTCGGGTCCCCGGTCTGCACAGCAGCCGGCCAGTTTGCCGTCGATCACCACGGCCGGAACCGAACGGATGCCCAGCTTCCGGGCCTGTGCGGCCACCGCCGCATCGTGCATGTCGAGAACCTTAACCTCACAGTCCGGACAGGCATTGCGCCGGACCATTTCCACCGTTTCCGCGCACAGGCTGCAGCCGGCGCTGAAGACTTCAACTTTGCGTTTGGCATTCACGAGATCACCTCCTTTTTATAGCACTATGTATCCAGGGCCGCCAGAATGGGGCAGTTGCGCAACGGCCCGCGGCCCGGGCAGTTCGTTTCCAGCTGTTGCAGGACCTCCAGTATCTTTTGCAAAGCTGCGATTTTCTTTTGCACATCCGCCATCTTGGACTGAATGCGCTGCCGTACGTCGCGGCAGCTGCCGCCGGCTTCAGCCCTGATGGAAAGCAGGTCGGCGATTTCCGTAAGCGAGAAACCCAGCGCCTGGGTGGATTTGATAAACCGGAGGCGCCGCAGGTCGTCCGGGGCGTATTGCCGGTGGCCGCTGGGATTGCGTGGCGGTTTGGGCAAAACCCCCCTGCGTTCATAGTAGCGCACCGTCGCCGGATTCACTTGGGCCGCTTGGGCCAGTTGAGCGATGGTGTAAACTCTCATGACTTCTACCCTCCCGTAAAGACTATAAGGTCTGCACCTGAGTGCAGGTCAAGGGGGAAACGATATTTTTTTTAAACTTTTTTTAAACATCGCTGAAATTGGTGGCAGGCGGGATGGGCGACGGGCCGCGCAGGTGCGGCGGCGGAGCGATATCGATGTCAGCGGTCCGCCAATTTTGACAAATGCGATGCACGGCATGTTTGCCTGTGGGAGGACCGGCCGGCTTGGTTTGGGCGGTGGTCGGGTCAGCGGCGCTCCAGTTTTGGGTTGAGTTCTTCACGCAGCCAGTCGGCAAACAGGTTGATGCCCACCACCAGCATCACCAGGGCAAGACCGGGGAATACGATCATCCACCACATGCCGGCGTAGATGTAATTCTTGCCGATGGCGATCATCATGCCCAGCGAGGGCTGGGTCATGGGGACGCCCACGCCCAGAAAGCTCAGCGTGGCTTCCAGCATGATGGCCACGCCCAGGTCCACGGCGACCACCACCATGACCGGGGGTATGGCGTTGGGCAGCAGGTGGCGCAGCAGCAGGCGCCAGTCGCGGGCGCCGGTGGCCTTGGCCGCCATGATGTAGGCCGCCTCCTTGACCTCCAGCACGCTGCCGCGCATGGTGCGGGCGTAGCGCACCCAGTCGGCCAGGCAAATGGCCAGGATCACCGTGACGATGCCGCGCTGTTTCAGCACTCCCATGAGCAGGAAAGCCATCAGGGTGGTGGAAAAAGAAAACAGGGTGTCGGCGCAGCGCATGACGACGATGTCCAGCCAGCCGCCGTAGTAGCCGGCCAAAAGCCCCATGGTCACCCCGAAACTGCCGGCCAGCAGCACGACCCCGAAGCCCACGATGATCGAGGTGCGGCAGCCGTAAACGATGGTGGAATAAATTCCGCGTCCCTGGTCGTCGGTGCCCAGCACGTACGGGGTCTGTCCGCCTTTCATCCAGATCGGCGGCGTCAGGAAGTGCTCGAGGCTGACCGCTTTGAGATCATAAGGGTTCTGGGGCGTAATCCAGGGGGCGGCCACGGCGGCAAAGATGAACAGCGCCACGATGACGCTGCCGAGCATGGCCGACGGGTCGTGCAGAAAGCTGGACAGCAGCTTGGATTTGATGCGGCGCTCACGCATAGCGGATTTTCGGGTTTAAGATCGCGTACAGAATGTCCACGATCGTGTTGATGGAAATGATCATGAAAGCCGCCAGCATGATGTAGGTGACCACCACGGGCTGGTCGGATTCGAAAATGGATGTCAGGATCAGGTTGCCCATCCCCGGCCACTGGAAAATGGTCTCGGTGACGATGGAGTAGGCGATCACTTCGCCGAACTGCAGCCCGGCCACGGTGACCACCGGAATCAGGACGTTGCGCAGGGCGTGTTTGAAAATCACTTTCAGGGGCGGCAGGCCCTTGGCCCAGGCCGTCTTGATGTAATCTTCGGTGAGCACCTCGCGCATGCCGGCACGCGTCAGGCGCAGCAGCACGGCCAGTTGGAAGGTGGCCAGGGTCACGGCCGGCATGATCAGGTGCTTCCAGCCGTCGACGGTCAGCAGGCCGGTGCGCCAGAACCCGATGGTGACCGTCTGGCCGCGCCCGAACGGCGGCAGCACGCCTGCGTAAACGGCAAAGATCATGATCAGCAGGATGCCGATCAGGAAGGTGGGCATGGAAATCCCTCCCAGGGATCCGGCCATGATCAGCCGGTTTTGCCAGGCGCGCGGTTTCAGCGCCACCAGCACCCCCAGGCCCACGCCCATCAGAAAGGCCAGCAGCGTGGCGGTGGTGGCCAGTTCGAAAGTGGCCGGAAAGCGCTCCAGGATCAGGCCCAGGGCCGGCACCCGGCTGATATAGGACTTGCCGAAATTGCCGTGGGCGGCATTCCAGATGAAGCGCGCGTACTGGACATAGGTGGGCTTGTCCAGTCCCAGGGCGCGGCGTACTTCCTCACGCTCCTGAAAGGTGGCGTACTTGCCGGCCATGGTCAGCACGGGATCGCCCATGTAGCGGAAGATGATAAAGCAGATCATCGACACGCCCAGCAGGACCACCAGACCCTGAATCAGACGTTTTGCAATATAAGTTGCCATCATGCCGCCGGC
The DNA here is from genome assembly GCA_026984935.1 of Desulfobacterales bacterium. GTDB lineage: Bacteria > Desulfobacterota > Desulfobacteria > Desulfobacterales > JALSRD01 > JALSRD01. Next base: position 79,311 of record JALSRD010000078.1, read on the forward strand.
CCCGGGACACCGCAGCGGCCCGGGGGGTTGCGGGAACGCAGCTTGGAAGCTGCGCGCCCGCTGAGTCAGCAGGTTTCAGGTTATCTGGAAATCTCCTTGTAGACCATCCAGCGATCCGGGCGGGGCGTAAAATGGATGCCTTTGCCCTTTTGCATGGCGTACAGGTCTTCCTGGTAATGCAGTGGAATCCAGACGATCTGGTCCACCATGGCCATCTTGTTGAGTTTCATGAGGGCCTGTCGACGTTTCTCCGGATTGATAATGTCAGCGGTGGCCTCGAGGGCCCGATCCAGTTCGGCATTGCTGTAAGCCGCGCCGTTCAGCCCGCCGTAGCCATGTGCATGATCCCGGGTGTGGGCGATCTTGAAATAGGTACGCCCCATGTCGAAGGTGCCGTCGAACCAGCCGATCAGGTAGAAATCGAGCTTGCCGCCAGTGACTTCCGGGAAAAAGATCGCTTTGGGCTTGACGTCCAGCTTGACCCGGATGCCGACCTTGGCCAGATAACGGGCCACGGCTTCGGCAATTTGCGCGTCCTGGACATAACGGTCGTTGGGGCCGGTGAGGGTAATATCGAAGCCCTTGGCGTAGCCGGCTTCTTTGAGCAGTTTTTTGGCCATGGCAGGATCGTAGGCCAGGCGATGAATGTCCGGGTTGTAGCCGATGGTGGGCGGGTCCGGGACCTGTGATGACGGGCTGGCATGGCCGCGCATGATCTTCTGGATAATTTCTTTTTCATTGATGGCCATATACATGGCCTTGCGTACGCGCAAATCGGCCCAAGGTGCGCCGGTTTTATTGCCCAGCGCCAGAAAGATGCACCGGCGGGCCGGCCGGCTGATCACCTGCAGTTTGGGGTTGCTCTTGATTTTGGCATACAGGGCCACCGGCACACCGGTGACGATGTCCGCCTGGCCGGAGACCAGCGCGGCGAAGCGTGTGGAAGGCTCCTTGATGGGGCGTACCTCGATGTTTTTGATGGACGGCGCGCCCTCCCAGTAATTTTCGTTGGCTGTCATGCGGATGTAGGAGCCCTTGACCCATTCCACCAGTTTGTAGGCACCCGTGCCGATGGGACGGGTCATGACATCTCCCGGCTTGCGGGATTCGGTGGATTCCTTGTCCATGATGAAAATCTGGTGCATGTTGTTGGCAAACCAGGGAATGGGGACCTTGGTCTTGATCACCACGGTGTAGTCGCCGATGATTTTAATCGAGGCGATTGTCTTGCCGGTGTTGAGAAACTCGGACACTTCCGGGTTGCTGAGGCGTTCGAAGGTGAACTTCACATCCGCGGCCGTAAAAGGGTTGCCGTTGGAAAACTTGACGCCCTTGCGCAGGTAAAATTTCCAGCTCAGCTTGTCGGGGTGTTCCCAGCGCACGGCCAGTGCCGGCGCCAGCTTACCTTCCGGCCCCTTGCGCTGCAAAAGGCCGTCGAAAAAGTTGGCCATGTAGGACAGGCCGGCATCGGAGTCATCGCCCTGGGGGTTCATCATGCGCGGAGGTGTGTCCACGGCAACCACCAGCGACGAAGCCGATGAGGCGGCCGGCACTAGGCCCGTGCCAAAGACCACAACTGTTGCACACAGGCAAATCAGACTTCGCAGAATGTACTTTTTCATTTTTGCTCCTCCTCGTGGTTGCTGGGGCTCGGGGCCCCGGTTGTGTACAAAAAACAGCGCACGGCATGTCCGTCGCCGTTATCCTCGAGTGTCGGCACCTGCCGGTCGCAGATCGGCATGCGGTGAGCGCAGCGGGGGTGGAAATGGCAGCCCGGCGGCGGTTGGATGGGGCTGGGCACATCGCCCCGGAGAATGATGCGTTCTTTCTTGCGACCCGGTTCGGGAACGGGGATGGCGGACAAAAGGGCCTGGGTGTAAGGGTGCCGCGGGTCGGCGTACAATTGCCGGTAGCTGCCGGTTTCAACGATCCTGCCCAGGTACATCACCGCGATGCGGTCGCAGATGTATTCGACCACCCCCAGGTCGTGGGCGATGATGATGTAGGACAGGTTGAATTCCTGCTGCAGATCGATGAGCAGGTTGATGATCTGCGCCTGGATGGACACGTCCAGGGCCGAAACCGGCTCATCGCCTACGATGACCTGCGGATTGAGCGCCAGGGCGCGCGCAATTCCCACCCGCTGGCGTTGCCCGCCGGAAAACTCGTGGGGGTAGCGACGTCCGTGTTCGGGCGACAGGCCGACCTTTTCCAGCAGAAAAGCGATGCGCTCCCCGCGTTGGGGCCCCGGATAGAGGCTGTGGATCTGCATGGGGTCCGCAAGAATCTGGTTGACCGTCATACGGGGATTGAGCGAGGAATAGGGATCCTGGAAGATCACCTGCATATTCCGGCGCAGCGGCCGCAGCCGGGACGCGGGCAGCTTGCTGATTTCGGTGCCCTTGAAGCGCACCGCACCGGCCGTGGGCCGAATCAGCTGCAGGACCGCCAGGCCGGTGGTGGTCTTGCCGCAGCCGGACTCGCCCACCACGCCCAGGGTTTCACCTTGTTTCAGGGAAAAGCTCACCCCGTCCACGGCGTAGACATAGCCCACGGTTTTCGACAGCAAGCCCCTTTTGACGGGAAAGTGCACTTTTAGATTTTCGACTGTGAGCAGCGTCTTCAAGAGCCGGGCATCCTTGTTCATCAGGCTGACAGGTACAACCAGCAACGTACTTTGTGATGCGGTTCCAGCAGCTCCAATGCCGGCAATTGCCGCCGGCAAACCGCCATGGCATCCGGACAGCGGGGGTGAAAGCGGCAGCCTTCGGGAAGGGCCAGCAGCCCGGGCACCATTCCCTGGATTTCGGAAAGCCTCCGACGCTTTTTTTCCGCCCGGTCGCCGATGCGCGGCATGGATTTGAGCAGGCCCCGGGTGTAGGGGTGCCGCGGGTGATTGAAAATAGATGCCGTGTCGGCTTCTTCCACCACTTTGCCGGCATACATCACCACCACGCGCCGGGCCATCTCGGCGATGACGCCCAGATCGTGGGTGATCATCATGATGGCGGTGTCGATTTCGTGTTTGAGCCGCGTCATCAGGTCCAGGATCTGGGCCTGTACGGTGACGTCCAGCGCCGTGGTGGGTTCGTCGGCAATCAGGATCTGCGGTTGGCACGCCAGGGCCATGGCGATCATCACCCGCTGACGCATACCGCCGGAAAGCTGGTGGGGGTATTCGTGCACGCGTTTTTCGGGTGCCGGCACCTGGACTCTGGCCAGCATCTCCACTGCCCGTTCCAGGCTCTCGTGGCGGGAACAGTGTTCGTGCAGGCGAAACATTTCGGCGACCTGGTCTCCCACGGTGAACACCGGATTTAACGAGGTCATGGGTTCCTGGAAAATCATGGCGATGCGCTTGCCGCGGATGCCGCGCATCTGTTCCATGGAAAGCTGCACCAGATCCAGCCCGTCGAAAGTGATGCGGCCGGACAGGATTCTGCCGGGCGGATCCGGGATCAGCCGCATGATCGACTGGGCCGTCACGCTCTTGCCGCAGCCGGATTCTCCCACCACGCCGAGCACTTCGCCGCGGTCCAGGTAAAAGGAGACATCATCCACCGCCCGCGCCACCCCGTCGAAGAGGTAAAAATAGGTTTTTAACTGCTGTACATCGAGCAGATGGGATGAATGGCTCATCAGCAGACCTGGTATCCTGGGTGTAGGCGGCCGGAGACGGTCGTCACACTGTAAAAATCACCTGCCGGCATGTCAATAACATTGTGCCGTGACTGTACATGGCGTGTTGCAGAAAAAGATGCGAGCCCTTATCGTTACAGCTCGTTTGAGCCAGTGTTCGATACCTTGCGCAAAATTGGTCTCCAAAGCCGTTTCACTTGCCAAAATCCGGCGCGGCGACCTGCGCCAGGAAGGCTTCCAGTATGCGGTAGAGGGTGCCGGCACTGTCGATGCACAGGTGTTCGTCTGCGGCGTGCTGGCTCATTTCGCCGTCGGCTCCCCAGACCACCGCCGGAATACCATGGGCGGCCAGGTAACGGGCATCGCTGGCGCCGTGCTCGCAACCGGTGCGGGTTTCTGGACCGGCCAGGGCCAGCAGGGCGTCCAGGTAGCGGCTGGGTGCGGACGTGAAAAGAGGCTCTCTGGCCTCCACGATCACTTCGCCGTTGACTGCCGATCGGAGCTGTTCCAGCAGGGCATCGATGTCGTCGTCTTCGGTGTAGCGGATGTCGAAAACCGCCTCGGCGCGGTCCGGCACCTGGTTGGCGGCCTGGCCGGCGTGCAGCATACCGAAATTCAGCGTCCGGTGCCAGTGTTCCCCGTTGTCGTCCGGCGGCGTGCTGAAAAGTGGACGTACGGCAAGATAGTCCCCGATCAGCCGATCGATGGCGTTAATCCCCAGCCAGGGGCGCGACCCATGGGCGGTTTTCCCATGGCAGACCAGCCGCAGGCGCAAGATCCCCTTTTCTTTGACCACGATTTTGGCCGGACTGCCACCATCCAGGGCAATGGCAAAATCGGCGCGAATATTGCCGAGCATCCGGGCAGCGCCGTTGGCCCCGCCGCTTTCTTCGTCGCCGGTGATCAGGATGCCGAAGGGCATAGCCGCCGGGTCGCGGTCCGGCAACCGCCCCATCCAGTTTTTCGCCAGCGCCAGTGTCAGGGCCACCGCGTATTTGTCGTCGATGCTGCCGCGGCCGTAAAGTCGGCCGTTGCGCACAACGGGCTGGAAAAGCGCGTCCGGCCCCTCGACGACATCCATGTGCACCATGAACAGCACCGGCGCATGGCCGGCTTCAGGCATTACCAGTATATTGGGGACACCCGCGTGGTTTTCGCGGCGGTAAGCGATGCCGTTTTGTTGCAGGTAGGATTCGATGAAATCGGCACAGGCCCTGATCTGTTCCGGCCGGGAAGCGGTGGAGCGAAAGCGGATCATCGATTGGGTCAGGGCGACGATCTCGTCTGTGTTTTTTTCGAAGGCTGCCGGGCCGTCGGAACCGGCCGGCCGGTCGTCGTAACAGGGGCCGGGCAAAGTTTCGTCTGTCATTGAAGCCTTCCTGTTGTCTGGGTGCGCAGTATGCGCAGCGGCACGCCGCCGCGGGCGGCAACGGCCCGGCTGTACCGGCTGAAGGTGTAGTCCACCAGGTAATGCCCGGGCGAATACTGGCTCCAGGCACCGCCGGCGTGCAAGGTGGCCGGCACGTCGGCGCCCTTTCCAGCGGCCAGGCGGCCGCCCGTGTATCAGGGCCGGCATGGCGGGCGTTTACGTCCTGTGGCGCCGCTTTCAGGATGGCCGGTGGTTCATAGACGACTCTTCTATCAGATTGTCGCGCAGCAGGCAATACAGCCGCCGCTTTTAAGGCCCCGGATGCGAATTCCGGGCCCAAAAAAAGGGCATCGATAAAACGATACCCTGAATCAAGGGGGGAGGATATGTGAAAGGCACTCGCCTGTTGGCAATATAATAATGCATGCAGCCTGGACGTCAACACTTGCGCACTTTTTTTTGTTGGCGCCTCCGGCCTTGCCCGGGGCTGGCGCGCACCTGCCGGGAGTTTTTGCATGCGTGGGAATTCGGAAAGCTTGCAAAATTGCGATGAATCCGCAAAGATCGGCCCACCGGCGGCCGGTGAGCCGGGCATTGTGTAGCGCGGTCGGTTCTTCCGGCATATCTGAAAAGAAAACGGTTCGACATGGTCGTTATTTTAATGGGGCTGGACAAAGATCAGGCGGAGACGTTCAGCATCGTGCTGGCCTCTGCGGGCATCGACTGTCATCTGCGTTCCGAAGAGCAGGGTTGGGAATTGTGGACAGAAGCCCTGAAACACGAAGAAGCTCTCACGGTTATCGACCGGTACATTGCCGAAAACCGGGACAAACCCATTGTCCGGGGTTCCGCAATTGTCGAATACGGGCGGACCTTTTCCGGGCTGTGGGGCGCGCTGATTCTGCTGGCCTGCCAACTGGCCGTGTGGCACAGCGGCATGGGCGATGCGTATGTGGCGGCCTACGGGGCCTCTGCCGAAAAAATCCTGCAAGGGGATTGGTACCGCAGTGCCACCGCGCTGCTGCTGCATGCCGATGTGCTGCACCTGGCCGGCAACATCCTGGGGATAGCCCTATTTGCCACCGCGGTCTGCTCGGTGGCCGGGTGGGGCGTGGGATGGCTGATGATCCTTTTGTCCGGTATTGCCGGCAACCTGGCCAATGCCCTCTTTTTTCAAAGTGCGCATTGGTCCATCGGCGCCTCCACCGCTGTGTTCGGGGCTGTCGGCATTCTGTCGGCCGTCCAGTTCGTCAGGAAGATCCGGGAGGCCGGCCAGCGATTGAAGGCTTTTCTGCCATTCGGCGGTGGCCTGGCCCTGCTGGGGCTGCTGGGATCGGCGCGCCACGCCGATCTGACGGCGCATCTGTTCGGTTTTTCGGCGGGAATCCTGCTGGGCGCGGCCTACTGCTCGTTTTTTAAACGTGCCCCCGGCCGGCGGGGCCAGACCGCCGCCCTGCTGCTGGTGGCGGGCGTGATGACGGCGGCCTGGCTGCGCGCTTTCGGCCCGTGAGAAGCACCGCCAGCGCCCTTGACAACCGCTTAAACTTTATTATGTTCAGGGTTTAAAATACATTTTGAAAGGATGCCGCCCGTTATTCCCGTGGCAAGAGCGCTGGGATGACGCTGCGGCCCATCATCCAATATCCCGACCCACACAACAGGAGAGCCTGTGCGATTCAGCGTGCCGGTTAAAGATACCCGGACGGTTTGCGAGCTGCTTGCGAAAATGCTGCGCGGCCACGAACTGGACGGGAAGGTCTCCGTAAATGCCCGCAACGGAATCGTGGCCGTCGAGATTCGCCATATGGGAACCTCCAGCCTGGTTTTTGAAGCCCGCTCCGCCGGCGGCAGCACGGCCTTTCGCCTGAAGGAGAAGAAAATCGCCTATCTGCATCGGCCATTTATGGAAATCTTCGAAGGGCGTTTCCGCCGGGTCATCCGCGATCTGGGTGGAGAGATCCGGGAAGCTTGATCTTTTGCGACCGGCCGCTTTTGTTTTTTGGACAGGATGCGCCTGCTTTTGAACGGTCTATATTCGAAAGCGGGGTTTCCAGAAGGCTTTACAGCCTAGCCGATGGTCGACAGGGAAACGGAGCAGATATGCAGCCAGACATAAAAGACGCCTATGACGTGATCATCCTGGGTACCGGACCGGGCGGCCTGCAGGCCGGTATCCATGCCGCGCGCAGCAAGGTTTCGGTCCTGGTCATGGGACGCGCACAGAAATCGAGCCTGTACCGGGCCCACGTGGAGAATTTCTGCTGCCTGACCGGCGTGGCCGGCGAGGACATTCTCCAGCAGGGGATGCAGCAGGCCCGGGATGCCGGTGCGGATTTCCTGTATGAGGACGTGGTTAAAACGGGGCACGCGGACGGCGGGTTTGTTATCCAGACCGAAAGCGGGCGCGAAATTCATGCCCGGGCATTGATTCTGGCCATGGGAATTTCGCGCAACCGTCTGGGGGTGCCCGGTGAAAAGGAGCTGCTTGGCAAGGGGGTCAGCTACTGCGTGGACTGCGACGCCAATTTTTACAAAGATGCCGCCGTGGCTGTCGTCGGCGATGAATCCGCGGCGGTAAGCGGTGCGTTGACGCTTCTGTTTTACGCCTCCGAGGTACACCTGGTGGCCGCGAAACTGCAGGTTTCAGAGCGTCTCGAACACCAGCTGCGGCTCTCCGAGGTCAAGCTGCACCATGGCCGGCGTGTCAGGGAAATCGTGGGTACGCAGCAGGTGGAGGGGCTGGTTCTCGACGATGGCCGGAAACTGGCTGTGCAGGGCGTGTTCATCGAAACCGGCGCCAAGGGGGCCATCGAACTGGCAGCCACGCTGGGAGTCGCCTTGGACGATGAGAGCTTTCGTTTTATCGTGACCGGTGATGACCAGCAGACCAACGTTCCGGGCATATACGCGGCCGGCGATATCTGCGGGCCGCCCTGGCAAATGGCCAAGGCGGTGGGTGAAGGCTGTGTGGCCGGACTGGCGGCGGCCAAGTACGTCAAAAAACTGGCGCGGAAAAAAAACTGAGCAGATGGCGCGGTCCGTTGCCCCCAGATGCCAAAGCTTTCCGCCGATGCGTGTTGACATTCGTTCAGGCAGGCTTATTTTAAGTCTGGATTGAATTAGCACCGTTTATTCATATCCTCCTTTCTGGGGCGGCAATTCCGAATTTTGGAATTGCCGCCTTTTTGTGTGCCGGCGTCTCCGGCCGCTTTGGAAAAATGGGTAGAAGATTTCCCTGTTTTTCGGAAGCAAAATTCCCATTTACCTTCTTTCCCGTTGCCCCGGCGATTCTGAAAGGCCGCACAGTATTTCATAACGCATGGTTATTAAATGGTATATTGTGGTCATCGAATTTATGGCACCCATTTTGCTATTACTCTTGGCATTGAATTGGATCACGGTGGACAGAGACCCGCTGTGAAAAAACAAACGAACGCAAGATGTTCGAACAACCAAAACCGGGGAATAAGCGATGCCGAAGGCAACTCATATGGTAACCAGAAAAGTCGTGCGCAACAACAAGGGCGGCGCTCTGAGAGTGCGCCGGGCATCATCAACGATGCAGTCAACGCGGCCGCAGGGGCGCCAGAGATCTCATAAGCGCATGCGCTACATGGTCGAAGTGATGTTCGGTACCCAGTTCGGGTCCTTTAAGGGCCTTTTGCACAACCTGAGCCGTAGTGGCGCTTACATCGAAACTGCAGGTGCCATTCCCGTCGGCGCCAGAGTGCTGGCGACCATTCCTTTTCGTCAGAAAGTCGGCTGGGTTTCCGTTGCCGGCAGGGTGGTCCGTCGGGACAACGGCGGCATCGGCTTAAGATTTTCCCGTTGAGGCCAGCGCCTCTTCCGATACGTTGCAAAAGTTTTTTGTCCCGTCATCGAAATCGGCTAAAGGCTTCGATCCGGCCGGCCGATAATATCAACCAAAGACCGGTCTTAACAAAAAAAGTTCCAGACACGTTGCCCCCATAGATATTGCGGGCGCTTCCCCGGAAAGGAATCCCGCAAGTTCTCAGGATAGCTCCCGGAAAGAGCGGATCCTGGGAGTCTCTGAGGTGAGGTGATGAAATCCGACACCGGGATTTCACCGCCGATGACAGGGGGTGGTGGCCCCATCGCAAATCGTGGACTGGGAGAAAAATGTCAACCAGACGGTTTGGTTGGCGTTTTTTTTGCGCGCCTACCCAATAACCCAATAACCCAATCAACCCGCTAGCGGGCGGCCACGAGCTTGATGAGGGTGATTTCCGAAGGGGCCCCCAGGCGCAGCGGCGGGCCCCAGTAGCCGGTACCGCGGCTGACGTAGATCTGGGTGTTTTTGTAGCGGTGCAGCCCGGCAACGAAGGGCTGGAACAGCCCGATCACCATGTTCCAGGGGAAAAACTGGCCGCCGTGGGTGTGACCGGAAATCTGCAGGTCAACGCCGGCGGCGGCCGCATCGAATATGCTCCTGGGTTGATGGGCCAGCAGGATCCTGGGGCCGGCGGCCGGTACGGCCCCAAAAGCCCTGAACGGATCGGAGCGCTGGTCGGGCACAAAATTTCCCGCCCGGTAGTCGGTCACGCCGGCCAGGAAAAGGGACGCCGAACCGCGTCGGATCACACGGTGTTCATTCATGAGCACGACAAACCCGAGTTCGCGGACTTTTTGCACCCAGGGCGTTACACCGGAATAGTATTCGTGGTTGCCGGTGACGAAATAGTTCCCCCGGGCCGACCGCAGATGTTTCAGCGGCGCCACATCGTGCGCCAGCTGGCCGACGGTGCCGTCGACCAGGTCCCCTGTCAGCACGACAATATCGGCCTGCAGGCCGTTGGCCATTTCCACAACCCGCTCGACGTAGGGCCGCCGGATGGTGGGGCTGACGTGCAGATCGGTGATCTGCACGATCCGGAAGCCGTTGAAAACCCCCGGCAGCCCGCTGATGGCAACCGGCACGGTCTTTAGTGCCGGGGTTTGCCTGGCGGCGGTGATGCCGTATCCGGTGAGCAGCGTGGCGGCGGCCGCGACACCGTAATTCGAGGTGACGACCAGGAAGCTCCGGCGGGATGGATCTTCGGGAAGGCGGGTGTCGCCCATCCGGCGGCTGTGGACGGCCGGACATGTCCGCAGTTTTTTGACAACCGCTGCCAGCAGCAGGAAAAGGTCGCGCAGGACCAGCAGGGTGACGATAAAGCTCAGCAGGCCCAGCGCCAGGTATCCGGCCCACACGCACAAATCGATGACGGGGTTTTCGACGCCCGCCCGCCGCAGCATGATGGTCAGCGGGATGGAGAGAAAAAGGGCAACGACGCCGGCGGCGATCAGCGCTTTGCGGCGGCGGCGCAGTCTTGTGCGGACAAAGAGGCGGGTGGCAACATACACCCCCACCAGTGCCGCGAAAACCGTATAAAGACCGAAAAACAGCGCAAGTTTCATTGGCGATGGCCGTGCTGCCCGGCGGTGGTGCAACCGGCCGTGCAGATTGCGCAAGACAGGCCCGCCGCCGGAAACGTCATTTTGAATACGCCCCCAGTGTTTTTAAAGCTTCGGGGATCGTCTTTTTGGGGCTGATTTTATACCAGGCGGCCAGTACGCGGCCGTCTTCGGCGATCAGAAACGACGACCGCACGATGCCCATAAAGGTCTTGCCGTACATTTTCTTTTCTTCCCACGTGCCGTATTGCACCGCGGTCGCATGGTCCGGGTCCGAGAGCAGGGGAAAGTTCAGCTGGAATTTTGCGTCGAACTTTTTCTGCTTGGGCGGCAGGTCCGGACTGATGCCAACGGCCGCCACACCCAGAGCCGTTAAGTCGGGCAGCGCATCCCGTACGCTGACAGCCTGGGCGGTTCATCCCGACGTGTTGGCCTTGGGGTAGAAATAGAGCAGCAGCTTCCGGCCGCGGTAGTCGGCCAGACGCACCGTGTTTTCATGCTGGTCCGGGAGGCTGAAGTCGGGGGCGGGATTTCCGGGTAACAGGCGGGCCATGATTTTCCTCCTTGTTTTTTAAAAGCGTGTGAGACGGAAAGGCGCCGGATCGATGTCGGTGGGATGGCCGGTGAGCAGGTCGGCGGCCAGCTTTCCCGTTCCGGTTGCCATGGAGACACCCATCATGCCGTGGCCGGTGGCGATCAGCAGGTTGCGATGACCGGGCGCGAAGTCGATAATGGGAAGATCGTCGCTGCACATGGGGCGTATGCCCACCCACTTTTCCTGTACCGGCGATCCCAAAGGTTCCCGTAAATACAGGCGCGCGGCGGATTCCAGCTGCACGATGCGTGCTGCTTCGACGGTGGTGTTCAGCCCCGAAAACTCCAGGGTGCCCCCCAGTCGGTAGCCGCTTGACCAGGGGGTTGCCACCACGCCGCGTTCAGCGAAGTAACAGGGGATTGCAGGGCATAGTCGGGGGCGCTGCATGGTGATGCTGTACCCCTTGGCCGGCTCGATGGGCAGTCTGAGTTTCAGCCGGGACGCGATGGCCGGTGACCAGGCGCCGGTGGCCAGGATGTAGTGATCGGCGGTGAACCGGCCGCGGGAAGTGCGGGCGGCTTCGATCCGTACCGCGCTGCCAACCAGGCCTTTAAGTGTGCAGTGCTCCTGGAAAAGAACCCCGCGCTCACACAGCAGCCGTTTCCATGCACTCATCAGACGGTCGGGCCGGAGGTGGGCATCCACGGGGTGATACCAGCCGCCGCAAAGGTCGTTGCGCAGGGCGGGCTCGCGTTTGACCAGCGCTCGGGAATCCAGAAAGCCGGCTTCCAGGCCGTAGGGCTCCAGCAGGGCATTGATGCGGGCGTAGCGGGCCAGGGCGCGTTCATCGCTGTGGACCAGCAGCACCCCGCGGGTCTCCCAGTCGCAGCCCAGACGGTGTTCGGCCATCAGATCCAAAAAAAGCATCCGGGAGTACTTCAGGATCTGGGCCCTGCCCCGTATGGCGCGCTCAAGGTGCGCCGGGTTGCATTTGCCGGCAAATCTCAGAAACCAGAGCAGGCGGCCGCAATTCAGCTCCGGCTTGATGTAAAGCGGAGAGGTGCGCTGCAAAAGGCGGAAGAATTCCCGGCGCAGGACACCCGGCTGGCACAGCGGCGGCAGGTCGCTGGTAAAAACCAGGCCGCAGTTGCCGTGCGATGCGCCTGCGCCGACCGTTTCGCGGTCGATGACCCGCACATGACGGCCGGTCATGGCGAGGTAGTGGGCGCAGGCCAGCCCGATGACACCGGCACCGATAATCAGCACGTCACTGTGGTTTGCGGGCATATTCACCGGAGACTGTCAGGTTATGGGTGGCATAAAAAATTTTTATCTTGGCAGGTTTTGCCATAGAAATAAAGGCCAATGTCGGCACACAAGCTCCGCGCCGTCCGATGGCCGCCGACTGCGGCTCCGTTGTGGTGACGCTTCTCTCAGCGAAAGATGATTTTCCAGTTGGCGTTTCCCTGGCCGACAATGATGGCTTCCCTCTGGATCTGGCGGATCACTTTGCCGTCGATGCCCTGGCCTTCGTGTAAGATCTGGCTGTTGACCACCACAAAGCGTTTCTGTGGATTCGGGTCCCAGGCGATGGCCTGCAGCGTCAGTCCGTGTCCGCTGACCTTGAAGACCGCCTGGGGCTGCGGCGGCAGACCCTTCTTGGGACGCGCCCTTGGGGCACGTGTCGCAGGGGCCGGGCGGGACGGCGGGTGCTTCGCTTTTGGTGCCTGCACAGCAGCGCGTTTCGGCACAGGTGCCGCCGGCGCCTTCGCGGAACGTCTGGCCGGGGCCTGTTGTCGGGCACGCGGAGAACGACCGGCCGGGCGCGCGACGACGGCCCTTCTTCCGGCCCGGGCCCGCTGCACGGCCGCCGGTGCGTGGTTCGGTGCCGGCGCAATGCGATAGGATTTCACCGGCGGTGTTACGGGCGCTTTTGAGAAATGCCGCATCAGCCAGGCACCGGCGGCCAGCAGCAGGATGGCGCAGACCAGGATGGCCCAGCCGATGGATCGGCGCGGGTGGCGCTCGACACCCCGGCGCAGTTTGAGCCTGCCGGACCGGATCTGCACCGTTTCGGCGGCTGCAGATTCGGTTTCGACTTTTTTCAGGGCATTTAAAATCGAACTCAAAACGTGAGACCCTTATTGTTGCGAGGCGCCGCCGCCGTGGGGCGGTTCCGGCAGGCGCTGCGGCATTGGTGCCCCTTTGCCGGAGACGATGTGCGGTATAAAAAAGGTTTTGGCCCGATTGTAGATCAGGATGCTGACGATCGGGTCCAGCACGCCGTTGGTTTTGAGGCCGGCGCGGCGCTGAATCTGTAAAATGGCATGGCTGCTTTCAGCGTCGAAAACCGGCCCGCTGTCCAGACCCGCATAGCCGATTTTCGCCAAAAGCCTCTTTAAAGCGGCTACCGAGGGGTCGACGGCGTTCAGCGCAAGATGCTGTGCCAGGCCGTCTGCATTTTTCCAGAAAACAAAGGCCTCGTTGCGCCAGAAGGGGTGGAAGGCATCCATGGAAACCAGCAGTAGCACCTTTTCGGGGCCTGCCACGATCGTCAGTGACTTTTCGGTGAGCTGAACCACGGCGGCATATACCGGCCGCTTTGCCGCAGGCGCCGAGAGCGTGATGACCGCCGGCAGGTCCAGGCGTCTGACGAGGCCGAAATTCGTGCTGATGCGCAGCGTCGACAGCCCGTTCAAGCGTGCGCTGCGCCTGAAGAAAACCTCGTCGGAAACCTTTTCCGGGGCCGGGATTCGGATATGCTCCGGTTGCCACAGGTCCAGTACGGCCGCCAGTGCACTGCGCCGGGAGGTTTGCTCATCCAGTGTCTCCACGATTGTCTGCAGAGAGGCCCGCGAGGATGCCCGGTGCGCTTGGACATCCGGTTTTGGCGGTGCCTTCTCCGGCGGCATCCGGACGGCAAAGCGTTGCACCGCTGTGCCGGCGGCGGCCGGTGCGGCGCCGGAACGACGCCGATCCGGCAGGCGGCCGGAGAAAACGAACACCAGCGACATGGCCGCCGCCAGGACGACAGCCAGCAGCGCGAGCCACAGCATTTTTTTCGGGCGGTAACGGGGGCTGCAGCTCCTGGTCGAAAGCTCGCGGATGGATTTTCTGGCAATCTGCCGGGTGATGCGATAGCGACCCAATCCGTAGGCCGTCAGCAGGCAACGGCTGCAGGCGATGTTGACCAGCCTGGGGATGCCGCAGGAATAGCGGTAGATCGCCCGCAGCGCCGCGCCGGTAAACCGGGCGCGTGGCTGTTGCCAAGAAGCCACCTGCAGGCGGTGGAGCACATAGCTGCAGGTTTCCCTGAAGGTAAGCGGCACCAGATGGGCGGTCAGCGTGACGCGCTGGGCCAGCTGGCGCAGCTCGATGGAGTCCAGCATGTCCGCCAGCTCCGGCTGGCCGACCAGGATAATCTGGATCAGTTTGCTGGTGGTGGTTTCCAGGTTGGAAAGCAGCCGCAGCTGCTCCAGCACGGGTTTGGAGAGGTTCTGGGCTTCGTCGATGAGCAGAATGACTTTTTTGCCCTCTGATTTCTTGCGCATCAGAAAGGCATTCAGGCAGTCGATGAGGTCCTTGGTGTTGTCCGCCTGCGAGGGCAGGCCGAATTCGTCGTTGATGGCCTTCAGCAGCTGCAGAGCGTCCAGCTTGGGGTTGAAAATATAGGCCGCTTCGGTGTCTGCGTCCAGGTTCTCCAGAAATACACGACAGAGGGTTGTTTTGCCGGTTCCGACCTCGCCGGTGATCTCAACGAAGCCGTCTCCCTGGATAGCGGCGAAGGTGAGGTGGGCCAATGCCTCCTCGTGGCTTTTGCTCAAAAAGAGGTATTCCGGATTCGGGACCAGTTGGAAAGGCCGTTCTTTGAAGCCGAAAAACTTTTTGTACATGCGTGTAAGTTTCCCGAAAAGGCGTTTTGGGGCTTTGGGGTGGTCTTTTTTCCGGATTCAGCGCGGCAGTTTGACGTCCATCTCTTTACCACCGTATCCATGCACCGAATCGTGCGCACGAATGGTCACATGCTTGACGCCCGGCGCTATTTTGACATTCTGCAGGCGGCGCGTAAAGGGTTGCTCGTCTTCGTGGGGGTGGTGCAGGATGCGGGTCGCCAGAACGCTGCCGTCCGGCGCGATGACATCCCATTTGTCGGCGAAATGTTTCCAACCGGTGTCATGGTGTGCAACGGTCACCGAGAAAACAAAGAGGTTTTGGCCTTGGTACAGCACCTTGACACCGACCACATCAGCCTTTCCGGCCATGGCCGGCACGCTGCACAGCAACATCCATACAAGCGCCAGTCCGGCTGCGGTTTTCATCTATGCCTCCGCTGCGCGCAGCAGGTGCTCGGGCGCCTGCACCGCCACCACGCGGCCGTTTGCACACAGCGTGCCTTCGGCCAGCAGGCGGATGTCGACGACGACCTTGCGCGCCTTGATTTCGCTGACTTTGCCGCGCAACTCCAGTGTCGGTCCCAGCGGCGTGGGCTTCAGGTAGTCCACATGCAGCGCTGCCGTGACGTACCGCAAGGGCGGCAGCGTGTCCATGGGGCGCCCGGCGGCGCGGTAGGCCGCCGCTGCGGCCGTGCCGGTGCCGTGGCAGTCGATCAACGATGCGATCAGTCCGCCGTAGACATATCCCGGCATGGCTGTGTGCCGCGGTTGCGGCGTGAAATAACACACGCTCTCGTTTTCGTCATCCTCGGACCAACGGCTCTTGATCTGCAGGCCGTGGACATTGAGCCGGCCGCATCCGTAGCAGTGGCTCATGCCGTCCGTATAGTAGTCCTGGAATGCCTTTTCTGTCATGGGTTCCTCGCTCTCATGGGTGATTGTCTATCCCTGGTCAGATACAGCCTGTCGGCTTGATTCGGGGGGGCCGGGTTTTGCCGTAAACAGGGTGCAACATCCCGCAGCCTGTTCATCCATAGCACAAAAAGTGGATATTGAAAGGGTCAAAGTCCATGTGCAGAATCCGGATACGCTCAAAGCCCGCTTCGGTGAGCATGGCCTGCGCTTTTTCGCGGCCCCACATCATGCCCAACCCCATGCCGTCGTCCTGCAGCCCCACGGGCATGCAGTGCATCAGGCTGACCGTGTAGAGAAAAGGCCCCATGGGGTGCTGCAGGTTGTCGGCGGGTTCGCTGTGCGCGTCGATGTCCACCATGGAAAAAATGCCGCCGCCGGCCAGCAGCCGGCGGATGCCGCGCAGCACCCGCAGCGGTCTCCGCTGATCGTGGATGGCGTCAAAAGCCGTCACATAGTCAAAGCGGCCGTGAAGGCGGGGGGTGTCGTCGATAAGCGCTGCGTCCAGGTCCATGAATTCCAGGTTCGCAAGGCCCCGCGCCTGGAGCGTCGAACGGGCGGCTTTGAGGGCTTCGGCAGAGTTGTCGATGCCCACGAAGCGGCTGGCCGGGAAGGCTTCGGCCATCAGGAGCAGGGCAACGCCTTCTCCGCAGCCCACGTCACACACGCGGATGCCTTGCTGCAGCCGGGAAACCAGGGCGCCGTCTTCGATGGAAGGTAGAAAGGCTTCCACCAGCAGTTTCTCGTGTTTGGCATTGGCCAGCTCGGACATGAAGGCCTGGAATTGCGGGTAGTGCGAATAGGGGATTCCGCGCCCGCTCTTAAAGCCTTCGATCACCCGCTCCATGGCCAGGACCGTCAGCAGCGGCATTTCCTGGGCATAGACCGCCAGATTGTCGCTGCCGGCGCTGCGGGTCAGACAGGCGGCCTGATCCGGCAGGAGGCGGTAAAGGCTCTCGCCGGTGTCCTGGCGGGAAATCTCCAGGATGCCGCCGGTGGCCATGGCCGCCAGCCATTCGGCCACGTAGCGCCGGCTCAATCCGGCACGCGCGGCGATCACCGCCGCCGGCTGGGGGCTGTCGAAGACCGCCAGCGTGTCGAACAGCCCGGTGCGGTAGCCGATGGCGACAGCCAGGTTCAAGGCGCCGCCGTTGAGGATGTCGATCATCTTGTTTGCAAAAGCGCGCTGTCGGGTTGCCATGCCACCTTTTTAGAAGGTTTGGCCGGAGCTTGTCAAACGCAATTTTCGCTCCCGCAGCCGCCGGCTGACCGCTTTTTCCGGATTTGGACTCCGGATGCAGGCAATCTGAAAATACTTGTTTTTATATTTCGAATCGCATAGATTGCAAATGCATCGGCGCATATTTGCAACGCAATTCCATCCACCGCAGGACAATGTCATGCAAACTGAATCAATGGCTTCACTGAAGGGACATTTTTTAATGGCCATGCCCAGCCTGCGCGATCCGAATTTTTCCGAAACGGTGACCTGCATTTGCGAGCACACCGCCGAGGGCGCGGTGGGTGTCGTGATCAATCGCCTGCATACTGCCATCAATGCCGGGGACATATTTGAAGAATTGGGCATCGCGTGCCGGGCGGAGGCGGCGGATATTCCCGTCTACTGGGGTGGGCCGGTGCGCATGGATGAAATTTTCATTCTGCACGGCCAGCCGTCCGACTGGGCCGGTTCGCTGGTGGTGACGGCCGATGTGGCGCTGAATAACTCGCTGGACGTACTGCAGGCCATTGCCGCCGGCAGAGGGCCCCGGCCGTCTTTGCTCTGCATCGGTTGTGCAGGCTGGGGACCCGGCCAGCTGGAGGCTGAAATCGGGGAAAATGCGTGGCTGACATGCCGGATTTTCCGGGACGTGATGTTTGATTTACCGGTTGAAGAGAGATGGAATGCCGCCGTTCGAAAGATGGGAATCGATCCGGCCCTGCTCTGCGATGCGGCGGGTCACGCCTGAACTACATTTTAGCTTTAGCGGTTTTGCGGTTCTTTTTTTTCTTCAGGCAGACTTTGTCTTTTCTGACGAAGGCGCATATTTTGGGATTGTAGTACTCTTTGCAGTTCAGCGGATTGTACAGTGGACATTCGGGGTGTTTTTCAGACATAAACCCACTCTCTCTTTCAGCACCGGCGTTGTCTGGGGACGGATCTTATTTTGCCGGCGTCTTGCAGACATGGTGGCATGCGTTGCGATCTGAAATTGCTAAGTTCAGCTTCCTTGCTCCCCTTGAGCAGATTCAAAAACTCTGGTTTGCAGACTTAAAATGAGATGATTTCGTAAAAAGTCCGGCTTTCCCGCTTGCGCAAGCCTTTCCCGAAAAGCCTTGCGATCCGCCCGCAACCGGCTTTTTACGAGCCTGTTAAATAAAACGATACCACAACAGCGCTGTTTTTTCAAGGCTGCTGTGCCGGCTGCGTGGCAACGGCCGGCGGCGGTGGCCGCAAAAGAGTCTGTGGGACGGACCGGCGCTTTTTCAGACAGGTGGCGAAGACGTGGAGAAAATGCAGGACTATGAAACGGTGAAACGTGAAATTCTGGAAATCAAAAACCAGGCCGGGTCGCTGCTCGCATCGGCCGCCACGGTGCCCGGCCTGTCCGGAGAGCAGTTTGATCGTTGGCGGCGGACCCTGGACGTCATCGCCGCGCAGATGTCCGAGGATGTCGTCCGTGTGGCCGTGGTGGGTGCCATCAAGTCCGGCAAAAGCACGTTGATCAATGCGCTGCTGGGCGGCGACTACCTGAAACGCGGCGCCGGCGTCGTAACCTCGATTGTCACCCGCATTCGCAGCGGCGCGAATCTGAAGGCGACGCTTTACTTCAAGTCGTGGGATGAAATCAACGCCGATGTCGAACAGGCCCTGGTTCTGTTTCCGGCAGGGGAGTGGCGCAGCCGGAAGGCGGCCTTCGATCTGCGGCAGACCGGCGACCGGCAGGCGCTGGCGCAGGCGCTGAATGCGTTGGATGCGGATCTGCTCATCCGTGACGGCCGGCGCAACGAAAACGCCGTGCTGCTCTCATCGTACCTGGAGGGATATGATGATGCCCAGGCGGTGGTCTCTTCCGGAACCGGGGTCAAAATCTTCCAGGGGCCGCATTTCAGCCGGCATCAGCATTTTGTGGGAAACGATGCTCTGGCGGTCTACCTGCGCGATGTGCTGCTTGAAATCAAGGCGCCCGGCCTAGATGGCGACGTGGAAATTGCGGATTGCCAGGGGAGTGACGCCCCCAACCCGCTGCACCTTGCCATGATTCAGGACTACCTGCTGATGACGCATCTCATTGTCTATGTCATCAGCAGCCGCACCGGACTGCGCCAGGCAGACATCCGTTTTCTGTCCATGATCCGGGAAATGGGGATTCTGGACAACGCCCTTTTTGTGGTCAACTGCGATTTCAGCGAACACGAATCTGTCGACACGCTCAAAGATCTGGTGGCCAAAACCATCCGGGAGCTGGCACTGCTCAAGCCGGCCCCGAAGGTTTACACCTTTTCATCGCTGTTCAACCTGTTTCAAAAAGCGGCGTCCGGGCTGAACGCCAAGGACCGGCTGCGGTTCGAACAGTGGCAGGCGGATGCAGCGCTTGGCAGCTTTTCACGGTCCGAAACGCGTCGTTTTGATGAAGATTTCCGTCGTCAACTCACCGGTGAACGCTACCGTCTGCTGCTGGCCAACCACCTCGAACGCTTAAGCGGCGTGGTCTCCGGTTTGAAGCGCCGGGCCCGCATCCGGCACGACCTGCTGTTCCGGGATGTGGAGAGTACCCGTGCGCTGGCGGCCCGCGTCGAGCGCCACCAGGAGAAGATCGGGCAGCTGGCCACCATGGTGGAAAGCACGCTGGATGGGGCGGTCGAAACCGCCAAACGCGACTTGAGAGCCCGTCTGGACCGGCTTTTCGATGATCGCCCCGGCGGTGTGCTGGGCGATACGCTGGCCTTTATCCGGGACTACCAGGTGTCTTTCAGCGCTTACCGGGAGCACCTCGAAAATAGCGGGTTCAACCAGACGCTGTACGTGGTTTACCAGGACTTCAAACAGGCGCTGGACACCTTCATGGCCCGCAAAATCAATCCACGGGTGGTCAAGTTCATCCGTAGCCAGGCCCTGCAGATTAAGGCGTTCCTGGAATCCGTGGTGGCGCCTTTTGACGATACGGTGGCGGAAGCACTGGCCGCCTACAGCCAGACCATCCAGAGATTCGGCATCGCGCTGGATGTCACCGGCCGGGAGAAGTTCCAGGTGCCGGACATCGAAATCGTGCGCCAGCAGGCCGGGCTGAAGCTTCCGGCGGCCGATATCGCCATGCGCTACAGCGCGCGCATCAGGACCGAGGTGATCGTGCATTTCGGGCTTTCAGCCGCGATGCGACTGATGCGCAGGGTGTTTAAGCGCCAAGTGCAGGAAAAGGACCGTGAAACGCTGTCGGCACTGAAGCGCAGTGTGCGGCGCATCAAGCACGAAACCGTGAAATCCGTCAGCGAGTACTTTGTCGATTACCGCGAGAACCTGAAATTCCAATACCTTTTCCGTTTGCTGGACGCCTTCCGCGGCCACCTATCAGAAGAACTGCGGACGCGGTTGCAGAACTATGCCGGCGATTTAGGTGCGCTTTCAGAGCAGGCGACGGGACGGCGCATGGACAAGCAGAAGGCCGCCATGCTGCTTCAGGAGATGGTGGCGGCCTGCCAATCGCTGGAACAGCGCATCCTGGTGGTCAGGCAGGAAATATCGCCGTCGGCGGACGAACGCGCCTCCTGAAGCAAGTGCCCGCCGGTTAGCACGTCAGCGCTGCCAGGCCCCGGCGGGCAAACTCAATGCCCGGATCCAGTTCGAGTGCCATCCGGTAGTATTGGATCGCCTGCTCGCGATCTCCCAGCTCCCGGTAATTGACGGCGATGTTGGCGTAATCGATGGCCGAGGAAGGGTCAATGGCGGTCAGCTGTTTGAAGCACGCAATGGCATCGGCATGCGCTTTCAGCTTGAAATGGCAAAACCCCATCAGGTTTAAGATCTCCGTCCCTTCAGGATCGTAGCGCCGGCCCTCGGCGAGCACCGTGAGCGCCCGGCGGTAGTCCTGCATCTCCTTGTAGCAGACGCCCATGTAGGCGTAAATGCTGGCCATGTCCTGGGGCTGCGGATCAAGCGCCAGCGCGCGCTCGAAATGGGCCAGTGCCTGCCGGTGGTCGGCCTGCTTCAGGTGGCAGTCCCCCAGGTAAAACTGAACGAAGTATTTGCCGGGCAGGCGCGCGTCGATTTCCTGCAGCCTGGCGATGGCGCGTGCGGGCGACGGGCCTGCGGCCACGAGCTTGGCCGCGAACATGGCCACGCTGGTCGCCGCCGCGCGTTCTCTGAAATGGGCGCCCGGAATGATGGTGTAAAAGGCCGGGACCTGCAGGCGCGGATGCGTGGTGTCGATGGTATAGACGGGCAGGTTCTGTTTTGCCAGCGTCTGCAGACAGCGTTCGATCTCCACTTTGATGTTGTCGTCGGAAAGATCGGGCAGGCTGTCGATGTCCACCTGCCGGGGGGCGTGCGTGATGAAGTCCATGTCGGCAATGCGGTCCGGCTTGGGGAGGCCGCTGGCCACGTAGCGGCCGGCGCTGTTGAAGTCTCCGGCCAGCTGCGCCACTTCGGTCAGCGCCCGGCTCAGCGCTTTTTCGGGAGACGGCGTGGTGCCGGCCGTCCACACGATTTCGCTGGCTTTGGGAAAAGTGGCCGGGTCGTAAGCCAGGATGCCTACGGTCGGAATGCCCGTGTCCAGTGAAAAGTCGGAGAGGTACAGCACGATGCCGGCGCGGCGGTACTTCTGGATCATGTCGCGCACCACGGGATCTTTGGCTGAATCCGGACGGATGAGGGGAACTCTCAGACGCTTGCGGCTGACCAGTGCCGACACGTGGCGTTCGACGATTTCGCAGATCCCCTGCAGCAGGGCTTCTTCGGCGCAGTTGCCGGCCGAGGGGCCGTTGAATTCGTTGATGGCGAAAAACCAGTCGAAGGGCAGCAGCACCGGTTGTCCGGCCGTCAGATCC
This sequence comes from Desulfobacterales bacterium, assembly GCA_026984935.1. Taxonomy (GTDB): domain Bacteria; phylum Desulfobacterota; class Desulfobacteria; order Desulfobacterales; family JALSRD01; genus JALSRD01. Next base: position 101,119 of record JALSRD010000078.1, read on the forward strand.
CACCCCCGGGCCCACTGCATGGGCAGCGTCTCGAAAATACCGCGGGCGGCCTCCAGGTCACCGGAAGTGTCATGCACCGAGGCGGCGATCTGCTCGAAGGGGATCGACTGGCGCTTGAACTGTGCCCATGTGCCGCGCTGAAAATTCTCCGGGTTGCTGCGAAAACTGAAAAAAGAGAAGCGTTCGGCAAGCTCCATTACGGCGGAGGCTTCGGACTGCTCAGGCGTGGCGCCCTTGCCCATTTGTTTACGGGTGCCGGTGAGGTTGGCGGCATCCCGGCCGCAAAAGCTGAAAAAAACGGGGATATCCAGCCGGCCGTTGTCGATGCGCACCGTGCGCTCCAGGATGTCCAGGTCGAGGGTTTTAAGCTTCTGTTTGAACCGCCGGACCGTCTCTTCCGGGGACAGCACTTTGTCCTGGTCCAGTGTAAAGCGCTTAAACGCGTCTTTGAGAATAATACCAGGTGCCATATAAGCATTGCCTCCTGTGGGCGATTGCCGCGGCGCTAGGCCGGCGGTGAATTTGAGCCCTTGTCGCCGAACCGGTGCCTGCACGCCCGCCCGGCATGCAGGCGCGCGGCGCATCGGTTCTAATTGCAGTTGCTGTGCTGCTGGCTTTCACCGAGGCGGCGGCCTCCGTCCGTCTTCCCGGTCGGCGGCGTGGCGCAAACCACGACAGATCCGCGCTATTGCGCCGCTCCCGGCCTTGCCGGCCAGGCTTTGCCGGGACAGGCTGGATGGCCTCGGCCCATCACCGTATTTTCAGTCCGGCCATCTCCGTATCGCTGAAACGCGGTTGACCGGCCGGTGAAAGTCTGCTACAAGTTTTGGCCGCAACACGGAAAACAGGAACCGGAAGGTTCCTTAAACCTTGTGGGGATGTAGCTCAGCCGGGAGAGCGCAGCGTTCGCAACGCTGAGGTCAGGGGTTCGATCCCCCTCATCTCCACCACAATTAAATCAATAAGTTGGGCCGATTTTAAAAAGTCGGCCCAAGTCTTTTTTGGTCCTACCTAGAGGCCACCCGTTCAAAATCTCCGCCCAAGTGCTGATGATATCAGGCCGGGGAAGCCACGCCCCGGCCGTTTGTTTTTATGCCATCCCTGCGTATGTACTATACCTTCCGGGGCATGAAAAGGCAATGTTCATTGGAGACGTTGGGAACGATTCGGTGCGGTCTGCGGGCGGCTGCCCTTTTTGGGAATCCATCTGTCGGCGGAACAACTTGTGGAATCTTTTTCCCATTTTAGGGCGGCGGCGAAACAACTTTGGGTATAAAAGGTAACAATCGGCCGGTCTTATCCAGGCACCCCATGTTCCGGCGGCGTACTTGCACCTGTGTTTGTGCCTTCTGTGGAAATACGCCGAAACTGGCATTTTTGTTGCTTGTGCAAGCTAGAGAGCTGGTGTCATGTCTGGCCGGCGGCCGAACCGGAAGCCGGCGATGGCTTGAAACATGTATCTGCCAACCAACCTGTAACCTGAGGAGTCAGCATACAGTGGGTGCTTCATTTGCGGATAACGGCGGGCGGCGGTCCGGTATTGAGCGGCGCGAATTTTCCTATGCCGGATACCTGCCGGAACGTCGGAAGGGAAAAGACCGCCGCAGTGGACAAGACCGGCGGGCGCATGTACCGGTCCGCCGGCAGGACGAACGCCGGGCTGTTTTTCTAAAAGATGCCTGACGGCCTTGCGCAAGACCTTTTGTGATTACAGGCAGGCTCGCCGGTTGCCGGCAAACCTGCCTCTTTTAACGGGTTGCGTTTTGCGGACGGCCGTCAGCTTCCGCTTGACTTCGAGCGTTTTTGTGGTGTAAAAACAATCGCGGGCAGGGTTTTCGCAACAATTCCCCCCACAGATATTTGCGTTGGGCCATGCGACCGGCAGGACACGAAACGCTGGGATGTCAAACATATTCCGGGCGTTGGCGGCACAGCCGGAGCAGATGCGTGGGCGTTTATCATGTGGTGCTGTTTTAAGCGGACCACTTAGCTGCAGAAACGAGAACTCAGGTGCCAAACGCGACCAAGCGCAGAGAGGCAATCCGAAAAGCTCTGCGTTTTTTTCGTTACGACCACCAGCCGGGCGGCAGGGCTACGATACTTGAAAAAGTTTGGCCGCCGCAATGCGGAGAATCAACATGCCGCGAACAGCCAGTGTATCCCGCCAGACCCGGGAGACGGATATCCGGGTAACCTTGAACCTCGACGGTGCAGGGCAGGCCGATATTGACACCGGGATTCCCTTTTTCGACCACATGCTGACCCTGTTTGTGGTGCACGGTTTCTTCGATGTGCAGCTTACCGCGCGCGGCGACTTGGCAGTGGACTTTCATCATACCGTGGAGGATGTGGGCCTGGCGCTCGGGGATGCCCTGCATCAGACCCTGGGGGACAGAAGCGGTATCCGGCGTTTCGGACATCGTGTGACCCCCATGGATGAAGCGCTTGCCGCCGTCAGCATCGATCTCTCCAGACGCCCCTTTTTGGTGTACCACCTGCCGCTGGAGCTGGGAAACGGAAGCCGTTTTGACGGCTTGCTGGCCAAGGAATTTTTCCGGGCGTTCAGTCAGCGCGCGGGTATGAACCTGCACATCAATGTCCAGTACGGCGAAAATGAACATCACGTGCTGGAGGCCGTCTTCAAATCAACCGGCAGGGCGCTGGCCCAGGCGGCGGCGCTGCAGCGCCGGACTGCGGGCGTGCGCTCATCCAAGGGAAGTTTGTAAATCATGGCCGTGGCCGGGCGGTCCTTCACACGGGGATTTCGATGAAGCCAAATCAGAAAGTGCTGTTTGCATGCGGATCCACCCTGCTCGCGCTGTTGCTGCTCGCCGGCTGTACACCGAAGGTCGTGCCGGTTGCTTCGGGCGCCGCATCGTTTAAGGTCCGCAAAATCCTGATCCTGCCTTTTACCGACATGGCGTCGATCTACGGCCAGGGCGAAAGCGTGCGCTGCCCGCTGTGCGGCAGCATGTTGACGACCGGACCGGTGAAGAAAGGCGGTGTCGCCTTTTTGACCGCCAAGCTCAAAGAAATGGTGGAAAAAAAAACCGGCATTACCCTGATTCCCACCCAGCGGGCACTGGGTGTATATACCACGCTGCTGAATCAGAACGGCCTGCCGTATCCCGAGGTCGATATCGTCGCCAAGACCGGCCGACACTTTGGCGCCGACGCTGTGCTGGCGGGCAACCTGTACCGCTTCAAGGAACGTGACGGAACGGATTATGCCGTTAAAACACCGGCTTCAGTGGCTTTCACACTGGTGTTGGTGCGGGTCAGCGATGGACGTGTCATCTGGAGCGGCATGTTCGACGAAACCCAGCAGCCGCTCTTTGAGAACATTTTCAAGCTCGGTCTTTTTTTTAAACGCAAAGGGAAATGGGTTACAGCGGAGGCGCTTGCCGTCCAGGGGCTCGGGCAGGTGCTTGAGGAGCTTCCCCTGAAGCCCGCCTTCCCTTCCGGCGACAGCTCATGATCGTCATTCCGGCAGTGGATATCAAAGGCGGGCAGTGTGTGCGCCTGCAGCAGGGCCGCAGCGAGGCAGCAACCGTTTTTTCCGATGACCCCCTGGCCATGGCCCGGCGCTGGGTCGCGGCGGGTGCGCGCCTGATCCACGTTATTGACCTGGACGGCGCTTTTTCGAAATCCCCCCGAAACCTGGCCGGCATCCGCCAGATCGTCGCTCGCACGGATGCCGCTATTCAGGTGGGCGGCGGAATTCGAAACGCCCGGACCATCGCCATGTACCTCGAATTGGGGGTAGAGCGGGTCATTATCGGTACCGCCGCCATCGAAAATCCCACGCTGGTTGAACGGGCCTGCAGGGAACATCCGGGCCGCATCGTGGTCGGCATCGACGCGCGCAACGGGTATGTGGCCATCGAGGGCTGGACCCAGACCACTTCCATGCCGGCCGTTGACCTGGCCCGGCGGTTTGAAGACTGCGGTGTCTGTGCCATCAATTTTACCGATATTTCCAGGGACGGCATGCAGACCGGCCCCAATCTCGAAGAGACCCGCCGGGTTGCCGAGGCGGTTTCCATACCGGTGATCGCATCCGGCGGCGTATCCACCCTGACCGACATCCGGAACCTCATGGCCCTTGAACCGCTGGGAGTCAGCGGCGTTATCACCGGACGGGCCATTTACAGCGGTTCGCTGGACCTGGCGGAGGCGATTGCATTGACCCGTAAAACATCCAAAGAGGGGTAGGTGTTTTTGATATGGCGGCCGGGACGTATTTTGATCCAGCGCACCATCTGGCCATGTCCGCCGGCTGCTGTGATGCGCGCGTCTTGCCGGAACATCTGCTTCGATCCCTTGACAACGATTCATTCCATAATTATTTTCGTTTACTTGATAAAAATCCAACGTAACGCATCGACCTTTCAACGTATCCGTGTGCGTGCGCTTTTCCGGCCGGCTGGCTCGAGAAGCCGGCAATCGTATCGTGTGGGTATCCCTTCCGTGGTTTGACGACAGTTCCGCTGCGGCTGTTTTGGAGGGTGCTTCTTGCCAAAGTTTATCCCCGAGGAAAAAATAGCGGAAATCCGGGACGCGGCCGATATCGTCGATTTTATTTCAGATACGGTGATTCTGAAAAAAACCGGCCGGAATTTTATCGGCCTGTGCCCCTTCCATGCCGAGAAAACCCCGTCTTTTACCGTCAGCCCGGAAAAACAGATTTTTCACTGTTTCGGCTGCGGTGAGGGCGGTAATGTGTTTACGTTTCTGATGAAGTCCGAGGGCCTTGCCTTTCCCGAGGCGCTCAAGAAGGTTGCCGCCCGCTGCGGCATCCAAATGCCGGCACGGACCATCGGCGGCGACCGCGGCAAAAATTCCGGAGAGCGTGAGCGTCTTCTGGCGGTCAACCGCCTGGCCCTGGATTTTTTCAGGCAGAACCTGGCGCATGCAGACAGGAGCCGCCGGGCGCGGGCCTATCTGCTCCGGCGCGGTATCGACGCCGAGGCCATGGATCGTTTCGGCGTCGGTTATGCGCCGCCGGGATGGGAAAATCTGGCCAACTACCTGGTGCGCCGCAAAGTGGCGGCCCGCTGGGGCGCCATGTGCGGCCTGCTGGTCGCAAGAAAGGAGCGCGACGGGTACTACGATCGTTTCAGGGACCGCATCATGCTGCCGATTTTCGATCTCAGCGGCCAGGTCGTCGCCTTCGGTGGCAGGGTCATGGACGACAGCGTGCCCAAGTACCTCAATTCGCCTGAGACGCCGGTTTTCAGCAAGGGGCGCACGCTTTTCAACCTGCACCGGGCGCGCAGCAAGTGCCGCCAGGCGGACAGCGTGCTGATTGTGGAAGGCTATTTCGATTTGATCTCCCTGGTTCAAAAGGGCATCGAAAACGTCGTGGCGACCCTCGGTACGGCACTGACCGGCGACCATGTGCAGCGCCTCAAAGGGTGCACCCGCAATATGGTGCTGGTTTTCGACGGCGACGCCGCCGGACTGCAGGCGGCCCGGCGCAGCTATGCCGTTTTCGCCAACCGGGGTGTCAATGCAAAGGTCGTTGTACTGCCTGCAGGCCACGATCCCGACTCCTACGTGCGCCAGTTCGGGCGCGACGGGTTTCTGCGCAAAGTCGAAACCGCCGAGGGCATCGTCACTTTTCTGATCGATGCCGCCATCCGCCGGCATGGGGACTCCATCGCGGGCCGGGTACGGGCGGTGGACGAACTGATGCCGGTGTTGGCCGCCATTGACGACCGGGTGGCACGTTCGCTGTACCTGCGGGAGCTGGCCGAGCGTGTGGGCGTGCCCGAAGCGGATATTCTGCAGCGCCTGCGGCGGACACCCGCCGGCAAGGTTGTTGGCAAGGGCGGCGTGGCCGGGGCAACGGCCGATGGCCGGCCGGCCGCCGGCTGGGTGGGCAGTTTGCGCATCGAAAGGCAGATCGTGGCCATGATGCTCCATTTTCCGGAAATCATACCTGAAATCCGGCGGCGGGGCCTGCTGGACCGCTTTCAGAGCGAAACTTTGCAGCAGGCCGGCCGCCTGGTGATGGAGAGCGACGCGCCGCTGGCGGCACGTATCGGTGAATTGTCACCGGACCGGGCGGATGAAGGTGTCTTGAAGGTGTTGACCTCGCTGGCGGTGGCCGATGAAAAATGGGACCACAATGCCTGCCTGCGCCTGATGGACCAGTTCGATGCCAGCTGCCGCCGACAGCAGGACGATCTGCTGAAACAAATTGCCGCGGCTGAGGAGCGCGGAGACCAGGAACTGCTCTTCAAGCTGCTGAAAGACCGGCAGACACAGGCGGGCGGAGGAACAACGTAGTATCTATCCGGAAACGGGCGCCGCGCTTCAGCATATCAAGACACACAAAAATGACGACAGGCGTCACGTGGATCTCGTGGTCCTGAGAAATGTTTTAAACGCAACCCTGATATCGGGCAAAAACCCTTTGTGGAGGGGTACGACCTGAATCTTGCACAGACAATTTTGAAAACTTATAAAATTGCAATGTTATCTCATGGTTGTCTATGGATGAAGCGCGATATTTTTTAGCGTCATTGGAATGTTCGGAAACCTTCCATTTTGACTTCAAAATTGTCTGCCCTGCGGGAGCGCCGATTTTACCGCCTCTACTGTGTTGCAGGGCATTTGCGTCTGTATACTACAGCTGCATGCCCTGCGCCTTGAATAGGCGGCAAACGCGACGCTTGCAAAATTCAGGTACGAACTGGGCACTTTCAGACGAGAAACAGGGGGAGGCTTGGGTGTATGGCGAAAAAAGATTCCAGCAAAAAACAGCATGATCAGAAAGAAGCCCGCAGGGCCATTGCCGAACTGATCAAGCGGGGCAAGCGGGAAGGTCTGCTGACTTACGAACAGATCAATGCGCGGCTTCCCGAGAGCATGCTGTCCGCCGATCAGATCGATGAGACGCTGATGGTGTTTGAAAAGGCGGGCATCGAAGTGATTGACGAAAAGAAAAGCAAAGCCGCCCACAAGGCGACGCCGGGGGGCGGGAAAAAATCCGTCAAGTCCGCTGCCGGGGCGGTGGATTTCGGCAGTGTGACCGATCCGGTCAAGATGTATCTTCGCGAAATGGGCATGGTCACCCTGCTCAGCCGCGAAGGGGAAGTGGAGATTGCCAAGAAAATCGAGGCCGGCGAGCGGGAGGTGTTGCGGGCCCTGGTGGACACCGCCTCTGCAGTGGAGGTGATTCTCAAACTGGGGCGGGGTGTCGAGAGCGGGGAACTGCGGCCGAAGTACGTGCTCCGTGATCTGGACGAGGGCGATACCTATGTCGATGAGGTCATGCAGACGGAGCGGTTTGTCAGGACCATCCATGCCATCGATGCCATTCAAAGCGAGAACAAGCGCCTGCGCGAACGCCTCTTCAGCTGCAACCTGAAGCCCGAAGAGGCCCGTCGGGTACGGCGCAGCATCAACCGGCGCAACAAGAAGATATTCGACCTGCTCAAGGACTGGCGCTTTGAGGGCAGTGTGCTCGACAAAATCGAAGCCATCGTCAGAGAACAGATCGCCTGGTTTGACAGCATGAACCGCATGGTGACGATGTGTGCCGAGAGCCTGAACGTGCGGGTGATGGAGCTGCGCGAACATCTTTACAGCCGCAAAGAGTTTGTCGCCTGGCTGAAGCCCAGGTGCGGCCTTTCGCCGGAAGATTTGGGGCTGCTCTTTGATGAGCTGAACCGCATTACGACGGAAATCAGCGAGCGGGAATTCTCCCTCAAGGCCAACAGCCGTTCCCTGAAACGCGTCGCCGCACTCGTCGATGAGGGCCGCCGCAGGGCAAAGCTCGCCAAAAGCGAACTGACCCGCGCCAATTTGCGCCTGGTGGTCAGCATTGCCAAAAAATACACCAACCGTGGACTCCAGTTCCTGGATCTGATCCAGGAGGGCAACATCGGGCTGATGAAAGCCGTGGATAAATTTGAATACATGCGCGGCTACAAATTCAGCACCTATGCGACATGGTGGATCCGCCAGGCAATCACGCGCGCCATCGCCGACCAGGCGCGCACGATTCGCATTCCGGTGCACATGATCGAAACCATCAACAAGCTCATTCGCACGTCGCGCTACCTGGTGCAGGAGCTGGGGCGCGAACCCAAGCCCGAAGAAATTGCCGAAAAAATGGAAATTCCGCTGGACAAGGTCCGAAAAGTGCTGAAAATCGCCCGGGAGCCCATTTCCCTGGAAACCCCCATCGGTGAAGAAGAGGACAGCCACCTGGGGGATTTCATCGAGGACAAGAAGTTTATGCTGCCATCGGATGCGGCTGTCAACCTCAACCTGGCCGAACAGACACGCAAAGTACTGGCGACCCTGACACCCAGGGAGGAAAAAGTTCTGCGCATGCGCTTCGGTATCGGTGAAAAAGCCGACCACACGCTCGAAGAGGTGGGCCAGGATTTTGCCGTGACCCGCGAACGCATCCGGCAGATCGAGGCCAAGGCGTTGCGCAAACTACGGCACCCCACCCGCAGCTGCAAGCTGAAAAGTTTTATCGACACCCAGTCCTGATCGGCTGTCCACCTGACAGACCGCCGTTTTGGTTCACCGCAAATGCCGTGCCCGGCCGGATGTATCTGTTGACAAAATGGGGCGCCGGCGATAGAAACAGGCGTTTTTGCGGATTTACGGGCCCATAGCTCAGCTGGCAGAGCCACCGGCTCATAACCGGTCGGTCCCTGGTTCGAATCCAGGTGGGCCCATACTTTGAATCTGCGTGGCGGGCTGCGGCCATGGGCCGTGCCGCGGCTTTTCCCGGCCGGGCGAAAACCGCAGTCCATCGCCGAAGGTGTGTGGCGTATATTCATGCCTGTAAGAATTTCAGATGTCATGGCCCTGATGGAGCAGATCGCTCCCGCACGGCTTGCCCAGCCATGGGACAACGTGGGGCTGCAGGTGGGCAGCCCGGCCTGGCCGGTGCGCACCATACGGGTGGCGCTGGACCCGGCGCTGGATGTCATCGCGGCGGCCTGCCGGGACCGGGTGGACCTGGTCATCACCCATCATCCACTGATTTTCAAGCCCTTGAAGCGCATCGATCCGGCATCGGAACAAGGCGCCGTGATCCGGGAGGCCGTGACGCACCAGACGGCTGTTTTTTCCGCCCACACCAATCTGGACGCTGCTGTGGGCGGCGTCAATGAGGTTTTGGCCTGCCGTCTGGGAATCGAACATGTGCGCCCGCTGGTTTCCGGTGAACCTTCCGGTGTGCGGTCACCGGCAGACGAAACCCAGGGTCTGGGGCGGATTGGCGATCTGAAATCCCCGCAGCTGCTGACCGACTTCGCGCGCAGCGTCAAAACGCGCCTGGGGCTTGCGCATGTCAGGGTGTCCGGTAGCCCGGAACTCGACGTAAAGCGTGTGGCCGTCTGTTCCGGGAGCGGGTCGGGCCTGCTGGAAGACTTCCTGGCTTCGGATGCCCAGGTGTATGTCAGCGGCGATCTGCACTACCACAACGCCAGGGATACCGTGGCCGCCGGCAGGGCGTTGATTGACGTGGGGCACTTTGCATCCGAAGTGGTTGTGGTCGAGGCCCTGGCCAAACGCCTGCAGGAAGCCTGCAGCCAAGCGGGCCTGGCCGTGACCGTACAGGCGTGCCGTCTGGAACGTGACCCCTTTCGCACCCTGTAATTCCTGAAATCCTGCCGGCCGTGCGCCAGGCATCAGACCGGAAAACCCCGGGAGATGGCACCATGATGGAACAGATCGATCTTTTGCAGAAGCTGCAGCACAACGAGAGCCGCTGCCGCCGCATACAGGCGGACATGCGGAAACGCACCGCGCGTCGGCGGGAACTGGAAGACGCACTGCAGCGCTTCCGGGTGTCGGTTTCGGCCGAATCCGAAAGAATCGACGAAATCGGAAAAAGGTATCGCAGCCTGGAATCCGACGCCAACCAGATCGTATCGCAGATCGCAAAGAGCAAGGCCAAATTGCGGGCGGTTAAAAATAACAAGGAATACCAGTCGCTGCTCAAAGAGATCGATGAGCTCAAGAGGAAGCATTCGAGCGTGGAAGACGAGATGCTCCAGTGCCTGGAATCCACCGATACGGCGAAGCAGGCCGCAGATGCCAAAAAAGAGGAGCTTGCAGAGCTCACGCGCCGGGTTGCGGACGAAGCTGAACAGATCGAACAGCAGCAGGCCCGGGCAAAAACTGAAATCGCGGCATTGAAAACGCAGTGGGAAGAAATCGCCCGGCGTGTCGAACCGCCGTTGATGGAGACTTTTGCGAAAATCAAGGCCAAGCAGGCCGACGGGGTTGCCATTGTACGGGTGGAAAATGCCGTCTGCCTGGGGTGCAATGTCAATATCCCACCGCAGATGTACAACGAGCTGCAGCGCAAGGACAGCCTGAAATTCTGCCCCAACTGCCAGCGGATCATCTTCTGGCAGGCCGACAGCGCCTGACCGGAATCTTTTTTGGCGCCCCTTGATATCGAAAGCCCGGGCAGCTTTACGAACGGGCCGCGTTCCGGTATAATACATTGTCTGTGCAAGATTGAGGTAATACAGCCACATGCCGGCCGGAGTAGTCCAGACGGTCGCTGGAGCCCGAAGGGCTCCGGAGGAAAGTCCGAACACCACAGGGCAGGGTGCTCCATAACGTGGAGTCGCGGCGACGTGCAGGAAAGTGCAACAGAGAGCAGACCGCCCCGCCGCAGGCGGGGTAAGGGTGAAACGGTGCGGTAAGAGCGCACCAGTTCTCCGGGTGACCGGAGAAGCTTGGCAAACCCCACCCGGTGCAAGACCAAATAGAGGAGCGTTTGAGGGCGGCCCGTCCGAGCTCCCGGGTAGGTCGCAAGAGATGCCGGGCAACCGGCATCCTCAGATGAATGACCGTCACCCGCTGCGGGGCAACCGGCGGCGGGTACAGAATTCGGCTTACGGGCTGGTCCGGCCGGCTGTTTTTTGGGCGCCGCGTCTGTTGGGTTCGTGGACACGGTAAATCGGAAAGGCATCGCGTTGGTCTGCAATCGGTGCTTCGGCCAACGTCCGCTTTTGCAGGGTCAGGCAGGTTTTTTAACAAGCATGGAACGTTTGAACAACCAGAAAGCCGTTACGTCGACAACGGCTTGTAAGATTTCGTTTGACGAAAAAATTCGCATTTTTTCACACGATTTCTTAAAGTGCTGCTTGTACGTTGCCGATGCGCCGGCGCATGGCTTTGCCTTTACCAAGATGCTCTATTCCAGGTTCATCGGCACTTCCCAGGTGCTGGAAGATTTCCTGGACTTCCACGGTGCCAAGAACAGCCAGAAATGGTATTTCTACCGCGAATTGACGGCTGCCGTGCGGCACATCAGCCTGGCGAGCTATTCGCTGAAACACATCAACAACCGCCTGGTGTTTTACGATCTGCCGGATACCGGGGCCTTTGCACGTGAGGGAGAAAAGACCCACGCTTTTTTCAAGACCTGCCTGCACCGGCTGGCGCCCGTAATTCTGGAAGAGGCCCGGCGCCTGGAGGTCGATATCCCGGACGGCACCTGCGATCCGGGCGAATTCCCGGCGATCACCACCGGCGAGATGCTGCCCTACGATATTGACGATGAGAGCAAGGATCTGCAGAAGGAAAACATCGTCAAAATTGCCAGCCAGTTTCTGAACATTGCTGAAAATTTCGAAAAATTCGGCTTTTACGAACCCTTCCCACTGGAAAAAATCCGGGCCATCATTCCCGCCAAGGTCAATGAGGTTCAGATCCGCAGATTCGAGATGCTGGTTCACAATCTGCAGTCGCTTTTCGACACCTATGTCATCCACGGTGGATACCGCTACGGCAACCGCAAGCTCAAGCAGCTGCGCAGCTTTTTTTCGGTGGTGTTCCACCTGCTGCAGATGATCGGCCGCCTGTTGCATTTTTATGAACGCCACCTGTACGAAGCCGGGTACAAGCATGTCTACCGCAAGGCCCAGCAGCAACTGCTGGATATCATCGATGCGCCGATGCTGGTGGACCGCACCATCAATTTCGGACTTTACTACGTATGCCACTTTCTGAACACCGGCAGGGCCCTTGCCAGCGAGATCCTGAATGAAAATATCGAGCGTTCGCGAATCACCGTGGGTATCCCGGTCAAGCTGGGTTTTCACAGCCGGCCCAGCCTGCTGGTGGCCAAAATTGTTCAGCACTACGGCGGCAAAGTGGAGCTGGTCGTCAATGGCGACCGGTTCGATGCCAGCAGCGTACTGGATATCCAGTGGGCCGGGGGCAAGATCAGCAAGGAGAAAATTGAACGGGTGGTTTTCGAAGGTGACAGCCGAGCCCTGCGGGACATTAAAATCCTGGCCGGCGTGAATTACGGCGAGGACAGCATGGGAAAAGGTGTGCCGCTGCCCAAGGAGCTGCGGTACCTGCAGTGAGCACGATGCTCTCAGAGTCCCGGGCACCGCATGCCGCCGCCGCCGTGGTCGCCGCCGGCCGCGGCCGGCGCATGCAGTCCGCCGGACGCAAACAGTACCTGCAGCTGGCGGGGGTCCCTATTTTGAGGCGCACGCTGGAGGCTTTCGCCGCCTGTGCGCTGATCCGGCACATCTATCTCGTGATTCCGCACGACGATTTTGCCTATTGCCGGCAGGAAATCCTGCCGCCGGGCGCTAAAGCGCCGATTACCCTGGTGGCCGGCGGTGCCGAGCGACAGCACTCCGTGGCAAACGCCATTGCCGCCTGCGATGCGGCGGTGGAGATTCTGGTGGTCCACGATGGTGTGCGCCCCTTCGTCACGGCCGGGCAGATCGCTGCCTGCATCGGGGGCGCCTCGGAGACCGGTGCCTGCATCCTGGCGCTGCCCGCCGTGGAAACCGTCAAGCAGGTGGACACCTCGGGCCGCATTCAAAAGACCCTCCCAAGGGATACACTCTGGCTGGCGCAGACGCCCCAGGCCTTCCGGCTGGCGCTGCTCCGGCAGGCACACCGGCAGGTGGCCGGAGAAAAGCTCGCCGGCACCGATGACGCCATGCTGGTGGAGCGTCTGGGCGTATCGGTCAAGGTGATCCCCGGAAGCCGTTACAACCTCAAGATCACGACCCGGGAGGACCTGCTGCTCGCCGAAGCGCTGTTGCAAAGCGGCCAGCTGCCCCTTTAAAAGCCCCCCGGCCGCCGGCCGCGGTTGACATGCGTACTCCGCTTCCTTAGTTTAGGACAGAACTTGCCATGGCCCGCCGAAATGGCCTTGCAGCCCAAGGTCCGGGGAAAACCGCCCGGCGGGGTTAAGGCCTGCGGCCGTTTCCGCCCGGGAAAACCCGAAACGGGAAATACCAACAGCATCTGGACGCCCCGGTGCCCCACCGGCAAACGCCGCCGATGGTGCAGGGTTTTAAAATGATCGACGCGTAAAAAGTCGGTTTATAGCGCCCTTCGGGATTTTTCGGCAAAAGGCGCGGTGCCCATGCGCATTCGAAAATGCCGGATTATTTGAAGCGCGTAGCGACAACGTTTTCGGAATTTGGCGCAACGTTGCACAGTTCCCGGAAAGGCTTGTGCAAGCCTGACATACTGACTTTTAATAAAATATCGAGAATGCACGGAGATTTTGAAAATGGAAAATGCAATCAACCGGGAGGACCAGCCGGCGGCCGAAACCAACGAAGCCTATCTCAAGCAGCTCAGGGCCACCTTCGAACGCCTGCCCAACGATATTCATCTCTACCTGTTTACGCAAAGAGGGAAGGACGATGTGTTCTGCGACGCCGCGCGGCAGACAGTGCGCGCTTTCCGCCAGCTGACCGAGAAGATTCAGTTCAGGGAGTTCAACCTGGACCACGAACTGGCCGGCAAGTGGAACGTGACGTCCTCTCCGACCCTGCTGGTAGAGCCCGAGCGCTACGCCATCCGCTGGCTGGGGGCCCCCATGGGTGAGGAGGGGCGCAGTTTCCTGGAGACCCTTCTGCTCGTGGGCCTGGGAGAGAGCAACCTCACCGAGCAGTCCAAAAAGGTCATCGCCCGGGTGGATGCGCCGCGCCGGCTCAAAGTCTTTGTCAGTGCAACCTGCCCCTACTGCCCCCAGCAGGTGGTCAACGGCGTCAAGGCGGCCATCGAAAAACCGCAGCAGGTTTCGCTTGAAATCGTCGATATCCAGTGCCACCCCGAACTCGCCGATCAATACGCGGCGCACAGTGTGCCCCAGGTGTTCGCCAACGAGATGCTCATCGGTATGGGCGCCCAGGCCGAAGAGGTCTTTGCGCTGTCTTTGCAGAAGATGGAGCCGCAGACGGTTTTTATCCCCGACAGTGATGCCGAGCGGGTCGAAACCGACCTGCTGATCGTGGGCGGCGGGCCGGCCGGTCTGACGGCCGGCATCTACGCCGTGCGCAGCGGTCTCAAGGCGGCCGTGGTGGAGCGCGACGCCCTGGGCGGGCAGGTGGCCACCACACCGGTCGTCGAGAACTATCCGGGCTTCACCCAGGTGGGGGGTAAAACACTAGTCGATATCATGGTGACCCACGCGCTGCAGTACGTGCAGATTTTCCAGGGGGAGGAGGTTCTGGAGGTGGACCCGCGGCCACCGTTCGAGGTGCAGACCAGCCGGCGGCGCTTCACAGCCAAAACCATCCTTTTGGCGACCGGCGCGCGGCACAAGCACCTGGAGGTTCCCGGGGAAAAGCGTTTTGCCGGGCGCGGTGTGAGTTACTGTGCCACCTGCGACGGGCCTTTGTTCAAGGACCGCCGGGTGGTCATGGTGGGCGGCGGCAACAGTGCGGTTACCGAGGCGCTGTACCTCCACCACATGGGCGTTGCCGTGACGCTGATCCACCGCCGGGACAAACTGCGCGCACAGGAGTTTCTCGTTTCCCAACTGGTCGAAAACCACATTCCCGTTTTGTGGAACACCGAAATCAGGGAAATCCGCGGCGGCCAGCGCGTCGAGGAGATCCAGGTGGTCGACAACCAGAACGGCGAGGTGCGCGCGGTGAAAACCGACGGTGTCTTTGTGGCCGTCGGATATACGCCGGCCGTGGGGCTCGCCCGCAAAATCGGTCTTGAACTGACGCCGGACGGCTATATCCGGCACGACGGCAAGCACCGCACCAGCATACCGGGGATTTACTCCGCCGGGGATGTGGAGGGCGGCTACAAGCAGATCGTCACGGCAACGGGTATGGGGTCTGCGGCCGCCATGACCATCTTCGAAGACCTGATCAACCCCTACTGGCAGAAACGCACCGACCAGGTCCGGCATGCGCGCTGAGAAGTTCCGGCACGCGGGGCCTATAGGCGCGAAAACGCCTGCTGTAGAGTGGCAGCCGTTCTGCCGCCGTGTCTTTGCCGATGCAGGAACGTAATGACCGCGTCCAGGCCGGGCAGGCCCGGTCGGGCGCCGGTTTTCAGGCAGGTCAGCGCAGCGGCCGCACTGGCAAAATCCAGCAGCGCAGGCCAGGGCAGGTTGCGCGCCAGTCCGGCGGCAAAGGCCGCGTGAAAGGCATCGCCGGCACCGGTGGTATCCACGGCGCTGATTGGAAAAGCCGGCAGATGCCCCTTGCGGCCCCCCTTTTTCCAGACCAGACCTTCCTTGCCGCATGTGATGATTACCGACCGGTTTGCGCGGCTGCCGATACGGTCCAGCGCAGCTTCGGCATCATGGCAGCTGCTGAACTGGCGGGCAAAAGTCTGTGATGCCACCAGGTGGTCCACACGGCCGGCGAGCTGTCGGGTCCCGACGTTAAGCGAACCCGCATCCAGCACTGAAATTGCGCCTGCGGCCGTCCTCTGCAGCAGATCCAACGAGGCGTGCGGCTCATGGCCGTCCATGAGCAGAACCCGCGGCGCCGGGTCGGCGGTGCCGGGCGCGGCGGTGAGCGGCGGCGTGTCCCTGCGGTAGTTGACCACCGAGCGCAGACCGTCAGGTGTGACGAGGATGGCCGACAGCGGTGTGGGGTGTTCCCCGCGTACCAGCAGGCGGGTGTCGACGTTGTCCGCTTGCAGTTCTGCCGCGTGGCGCCGGCCGAACAGGTCGTTGCCAAGGTAACCGCAGAAGGCCGCCCGCAGGCCCAGCCGTGCAACGGCTACCGCGGCATTGGCCGCCGGTCCGCCGCCGCTGGCGGTCAGAGTGCGGGCCAGCATCTTTTCATCGGCGCCGATCAGGTGATCGACGGAAAAGATCAGGTCGAAACAGGCGTGGCCGGCGCACAGAACGTCAATGGGATGTGAAAACGGCTGCATGCCCGTGTTTTATTGCGTGACGCAATATGCCTGTCAACGCTTTTTTAGGCTCCCGCCGGCGCCGCGCATTGCAGGCCCACGGGATTGACAGCTGTTGCGGCGCCGTGATAGGCTTTTAACAGGGTGTTCTCAGGACGTTGTCTGCAGGTGCGTGCGATTGATCACCAGGTTCAGATCCGGCTGGATGAACTCCAGGCGCCCGGTTTCAAAGGGGAGGTAGACCAGCAGGTAGCGTTGTGGATCGATCAGGATGTCGGATAGTCGGGGCAGCAGGCGGCGCGCGGGCTTGGCAAATCCCGCCAGGATGATCTTCAGGCTGTCCAGGGCTTCTGCCACCGGCAGGGTGACGGGGGCAACCTCACCGTGCGGCAGACTGCGGGTGAAGTTGTCGCGCGGTGGTGCCAGGGTGGCCTGGGTGGCGGCACGCAGGAAGGTTTTGGGGCGCAGGCTGAAAGCCGGTGACCAGAAACGGAAAGCACGATGCTGCCAGTCCGGCTGCATCGCCACGGGCAGATTCGCAAGCCGGGCCAGATCCGCATAGGAGGAGAGTGCGACGCCGGAGACGCGGGCGGCGATGCGCCAGAAGGGGAAGTAGCGCAGCCCGTCTCGCGACGCACTCTTGAGCGTAGCGAAGTTGATTTCTTTAAAGCCATCGGCCGTGGCCTGCCACATGCTGTCGCAGTTGCGGCAGGCCAGTGCCAGCGTGTCGCGTTCTCCGGCCAGGTCCCAGCCGCAGGACGGGCACAGCGCCGGCAGAAAATGCAGCGGCCAGTGCGATTTGACGCTCGGCAGCCGGCCCAGCGGCGTTTCGTGTCCTGCAGAGGTCGGCAGCGGCTGGTTTAAAACCGCGTCGTAGAATCTGCCTTTTTCGTAAAACGGCGCGTAAATCAGACTCAGCGCATCACCGACGTAGGCCTGGTGAAAAACCGGCCGGGGCAGGGATTTGTGGAACTGCTCCTGAAAAGTCTTCACCACCTGCCCGTGGGCCAGGCGGGGTTCGATAAAGCCGCCGCTTGCCGCCGGTGTAACGAATTTCATCTTCAGCGCCTGGGTGCGCAAACCCACGGAGATCGGCAGTGTGGCCAGCTCCAGTGCCTGGTGGCTGACGTCGATGCAGCGATGGCGCACGCCCGCTTGGGTTGCGGAAAACAGCGTCCCCTTGTAGCGCCAGTAGGGAACGTATATCAGGTCCGCGTTTTCGGGGGCATGATGCGGCAGCAGGTAACGGAAGTAATCGCTGCGGGTCAGGTAGGATTTGACCCGGCAGAAGCTGCAGGTGAAGAGACGCTCGGTTTCCTCTAAGATGGCCGGTGCACCGCATTGCGGGCACTGATGTTCGATAAGCAGTTTCATACGGCGCAAGAAGGACCCGCCGCGGGACTTTTCCGCCCGGGGGTGGGGGTGACATTAAGCGATGGCATGCGTACCGCGGGGGGCTGAATGATGAAACGTTTGCTCAGGGCCTGGATTGTCATATTTGCGATACTGTTTCTGGCGCCGCCGCTTTGGGCCGCCTATTACAGTTACAGGGACACCAACGGGGTGCTGCACTTCACCGATCGACTGGACAACGTGCCTGACGACCTGCTGCCCCGGGTGAAATTCCATCCGGACGTACCGTCCGCCGCCAGCCCGCCGGAGCCTGCCGGCAAAGCGGCGCCGGCACCGTCCGAAAACCTCAATCTGCCCCCCGTGAAAACGCCGCGGGACCACACCATCGAAGCACTGAAGCGTCAGCGGGCGCAGCTGTTTGCCCGCTATCGCCGGTTGGTCGAAGAGCGGAAACGGCTCACAAAAATGTACGCCGCCATTCCGCATCGCCCGCGCATCCGTTCGCGCAAGCGCCACAAGGTCTTCAACAAGAAGGCCCTGGACTTCAACCAGCGGGTGGCGGCCTATGAGAATGCACGCCGGGCCTTCAACAGCCGGCTTCCGGGGTACGGTGTGGAACCTCTGCCGGCGGTGCCCCGGCTGGCAAACAGGGTCCAGCGCTAGGTCGTCGGATCTGCCGGCTTTTCCCCGGTCTGTCGGGCCTGATGTTTTTCGCCGCACTGGTTGCAGAAAAGCGCATCCGGCAGGTTTTCGTGGCCGCACTGCGTGCAGGCCCAGGGTGCCTGCTGACGGTCTGCAGGATGGCCGCAACGCGGGCAGAACTTGGCCGTCGGCGTCAGGTTCTTGCCGCATTGTGTGCAGCGCTGGAACACCAGTTGCTGGTGGCCGCAGTGCGGACAGAATCTGGCCTGCGGCGGAACCGGTGCGTGACACTCTTCACAGGCAAAACCACCCGGGCTTTCATCGCCGGGTGTGCCCGATTTGGCGACGGCGCCTGTTCCGGTGAAGTACTGGGCGAACATGGCCGGCATCATGAGCCCCATACCGGCGCCCATACCCATGCCGGCTCCGGCGCTGCCCTCGTTTTCAGCCGCCTTTTCCATGGCCATGGCGGTTTTCATCTGCATCAGCTTGTTCATGTCCTGAAAGACGCCCATGCGGCTGCGGTCGTCGATGGCCTGCTGCACTTCCGGCGGCGGCGTCACGCTGTTGATATACACGTGATTCAGCCCCAGACCGAAACGGCTGAAATCCTGTTTCAGGCGTCCGGCCAGGCCCTCGGAGAGCTCGTCGTATTTGGCGGGCAGGTTCAGCAGCGAATCGATGCGCTCCCCCATAAAGTCGTTGAAACGGGAGACGATCACGCGGTTCAAGTACTCTTCGATTTCCTCGGTGGTGAAAACCCCCTGCGTCCCCACCAGAGAGTTGACGAACAGCACGGGCTGAACAACCTGCAGGTTGAAGACGCCGAAAGCCCGCAGGCGCACCAGGCCCAGCTCGGAATCTTTGAAAGCCACCGGATCGCGGGTGCCCCATTTCAGATTGGTGAAGACCTTCAGGTTGATAAAGTAAACTTCGGCCCGCAGCGGACTGGTCATGCCCCAGGGGGCGCTGAGGATCTTGGTCAGAATCGGGATGTTGGCGGTTTTCAGCGTGTGCCGTCCGGGGCCGAAAGCGTCCAGAGCGCGGCCCTGGTAATAAAAGACCGCGGCCTGATTGTCGCGTACGGTCAGCTGGGCGCCATACTTGATTTCGCCGGAGCCCTTTTCAGGCAGGCGGTGGACCAGTTCCTTGCCGGTATTGTCAAACCACTCCAGAACTTCCAGAAAAACCAGGTTGTCGTTTCCCATCTCAAAACTCTCCCGTTGTTTGCGGTAGGTGCCGGTTGTCAACGTTCACGTATCGATATGCAAACTTTGCGCCAGCACCCGGATGGTCCCTGTTAGAGGCCGCCAAGCCGTCAGTGGCGCCTGGAGAAAATCCGGCTGATGCGGACGACTTGCCGGCTTTCACTGTCTTGGCCGGTAGTTGCAATCAGGCAGCAGGGCTGCAAAAGCCCGCACGTTGATCCGCAACAATAACTCGGCAAGCAGGCATGTATGACAAAAAACGGCCACAAAGGTGCCGTTTATCGTCATGTGTTTGGCGGTGCCGGCGGACCGGCAAAGACCCTGAAAAGAGGTGGGATCGGTTTCCCGGCCGGCCACGCTTTGGCATTGACGTTGGCGGTAAATTAAGCTATATGAGAAAAGATAGGGATTTATGTATGCATTGGTGCGCAAAAAGAGGATCGCGGCCGATTTGTTCCGCTTTGCGGATGTTTTGGTACGCCTGACAGGATTCGAACCTGTGACCTACGGATTAGAAGTCCGTTGCTCTATCCAGCTGAGCTACAGGCGCATTTCGAAAAATTTCCCATACCATAGCAGGCCGAGGATGTCCATAGCGAAAACCGGCTACCGGCACCGTTCGTCAATCGCTTTGGGAAACTTCGCGGGCTGCCGACACGCCTGCAGCGCCATCCGGAAATGATGCTCTTCGCCATCGCTTCCCCTTTGCCCAGTGGTCAGATCTGGAAATGCGGTGCCACAACAAAGTTGTCATGGCAATCGGTCTGGCATGGGGCGTGAACCTGGAGGCGCGGTGGAAATGTGGCGTTGCTTTCGCCGCCCGCCGGGGGGATTGATTGACGGATGCATGCCGGCGGATATACAGAGCAGTACATTTTGGCACTTTAGCAGATGAATATGCATCCCGGCGGGTGAATTTCCGGGTTGCGCGTAACCATAAAGAAGACCCATGACTACAAAAACACGCAAAAAGAAACAGCCGCCGGCCGGCAATGTGAAGCGCGGCGCCCGGCCCAAGGCTGATCCGGCGGAGAAATTGCCGGCCAGCAAGAAAAAACCGGAAACCGCGCTGGTCAAATATGACCCGCTGCAACGATACCTCAGCGAGATCAGCAACTATCCCCTCTTGACGCGTGAACGCGAAAGGAAGCTGGCCGTAAGGGTTCAGGAGCAGCAGGATCCGGAGGCGGCCTATGAACTGGTGACCTCCAACCTGAGGCTGGTGGTGAAAATCGCCTTGGAATTCCAGCGGGTGTGGATGCAGAACCTGCTGGATCTGATCCAGGAGGGCAACATCGGGCTCATGCAGGCGGTGAAAAAATTCGACCCTTATAAGAATGTCAAGTTCTCCTATTATGCGTCTTTCTGGATCAAGGCGTATATTCTGAAATTCATCATGGACAACTGGCGGCTGGTCAAAATCGGCACCACCCAGGGGCAGCGGAAACTGTTTTTCAAGTTGAAGAAGGAAAAGCAGCGCCTCATCGATGAAGGGTTCGATCCCAAACCGAAACTGCTCTCCCAGCGGCTGGGCGTCTCGGAGCGTGAGATCATCGACATGGACCTGCGCCTCGACGGTTGGGATGTTTCGCTGGATGCACCCCTGAAAGAGGATTCGGACACGGAGAGGATCGATTTTCTGAGCACCGAGGCCGAGTCGGCGGAAGACCAGATGGCCAAAAAGGAAATGGAAGCGCTGCTGCATACCAAGATCGCCGAATTCAGGAAAAAGATGACGCCGCGTGAACTGGAAATTTTCGATATGCGCATTTTTTCAGAAAATCCGGCTACCCTGCAGGAAATCGGTGACCGCTACGGGATTTCACGGGAACGTGTGCGGCAGGTTGAAAAAAACATCCTCAAGAAAATGCGCGAATATCTGAAAAATGAAATACCGGATTTTGCCGCCTACAGCGAGGAAGGCGAATCCGAGAGCTGATGCGGCCCCGGAAACCGGGCACCAGGTGCCGCTCCGCCGCCGGAGCGGACCGATGGAGCGGGAAAAGCCCCTGAATGCGGATATATCGAAAAGGTTGGAGATGGATGCCTGTTAAACGAATCAAATGGATGCTCGTGCCATGCCTGCTGCTGGCCCTGGCGGGCTGCGCGGTCCATGCACCAGCTTCATCAAACCCCGGAGCGTCGCCGCAACCCGGGTCGCAGACGGTTTCAGCGGCACAGGTGGCGCAGCCCGAGGCACTGTCGCCGGACGCGGCGCGCTACTATTATTTCATTCGGGCGCAGATGTACCGCCGGCAGGGCAAAATCGACCGCGCCATCTCCTATCTGCACAAGGCGCTGGCGGCGGACCCGCGGTCGGCCTATATACGGCAGGAGCTGGCGCGTATGCTCCTGCGGCAGCGGGAAACGGACCAGGCCCTGACGCTGACCCGTGAACTTCTTGACAAGAACCCCGAAAACATCGCAGCCCTGATCACCTACGCCGAGATCCAGGAGGTGCGCAAGAACCTTGACGAAGCCCGCAAAACCTATGAGAAGGTGATCGCGGCGGACCCGCAGCGCAAAAACATCTACATCCATCTGGGCAGCCTTTACCGCCAGGCCGGTGACAACCAGCGGGCCCTGCGGGTGTACCGCAAGCTGGTTAAAAATTTCCCCGATTCGTATGTGGGCTACTTTTTCATCGGCAAGATTTACAAAGAGATGGGCAAAGACCAGCTGGCACTGAAATCTTTTCAAAAAACACTGGAACTGGAGCCGGATCTCGAGGAACCGCGTTTTGAAATCATAGCGATCTACCGCAAGGCTGCACGCACCAAGGATGTGCTGTCCCAGTACAGGGAAATATTAAAACGCAATCCGGACAACATCCGGGCTGCCATGGGATTGGGGCTTTTCAATACAAAAATCGGCCACCGTGAACAGGCCGCGCGGATCTTTGGGGATCTGGGCAAGCGCAGCCAGTCGGATGTCAATGTCGTTGCCAGACTGGTGCGCCTCTACGTGGATACCAAGGACTACGCTTCCGCCATGACGATTTTAAGGGGTATGCTGGCCGCCGCACCCCAGAGCGACCAGCTGCACTATGTGGCCGGTGTCGTGTGCGAGGCGCAGGAAAAGACGGCGGCAGCCCTCTCCCATTTCGGTCAGATCCAGGCGGATTCCCGCTTTTTTCAGGCGGCCGTGCAGCACCGGATATACCTCTACCAGCGTCAGCAGCGCAGTGCCGAGGCGCTGAAAGTGGTTCGGGATGCCATTTCCCGGCAACCTGAGAACGCTGTCTTTTATCTTTACCTGGGCAGTATCTACGAGCAGGCGAAAGAATTCAAAAAGGCCGAGACGGCCTTGAAACAGGGTCTTGCAAAAGATCCTGAAAATGCACGGCTCTATTTCCGCCTGGGGGTTGTCTATGACAAGTGGGGCCGCCGGCAGGATTCCATCGCGGCCATCAGGACCGCCGTGCGCCTGGACCCCAAGAATGCCAGTGCACTCAACTACCTGGGTTATACCTATGCCGATATGGGCATTCATCTGGACGAGGCGGAACGTCTGATACGGCAGGCCCTCCGGTACAAACCCAAAGACGGCTATATAACCGACAGCCTGGGGTGGGTTTTCTACAAAAAGGGAAACTACCACGAGGCCCTGAAATATCTCCGGAGCGCGGCCGGCCTGGTATCGGACGACCCGACCATCCTGGAGCATCTCGGCGATGTCTACAGGAAGCTGAATGATCGTGACAAGGCGCTTAAATACTACCAGCGGTCGCTTCTCAAAAGAAAAAAGGATAAAGACAAGATCGAGAAAAAAATCAGAGAACTGCGTGAAAAACCAGCGTCATAGGCCGGCTTGCGGCGTTCTGGCGCTGATGGCGGGCATCCTCTTTTGCCTGCCGTCCTGCAGCCAGTTGGCTGTGCGGCCCACTGGGATTGCAGGGCAGGCGGCCGGTGACTGGCTGGCGGTGATTCGTTCCCGCGGCAGCGGGCTGAAGACTTCCAAGGGGATCGGCCGGTTTTCCTTCCGCGACGCCCGCCGACGCCAGAGTGCACGTTTTGCCTGGGCGGCCCAGTACCCGTCGAAAATCCGTCTGCAGGTGTTTACCGTCACCGGACAGCCGCAGTTGATACTGGCGGCCGACGGTGCGTACGTACAGGTTTTTTCCGTACCGGAGAACCGGGTTTACCGGAAGTCCGCCGGCGACCCGCTGCTGCAGAAAATCATCGATCTTCCCGTGAGCCTTGAAGACGTTATCCAACTGCTCTTAGGGCGCATTCCGCTGCGGCCATATTTGCGCGCCGATGTACGTCCCGCTGCCGCGGGAAAGGGATGGGTCATACGGCTGAAAAAATCCTGGGGCAGCATCGGCGAAGAGATTTATCTGGATGCGCAGCGCCGGGTGCAGCGGCTGCAGTTTTTCAGTTTGAGCGGGAAACCGGCCTACGGGGTGCGGCTGGCCGAAAGCCGCCGGATCGGAGGATTCGACACCCCCAGACGTCTTGTCCTGACGGGGCCGGGCCCAAAATACATACAGCTGGTGGTGGAAAGGTTCTGGGTCAACCCGGAGATACCGCCGGCTGTTTTCCGCCTCAAAGTGCCCGCGTGATGCAACGCCTATGCAATCGCAAACTGTGGAACAGGCACCTGCCGGGATACGGTTTACGGCCGAGGCCACCCTTGGGAGGCTCGCCCGCTGGCTGCGCATGCTGGGCTTTGACACCTGTTACGCGTCCGGGCTTTCAGCGCCGCAGTTCGCCGCCCTGGCGGACAGCGGCAGGATACTGCTGACGCGCACACGTCGGGTTAAGGAGCGCCTGCCGGCGGAATGTTTTGTCTTTATTGCGGACGATGACCCTTTTCGTCAGATGGCCCGGGTACGGCGGCAGCTGGGCATCCAGCGGCATCAGGCCCGTCCGTTTTCGCGCTGCGTGCGCTGCAACCGGCCGGTGCAGCCCATAGACCGGGATGCGGTTTATGCGCGGGTGCCCGATTACGTTTGGGAAACGCATACCCGTTTTTCCACCTGTCCGCAGTGCGGCAGGATTTACTGGCAGGGAAGCCACCGCCGGCGCTGCCTGGAAATTATAGAGAAACTGTTTAGCGCGTGAACAACACACCTATAGCAGTGGCGCTGGAAAAGCGGCTGCGCCGCTGTCGCAACGTGCTGACACTGGGCGTTAGGCCCAATTTCAGCGATTACGGCCCCGAAGATGTGCAGCGTATCCTTGCCGCACCCAGGATCTACTATCCGTCCGCTTTTTACGCCGGCCTGTTTGACGCCCTGGGCAAACCCACCTTCCCCAGTTACCATAATTACAAGTGTGCCCAGGACAAGATCCGCCAGAGCACCCTGTTTGCCATGGCCGGGATCCCGCATCCGAAAACGCGGTTTTTTTACGGTAAGCGGCAAAAGGGTCGGATCGGTGAATTTTTCGATTTTCCCCTCGTGGGCAAGATCCCGCGCGGCTCCTCCATGGGGCGTGGTGTTTTTTTGCTCAAAGACAAGTCGGCGTTGGATGCCTACTGTGAAAGGACGCACGTGGCCTACATCCAGGAGTATCTTCCCATCGACCGGGACATACGTGTCGTGGTCATCGGCCGAAAGGCGGTGCATGCCTATTGGCGCATCGCGCCGCCGGGGAGTTTTTATACCAATATCTCCGCCGGCGGCCGGGTGGGGGAAGATGCCGTGCCCCGGGCGGCTGTTGAACTGGCGGAACGTACCGCCCGGCGCTGCGGCTGGGACGACGTGGGCATTGACATCTGCCGTGTCCACGGCGAATACTACGTTCTGGAGGGCAACATGAAATACGGCAAACAGGGGTTTGCACATTTTGGCATGGACTATGACCGCCTGATGGAGAAGATGATTGAAGACGGCCGCATCTGACCGACCAGACCTGGGGAGCATTCAGCGGCTGCTCAACCAGCGGGAAGCGCAGGGATTTTCCCCCTATGCCACCTTAAGTGCCGCTGCGCTGCGGCGCTTAGAGGAAAAACGGCTGGATGCCGGCTACCGCCAGTCGTTCTCAGTGGATGTCGACCGCATCCTGCATTCCCTGGCCTACGTGCGTTACGTGGACAAAACGCAGGTGTTCTACCTGGTCGAAAACGATCATATCACGCACCGCGTGCTGCACGTGCAGCTGGTTTCCAAGATCGCCCGCACCATCGGCCGTTTTCTGGGATTGAACGAAGACCTCATCGAAGCCATTGCCCTGGGCCACGACATCGGCCACGCCCCTTTCGGCCACGACGGTGAACGGTTTTTGTCCCGACTCTGCCGGCAGAGCGGCATCGGCTATTTCCACCACAACCTGCAGAGCGTTGAATTCCTGGAACGGGTTGAGAAGAAGGGCCGGGGGTTGAACCTGTGTCTGCAGACCCTGGACGGCATCATGTGCCACGACGGCGAAGTGCACGACCGCCGGCTGACACCCGAAAGCGGCAAAACCTTTGCGCAGCTGGACCGTGAATTCGGCGCCAAGAAGACACACAAGACGTTGGACCTGCCGCCCATGAGCATGGAGGGGTGCGTCATGCGCATGGCCGATACCATCAGCTACATCGGCCGCGATCTGGAAGACGCCATCCGGCTGGGCCTGGTGCGGCGGTCGGAACTGCCTGCAGAATGCGTCCATACCCTGGGCCGCACCAACGGCACCATCGTGTACAACCTGGTAACCGATGTGATCCGCAACAGCTATGACCGGCCGTATGTCAGTTTCAGCCAGCCGGTTTCCCAGGCCTTGAAAACGCTGAAGCAATTCAACTACGAACGCATCTACCTGAGCCCCGTAATCAAGCGGCATACCGCGACCATCGGCCGTCTCTTCGAAATGCTCTTCGAACGCTACATGCGCGATCTGGAAACGGGGGATGTGCGGTCCCCGGTTTTTACGCGTTTTCTGGAAAACATGTCCCCGTCCTACATCAATGGCCGACAGCCGGCCGAGATCGTGAGAGATTTTATCGCCGGCATGACCGATCGCTACTTCCTGCGCCAGTGCGGCGCGGAGGCCGCCGGGTTGCTGAACAATGGATGAGTCCGGGAGATGACGCCCGCGGGCCAGCGACGGGACTATCGGCAGGATGTGCGCTGTGCACACCTGGCGGCCTACCGCGTACGTGTCAGGGAAACCGACGTGCAGGTACAGGCCGAAAAGGCGCTGCCCGCCCTGACCCGAAATGTGATTTTAGAGTGCCGCGGATATATCGAGCGCTATATCGAGCGTTTTCCGGAATTCGGCACCACGCTTTCCCCCTGGCGGCTGCGCGGTCCGGCGCCGGCCATCGTGCGGGACATGGTCCGTGCGGCGGCTGCGGCCGGGGTGGGGCCCATGGCCGCGGTGGCCGGCGCGGTGGCCGAATACACCGCGCGGCGGCTGCTCTCACACAGCCGAGAAGTGATCGTTGAAAACGGCGGCGATATTTTCCTGAAAACGCGTACGCCGCTTACCGTGGGGTTGCTGGCTCCGACTTCGGCGCTCAAAATGCACCTGGGGATCCGGCTGCCGGCCGGCGATCCGCTGGCGGTGTGCACCTCCTCGGGCCGCATCGGGCATTCCTTCAGCTTCGGGCGCGCCGATGCGGTCTGTGTGGTGTCCGCATCCGGCGCCCTGTCGGATGCGGCGGCCACCGCCATCGGCAACCGGGTCCGCGGCAGAGCCGATATCCGGGCGGCCATCGAAAGCGGGCGCCGTATTCCGGGCCTGGACGGTATTGTCGTGGTCTGTGGCGGCGGGCTCGGGATGTGGGGGGCGCTTGAGCTGGTCGAGTTGGGAAAAAAGGGTTGAGTTTTGGAGGCCAAACCAGTAAACTGCGCCAATTCGTTCCGCGGAAACCGAAAAAATCGGAGGACTTCGGCGTTGAAAACCATGTGGGCGCCCTGGCGCATCGAGTATATTCTGGGGGAAAAGGAAGAGGGCTGTGTCTTTTGCAAGGGGCTTGCACCCGACGCGGAACTGACGCTTTACAGCGGCCGCCTGAGCATGGTGATGATGAACAAGTTTCCGTACATCAACGGGCACCTGCTGGTGTCTCCGCGCCGTCATGTGGCGGGCCTGGATGAGCTGGAGGCCGATGAGATGGGGGACCTGATCGCCACCGTCGAAAAGGCGGTATCCACTCTGAAGCGCGCCATGCACCCTGACGGGTTCAACATCGGGCTGAACCTGGGAAAAGTCGCCGGTGCCGGGGTTGCGGAACACCTGCATTTCCATATCGTGCCGCGCTGGTTCGGCGACACCAATGCACTGACGGTTTTCGCCGAGGTGCGCGTGATTCCCGAACACCTGAAAGCAACCTTCGAAAAACTTAAGCCGCACTTTGAAAAGTTAGACGCGTCTACTTGATTTAAATAGGAGAAGAGTATGAAGAAGTTCAAGCTGTTTGTCTGGCTGATCATTGCATTCTGCCTGGCCCTGTTTATCTTTTCGAATAAGGAATTTTTCTTTGCCGGCACTGACCTCAGCCTGGATCTGGTATTCAGAGAGTACCATCTGGGCACATTCCCCAACTGGCTCCTGTTTATCTGCTGGTTTGTGCTGGGTATGATTATCGCCTATCTCTTTTCCGTGCCGCACCGCCTGCGCGCCAAACGTGAGATCAAGAATCTGCATGCCACCGTCGATTCTCATCTGGAAAAGATTTCCACGTTAAAAACTCAGGTTGAGCGTACGGCCGATGCCGCCGAGACGCCCCGATCCGAAGACCACCACGATGCGCCGGCCGCACCGGACCAGCCGCAGGAAGCCTGATCCGGCACCCGGCGGCCTGGCGCCTTGCGGGCCTGTGGTTTTATTTTAATATCGCCAGAAGGTTTTTTAAGGGCGCAATCTGACCCTTGCGGGATAAAGTGAAATTGGCTCGTCCGGTTAAAGCGACCCCCATGATCAAGCAGTACCTGTCCATCAAGGACCGGTACGCCGATGCCATCCTGCTCTACCGCATGGGGGATTTTTACGAGATGTTTTTCGAGGACGCCGAAATTGCCGCGCGTCTTTTGGACATTGCACTGACCTCGCGCAACAAGAAGGATGTTTCGCCGGTTCCCATGTGCGGTGTGCCCCATCATGCCGTGCAGGGCTACATCGCCAAGCTGCTCGAACACGGACACAAGGTGGCCCTGTGCGACCAGGTCGAAGATCCGGCTGCGGCCAAAGGCCTGGTGAAAAGGGAGGTCGTGCGTGTAATCACACCGGGCATGATCGTCGAAAACGCCTTTCTGGACGAAAAAGCGGACAACTTCCTGCTGGCCGCCACCCGTTTCAGGGCGGTTTACGGCCTGTCCTACCTGGATCTTTCCACCGGCATTTTCCGCCTCTGCGAAACGCCGGACGCCGATGCGCTGGGCGATGAAATCCGCCGCGTGGCGCCCAGCGAAATCCTGCTTCCCGAAACCCTGACGGATGACGCCCTGGCGGCGTCGCTGCAAGAGGTCTTCGAAAAAACCGCGGTGACCTATCTGGAAGACGAAGCTTTTGAACCGCAGCGCGGCCGGCGGCGGCTGCTGGAGCAGTTCAACACCCTTTCGCTTGAGGGTTTCGGCTGTGAAAGGCGCCATGCCGGTGTCGGGGCCGCCGGCGCCCTGCTGGCCTATGTCCGGAAGACTCAGAAACAGCGGGCGCCGCACCTTACCGGCATAGAGAGCTACGCGCTGGATCACTACCTGTGGATCGACGATGTGTCCGTCCGCAACCTGGAATTGTTCGCAAACCTGCAGAATGGCAGCCGGCGCCAGACCTTGATCCATGTGATCGACCGCACGGTCAGTGCCATGGGCGGGCGGCTGCTCAAACGCTGGCTGCGTTACCCGCTGATCGATGCCGCCGAGATTCAGCAGCGCCTGGATGCCGTGGCCGAGGCCCGCCAGCAGAAAGCGGCCTGCGATGCGATCCGCGGAGGCCTCAAGGCGGTCGCCGACCTGGAGCGTCTGGGCAGCCGGATCGCCATGGACCAGTGCCATGCCAGGGACCTTTTGGCCCTGAAACGGTCGCTGGAGGAGCTGCCCGGCATCTGGGAGCACCTGGCGACGCTCAGCAGCCGCCTGTTTCAATGGGATCCGGATTTCAGCGCGCTGCACGCCGTTTCGCACCGCATCGGCCGGGCCATCCGGGACGATGCCCCGCCGGTGCTCAACAAGGGTGGGATCATCCGGCGCGGTTACCACGCGGAGCTGGACGAGCTGCTGGATATCGGCCGCGAGGGCCGCGGCTGGCTGGTGCAACTGGAGCACAAGGAGCGTGAACGGACGGGTATCAACACCCTGAAGGTGCGCTTCAACAAGGTTTTCGGCTACTACATCGAAGTGCCCAAATCGCGGGCCGCCGACGTTCCCGGCCATTACGTGCGCAAACAGACGCTGGTGAGCTCCGAGCGCTACATCACCGATGAACTCAAAACGTTCGAGCAAAAGGTCATGGGCGCCGAACAGCGGCGCATCGCGCTGGAATATGAGCTTTTCAGACAGGTGCGTGCCGAGGCCGCCGCTGTGCACGCGCTGATTGCACAGACCGCGCGCTTCCTGGCACGCCTGGACTGTATCCTGGGGCTGGCGGTGGTGGCTGAAGAGCGCAATTTCTGTCGGCCGGTGATCAATGCAGCGGATCGTATCGAGATCGAGGACGGGCGCCACCCGGTGGTCGAAACCCTGGTGGCCGGTGAACGCTTTGTCCCCAACTCCATCACCTTAGACAACGATAGCCAGCAGGTGCTGATCATCACCGGGCCCAATATGGCGGGAAAATCGACGGTGCTGCGCCAGGTGGCCCTGACGGTGCTCATGGCCCAGGTGGGGTCCTGCGTGCCGGCGCGCCGGGCATCGCTGTGCATCACCGACCGGATTTTTACGCGTGTGGGCGCTTTAGACAACCTTTCAGGCGGCCAGAGCACCTTTCTGGTGGAGATGCAGGAAACCGCCAACATCCTGAACAACGCCACCTCCAGGTCCCTGGTGGTGATGGACGAAATCGGCCGCGGCACCAGCACCTTTGACGGTCTGAGCATTGCCTGGGCCGTGGCGGCCCACCTGCACGACCTTCACGGCCGCGGCGTCAAAACGCTGTTTGCCACCCATTACCACGAATTGACGCAGCTGGCCGCAAGCAAAGCGCGGGTGAAAAATTTCAACATTGCCGTCAAGGAGTGGAACGACGAGATTATCTTTCTGCACCGCATCGTGGAGGGCGGCACCAACCGCAGCTACGGGATTCAGGTGGCGCGTCTGGCCGGCATTCCGCATGCGGTGATCGACAATGCGCGCAAGGTGCTGGCGCGTATCGAAAACGGGGACCATTGCCTGACGCCTGTGGATGCGGCACCGCCGGAAGGGACCGCGCAGCGCCAGATGCCGCTTTTTGAAAAACCGCAGACCAAACTGATCGAAAAACTCAAGCAGCTGGACATTGCCCGTATGACACCGCTTGAAGCCATGAACTGCCTGCACGAGCTGCAGCAGGGAGCCGCCGCACTGTGAGTCCGTCGATGCCCCTCGGCCGAAATGCGGCCCCGTACGCCGCCGGGTGTGCGCCACGGCCTGACGTCCGGCGCCGCGGCGCGGGCGATGCGGCCGCCCGGCTGAAGGGACGCGCGCGGAGTGCTGCCCGGCGGTGCGCCGTCGTGGGCCTGGCATGCGCGCTGATGCTGCTGGCCGCCGCACCGGCTGTGCGGGCGGCAACCGCCCGGCAGCAGTACAATGCGGCGGAGAAATGTTACAAGGCGCTGCGGAATCATCCGGCAAGACAGAAGTACCGGCAATACTGGCTGGCATGCATCGAAAAGTTCGAAGGTGTCTATCGTGCCGATCCCGTTGGCCCCTGGGCGGCGGCCGGCCTCTACATGGCGGCCGATCTTTACCTGAAGCTCCACCGGCGCTCGTTTCTAGAGGCCGACCGCCAGGAAGCGGTCGATCTGTACCAGCGCATCGTGCGGCATTTCCCGCACAGCGTCTACCACAAACGGGCCCAAAGGGCACTGCGGGCCCAGAAAACGGCGCGCTCCCAAGAGGTGCAGCGCGGGCCGTCGGCCGGTGCATACGTTGCACGACCTGATCCAATTGCCCAACTCGTGGGCAAAAAACCTGCTGCAGCTGAAAAGCCGGTTGTAAAGGCGCGCCCGTCGCCGGCCGGACCGTCCCTGGTGACCGGCCTGCGCTTCTGGTCCAATCCCAATTACACCCGCGTGGTGATCGATGCCGACAGTGAAACGGCCTATCATCAGCGTCTCCTGAAAAAAGATCCCTCGCTGCACAAACCCCGGCGGCTGTATATCGATCTGGATCACTGCCGGCTCGGCAAGACCATCCAGCGCAAGATCCCCATACACGACGATTTGCTCAGCAGCGTGCGCGCCGGCCAGTACACCCTGGATTCGGTGCGGGTGGTCATGGATATCAAGTCATTTAAGCGCTACAAGATTTTTTCGCTGCGCAACCCTTTTCGCATCGTGGTCGATGTCTGGGGCAGCGAAGCCGCGGCGGCACCGCCGGCTGCCCGGTCCAGGCGCCGGCCGCACCGCGGAAAAGGGGTGGGAGACCTGGCACGCCAGCTGTCTCTGGGCGTCAGCCGCATTGTCATCGATGCCGGACACGGCGGTCATGACTACGGTGCGCCGGGGGTTATCAAGGGCGTTTACGAAAAGAACATTACGCTGCAGATTGCCCGGCGCTTGGCCGCGAAAATCCGGAAAAAGCTGCATTACCAGGTGATCATGACACGGACCAGCGACCGCTACCTCACCCTCGAGGAGCGTACCGCCATTGCCAATACCAAAAACGCCGATCTGTTTATCTCCATTCACACCAATGCCGCCAGGAACCATCTGGCCGCCGGCATCGAAACCTACTTTTTGAACCTGGCCACCGACGAGGACGCCATCCTGGTGGCGGCACGTGAAAACGCCACCTCCAGGAAAAACATCAGCGACCTGCAGACGATTTTAAACGACCTGATGCAGCACGCCAAGATCAACGAATCTGCCCGCCTGGCCCAGGACGTGGAAAGCGCGCTGGTGCGGCACATGCGGGCGCGTTACCCCCGCATCCGGAGCAAGGGCGTCAAGCAGGCACCCTTTTACGTCCTTTTGGGCGCCCAGATGCCGGCCATTCTGGTGGAGACCTCTTTTATCAGCAACCCGCGCGAATGCCGGCGGCTGACCAGCCAAAAGTACCAAAACGACCTCTGCGACGGCATCATCATGGGGATCCGCGCTTACGTGCGCCAGATGCATCCGAAAATGCTGACGCTGGCAAGCCCTGCCCAATGACATTGCCCGCCGCTGTCGCCCCCCCGAAGACGTCTCCTGCCGCGATCCTGACCCTGGGGGTGCTGGCCGTTTCCACCGGCGCCATTTTCGTGCGTACCGCCCATGCGCCGGCGCTGGTGACCGCCGCCTACCGCGTGGGGATCGCGGTTGCCGTGCTGCTGCCGGTGGCTGCGGTAAAGGCCCGCGGGGAGCTGCTCGGCCTGACGCGCGGCGAACTCCGCCTGGCCGTTTTGTCCGGTGTTTTCCTGGCGCTGCACTTCGCCCTCTGGATTTCGTCGCTGGATTTCACCACGGTGAGCAACAGCGTGGTGCTGGTGGACACCAATCCGTTGTGGGTGGGCATCATGACGCCCTTGGTCACCGGCGAGCGGCTGCGGCCGCTCATGGTTGTCAGTATCGCCCTCAGCGTGATCGGAGGTGTGCTCATCGGTGCGGGCGACTTCTCGATCGGCCCGCAGGCGCTTCTGGGCGACGGCTTGGCACTTTCCGGCGGGATATGTTCGGCCGCCTACCTGCTGCTGGGCCGCCGGCTGCGGGCACGGCTTTCACTGTTGGGCTATATCGTGGTGTGCTACGGCAGCGCGGCGGTTCTCCTGTGGCTGGCCGTGTTGCTGCTGGGATTGCCGGTAAGCGGTTTTACGCCCGCCACCTGGAGCAGTTTCCTGGGGCTGGCGCTGGTGTCGCAGATTCTCGGACACAGCAGTTACAACTGGGCCCTGCGCTGGTGCAGCGCCGGCCTGATTGCGGTCAGCATGCTGGGTGAGCCGGTAATCAGCAGCATCCTGGCTTATTTTCTGCTGGACGAGGGGCTGACGTTGATCCAGTTCGCCGGCGGCGGCAGCATCCTGATAGCGATATACCTGGCGGCGGTTTCCGAGCGTTGAACGGGAACGACGGCTTAGGGCCACGGAAAGAAATACCTGAATTTTGCAAGCGTCGCGTTTGCCGCCTATACAAGGCGCAGGGCATGCAGCTGTCGTATACAGACGCAAATGCCCTGCGACACAGTCGATGCGGTAAAATCGGCGCTCCCGCAGGGCAGATAATTTTGAAGTCAAAAGGGAAGGTTTCCGAACATACCAATGACGCTAAAAAATATCGCGCTGCATCCATAGACAACCATGAGATAACATTACAATTTTATAAGTTTTCAAAATTGTCTGTGCAAGATTCAGGAAATAAATCCACTGACATCACGCCGGACCAAAAGACAAGTTAGAACGGGGATTTTATTTTTTCCGGGCTCCTTAGGTTTGCCGGGCTGCTCGGGCTGATGGGGTGGGGGATTTTCCGGGATTATTGTCGGTAGACGAACACAAACGTTCTTCTGATCCGCTATGTCCCAGTTTTTTGCAGGGCGCCTACGCTCGATAGCGGATCGACGTGCCGCGGCCGCAACGGGCTGCCGCTTGACAAACCATGCCGCAGGTGGTTTATTCTGCCCGTCGCGGCGGAGACGAATTCGCCGCGCCGATGGCATCAACAGACAAACCGTTCCTGAAGCGGAAAAGCGAAGGAGGATCGAAAATGGCCTTTCAGCATATGCTCTTTGAAGTTGCCAATGGTATCGCCACCGTCACGTTCAACCGGCCCAAGGCACTCAATGCATTAAATGCCGAGCTGCTGGCGGAATTCGGCCAGGCGCTGGCGGAGATCGACGCCGACGAAGCCATACGCGTGCTGGTCCTGACCGGCAGCGGTGACAAGGCCTTTGTGGCCGGGGCCGACATTACGGAGCTCGCCACCTTCAATGCCTTGCAGGGCAAGCAGTTTGCGCGCACCGGGCAGACCGTGATCAGCCGCATTCAGGAGCTTTCCATCCCGGCCATCGCCGCCGTGAACGGGTATGCACTGGGCGGGGGCATGGAGATCGCACTGGCCTGCGACTTTATCTATGCCGCTGAAAATGCCATGTTCGGCCTGCCTGAAATTACGTTGGGCATTATCCCCGGATTTGGCGGCACCCAGCGGCTGCCGCGTCTGATCGGACAGAACATGGCCAAGGAGATGATCTTTACCGGGAAGATGATCCCGGCGCAAGAAGCCCTGCGCCTGGGAATCGCCAACCGGGTCTGCCCACCGGACCAGCTTCTGCCGGAAGTCTTGAAGACCGCGGGCCAGATCGCCTCGCGCGGCAAGGTTGCGCTGCGAGCGGCCAAACAGGCCGTCAACCGCGGGCTGAATGTGGACCTGGCCAGCGGTTGCCACATCGAGAACGATGCCTTTGCGCTCTGCATGGCCAGTGCCGACGCCCGCGAGGGGACCACGGCCTTTCTGGAAAAACGCAAGCCGGTGTTCAAGGGGTCTTTAAACGGCTGAAGCCGGCAGATGCGCCGGTTGGCCGTGCCGCGGCCTCCAACGTCCGGCCGATTTTCGGCGGCCGGCGCCTCCCGCTTGTCTGCGGGCCTTTTGCCTAACATGTTCGCAAACGACCGCGGATCGTGTGCCGTGAAGCCATGACCCAGAGAAAAACAACATTGCAGCTGCTGTGGGGGACGGTGCTGATCCTGGCCGGAATCGGCGTGTTTTACCGGATCCCGCAGGTCATGCCGCGCATCCGGCGGATTCACCAGTTTGCCGGTATCCTGCCCTTTGTGTCCTTCTGTTTCTATTTGCTGGGGGTGTTGCTGATCGGCGGCGGCCTGCAGCGGATCTTCCGGTATTTCCGCGGAAGCAGCGGCCCCGGGGCCAAGTAACCGCCTGCGCATTTCGTTTTTCCACGGTCGCCTTTGTTTTCTGCACCGCCCGTCCGCCAACTGCCAACCTTTTTAAAGGCCAAACCAGCCGGGGGCCTGTTGTGTGTAATTGTCTAAAGCTCTGGAGACAGCTGACCGATAATAGCAAACAGCCACAGGCGGATATGAACGACAATTTTTCCAGCCGTCGCCGGCCTGACCGACAACAACCTGTTTTAAAACTAAAGTACGCTCGTTTCGGCAATCAGATGACCGCTGTCGCCGGTATCGAAGCACGGTCTTGAACTGCGGCACGACCGGCACTGCCCGACGTCCGGTCACGGTGTTGCACCTCGGGCTGAACACGGGCAATGTACACAGGGAAAAAATATGCTCAGCAATTCCGGCAGCCAGCACCTTTCCAGCAATACGCACGGACTGAAAACCCACCAGAACCAGCAGCCGGCCGAGCCCCCCACCGGAGGTCAAGCGGCCCAGGGACTGAGGGCCACCAAAGCGCCGCTGGTGCGCAAACTGGAAACCAAGGTCGCCAGCGTCAAGAAGATCCAGGACATCACCAACAATGTCTATGCGGCCTCCAACATCCAGGAAATTCTGACCGATCTGTCCGACGAGATCACCGGGCTCTTCGATGCCGAACGCCTGACGGTGTATGTCGTCGACGGCATCAAACGGGAGCTGATTTCGCAGGTCAAATCCGGCAGCGAGATCAAAAAGATCCGTCTGCCCATTTCCACCGACAGCCTTGCCGGCTACGCGGCCCTGAAACAGAAACTGCTCAATATCAAAAACGTCTACGATGCGCAGGAACTGGCGGCCATCGATCCCGAACTGAAGTTCGACAAAAAATGGGATGTGCTGACCGGCTATGCCACCCGTCAGGTGCTGGTCTATCCCATTGTTTTCCGGCGCTACCTGCTGGGGGTGCTGCAACTGGTGAACTGCAAAAACGGCGGGGCTTTTACCAGCGGCGATGAAGAGGTCATCAAGGAGATGGCCGAAGTCCTGGGCATTGCGCTGTTCAACCAGAAGCGGCTGGCCAAGTCCAAGTCCAGCAAGTTCGATTATCTGCTGGAAAACCACCTGGTCACCCAGAAAGAGCTCAACAAGGCCATCGGCTATGCCCGCCAGACCAAGGAACCCATCGAAAGCCAGCTCATCAAGAGCCTCAAGATCCCCAAAAAAGAGGTCCTGAAATCCTTAAGCAGCTATTACCGGGTGCCTTACGTCGAATACAACGCCAAGATGGCCATTCCGGGGGAACTGCTGGTCGGCCTCAAGGTG
Source organism: Desulfobacterales bacterium (assembly GCA_026984935.1). GTDB lineage: Bacteria > Desulfobacterota > Desulfobacteria > Desulfobacterales > JALSRD01 > JALSRD01. The sequence goes on from JALSRD010000078.1 coordinate 137,666, forward strand.
CCCTTCATGCGCAACAACCTGTGGGTGCCGCTGGGAATCGAGGACGGCAAGATCCTGATCGCCGTCGACAACCCCTTCGACCTCCAGAAAATCGACCAGATCAAGGCCCTGTTTCCGGGGCGGCTGATCTCTTTCCGCGTGGCGCTGAAGCAGGACATCCTGGAAACCATTACACTGTTCACCCAGGACGACAAAGAGCTGGCCGAAATCGATGATATTCTCTCCCAGCTCCAGGAGGAGGCCGAGGACGTCCAGGAAGGCGAGGATTTCCTGGACGAGGGCGACAGCGCCGTGGTCCAGCTGGTCAACAAGATCATTATGGATGCCAAAAGCCGGGGTGCTTCGGACATTCACATCGAGCCCTATCCGGGCAAGCAGAACACCCAGGTGCGTTTCCGGGTGGACGGCAACTGCTACGTATACCAGACCATTCCCTACAACTACAAGAACGCCGTGATCTCGCGCATCAAGATCATGTCCGATCTGGATATCGCCGAAAGACGCCTGCCACAGGACGGCAAGATCAAATTCAGGAAGTACAGCGGCAAGAACTTCGAACTGCGCGTGGCCACGGTCCCCACCCAGGGCGGCCTCGAGGATGTGGTGCTGCGGATTCTGCAGTCCGGGGATCCCATTCCGCTGGACAAGATGGGCTTTTCCAAGCGCAACTACGAAAATTTCCTCAAGGCCATCGTCAAACCCTACGGCATCATTTTCTGCTGCGGCCCCACCGGCTCCGGGAAAACCACCACGCTGCATTCGGCTTTGGGGTACATCAACAAGCCCGAGACCAAGATCTGGACCGCCGAAGATCCGGTGGAGATCACCCAGAAGGGGCTGCGCCAGGTGCAGGTCAAACCCAAGATCGGGTTCGACTTCGCGGCTGCCATGCGCGCCTTTCTGCGGGCCGATCCGGATGTGATCATGGTCGGCGAAATGCGCGACCGCGAAACCACCCAGATCGGCATCGAGGCTTCCCTCACCGGCCATTTGGTCCTGTCCACCCTGCATACCAACTCGGCCCCCGAGAGCATCACGCGGCTGCTCGACATGGGCATGGATCCCTTCAACTTTGCGGATGCCGTTCTCTGCATCCTGGCCCAGCGGCTGGTGTTGACCCTGTGCCCGGACTGCAAGCAGCCCTACCATCCCACACGCTCGGAATACGACGAACTGGTGCGCGAATATGGAACGGAGTACTTCGACAAAAGCGGCCTTTCCGCCTATACGCAAGAACTCCAGCTCTACCGCGCCGAAGGCTGCGACCACTGCAACAATACCGGCTACCGCGGCCGCATGGGCCTGCACGAGCTGCTCATGGGGAGCGATGAAATCAAACGGCTGATCCAGTCCAAGGCCTCGGTGGAAGACATCCGCAACCAGGCGATCGCCGAAGGCATGACCACGCTGAAACAGGACGGCATCGCCAAGATCTTTGCCGGCCATACCGACATGCTGCAGGTGCGCAAGGTCACGATCAAGTAAGCGTACTTTTGCAGGATACTTCCGAAGCAGCAGCCAAAGCTGCAAACAGGGGTCAAATTCACGACTGTTTGAAACTCAGGTGTCAGGGCGTTGCGGCCGGCTATACGCCGTCATTCCTGAAACCGGCGTATCTTTGCGAGACACCCTCCGGCGCTTTTATCAAGATTCTCAGGCCCCCTGC
>JALSRD010000079.1 GCA_026984935.1 Desulfobacterales bacterium
AATCAGCCCGATCACCAGATCACGCGCCGTGGCGCTTTCCGTCAGCGAAAGGATCTCGTCGGTACCGGATACGCCGCGGGCATCGGGCACGGGATGCCCGGCTTCGCGGACACGGATGCGCGCCAGGTCCAGTCCGTGGCCCTCTTTGACCACGATGCAGCCGCCGCTGATACGCGCGCCCAGCAGGCGTTCCAGGGCGCGCGCCATGGGTGCCACGGCCTTGCCGGCGCCCACCACCAGGAGGCGCTCGAAATCGTCCAGCGCATAGTGCCGGCCGCCGATGGTCAGCCGGCTGCCGCTGACGGTCACGTGTCGCAGGACCGCCTGTTCGGGCTCCACGGCCGCAAGGCCGGCTTGGAAAATCGCGCGGGCCTGGCGCCGCATGTGCGCCGGGTCCGCCGGTGTCGTCGCGGATGTATTCATGGGTGTCTTCCGTGTGGTGCGTTATCCCGCCGGCTGCCGCTGCCGATCATGAAGCGGCGTCCAATGCCAGGTACGCGCGTATGCCGGCGCCGAAGCGTGCCCGGAAGGCGCCGTCGACCTTTTCGACGGGGTTGGCGCCCAGAAACTTCAGCAGCCGCTCGACTTCGCGCTGCCGGCGCTTTGCATCGGCCACATCCTTCAGGCGCGCCAGGTCGTCTTCGATCTCGAAGTATTTCAGCTTGTCGGCCAGCGGCAGCTGCCAGAAGAGCAGGAAGCCGCGCTCGGGAAAATCGATGTCCAGCAGGCGGTAGCAGTACTGCATGAAGCACTTTTCCAGCGCCTTGCGGATGCCGGTGATGCGTTCCCTGGCAGCCTCCAGATCCGCCTGCTCGCAGGGCCGGCCGACGACTTCGAAGTACATCTTGATCTTGGGCTCGGTGCCCGAGGGCCGCACCGTGACCTTCAGGCCGTCGGTGTCGGGCAGGTCGGCAAAATAGTACACCAGCACGTTCCTGGCCGCGGTATCGGTCTTGGAAAGGTGCGGCTGGGGCGGCCCCTGCCAGCGGTCGATGCGCTCCTTTACCTCGAAATCGCCGAACTTTTCGATTTCGCTGCCTCGCAGGTGCGCCATGATGTGCGCGATCTGCTCCAGCCCTTTGGCGCCCAGCAGCCGGATTTCGGTGAGGTAATTGTGGCAGTAGCCGTACTGCGCATAGATGCGGTTGAGGTCGTCCAGCAGGGTTAGGCCGCGCTTTTTGAGTTCGGCGGCATGCTCGCAGATCCACACCGCGGCGCAGGCCGCATCCTTGTCGCGGGCGTAGTTGCCCATGAGAAAGCCGTGGCTCTCTTCCGTTCCGAGGATGAAATCGTCGATCCTGCCGGCATCCTCGAGCCTGTTCATCTCCGCGGCGATGTACTTGAAGCCCACCAGCAGGCGGCCGATGCAGGCAACGCCGTTGCGGCGCGCGATCTTTTCGATGAGCGACGTGGTGACATCGGTCTTGATCACCGTGTTTTGCGGCTTCAGCCGGCCCTTTTCGCGGTATTTGGAAAGCGCGTAATCGGTCAGGATGACGCCGATTTCGTTGCCGCTCAGAAATTCCCAGCGGCCGTGGTGATCCAGCATCACGCCGATGCGGTCGGCGTCCGGGTCGGTGCTGATGAGGATGTCGGCGCCGGACTTTTTGGCAAAGGGCAGGCTGGCGTCGAAGGACTCGAGCACCTCGGGGTTGGGGATGTTGAAGGTGACGTTCTCGAAGGCGCCGCTCAGGTTGGCGGTTTCGGGATCCAGCACAACGTCGAAGCCCAGCTTCTGCAAGACCGGGTAGGTGGATGTCAGGCCGGTGCCGTGCAGCGGCGAGTAGACGATCCTGAGCGCGCGCTGCGGCGACAGCGAAACAGCCATCGCGGCTTCATGGTAGGAATTGTCCAGGTCCTGGCCCACGAACACGATCAGGCCGTCTGCGCGTGCTTTTTCAAAATCCATCACCTGGATATCGGAAACGTTTTCGGTGACTTCATCCACCAGGGCCTGGTCTTCGGGCGGAATCAGCTGCCCGCCGTGGGAGTCGTAGACTTTCTTGCCGTTGTCGGTGGGCAGGTTGTGCGAGGCGCTGAACACATCGCCTGAAACGGCGTGCAGGTGGCGGATGGCAAAGGACAGTTCCGGCGTGCTGCGGCAGGTCTCGAACATATACACCCTGATGCCGTTGGCGGCGTAAACGCCGGCGGCGGCCTCGGCCAGCCGCCGGCCGTCCAGGTTCATGACCGGGTTGGGCAAATTGTCGTCGTAAACCCCCTTCTGGGTGTACTTGCGCACGTCGAAGGCCAGCACCACGCCGCGCCGCCGGGCGTCATCGCCGTGGCGCCGGATGAGGTACTGGGAGTGGCCCTGGGCCGAGGCCTGGATGGTCCAGGGGTTGATGCGGTTGGGGCCGATGCCCACCAGCCCCCGGCGCCCGCCGGTGCCGAAGGGAATCACCTGGTAGAAGGCGTCCAACAGAAACTCCCACTTGCCGGCCGTGATCAGGTAGGCGATCTGCGGCCGGTAGGCTGCAAAGGCCGCCTCGCTGAGCCAGGCCCTCAGCCATTTCAGGGCCGACTTGCGGTACTTGTCGGCGATTTCCAGGGTATCGAAGCCACTTGCGGCTTTTTCCAGCAGCGTTTTTGCATCCATCGCGCACGTCTCCTTGGTCATCTTGCCCGCCGTTATGCCGAACACCGGCCCGCTGAGTCCACTTTATGCATATTAAGCACCGTTTACGCGAAAAGCAATTCCCGGGACCGCGGCGCAAAAATTATCCGGCCTCGGCGCTCAGCCACAGGTACTGGTAGGGTTCGAACTCGAGCGCGGCCGCGTCCACCGCCCGCCCAGTGGCCAGGTCGTACAGACGCCCGCCGGGCGGCGGTGCGGGCAGCGCGGCCGTGAGGCGCCGGTCGCTGATGTTGGTCAGGGCGTACAGCGTCTGCTGCGCGCAGGAGCGCTTGACGGCGAACAGCCGCGGCCCCAGGTCCAGGATCTCGAAGGCGGCATTGGGGTGAAAGGCCGGCTGCCGCCGGCGCAGGCGGATCAGGTCCACGTAGCCGTTAAAGATCTTGGACCGCAGTGTCTGCGGGTCGCGCAGTTCGGCCAGCACGCGCCCGGCATCCGGTTTTTCGCGGTTGATGCTGCGCGCACGCCCGGTCTGCGCAACGCCCGCTTCCCAGTTGCGCGACCCCAGCAGGCTGTGGATATAGGTCGCCGGCACGCCCGGCAGGGCGTACTGGACGGCCTGCGAGGCCAGGAATTTCTCGCTGCGCTGGGAGCGGCGGTCCGCCAGGATGGCGTCCACGTAGGTGATGTTGAGCTCGTAGGGGCTCTGGGACCCGTCGGGGTTCTGCTTGTAGGACACCCGGCCGCCGTTGGCCCTGGCCGCCGCGACCAGATCGTCGACGGCCGCCGGCGGCAAAATACCTTCCAGCGGGCGCACCCCGATGCCGTCGTGCGACGCCGTGAAATTGAAAAAGGTGTTGGCGGCCGACGGCAGTTCGAGCCCCCGCGCCCAGGCGGACAGCACCGTGGCGTCCTGTTTGGCAAAGGTGTGCAGCAAAAGCGGCGGCAGCGTGAAATTGTACACCATCTGCGCTTCGTCGTGCCCGTTGCCGAAGTAGCTGATATTCTCGGCGTGCGGCACATTTGTCTCGGTGACGATCATGACGCGCGGCGCGGCCAGGTCCAGGATGCGGCGGAACAGCTTGACCATGGCGTGCGTCTGCGGCAGATGGATGCAGGAGGTGCCGATTTCCTTCCACAGGTAGGCAATGGCGTCCAGGCGCAGCGCGGCGGCACCTTTCTGCACGTAAAGCAGCATCACCCGGATCATCTTTTCCAAAACGTCCAGGCTGCGGTAGTTGAAGTCGATCTGGTCGGCGGAAAAGGTGGTCCACAGGTGCACGCGGCGCCCGTCGTGCTTTTCGAAGGCCGTCAGCAGCGGCAGCGAGCGCGGCCGTGTGACCTGCGACAGGTCGGCGGCGGGGTCCACCTCGATGGCGAATTCCGCATACCCGGGCCTGTCGGCCAGGTAGTCTGCAAACCACCGGCTTTGCGCCGAAAAGTGGTTGATGACGAAATCGAACATCAGGTCGAACTTTTCGGAAAAGCGGACCACGTCGGGCCAGTCCCCCAGCTGCGGGTTGATGGCCGTAAAATCCATCACCGAAAAGCCGTCGTCCGACGAGTAGGGGAAAAAGGGCAGGAAGTGAATGCCCGAAATCACATCCGACAGCTCGCAAGCCACGAAGTCGTAGAGCGTCGCCAAAGGCGCCTGGCCCGCTTTCTGAAGCGTGTCGCCGTAGGTGATCAGATAGACATCCTGCTGGGAAAAGAAGTCCGCACCGACGTCGGCCGGCGCCGGCGAAAGGCCCTCGACCAGCGGCGCAAGGCGCGCAAAGGCCGCGCGGCCCTTGTCAGGGCCGTAAATCTGCTCCAGCAGGCGCTGGATGTCCTCGAAACCCGGTCTGTCCATGATTTCTCCTTTTGGATCGGCCGGCATCCGCGGCCGCCGGCGCCCGCCCCCGCGGCCGGCGTCTCACAGCAGCAGCCTGGAAACCAGGTTCACCGTGCCCCAGATGGCATCGGCGGCAAAGTGGTGTTCGATACTGCGGTCGAACAGAATGGACAGGCGCGCCTCGAACTCTTCATCGCCCTGCCACAGCAGGTAGTAAAGCGGGATGCGCGGAAAGGGCATCAGCGCAAAAGCCGCATCGGCCATGTCCAGCGCCTTTCCGGCAAGACGTCCGGCGGCGGTCCTGAAGCCCTCGGCGTCATGGCCGTAGCGCCGGATCAGCGCGCCGGTGTCCAGCAAATGCGGCCCCTGGAAAAACAGCGCATCCTTGAGCTGCGGCACGCCGATCATCTCGCCGGCAAGCCCCCGGGGCTTTGCGTTCAGCAGGTAGACCAGCACCAGCAGCTCCACCAGCGAACGGTCGGCCGCCAGCCAGAAGCTTTCGTCCGCACAGGTTACCTCGCGCCGCCGGATGTCGACCACCAGGCTGTGGTTCAGGAAAGTCAGCCGCAGCGCCGCAGGCGGCTGCGCATCGGCCAGGGCCACGGCGCACAACAGGTCCAGATTCTTTTTCTCCAGCGCTTCCCAGTATGCGGGCGGAACGCCGATGAGCGTACCGTCGGCAGTGCGGGCCGGGGGTTTTTGCTTTCCTTTCGGCACCGGCATCTCGGATATTCTCCCGCCATGCGTCCGGTTCAACCGGAACGCTTTTTGAGCAACCGCCCCCAGCGGGCGTTGAAGGGATGAATGGCGTCGGTTTTGCCGCTGGGCCCGTATACCGCCAGGCCCTCGTTGTACCACCGGAAAATGCCGCCCTTCAGATTGGCCACGGAAAGTGCGCCGTGCTTCAGGGCCGCCTCCCGGATGCGCTGCACGAACCGGGAGCTGCGCTCGCCCACCGAACAGTAAAAAACCAGGTGCTTGCCGCGGATCGCGGCACCGTAGGTTTTCATGAACTGCGCCACCGGCATCCGCCAAGAGACGCGCGTGGCCCAGCGGATGTGGCTGGTGGCGTACTCCGCCGGCTCGCGGGTGTCGAAGATCAACGTGTCAGGCGCACCGGCCGCCAGCCGTTTCGCCAGGTACCGGTAGTCGATGTCCGGCACGCGGTACTTGATGTCGACGATTTTCTCCACCATCCACAGCGAGCGCCGGCTCTCGCGGGCCATGACGAAAACCACCGTCGCCAGGGCCACGAACAGCAGCACCGTGGAGTGCCTGTTCAGGCTTGCCTTTCGCATGGCGTTTTTCCGGTATACATGCCTGCTTTGGTAATTATTGCAGATTGCTCTTCGGCAATCAATGCTTTCCTGGATGCGGCCGCCGTGGCGCCCCGTCGTCCGCGGTCAAAAACCGCAGCACAAGCCGCAGCGATCCGGCGGGGCGGCCCCTTAAAAAACCGCCGGCAGGGGCCGGCACCTTGACAGCCGGACCCTGCGGGCCTAAATTGAGCCACCGGGAAAACCGACGCACGCCCGGAGGTTGAACCGGCTGACAAAGCCCGGGCACAACCCGTCAACCATTCGTTCAAGGAGGCCTTACGATGCCGCTGTACGACTATCGATGCCAGGATTGCGGAAAAGTCAGTGAAGTGCTGATCACCGGCAGCCGGGATGTGGCCAGCTGCCGCCACTGCGGCAGCCGCAATCTTGAAAAACTGCTGTCCCCCACGTCATCGCTTTCCGGCGAAAACCGTCCGCACCTGCCGGGGCCGGCGGACACCGCCTGCTGCGGCTCTGCCCCCGGGGCGGCCGCCAACTGTGCCGGGCCGGGAAGTTGCTGCGGCCGGGGCGTACCAAGGCCCTAAATGGTCAGATTTGGAAATACGGTGACGCCCCGAAGCCGGCCAGGCGCGCAAACTTCGGCATACCAGGAATATGTCGTGGTTTGCGCAACACAGCCAGGCTTCGATGTATTGACGAATGAACGCCACCGTGTTTATGAATCGGACCACTGAGGACTCACACCGGGAAAATGCTTTCGGGATGCCCGCGGGCGCGGGCCGTGCACGACCCGCGGGGCCGGATGCCGGCATCTGCCGCCGGAAGGCGCATGCCGCCGCTTGCCGGCCTGGTGCCTGGGGCGGGAATCGAACCCGCACACCGCCTAGCGATAAGGGATTTTAAGTCCCTTGCGTCTACCAGGTTCCGCCACCCAGGCATTTGGCGACCGGAGCACTTTCTGAAAAGTGCCGTGGCTTGCTCAGTTACTCCATGGGCGTCCAAATTGCAAGCGCAAATAGGCAGCGCCGGGCGCCTTCGCCGCGCCCGGTTCAGCCGCCTTGCCGGCGGCAGGCAGGCACCGCTACAGGCGTCCGCCGGGGGCCGGCCGCGCAAATTCACCGGTGCCTTTGCGGTGCGCCATTGCTTTATTCACACGGCCGGGCATAAGCCGCACAGCGGTGCGTGGCGGCATTTAGCGGCTCAATGGGAAGTCGGGCAGTGAAGATCAAACGCTCCAACATCGTTGATATTTTCAAATTCCTGGCGGCCCTGGCGGCCCTGGCCTGGCTGATTACGCGCGGCACCAGCCGCCTGGGGTACAACTGGCAGTGGTACCAGGTGCCCCAGTACCTGTTTACCATAAAAGCCGGCAAATGGATGGCCGGTCCGCTGATGGACGGCCTGCTGGTAACACTGAAGATCACGGCCTGGAGCCTGATCTTCTCCATGGTCTTCGGTCTGACCGCCGCCCTGATGCGCCTCTCCGACGCCTTCATGCCCCGGGCGATCGCCCGCCTGTACCTGGAGCTGATCCGCAACACGCCGCTTTTGGTGCAGATTTTCTTTTTGTACTTCGTGCTGGCGCCCATCCTGGATTTGAGCCGCTTCAACGCCGCCGTACTGGCACTGAGCCTCTTCGAGGGCGCCTACGCCTCTGAAATCTTTCGCGCCGGCATCGTTTCCATCCACAGGGGGCAGTGGGAGGCGGCCTACAGCCTGGGCCTGAGCACCTTTCACACATACACGCGCATCGTGCTGCCCCAGGCCATACGGCGCATTCTACCGCCGCTGACCGGCCAGGCGATCTCGCTGATCAAGGACTCGGCTTTGGTGAGCACCATCGCGGTTTACGACCTGACCATGGAAGGCCGCTCCATCATTGCCGACACCTTCCTGACCTTTGAAATCTGGTTCACGGTGGCGGCCATCTACCTGGTCGTCACGCTGGCCATGTCGCTGGCCGTGGGCCTGATGGAAAACCGTTTTGCGATCAGGAGCTGATGCGGACAGACGCCGTGATGAAGAAAAAACGCAAAATCACCGCCACCGACACCGTTTTCGGCGCCCTTCTGCTGGCGGCGGTCGCCTATATGGTCTACCGCGTGACAGTGGGCCTGAACTACAAGTGGAAGTGGGAAGTCATCCCGCAGTACCTGATGCGCTACGACAGTGCTGCCGGCAGCTGGGTGCCCAACTACCTGCTGCAAGGACTCTTCACCACCTTGCGTCTGAGCTTCTGGGGCACCGTGCTGGCCACGCTGTTCGGCACGCTGATGGGGCTGTTCCGGGTGAGCCGGCGGCTTTTTTACCGCCTGCTTGGCCGCACCTACGTCGAACTGATCCGCAACCTGCCGCCGCTGGTCATCATCTTCATCTTCTACTTTTTTTTGAGCGATCAGATCATGCCCTTCCTGGACCTGGACTGCCTGGTGCGCGCGGCGCCGCCGGCCGTGCAGCGCATCGTGGCCATCGTGTTTGCAACCCCCCAGAACATGGCGCCGTTTCTGTCCGCGGTGTTGACCCTGGCGATCTTTGAGGGTGCCTACATCGCCGAAATCGTGCGTGCCGGCATCGAGTCCGTGGAGCCGCACCAGTGGGAAGCCGCCCATGCCCTGGGCCTTTCCGGCTGGCAAACCATGCGCCACGTGATTTTGCCCCAGGCCCTGCAGCGCCTTTTGCCGGCGCTGGCCGGACAGTTCATCTCACTGGTCAAGGACTCGGCCATCGTTTCGGTGATTTCCGTCCAGGAGCTCACCTTCCAGGGCACCCAGCTGATGGCCTCCACTTACATGACCATCGAAATCTGGACCACGGTCACCCTGCTCTACCTGGTGATCACCCTCACCTGCTCCCTGGCCGTGGGCAAGCTCGAAACCTACATGGCCCGCAGCCACACCTGAAACCACCAACCAACAAAGGGGACGTCCATAAATATATAAGTCAAGTTAAAAGTGCTTCGATATCAATTCCTTTTTCGTTCACTATCCCTTCACCGCGTCTCACCGACATGCTGATCGCCGGCTGGGTCAGCCCCATTTGCCTGGCAAGTTCCGTGGCCGTCATGCCAAGCTCCCTGACAGCAAAATAACACAATACACTGCGGGCCTGAACAAGCACCGGATAGCGGCCAAGGGAAAACAGCCGCTCCGGGGGCAGGCCATAAAGATCGGCCACACCACGCGCCAGGGCCTTCAGATCCACCCCTTTGGCCCGTAACCGATGCCGGCGCTCGTAGTGCTCATTGCACTGGGAAAGCGCGTCTTGCACAAAATCACTGTCGCCCAAAATGCGCTCATCACCCTTTATCCGCGCTTGCCCCTGCAATCGCACCCGGGCGGTCTTCCAGCCGCCCATGCTGCGCACCAGCCCGCCTCCCACCAGTTCCGGCCGGCGACCGGCTTCGATTCCCTGCTCCACAAATATGCGGTACTTGCGGCGGGCCGCTGCCTTGTACTTTGCGAACAGGCGCAAAATCCTGGATGCATCCTGAAAGCCGGCCGTCTGATGTCCCATCAAGACGCTGTGGCCGCTGTATTGGTATGTGTCCAGGGCGTCCATATCTTTCACAACCCCCGCCCGCAAGGGATTCAAATGGATGTATCGCGTCAGTTCAAGCAGGTAGGTGTCTTCCTGGCATAAAATCGATTTGTAACGGTTCTGGAAAAGCTGGCCGTGTCGCTGATGACGCCGGTTAAAGGCCATGGCATAACCCGTAAGCAGGCGACGCATCAAAGTGGCCAGGGAAACACCGGCTGTGCGAATCAAAAGATGCACGTGGTTGCTCATCAAAGCCCAGGCAAAACACGGTGTCGCCGATGCGGTAAAAATGGATTCAACCCGCTTTAAAAATTCAGCGCGGTCGGTGTCATCTCTGAATATCGCCCTGCGTTCGATGCCACGGATAATGACGTGGTGCAGCGCGCCAGGCGCATCTATGCGGGCTTGTCTGGGCATGACGGCTATCTTACAAAATCATCTCCAGGCCTGTCAATTTATTAATTTATGGACGTCCCCTTGGTCTT
>JALSRD010000080.1 GCA_026984935.1 Desulfobacterales bacterium
TATTTCTGGTAAGGTTCTGCGCCGTGTAGGAAAACGTGCCGGCCGGCAGCGTGGCGGCCGGCGTCAGGGCAGCAACATCGGTAAAAGCAGACGACTCAAGGTAGACGCGGTAAGATGCAATATCGCCGTGGGCCGATTCGTCATAGCCGCTCCAGTCCAGCACAACTTGGGTGCCGTCGCCTTTTCCGTCGGCGGTAAGCGATGAGATCACGGCCGGTGCAGCGGTATCAATGGTAAAATGGAAGTGATGCAGATCACCTCGGTTTCCCGCCTGGTCGGCCAGCTGCAGGTCGAGGGTGTACGAACCATCTGCAAGCGGACTTTGCGGGACAAAGCGTAACCGACCGGCTTCGGACAGGGTCCAATTCCCGGCCACCTCGCTTTGATCGCTGTTCCTGAGTGCCAGTGTACCGGCGTGCAAATCCAGGCCGCTGGTCTCTTCACTGAAATCCACCTGAACATGGTCGGGTGCTATGTTGAGCAGGCTGTTGTCGGCAGGTGAGACAGCAGCCAATGCCGGTGCCACCGTATCGACCTGAATATCCACCCACTGAGACGGGCTGCGCACACCGGTTGCATTTTGCAGCCAGACTTCCAGGGTGTTTTCGCCTTCCGAGAGTTCCAGCGCAATCGACCAGTCGCCGCTGCCGGCATCGGCCTGTTGCACGCCGTTGATCCACAGGCTGGTGTCATCGGAACGGGTTCCACTGAGTACGACCGCAGTGTGCCGGGATCGATTTTGGGCCGGCCTGGCCTGAATGGCCCCGCTGGCGACCTGACCGCCGGTGATGGAAGGCGGTGCCAGCTGCGTCGTAAAATACCAAACACCACTAGTAGATTCCTCACCCTGGCTGTCGCGCGCAACCACCTGCCAGTTATAAAGGGTGCCTTCGCCGAGTCCGGACACCACGTGGCGGTTCTGATTGATGCCGACAGCGATTTTTTCCAGGGCCTCACCGGATGGCGCCAGCAAAAGGTCATAGACAACGCTGTCCTGGGGATCAGCGTCTCCACCGCTCCAGCTCAGCGAAACATTTAGCGGGATCCCCGCCTGCACAACCGGAACATCCCGGGCACCGTCTGCCGGACTCGGATCGTGGGGAACCACTGGCGGACGATTTTGCGGCACGGACGGCGCGCACGGGCTTTCGGAGCTGAGCCACCCGGAGTAGTCGACCCGGTGCACCCGATCGCCATGGTAGTCGTCCGGTTGGCCTTCCGGCGGTTCGTAGCCCGGCCCCCTGGGATCCCCCCACCAGTTGTTTTGCGCGTCGGAAGGAGCATGAGAATCGCTGGAAACCCCGAAATAGCCGCTTGCAATGAAGTTATTGTTGTGGATTCGCACTGAAGGTATCCAGCCACTTGCAATCAACACGCCGTAAGCGTTGGCGAAAAAGGTGCTGCACACGATGGTTTCATCGTACCCTTCGACATACACACCGGCTTGGCTGGCGTAGCGGATGGTATCGGCGCGCAATGTCAGCTCGTCCGGGGCCATTGTGATGCAGTTTTCTGCATACTCCACAATGCCATGTTCCAATGTGGTGTTGTCAACATTCGTGTGTTTTGTAAAGACGATGCCCTTCCAGTCGCCGGGTGACGGGTCTGCGGCACTGGAGGTAAAAATAATGGGTGCGGTATCTGTTCCGCGGGCATACAAGGCGCCATACCAACCCAGGGTATCATTGTAATCCCCACCGATATATAACCCTGATCCCGTTTCAAAATGCACCTTCACCCCCGGCTCGATGGTCAACGTAACAACACTCTTTCCATCGGGGTGAAAAACATTGACATCCCCGGTGACAATATAGGGACTGCCGGCCAAGGTCCAGGTGGTGTCGGTGGTGATATTTCCGCTGACGTGGGTTTCGGCGAAAGCGTCGACCGGGAATAAGGCGGCAATGATCAGGCCCGCCAGTAAAATGATCCGGATTAGCCCGCTTTTCTCTGCTGAGATGTCTCGGGTAAAACGACGACGGACGCGGTGTCGGATGCGGCTTTTCAAACCCATGAACCTGTCCTTTAGGAGGCTTTACTACTTCGCTATTGGTTTTGGTTCTCCCTGCTGCCGGCAGGAATCACACGGCCCCACCCGGCGCAGCCTGGCGCTGCGGGATTTTGCAGACAGCGATTGATGGTCCAGAAAGTCACGATAGCCCTTTTGACCGGCATGCAGGTACACGACGTTTATCAGCGATGCCCCCTCGATGGCCTTTTCGATGCGGGCATAGTGTGCGCCTGTTTGGTTGAAGATCAAAATGCCTGAAAAAGGATGGTTTTTTTGCCGGCCGGACAACTCTCTCATCTTTTTTAGCGATCCTTTGGGATCGGTTAGAATCGGGATGTGGACCGCCGACGGCAAAAGGGCCTTGACGACTGCGTCGCATGTTTCGGATGCATCGACCAGCATCCAGCTGTTGCGGTTCTTTTCCTGGAAAAAGGCCCGGGAAGAGATCTCGTTGACCCCGGCCAGGATCGACTGATCGCCTGTAAGCGCACCGCCGCGCTCCTTCCAGCAACGCAGCCCGCCGTAAAGGATTTTGGCCGCAAAACCCAGCGTGTTTAGCCGCCGGCATTCCGCTTCCATGAAGCGCTGGCCGTAACCCGCGCTGACCAGCACAAGAAACTTGTTTTTTAAAAACGCCTTGGTCTTGATAAAGCCAAGCGGGATATGCATGGAGCCGGGAATTCTAACGCGCTCGAAAGCCTCTTTATCCCGGATATCGACCAGCAGGACCCGCTGTTTTGCTTTTATCTTTTGCAAAACGACTTTAACGGGAACATAAAGAGAGGCGACCGTTTTCATCCGGCCGGATCGAAACGCTTTTTCAAAAATCCCCGCGGACCCGCCCTGCCCGGCCGTGGCCCGGACTTCAAACCCGGCTGCCAGGGCCAGCATGAGTATGGCCGGAAGTACTTTGTAAGCAGCGTTTTTTGTCATCATGATTGCAAGACCCCTCTTGCGCTCAAGCGCATTCCGGTTGCACGGATCAAAGTGCATCCAGGTCCATTTCGATGGGATGGGATGCTCCCGGGGTGATGACGATTTCGTCGCTCCAGTACTGGCTGCCGCCGTCGTCGACGCGGAATCTAAATGACCGGTCGGGCAGTGCGAACTGCGCGTTGCCGGCATTATCCGTGATTTCATACCAGCCAAGATAGTTGCCGCTTGCGCTAAACAGGTATACCTTGGCAGCGATCACATCGGTGCCGGAGCGCTGCACATGGATATTGGCCACCCCCCGTTGAATAGCCACGGTGGTATTCTGGAACTGGAAAACGTCTGACCAGAACTGCTGGTCCAGATAATCCACCCGCACCTTGTAGGGCTTGTCCGGCAGGTGAAACACGACCTGCCCGTCGGCATCGGTGGCGCCCTGCCGGCTCAGATACGATCCGGAAGGGGAAAACAGGTAGACTTTGGCCCCGGACAGCGGTGCAAGCGATGGGTAGTCAACCGTTACACGGATCGCTACATCCTGATGGCTGATGGTAAATACTGCGGAAAGACTATCGGGCACCGCATAATCATCGGTCCAAAACTGGTATCCCAAATGATCGACCCTGAACCGGTACATACCGTCCGCTAAGTCAAAGCCGACCCGGCCATCCGTGTCGGTGGTCCCATAGATGCCCAGGTATGCATCGGAAGTGTTAAACACGTACACCTTAACGCCCGCCAGGGGCCCGGAATCCGTGTCCACGGAAAGCATGAACTGTCCGCCGCCCGTATCGATCCGGACAGGGTTGGTGACGTCTGCCGAAATGTCGGCGGTGGCCCAGAATCGATCCCCCTGATAATCCGCGCGGAACTTATAGGTGCCCACCGGCAGTCTGAATTCGACGGTTCCGTCTGCATCCGTGGTCCGGTTCAGGTTCAGGTAGGCGCCTTCTGCTGAAAACACATAGACCCGAATTCCTTCCACGGCCTGACCGGAACGGATCACTTGAATCCGGGCGATGCCCTCCGGAATCGTGATGGCCGTATCCTGCCCGGTGAATTCCGGCGACCAGAACTGCTGCCCCAGGTAGTCCGCGCGCACCTTGTAGGCTCTTTCGGGAAGGTGAAAACCGACCCGGCCGTCCACATCGGTCTGCCGGCTCAATCCCAGGTAGGAGCTGTCCGGCGTAAAAAGATAAACGTTGACGCCTTCAAGCGGCGCTTCGATGCCCTGGAACACGCCGTTGACCGCAATGCCCACGTCCTGATGGGAAATGACCAGGTTGATTTGCGTGTCGTCGTCGACAATCGTATCCGGGCTCCAGAAATGATAGCCCAGGTAATCGGCCCGCACTTTGTAGGTGCCGGCCGGCACGCGAAATGCCGCGATACCGTCAGAATCCGTCTGCCGGTGCTCGCCCAGGTAGCTGCCCGATGCGCCGAACAGGTAGGTGTTGACCGCCGGCATGGAGGTCTGCAAATCCTCACCCACCGTAACCTGCAAAGCGCCGCCGCCGGCATCCACTCCAACATCGTTAGGCCCGGTGTCGGTAACCGTCAGCGCATCGCTCCAGTACTGGTTGCCGAAAAGGTCTGTGCGGAAGGTAAAGTTGGAAGCCACCGGCAGCGAAAAAGACACCTCGCCGTCGGCGTCAGTTTCCTGAAACACCCCCAGATAGTTTCCACTTTCGCTGAACAGGTATACCCTGGCGCCCGGGGCCGGCGCGCCGGCCGAGGTTACCTGTAAATTGACCTTTGTGTGTGCGATGACAACTTCGATCAGGGCATTTTCAGGTATGGCGAGTATTTCGGACCAGAACTGCCGGCCCAGATAATCTACGCGGAACTTGTAGTCGCCGGAAGCAAAACCGGCGGGGTCAAAAAGGGCGCTTCCGTTTTCGTTGGTGACGGCGCCGAGGCCGGTATAGGATCCGGCGGCGGTAAAAGCGTAGACATGCATACCGGCGAGTGCGGTTTGCGTGTCGCTTGTCACCCTGACCTCGATATTTTCGGACGGCGCAACCCTGCCGTCATTTTTGACAAAAAACGGAACGGCATTCATCCAGGGGCCGGCGGCGCCGCGTGCGTCCGTCGCCCGGGCGCGCCAGTAGTACATGGTTTTATCAACAAGGGGTAAGGAGAGCTGCCACTGCGGATCACTGCTTTCATGCTGCTGCACCCGGTTGCTCAGTGCTTCGTCCGTGTAGATCTCAAAGGCATAGGTAATGTCGTCATGATCGGCATCTGCCACGGGGGCCACCGCGAGGGCCGGTTTTACTGCCGTGGCCCAGGCACCGCTTCCCGGATTTGCGGCAACCGGGGCTACCGGGGCATGGTTGGCCGTGTCGACGAAAAAGGTGCCCTGTTCCCAATCGCTTTCACATCGGCCGTCGGATGCTTTTGCCCGCCAGAAATACGCGGTGTTGTCCGACAGATCGGCCACATGCCAGGCGGTTCTTTCCGTACCCTCGGTCACCTCGCCCGAAACGCTTTTGGCCGGGCTGTCGAAGGTTTCTTTAGTGTCGATCTCAAAGAAATACGTCAGCGGGTCATCCTCGGGATCGCTGCTGTCGGCAACGACCAGATCGACCTGCGTGCCCGGCAGCCGGGCATCGTTGGCCGGAGAGGAAATAAACGGCCTTTCCGGTGCGCTGTTTTGCGTATCGACATAAAAGGACATCAATGCGGTCTGCGATTGTCCTCCGTGTCCATCGGTGGCCACCACGCGCCAGAAATACCAGCTGGCATCCTGCAGCGCGCGATCCACCACCCAGGCGGTGGTCCCCGCGTCTCCCTGCGCAATGCCGACCGAAGCGGCGACCGGTGTGTCCATGGTGCTGTCCGCGTAAAGTTCGAAAACATAGGTGAGCGGGTCTTGGTCAACGTCTGCGGCATTGGTGACCTGCAGTTCCGGCGTCAGGGAGCAGACGTGACCGTTGTCCCGCGGCCTGCTGGCGCTGAATACACCCGGAGCATCATTGGCGGTATTGATGAAAAAGTTGCCGTACTTCCAAAAGCTGCGCGCAAAGCCGTCCGAGGCGCGCACGCGCCAGGTGTATTGGTGGTTGTCTGCGAGCGTTGCCGGCACCTGCCAACTGGTGGTACCGGCTCCTTCGGCGACTTGGGTTTCACTGGCCACACGCGTGCGCAGGCCAGCGTCTGAATAGACTTCAAATTCGTAAGTAACGGCGTCGCCGTCCGGATCCGTGCTGTTGTGGATCACCAGGGCCGGGGATAAAACAGCCACTTGGCCCCCATCTATGGGAGTTGCTATGTCCGGGGTGCTGGGCACATTATTTTCCCGGGTGGGATCCGTGCCATTTTCAAATTCGTCCAGATCCGAAAACCCGTCTGAATCAAAATCCCCGCTGCCGTCCCGATTCAGATTGCCGAAATGTTGGGTTTCCCACTGGTCGTCCATGCCGTCACCATCCGTGTCATTGGCGGCATAAACGGTGATGGCCGCGGTTTTTTCATCGGAAAAAATCCCGTCGCCGGCCGTGAATCGAACCCGGTAATTTCCGGCCTGTCCGATGACCGGCGTCCAGTCGAAAATGCCGTGGCCGTCACGCTGGTCGGAAAAATGCGCGCCGGCCGGCAGAGGCGCGGCGGACAGGGCCGGGACCGTGCCGTCGGGATCGCCGGCGGCCACCACAAAAGAGAGCTGCCGGCCTTCCACGCAGGTTTGGTCTGTGATGAACTGCAGCACCGGCGCCTGGGGCAACGCCGTCGGATCATCAAAGGTGATGGTGTAATCACCGGTTCCATGGGCATCAAAGAGGTTGACGAAATATTGCCAGCTTTGACCGTCTCTTTTTTTGGAAAGCCAGACATTCTCGGTTTTGATCGGCTTGCCGTCGGAGCGTAGGGCCGCTTTGATGCGTTTTTCGCCATGATACGGGTCCGGGAGTTGGACGTAAAGGAAACCCGCGGTTACAGGGACGCTGAGGCGATACCGCACGGCTGAGCCGGACTGGCTCTGATAGTGAAGGCTTGAAGACGCCGTCTGGTTCATGACCAGCGTGTCCGCGCCATTTGATTCGTAAACCCGGTACACATCGCCATCGCGTGCCAAAAAGTCGGTGATCCCATCTCTTCCCGGAAGATCGACCCGCACTACGCGGGTTAAAAAATGCGTGTTGACATCGTCGATCAAAGACGTCAGCTCACCACCCAGTTCGTCGGAATGCGCGTATTGCGCCGTAAATTCGACAAACCTGCCGGACAGTGTGCAACGCATGATCCAGCGCGCAATTTTGGAACGGTTGGGAGCCATATCGCCGAAATTGACCCGCAAGCTGTCCGGCACCGCCTGACCGTCGACTTCGCTGGCATCGATGACAAAATTAACCAACAACCCCTGATCGTTGTCGACGATCCTGGGCTGGGCCGAGTCGATCCTGACCGCCTTCGCCATCCCCTGGCCGTTGTTTTTGACGCGCACTCCCAATGAAAACGGAACCGCCGGTTCGATCTCCGGCGTAAAAGCATCGTCACCATAGACCTCATCGGGCAGGAAGTAGTCCAAAGCCAGCTGGGGCATGGGTTTTACGAAGATATAATCCGGAGAGACTGTTGTTTCGTGCGCCTCCCCGTTAACGGTATAGGTCAGCGTGGCACCGACATAGTACAGCGTGCCGGACGCAAGGCCGTTCGAAGACCCCGGCGCCGGTACGATCAGCCAGTGGATGTCCGCCGCCGAAGAAGGCGCCACCGTGCCGGCGCCGCCCACATCGTCAATATTTTCCATGCGGTCGATGCGGATGAAAAACAGGGCGCCCGTATTGTTTACGTCCGAACTTGCCAATACGGCATGGCCCTGCGCATCAGCAAAGGACACATCCACAGCAACGTTTTCCAGCGCAATTTGCGAAAGCCCGTTGGCGATGCGCATATGGGCATCGAAGCCCTGGCGCTCCAGGGTCAACTCCTGGCGGATCTCGATTCTCACCGTGGCGCAGACCCCACCTGCGGCACCCAGTGCCGGCTGTGGGTACAACCCCGGCGACAACACCAGCGACAGGAAAAAGGCCATTCGTAACCAAGTTTTCGAAAAGCGCCTGGTTGTATGCTGCTTTTTCATGCGCGTATCTCCTGAACCTGCTAGGTCCTGCGGCCGGCGGCCGCCAACGGTGGCGGGTTCATCCGCACCGCAATGCGGCGATCGCTGACGGCAAAGCGGTCAAATCCTGGTACAATCCGGCCATCGTGCCGGCCTGCAACCCGCATGGCGATATAGTCAGACTGGCGCTTGCAGAAAACAGCGCCCTGGGGATCGGCCAGCCGCCAGGCGCCGTGGACGTAGAACTCGGACCAGTTGTGATATTGCTGCGGTGCCAGAACACCGCTCTGCGGGCAGATATAGCCGGCCATGCTGCGCGCCGGAATGCGCAGGGCCCGGCACAGGGCCGTAAACAAATCCGCCTGGCCGGTGCAGTCGCCGCGCTGCCGGTAGAGCGTAAGAAAGGCGCCGCGCCGCCTTTTCCGGTATCCGGCAGACCGGATGTGGCCGTGGACCCAGCGCCAGATGGCCTGTGCGCTTTCGAAGGGCCGCCGGCCTTTCAGACGCCGCGCCAGGCGGCGCACCGCCGGCCGGTCGCATTCAATGTATTTTTCAGGTGTCAGGTCGACGGATAAAACAGTACCGCCGGCCAGCCGCTTGGAAATCAGCAGGCGGGCCTGGACGGCGATGACCTTGATGGCGTGGGGCGCAAAGTCGAGGGGTTCGAAATGCAGGATCTGATTGCCATAGCGATCAGAGGCCAGGTGAAACTGGTGGGAGCTTTCAATGTTCAGGCAGCGCTGGGTGGCGGTCTGTTTGACCGGGCCGGCCGCCTGAAAAGCCACTTTGCGAAGGCAGCGGCCGGTGGTGTTTTGCAGGCTGAAACTGTAGCGCAGGACGCGTGTCGTCAGGTGAAGTGCAGAGGGCGGGGGCCGCTTCCGGAACCCGACCCACGAAAATAACGCCACGCCGAAACACAGCAATGCCACTGCCAGCCACGGCAGGTACCGTTTCGCGCAAAGATTTCGACGAAAAGCCCGCATTCCCGTCACCTCACCAGATGCTGTGTGACATAACACCCCACAGCAAGTCAGGGGACTGGCGGCATCTGTTGGCACGGGAATCACGCGGCCAAATAAAAAAGCCGCGCCACCTTTAAAACAAGGTTACCCGGCTTTAGAGCTTTTTCTGCAGGCAACCCGGCTATCCTGCATGCGCAGGACCCGTGGCTTTCCGTCCCCCGATTGCTCGAGGTTTGGCTTTGTCTTTGGATTTTTCCTTTTAGATCGCCTTTAGCAGAAAATACATGCCGCTGTCAAGAGGAAAAAACGCCGGGATTTATTGGGCGGCGTCGCCGGATGGCCGGCGCAACCGTTTGCGGGCCTTGAGGTGCTATTTGCGCGGCTCCAGCAGCTGGCGGAAACGCCGGCTGCCCACGATCCTTCGGATTTTTACGAAAAAGCGGAAGCGCCCGGTGCCCAGCGCCACGCGCGCCTTTTCCATGCGACGGTACTGGTCCAGGAGCGTGGTTTCATCGGCGGTTTGGGACTCGGCCGTGGACTCCGGTGCGAAACGCTCTTTTTCCAGTGCGCTTTTGAGCTCGATCATCTTCAGCCGGCTGTCATGGTACGCGGCATCCAGCTGTTGAACCTACTGCTGGCTTAAGCTCAGACGTTTCACCACGCGCGGCATGTGCCACCAGCGGCCGCTCGGAACATCCTGTGCCCGGCAGGCGACGGCCGG
>JALSRD010000081.1 GCA_026984935.1 Desulfobacterales bacterium
GCCAGCGCGGATGTTGCCAGCAAGGTGAGCGTTAGGGGAAGAACGAGCCGCATGGGAATACTCCTGATAAAACAAAAAGGCACCCCAATAGCGTGGGGTGCCTTTCAGCGTTTTACAAGTCAGGAATACCTTAACCCAAAGACGGGTCAATCTCCTTACAGGCCGCAACCAGACCTTTGACCGCTTCGACAGATTTGTCGAACATGGCCTGTTCTTCCTTGTTCAGCTTGATGTTGACGATCCGCTCGATGCCGCCGGCGCCGATCACGGTCGGGGCGCCGACATAGAAGCCGTCCAGACCAAGGGCACCGTCCACATAGGCGGCACAGGGCAGAACGCGTTTCTGGTCTTTCAGATAGGCCTCGGCCATTTCGATGGCGGATGTGGCGGGCGCGTAATAGGCCGAGCCGGTTTTCAGCAGGCCGACGATTTCGGCGCCGCCGTCACGGGTGCGCTGGATTATAGCGTCCATTTTGTCCTGTGTGGTCCAGCCCATCTCGACCAGATCGGGCAGCGGGATGCCGGCGACGGTCGAGTAACGCTCCAGCGGCACCATGGTGTCGCCGTGGCCGCCCAGAACAAAGGCGGTGACGTCGCGCATGGAGACATTGAATTCCAGCGACAGGAAGTGGCGGAAGCGGGCGCTGTCCAGCACACCGGCCATGCCGCAAACCTTGTTGTGGGGCAGGCCCGAGAATTCGCGTAGCGCCCAGACCATCGCATCCAGCGGGTTGGTGATGCAGATCACGAAAGCGTCGGGGGCGTGCTGGGCGATGCCTTCGCCGACCGATTTCATCACTTTCAGGTTAATGCCCAGCAGATCGTCGCGGCTCATACCCGGTTTGCGGGCGACACCGGCGGTAACGATGCAGACATCCGCACCGGCGATGTCGGAATAATCGACGGTGCCTTTCATGGTGGCGTCGAAGCCTTCGGCGGGGCCGGCTTCGGCGATATCGAGGGCTTTGCCCTGCGGGATGCCGTCGGCGATGTCAAAGATGACAACGTCGCCCAGTTCTTTCATTGCTGCAAGGTGGGCAAGGGTGCCGCCGATTTGTCCGGCACCGATTAGGGCGATTTTGGCTCTGGCCATGGTGTGATCTCCTGATCCGTTTAATCCGCGTGTTGCGTATCCATTCCTGATCTCGCGCGCAAGGCATTTGAACAGGCTGTAGGGGAGTCGTCAAATCAGGAAAGCTGAATATGAAGGGCCGGAGAAAACCATGGTGTTTTATCCAGGCTGTCAAAGATATGGCCGTAGGCAGGATTGCTGGGCATGGAGAGTTTTTTGTCGCCAATCAGGGAGGGCTAGCAGCACATCCGGCAGACCCAAATAGGCCAACTTTGATTTCTGATGCTGTTGCTCAATAAAAGGTATGCACTGGTAGACCAGTGCCAAAAGGAAATATGGCAACAGCTCATGCCGAAATCGGGGTTATCCAGCAAGCTTATGATGCGGGGATAACAACGGGTTCCACAATGAGAATACGAGTGACAGGTAAAGATATATGCAGTTATTGTAAGACAGATATTAAAGCCGCTGCAGATCGGGCAGGACTGGCAAGGCTGGAAGTGTATGAGGTTAGTACTGGTAGAACGTATGTCACGACTAGAAATCCTGATAACACGATGACGAGGTTGAAATTAAAAGAATGAGTCCTGAAGTGGAAATTTCCCAAAGTATTATCAGGCCTTACGGTCTCGAAAAGGACCCGAATTGGGACCGTATCGACACATTGATAGATTTGTTGCCGCAGCGAAGCGGTGAACTCCGTTTGTCACACATTGTTGACGAGCGGACAACAGATAGAAAGCTGCGACCATATGACGAAAGGTATGATGAACACTATGTACATGTTAGTGCAGATAGTGGTCGGTACCTAATAACATATTTTTCCAGTGATCGGGACGAAGAGGATGTAAAGGTATTCTCCTACGACAATACATCTGTAAAGCCAGGAGAGGAAATGGTTGAAATAATTGGTGATTATTGGGACGCATCAATGGTGTGCACTGATCTTGAGATTGTAAGAAGGGCTTTTAAAGAATTTTATGAAACCGGGG
>JALSRD010000082.1 GCA_026984935.1 Desulfobacterales bacterium
GACGGAGCAAATGGGGTGTGCAGCGGCATCGGTGGAAAGAACAGCCGGTTTTTTGCAGGCCTCCCGGCGGTCGCTTTTGGCAAAGATGGCCGCCAGCGCCTCCGGGGGAAAGGCGGCTTCAGGATGGAGGCGCATCCGACCGGCGACCTACGCGCCATGCCGCCGGCCGCAAAAAACGGGGGCCATCCGGCAAATGCCCGCGGTCACCGTCTTGCGGCACGGCGTTTGGGCGGCTGCTGCATCTGGTGGACCTCGAGCTTGTAGCGCAGCTGGCGAAACGTCAACCCCAGCAATTCGGCGGCCTTTGTCTTGTTGAAGCCGGTTTCCTGCAGAGCCTCCCAAATGGCCTCTTTCTCCACCCGGCTGATATACTCCGCCAGCGGGCGCCTGGCGCGCGGCGGCGTATTTTCCAAGGTCCGCGCGCCTTTTCCGGCGCCGCTTTCCGTGCCGGCCAGCAGGTCGGCTACCACGATGCACAGGGCGTGAAGGGTCTGCGGCAGATGGCGAAAGTCCAGGCCGGTTTCGGCCCCGCCCCTTCCTCCCGCGGCAATTTCTCTGACGATCGCTAAGGCTTTTTCCGGATCCATGGGCATTTTTCGCGCAATGACTCGCTGCAGCATAGCTTAATAGGGGTAAACGGCTACAACCGCCGCACAAGATATCGGCCACCGGCTGCGGTGCGCCGGTCGATCCAGAGGAATACAACTATCGTGCCACAGATAAAATATATTGTAATTTACTGTTATTTATTCAGATGCATGGTAAGCGGAAATGCAGCGGAACACCGGTGGTATGACAATAATTGTCGCGCGGCTGTCAAAATACGACAGGCTGCAAAGGCGCCGGGGCTAAGCGCCCTTCACATACGCATTAAAGCTTCGATGTCCTCGGCTTCCACGGGCACCTGTGCCAGGAGGTCCACCGGCCCGTCATCACCGATGAGCACGTCGGTTTCGATGCGCACGCCCAGGGATTCCGCGGAGATGTAGATGCCCGGTTCGCAGGTCAGCACCATGCCCGCTTCGAAAGGCCGGTGCCGGTCGGCGACATCGTGAACATCCAGACCCAGGTGGTGGGAAGTGCCGTGCATGAAATATTGCTTGTAAAGCGGCGCGTTTTCGTCCTGGTTTTTGACCTCGCCGGCATCCAGCAGCCCCAGGCCGATGAGCTCTTTTTCCATGATGCGGCCCACCTCCTCGTGGTAGGCCTTGAGGGTGTTGCCGGGCACCAGCATGGCCATGGCGGCCCTCTGGACCCGCAAAACGGCATCGTAGACCTGCCGCTGGCGGGGGTTGAAGCGGCCGGAAACCGGGACCGTGCGCGTCATGTCGGCGGCATAGTTGGCGTATTCGGCGCCGAAATCGAGCAGCACAAGCTCGCCCTCCCGGCACTGCCGGCTCTTTTGCACGTAGTGCAGCACGCAGCTGTTGGGGCCCGACGCCACGATGGAGGTATAGGCCGGGCGACGCGAACGTCTCCTTAAAAAGCCGTGTACGATCTCGGCCTCGATTTCGTATTCCCAGACACCCGGCCGGATAAATTTGAGCAGTTGCGCAAAGACCTCGCCCGTAATCCTGCCGGCCCGGCGCATCAGCGCGACTTCCTGCGGCGATTTGACCGCCCGCAGGCGCTGCATGAGCGGTGCCAGGCGCCGGTAGCCGTGCAGCGGAAAGGCTTTGCGGCACCAGGCGGCAAAGCGCATATCGCGTGTTTCCACGCGCACCTCGGCGCGCAGATGTTCGTTGCTATTGAGGTAGATGCAGTCCGCCTCGCAGGCCAGCTGCCGGAAAAGGCTCTCGAATTCCTTTGTCCAGTGCACACTGGATATCCCGGAAATCCGGCGGCCCTCTTCTTTGGTCAGCTTGGCGCCCTCCCAGGTGGCGATGCGTTCATCGGTCTCTTTGAGAAACAGCATTTCACGCTGCCTGGGATCCCGCGCCTCGGGATAGATGACCAGAACGGTTTCCTCCTGGTCAATGCCGCTCAAGTAGAAGAGGTCCGGATTCTGGACAAAAGGGTGCACACCGTCCGCGCTGGTGGGCATGATGTCGTTGGCGTTGACCACCGCAAAACTGTTGGCCGCCAGCAGTCTGGCCAGTTCGGCGCGGTTATGCACAAAGAGCCGGGGGTCAATGGGGTCGTAGCGCATAGGCATCCTCTCATGGCGGTTGGGAGATTTTCGGCAACTTCAAAAAATTCCGGCCGGGCCGCGCACCATGCCTTTCGGCCCCGCTTCTTGGGAAGTTATGGTTTTCGCCGGAAAAACCAACCCCTGCCGTTGCACCCGGCAGAGCGCGGGGCAAGATGTCCCCTAGTAAAACTGGTCTTTTCAAATGACCATAGGCCGCCGTCCGGCGACTGTCAAGTGCGCCGGCACCATTTGCCGTTATCAAGCGGGATCGGCATCAAAGTCCCGTGGCCAGCGTGAGCAAGGCGGCCAGTACGACCACCGCGGCCATTGCAAGGCCATCGCGCAGTATCTCCTGAATGGTGCTCAACATGGTTCCCTCCGGCTGGAAACAGGGCGGCAAGACGCCCGTCGTATGCAATTGCTGGGCAGGCCGGAAGCAACCCGGCCGCATCACCCTCAGGATAGGGCCCCGGATTGTCGGATGGGGACAAGGGCAGGCCATTTGTTTTCAGTATGCGCGGTTGAAATAGCGCTTGAAGTGTGATGAAATAGACTGGATGGATTTCAAACAACCGCCGGGCCGCACCCTGCGCCCCGTGCGCAAAAAAAGGATCGATACCCCCGATGGAACTGAACCCCCAGCAGAAAGCCGCTGTTGCCTACGACGGCGCCCACGTGCTGGTGCTGGCCGGCGCCGGCACCGGCAAAACCCGTACGATCATCGGCCGGGCCCGCCACCTGCTGGAACAGGGCGTGGACCCGGGCCGCATCCTGATGCTGACGTTCACCCGCCGTGCGGCCCGTGAAATGGTTCAGCGGTTGACGCAGCTCACCGGACAGGAGCAGCTGCCCCTGATGGCCGGCACCTTTCACCATTTCTGCCTCTACACCATGCGCCGTATGCCGGCTGCCTTCGGGGTGGCCAACGCCACGGTCATCGACCGCGACGACCAGGTACAGCTGATGAAACTGGTCCGCGGCGGCCGCCGCCGCAAGGGCGAACAACTGCCGCGGGCCTCCGAACTGGTCAGCCTGTGTTCCTACGCCCGCAACACCAACCAGCGCATCGCCGATTACCTGAAACGATACACGGAGCACGATGAAGCCACCATCGAGAAGATCTGCCGTCTGGCCAAAGAATTCGAGCGCCGCAAACGCGCCAACGATTATCTGGACTACGACGATATCCTGTTCGTGTTTGCCAGCCGGCTGCAAGCGGACAGTGCCCTGCGGCAGCGCCTGAAAAGCCTCTTCGATCACATCCTGGTCGACGAGATGCAGGACACCAATCCCCTGCAGTGGCTGATCTTAGACGGCCTGCGCGACCCGGCGCGCCTCTTTTGCGTCGGCGACGATGCCCAGAGCATCTACGCTTTCCGGGGCGCCGATTTCCGCAACGTGCACGCCTTCACCCGGCGCGTCCCCAACGCCGCCGTGCTGCGCTTAGAGGAAAATTACCGCTCCACCCAGGGCATCCTGGATCTGTCCAACTGGCTGCTGACCGCCTCGCCGCTGAAATACGGCAAAAAGCTGCGTGCCCATCGCAAGACCGTCAGCAAACCGAGCCTGCTGGATTTCGACAGCGATTTTGAAGAGGCCCGCTGGATCGTGCACGACCTGATCGAACGCCACGAAGCCGGCGCCGACTGGCGCGACCACATGGTGATCACGCGCACCGGCTACGGCGCCCGGGCGCTGGAATCCTTCCTGGTGGAGCAGAAGATCCCCTATCGCTTCGTCGGCGGCACAAGCCTGATGCAGGCGGCGCACGTCAAAGACCTGCTGAGCCTGGTGCGGGCCTGCGCCAGTCCACGGGACGAACTGGCCTGGGCGCGCTACCTGACGCTCTGGCCGCGCATCGGCGACGTGACGGCAGCGCGCGTCATCAGGGAGATGCGGACCTGCAGCGACACGCGCGCAGCTGTCGCTTCGCTGGCGAAGATATTGAAAGCGCGCAGGGATGTTTCAGACGGGCTCTCCGCGGTGCTGGGAGACTGGAACGACCCGCCGGCGGCCATCACCCGGGCGGGGCACTACCTGGCACCAATCTTAAAGACGCGCTACAGCAACTGGAATCAACGCCGGCGGGACCTGGATTTGCTGGCGCGCCTGGCCAAACGCCACCGCAGCCTGGTGGCCTTCATCGAGACTTACACGCTTGATCCCGTGTCGGTCACCGAAAGCCGGCGCCTGCAGGGTGAAGACGCAGTCACCCTGACCACGGTGCACAGCGCCAAGGGTACCGAAGCGCCGGTCTGCTACCTGATCCGCGTCGAGCCGGGCATGTATCCCCACATCCGCAGCCTGGGGCGCGAGGATGACGAAGAGGAGGAGCGCCGCATCCTGTACGTGGCCATGACCCGCGCACGCGACGAACTGGTCCTGACCCGATGCCTGCGCAACGGCGGCTTCCGGCGTTCGCCCTACTCGGTCTCGGTGGCGCCGGACCGGGAACGCGAAGCCTACTTCTTCAAGGACCTGGACCGGCGCCTGGTTAACAGCGAAACCATCACGGCGTATTTTGATCGTTCCGACGACTACGGTGCCCTCCACCCCGACGACGACGACGGCTGGTAGCCCCCGGCCGCCGGGTTTGAGGAACAATTCCGGTCTGCGGCAAAACCGTCAGCTTTTGTCGGCGGTCACCTGGCTTTTGACCCATTCCAAAAAGGGCGTGTGCCCCTCGACAACCGGCAGGCTGACGATGCAGGGACAGCTGTAGCTGTGTAGCGAGCGCACCTTTTCGATCAGCGCGGGCATGCGTTGTTGGGTGGTCTTGACGATCATGACCACCTCGCTGTCTTCTTCCAGGTCTCCCTTCCAGCGATAGATGGCGTGCATGGATGGCAGAATATTGACACAGGCGGCCAGGCGACTCTCCACCAGCTCGCGGCCAATGGCGGCTGCCTCCTGCGCATCGCCGACGGTCATGTAGACGAAGCGGATTTCCATACAAGCGCTCCTTTCCCGTTCTGGATTTTTTTTGGTTCGAACCTGTGCCAGGCGCCTGTTTTCACGGGATTTTATACACCGATGTCCGCGGGTGAAAAGCCTGCCAGGCGAACCAGTAGCTGAAGATATGCGGCAGGAGACGTCCGCGGGCGTCCTGCACGGCCGCCACCTGTCCGCGGTCGCTGATTTTTATGCGGATGCGCGCATTGCCGAGGCGGTCCTCCAGGATCCCAGGACGACGCCGGAACTCGTCCAGCGGGTAAGCGCGCGCAACGCCGTTTACTTCTATGCCCAGCACCTGTCGCTTGGCCGCAAGGTCGCGGCGCACCCTGCCCACCGGGAACCATGTGGATCCCGAACGGTAGTAGCCGGCATAGGGGTCGCGGCTGTAATCGCGCGCAAAACCGGTATCGACGGACAGTACATCGGCATGCGGGTGCCGCCGCCGCCAGGTTTTCCAGTCGCTGCGGACGGACGGCAGTGCGGTCAGGCGCCGCCCGGCCAGGGGTCCGGCGACCGCCTGGGCCTTGAGCTGCGACCACAGGCTTTCAGTCTGATGATCGTACAAAAGGACATTGCTCTTGTAAAGCCTGCCGGAAACACCGAAAGTATAGGTCTTTGCGTCAATCTTCCGGGAGTAGACCACCCCGGAGCCGGTCAGCGGTCAGAAGGTCACCACGATGGGACGGCCGGCCAGGGTGTCGTTGACGACTTCGTGCCACACCAGGATTTTAAGCGGGTAGGCCCGCGCGCGGCCTTCAATGACCACGCCGACCACCGCATCGGAAGGCTCCAGATAGCCAGCCTGGTCCGCCGGAGTGAATTTGGGGTGCAAAAGCGCGGGGATCCCGTCCTTGGGCGGCCCGCCGGATAGAATCTCATCTCTGGGAACGATGGCGTTGTCCAGATTAAACGCGGTGACAAAAGCGAATGACAGGGCCAACAGCGGCAACAAAACAACGCTTGTTTTTTTCATGGCGACCTCCCGGCTGGGATACGGGTGCGTTACCTGCAAAGCTCCTTATTCCATACAATAAGACCGGATGGCCTAAAAGCGAGCAGCCCGAAAGCCAACATCGCATCCGCCGGGATGGTGTCAAATTCCGTTGACAAGGCCGCCCGGCATGCGACACAGTATGGCTAAAATTCCTCCCCATGGAGCAACTTGAAGTGTCGGACACCCAAAAATCGCTTTCGGAAGTCCACGCATCGGTCGAAATACCGGCTGGAAAGCCGCTTTTGCACCGCTGGTGGGCAATCACCGGCCCGGCCCTGATGGTTTCGGTGGGCTACATGGACCCCGGCAACTGGGCCACCGATCTGGCCGGCGGCAGCCGCTATAATTACGCTCTGATCTGGGTGCTGTTGATGTCCAACCTTATGGCCGTACTGCTGCAGAGCATGGCGGCCCGCCTGGGTATCGCCGGCCGCTGTGATCTGGCCCAGGCCTGTCGCGAGGTCTATCCGCGCCTGGTCAATATCCCGCTGTATGTGCTGGCCGAAATCGCCATCACGGCCACCGATCTGGCCGAGGTGATCGGCTCGGCTATCGCCTTCCAGCTGCTGTTCGGCCTGCCGCTTCTATGGGGCGTGGTCATCACCACTTTCGATGTGCTGCTGCTCATGGCGCTCTCGGGCTTCGGCATCCGCAAACTCGAGGCGCTGGTGCTGGCTTTCGTGGGCACCATCGGCATTGCATTTTTTATCGAAATCCTGCTCGCCAGGCCGGACTGGCACGGGCTTGTACACGGCTTCATACCATCGATGCCCGACAGCACGGCATTGTATATTTCCATCGGCATCCTCGGGGCCACGGTAATGCCCCACAACCTCTACCTGCACTCGTCGCTGGTGCAGACGCGCCGCGTGGGCCGGTCGAAAAAGGCCATCGCCGAATCCATCCGCCTCAATACGATCGACGCGGCCATTTCCCTGAACCTCGCCTTCCTGGTCAACGCCGCGATTTTGGTCATGGCGGCGGCGGTTTTCTTCCGCAGCGGCCACCATGAAATCGCCGAAATCCAGGACGCCCACCGCATGCTGGAACCGATCCTGGGAGCCGCCATCGCCCCCATTGCCTTTGCCGTTGCATTGCTCGCCTCGGGCCAGAGTTCCACGATCACCGGTACATTGGCCGGTCAGATCGTCATGGAAGGATATCTCAACTTCCGCATCCGCCCCTGGCTGCGGCGCATGATCACCCGTCTGCTGGCGGTCATACCGGCGGTGCTGACCATTTTATACTTCGGCGAGGGCTCCACGGGACCCCTGCTGGTGCTCAGCCAGGTGGTGCTCTCGCTGCAGCTGCCCTTTGCCATCATTCCGCTTATTCATTTCGTCGCCAACCGCGAACGCATGGGCACTTTCGCCATCGGACCGCGAATCCAACTGCTGGCCTGGCTGGTGGCCGGCATCATCGTGGTGCTGAACGTTAAACTGGTCATCGATGAAATGGCCGTCTGGCTGGAGAGCGCGGCCGGCGGCGCCTGGATATTTTATCTGACCGTGATTCCACTGGCCCTGATGCTGGCCGCGCTGCTGGTCTACGTGAGCATCAAGCCGCTGATCGAGCGCCTGCGCGCCATCGGCCGCATCGCTCCCGCTGCCGGCATTCACCGGGCGGCCGAAACGCCCGCGATCCGCCTTGCCAGTCCCCAGGGCTACCGGCGCATCGCCATCGCACTGGATTTTTCCGGCGGCGAAGAGCAGCTGATCAACGAATCGCTGCGCTTCGTGGACAAGGCCCAAACCGCCATTACCCTCCTGCATGTGGTCGAAAGTCCGGTGGCGCGCGCCATGGGCGCCCAGGCCGACGACCCCGAGACCGCCGCGGACCGCCGGCGCCTGGCCACCCTCGGCGACACCCTGACCGGCGCCGGTTACAAGGCTGACTGGCGCCTGGGGCTGGGCGATCCCGTACCCGAGCTGGCACGCATGATCGCCGAGGCCGATGCCGACGCCGTACTGCTCGGCGCCCACGGCCACCGCGGCCTCACCGACCTCATCCACGGCACCACCGCCGATGCCCTGCGCCATCGCGTATCCGCCACCGTGATCATTGTGCCGCTGAGCGCCCCCCGGCCCAGGCCCTGAATCGGCGCATTCGCCGACCAGCATCCCGAACCCACCGTAAATCCTACCGCCGCAAAAAGGTCTTTACCGTGTTGTCTATGTGCCGTCAGGACAAAATATCATCCTCCCTGCCGGCAACAGCCCGATCGGTTGCGCCCGCCGCGGATTTTCTTTTCAAGAAAAATCCGCGATTGCCGATAGGCTGTACAAAGAGCGCCCCGCTGATCCGCCACAGCCGCAACGGCCACGGCCGGCAGCCGGTTTAACCACAGTTGATGAATCATTACCCATGCCGACGCCTGTGATACTGCTCGTTGATGACGAGCCCAAAAACATCAAGCTTCTGACCGCCATGCTGGCGGGCGGAGATTACCGCATCCTCCCGGCTGTAAATGGAGAAGAGGCCCTCGAGAAAGTCCGCCGGGACAGGCCGGACCTGATTTTGCTGGACGTCATGATGCCGGGCATTGACGGGTTTGAAGTCTGCCGACGCCTGAAAACCGATCCGACGACGCGCATGCTTCCCATCGTAATGGTAACGGCCCTGCGCGAAAAAACCCACCGCCTCCGCGCCCTGGAAGCCGGCGCCGACGACTTCTTGAGCAAGCCGGTGGATCGAACCGAGCTTTTCATCCGCGTCAAGTCTCTTCTGCGCATCAAGAAATACGCCGATGAACTGATCCGGACCACCCAGGACCTGCGACAGAAAAACCGGCAATTGCGCGAACTGGAAAAGGTCAAGGAAGGGCTGACGCACATGATCATCCACGACCTGCGCAGCCCCCTGACCGCGATCTCCGGGAACCTCGATCTGGCACTGTTTAACATCGACGGGTTAAACAGCCGCCTGAAGGGCTATTTAACAGACTGCCGCCATTACTGTGACTACCTGAACGAATCCATCCAGAGTCTCCTGGACATTTACAAAATGGAACAGGGCCGGCTGAAGATCGACCGGCAGCCGGTCGAGCCCTGCCGGCTGGCCGTGGAAGTCAGGGATCTGTTTGCCGTGCAGGCCGATGCCAAATCAGCGGTGCTGCGCTTGTCCTGCAACGGGCCGCTGCCGGTCGTTGAAATCGACGCCGCGCTGATCCGGCGGGTCATCGCCAACCTGGTGGACAATGCCATCCGCCACACGCCTGAGAACGGAACCGTCCAGATCACCATGGCGATCGATGACGACAACCGGCACCTTCTACTGCGCGTGACGGACAGCGGCCCCGGTCTGCCGGCAAAATATCACTGCAAGGTTTTCGACAAATTCGAACAGGTGAGGCTCCGAAAGTCCAATTCACCGGCCGGCAGCGCGGGCCTGGGACTGGCGTTTTGTAAAATGGCCGTTGAACTCCACGGCGGGAAAATCTGGGTCGAAAGCGCTGCGAAAAACGGCGGATGCACCTTCGCCCTTCAGATTCCCATGGCCGGCAGCGCGGTGCCAGGCGACCGCCGCCCGGCCCGATTGGCCTGATTGTCCGCGCGGGGCGGAG
>JALSRD010000083.1 GCA_026984935.1 Desulfobacterales bacterium
TTTCCGAACATACCAATGACGCTAAAAATTATCGCGCTGCATCCATAGACAACCATGAGATAACATTACAATTTTATAAGTTTTCAAAATTGTCTGTGCAAGATTCAGGTAGAAACATCCTCTTTGTGAAAGCGCCCCTTCGCCGATCAGGTGGCCGCGAACAGTTTGCATTAACACCCCGACGGGCCCACTTCCCCGAACGACGACGGAAACGCCCGGGCGGAGACTAAAAAAGCACCGCCCGTGTTGCAAAGCGGTGCTTTTTTATGCCAGAAAAGATGACAGGAATTCATCACTTGCCCTTTCTTCTCTGATGCCGCGTGCGCGCCAGCAGCTTGCGGTGCTTGTGCTTTCTCATTTTCTTTCTGCGTTTTTTAACCACGCTGCCCAATAGATCACCTCCTTTCACGGTTTTGCCGCAACCTTTCCTGCGGTATGCGGCTAAATAGCATCAATTCTGCCCGGTTGTCTATCTTTTTTTGCACGCACAAAATCCCGGCGGTGACGATCCGCCGCCGGGCGCCACGCTTGACGCAGACCGGCGATTGGGTTATGAGGTGCTGATATGGGGCTATCGATGAAAACGTTCCCTACTTTCAGCGCTGAGCAGCTCCGGACCGTGACCGAAGCCGTCTGTATGTCCGAAGAGCTGGTCAGCAATTTCTACAAACTCTCCGACGGCCAGTGGCTGCACGCCAGGTTTGACGTCAAAACCCTGGCCGAACTGTCACCGGCAGAAATCGTTGACGGCCCCTTTGCCCAGATCATCCGCTATGAGGGCCAACGCCGGGATACGGCCCTGGGTTTTGAAGTCTACGATTTTTACAAGATCTGCTTGCAGGATCACACCATCCTGGCCACTCTGGAAAAGTCTCCCCAACTCCGGCTGCTGCCGTTCACGTTGTATATCGGCACCCATGAACTGATTCACATCGTGCGCTTCAGCAA
This sequence comes from Desulfobacterales bacterium, assembly GCA_026984935.1. Lineage (GTDB taxonomy): Bacteria > Desulfobacterota > Desulfobacteria > Desulfobacterales > JALSRD01 > JALSRD01. Next base: position 949 of record JALSRD010000083.1, read on the forward strand.
GTTCCTGCAGAACTTTAATGCCCCTCCGGCGGAACGTATGGTCGAGGAAAACCGCGTGCACAGTCTGACCCGGGAAATTCTGGCGCCTGTTCAAACCACGGGACTGCGGCCGGTTCTCGAATATTACAGCCGCTGGCGCCAGCCATTCGAAAACCTGCACCGGCCCAGTGGCGACTGAACTTTGCCGCCGGCCAAAGCCGCACCGAAAAACCTTTCCGCCCACCTTGACATCACGCCAACACTTACTATTATAATTGATAATTCAGAACGGCGACGACACGTGAACACTGTAGTCAACCAGGAGGCCAGCGGGAATGCCGATTTACGAGTATGAATGCACGAAATGCGGTCGTATCGAAGAAGCCCTGCAAAAGTTTTCGGACAAGCCGCTTACACGCTGCAGGCATTGTTCGGGAAAGCTGCACCGGCTGATATCCCACAGTACGTTTCACCTCAAGGGCAGCGGCTGGTATGTCACCGACTATGCCCGCCGGGGAAGCGCCCAGACGCAGTGCTCAAGTCAACAATCCCAAAAAGAAAATCCGAAAAGCAGCGCTGCCGGTTCGCAGGCAAAGGCACCCCAGGCGTCAGACAAGACCAAGCCCGCTTCGGCCGATGCATAGCTGGGCTATGTGCGCCGGTACGCATCTCTTCTCCCTGGAATTTCAGACAGTGTGCAAAAAAGCACCCCTTCCGGTTGCCGCGGCAACGGTGCCAAGAGCGGGATGCGTGTTTTTTCGCCATGTTCTGAAAACACCCGGGGGAGCAGCCGGGAGGGCACGAAAAATCGCCGGCGGGCTCTTTACAAACCCGAATCGGTGATTATTATTCGGTCGAATTTTGGCCAGTGGAAAAGAGTACGCGGCTCTTGAGTCTTAATTATCTTTTATCTTTTTTTAATTTCTAATTTCAACCTAAAGTAAGGAGAATGGGAGACATGAATCTTAGACCACTGCAGGATCGAATTCTGGTGAAGCGTGTCGAAGAAGAGGAGAAGACCAAGGGGGGCATCATCATCCCGGATACCGCCAAGGAAAAGCCGGCCGAGGGTAAGGTCGTGGCCGTGGGCCAGGGCAAACTGGACGACAGCGGCAAACGGATCGCTCCGGAGCTGAAGGTGGGTGACCGTATTTTGTTCGGAAAATATTCGGGCACCGAAGTAAAAATCGAGGGAGAGGAATACCTGATCATGCGCGAAGATGACGTTCTCGGCGTCATCGAATAGTGGATCTGAAGCCGATAGGAACTTTTCACAGACTTGATAGAGACGGAGGAAAAACAAGATGGCTGGTAAAATCATTAAGTACGACATGAAAGCTCGCGAAGCGATGCTCAAGGGTGTCAACACCCTTGCCGATGCAGTGGTCGTCACCCTGGGGCCCAAGGGCAGAAACGTCGTTTTGGACAAATCGTGGGGATCGCCCACGGTGACCAAAGACGGTGTAACCGTGGCCAAGGAAATCGAGCTCGAAGATAAATTTGAAAACATGGGCGCCCAGATGGTCAAGGAAGTGGCCAGCAAAACCAGCGACATGGCCGGCGACGGCACGACCACCGCAACCGTACTGGCCCGCGCAATCTACGAACAGGGCCAGAAACTGGTGGCCGCCGGCAACAACCCCATGGCGATCAAACGCGGCATCGACAAGGCCGTGGAAGTGGCCGTCAAGGAACTGCACGCCATGAGCAAACCCACCAAGGACCAGACGGAAATCGCTCAGGTGGGCACCATTTCGGCCAACAACGATACCACCATCGGCAACATCATCGCCGAGGCCATGAACAAGGTCGGTAAAGAAGGCGTGATCACCGTCGAAGAGGCCAAGAGCATGGAGACCACCCTGGAAGTGGTCGAAGGCATGCAGTTCGACCGCGGCTACCTCTCCCCGTACTTCGTCACCGACGCGGAAAAAATGGTGGCTTCGCTGGAAGACCCCTACATCCTGATCAACGAAAAGAAGATCAGCAACATGAAAGACCTGCTGCCGGTTCTGGAACAGGTCGCCAAAATGGGCAAACCGCTGGTGATCATCGCCGAGGACGTGGACGGTGAAGCCCTGGCCACCCTGGTGGTCAACAAGCTGCGCGGCACGCTGCAGGTGGCAGCCGTGAAAGCCCCCGGATTCGGAGACCGGCGCAAGGCCATGCTGGAAGACATCGCCATTCTGACCGGCGGCCAGGTGGTTTCCGAGGACCTGGGCATCAAACTGGAGAACCTGACGGTCAACGACCTGGGCCAGGCCAAACGGGTTTCCATGGACAAGGACAACACGACCATCGTCGACGGTGCCGGCTCACGCTCCGCCCTGGAGGGCCGCGTCAAACAGATCCGTGCGCAGATCGAGGAAACGACCTCGGACTACGACCGTGAAAAGCTGCAGGAACGTCTGGCCAAGCTCATCGGCGGCGTCGCGGTGATCAATGTGGGCGCAGCCACCGAGACCGAGATGAAAGAAAAGAAGGCCCGCGTTGAGGACGCCCTCAACGCCACCCGTGCGGCCGTCGAAGAGGGTATCGTACCCGGCGGCGGGGTTGCGCTGGTGCGCTGCCTGCCGGCGCTTGAGAAAATCAAAATCAAGGCCGACCAGAAACTGGGCGTCAAAGTCGTCATGCGCGCCATCGAAGATCCGCTGCGCCATATCGCTGACAACGCCGGTATGGAAGGCTCCGTGGTCATCGACAAAGTCAAGAACGGCGAGGGGCCTTTCGGGTACAACGCCGAAACAGACAAGTATGAAGACCTGCTCGAAGCCGGTGTTATCGATCCGACCAAAGTGGTGCGCTTCGCACTGCAGAACGCGGGCAGCGTCGCTTCGCTGATGCTGACCACCGAGGCCATGGTCGCTGAAAAGCCCGAGGAAAAGCCTGATGCCGGCATGCCGGCCGGTGGCGGCATGGGCGGCGGCATGGGCGGCGGCATGGGAGGAGGTATGGGCGGTATGATGTAAATCGGCCGCATCCGCCCCAACCAACGCCGTTGTAACCGATCAAGAGTCCCCCTGCGGCCCGCGCTGCAGGGGGACTTTTGGGTTGGCAGACCGGTCGTAAATTCCCGCACTACCCGCATCGGCCTTGTTTCGGCCCCCTCAAAAACCGCCGCGGTTGCACAAAGTGCTTATTAAACTTGACAAACGGCCGATAATCAAGATAAGGATGTAGGCCTGAAAGATGGGCAATAAATAAAAATGGTTATACAATGAAGCGAGGTGCGCCATGCGGCTCGGACAAATCTGGCGGCTCAATGCGGCTCTGGCCATGCTGGCTGTTTTGCTTTTACTGCCTGCAGGAACCCTTTGCGCCCAGAACACCACGGGCGACAGGATTACCGTTGAAAGTGGGCTATACTACACCATTCAAAAGGGAGACACCCTCTGGGACGTTGCCACGCGCCTTTACGGGACGCCCGCGGCATGGCCCCAGTTGTGGCGTTTGAATCCGCAAATCGCCAATCCGCATCGTCTCATGCCGGGCATGAAGATCCGCATTTTCCAGCAGGAACAGACCCAGCACATTGCACTGGCCTCCAAGGCGCCGGCCGGGGCTTCTGAAAAACCGCCGGCAGCGCCATTTTACCGATACAGCAGCATCGACAAAACCGGTTTTATCCGCCGGGACAAAATCGCCTCTGCCGGCAAGATTTTCGCGGTCAAGTTTTCATCCGAAAACGAAAAGCACATGATCCGGCAGGATGACATCGTGTATATCAAGCCCGCCAATGGCGCCAAGCTCATCCCCGGCACATCGTTCACTATTTTTCGAACCCTTCCGGTGCGCAATCCGGTGACCGGTACCTACGTCGGCATGCAGTACTATCTGACCGGCATTGCCGAAATCGTCGGGATCGAGAAAGGCTACACAACAGCGCGCATTCTGAGATCTTTCCGCTCCATTTCCGTCAACGACCAGCTTATGCCCTATGCGCCGCGCTCACCCAAAATCACGCTTGCACGCAGCGTACCGGACACCGACGGCTACATTCTGGGCGCCGAAGAGCACATGGCCAACTTCGGTGACGACACGGTGGCGTTTATCGACAAGGGGCAGCAGGACCATATTCAACCCGGCCAGCGCTATACCATTTATGCACGCAAACCCTACCGCGAAGCCACGGTCGCCGTCCGCCTGGGAACGCTGCTGGTGATCGGCACCCAAAAAACCACCGCCACGGTGTTGATCGTGCAGGCCGACAAGAGCATCCGGCCCGGGGCGCATTTCAGAACACCGCTACCCTAAATACAGCCCTGTTTTGGCCGGGGGCACCGCGACCAACCTTCCGGCATACGGCCTTTCGTTGCCCGCCGGTTGTTTTCCTGCGGTAGGCATTACGACATGCGTGACGGTCGCTCGCATGACCTGCCGGGCCCCGGTCGAAGCCGCCCGGCATCAGGAGTCATCCATATGGGAATCATCGGAAAACTCGTCGGCGGCGCCATCGGATTTGCCATGGGCGGCCCGCTGGGCGCCGTGGCCGGGGCCGTATTCGGCCACGCCTTCGACGCCAGCCAAGAACACCAGCAGCTGGAATCCGGCGGGCATCTCTCCTATTCGGAAAAATCCCAGCTCACTTTCTTCGTGGCGGCCTTTTCCATGCTGGCCAAACTGGCGAAATCAGACGGCCGGATCTCACCTGAAGAGATCCGCTCCATCGAAACCTTCATGTCCCAGGATTTAAATCTTCCGCCGCACAGCCGCAAAATTGCCGTCGACATCTTTCATGCGGCCGTGGACTCACCGGAATCCTTTGAGAGTTTTGCCAATCAGTTTTACAACGAATTTTACGCCCAGCCCCAGATGCTCGAATTCATGGTCGACATCCTGCTGCGCGTTTCGGTGGCCGACGGCAGGCTTTCCGCCGGCGAGGAGGCGCTGATCGATTCGGCGGCCCGCATCTTCCGCTTGAGCCCGGTGCGTTACGAACAGCTCAAATCCAAGTATGTCCGGCGCTCCGACAAGTACTATGCCACCCTGGGCGTCAGCCCCGACGATCCGCCCGAAGAAATCAAGCGACGTTACCGCAAGCTCGTCTCCGAATATCATCCCGACAAGATCGCATCCAAAGGCCTGCCCGAAGAGTTTACCAAATTTGCCAACGACAAATTCCGCGAAATCCAGGAAGCCTACGAGGCTGTCAAACAGGACAAGGGCTTCAATTGAGGACCGTGGGAAAACAGCCGGCCGGTCCGGCACCTAAAGGTTCGCGCGGGAGTAAGTTCGCTTGATTTTTGCACCGGGGCGCCAGTGGCTGGCAGGGCGCGCAAGTGCTGGAGCATCGGAAAGATGGCGGGTTTTCGCAACACAGCCAGGTGGGGTTCATCGGCGTTTAAAAGGTGAAGCTATTTTGGCGTGAGCCTTAAGGGCCTGCTCAGGATACGATGCCCGAATAACTCACCAGGGTCACCGCCAGGTAAATGCAAAGCAGAACAGCGCCGTATGGACGTTTCAGCCGGTCGCCGGAAAAGTGGATCCCGGCCCTGAAGAGCAACAGTACCAGCAGCATGGCGGGAAACAGCAGCTTGAAGAAATGCGGCGGTGCGATCAGGCCGTGGGGTGTAACCGCCGCCGAAGCGCCGGCCACGAAAAGCACGTTGAGGATGTCGGCGCCGATCACGTTGCCCACCGCCAGTTCGCCGTGCCCTTTGATCACCGCCGTTACGGCGGTTACCAGTTCGGGGAGAGACGTACCGAAAGCCACCAGCGTGGCACCGATGATGCTCTCGGGCACCGCCATGCGCATGGCCGTCTCCTGAACCGTGGGAATCAGGATGCGCGACGAAGCAACCACCAGCGCTACCGCCGAAACAACTTTCAGCAGGGGGACGACCCCGGAAGCTTCATGGAGGGCATCGTCTTCATCCTCTCTGTCCTGGGCATCCCCATGGCCTTTCACCCACCGCACCGAAAGCCACAGGTAAACAACCAGCAGCACCAGGAAAAGAAAGCCGACCGTGTGCGGCAGTTTCCCGCCATGTGTAAAAATGCCGGCGGGATCGGCCGGCGGAATGCAGCCGACCACCAGCAGCACTCCGGCGGCGAGCTGCAGCCAGCCGTGGCGGTTGACCACTTCACCCTTCAGCGGCAGAGGGGACAGAAGCGTCGCCAGCCCCAGGATCAGTCCGGTATCGCAGATAATGGAGCCCACTGCATTGCCCAGCGCGATGTCGGGTTTGCCTTCGATGGCGGCGAAAACGGACACGGCGGCTTCGGGCAGGGTGGTTCCCAGGCTGACCACGGTGGCTCCGATGAGCAGCTTGGGCACACCCCACCGGCGCGAGAGCATCACAGCCTCTTGCACCAGCCAGTCGGCGCCCCTGCTCAGCGCGTAAAGCGAGACGGCCATGATGCCCAACAAAACCGGCAGCGACCGCCCCGCCAGAAAGTTTGCAAAAAACACCTCCACGTTCGACGGCTCCCATTTGCAAATCCAATGTTGGCTGTTGTTAACCCAATTTCAGCAGCATGGCAATTGAAAAGGGATTTGGCCTTTATAAAGCCGGCTGTTTCTGGTAAAGCGGGGGCACCTTTTTAAAAGCGACGCCCCGCGACAAGGCGGCGCCGGTTTGCCGGACAGGGGTTCATGTTTCCACCATGGTACATGCCTACTTTATTCTGACTGCAGGCTACATCTTCGGTTTCTACATGGCCTGGAACATCGGCGCCAACGACGTCGCCAACTCCATGGCTTCCGCGGTGGGCGCCAAGGCCATTACAATCAAGCAGGCCGTCCTGATCGCCGGCATACTGAATTTCACCGGAGCAGTCTTCATCGGCTCGCATGTCACCGACACCATCCGCAAGGGCATCGTTTCCACCCAGACCCTGGCGGATCCGCACCAGGCGGCACTCGGGGCCCTGGCGGCTCTTCTGGCAGCATCCTTATGGGTCAGCTTCGCCACCTGGAAGTCCCTGCCGGTCTCCACCACGCATTCCATCGTAGGCGCCATGATCGGGTTCGGTTTGATGACCGGGGGCGTCGCCGCCATCCACTGGATCAAGCTGGGCGCCGTGGTCCTGAGCTGGATCATCTCTCCGGTCTTCAGCCTGGTCATCGCATGGTTGATGTTCAAAATCATACTGAAATCCATCTTCGAAAAACACGACCCCCTGGCGCGGGCACTGCGGCTCTGCCCCTGCTTCATCGGCAGTGCATGCTTCGTGGTGGCGCTGTCTTTCCTGTTCAAAACACCGTTGGGCAGGCGCCTGCACGTGGGCACACCCACAGCGTTGCTGGGTGCCCTGCTGGCAGCCCTGCTGCTGGGGTATGCCGGCAGGGCGATGCTGGCACGCGCCATGCGGAACCGCGGGTTTTCCAACGGGGTGGAAGAGATCTTCCGGCGCATCCAGATCGGCACCTCCTGTTACGTCGCCCTGGCCGGTGGTGCCAACGATGTGGCCAATGCCATCGGTCCGCTGGCGGTAATCTATTTTCTGGTCGACACCGGCAGTATCGGGAAAACGGTGGCCGTGCCGGTCTTTCTGCTGGCATTCGGCGGCATAGGAATCGCCGCGGGCATCGCCATGGCCGGATACCGGGTCATGGAAACCATGGGCAGCCGCATTACGACCCTGACCAACACCCGGGGGTTCTGCGTGGACTTTGCCGCCGCCACCACCGTGCTGGCAGCCTCCAAGATGGGGCTGCCGGTTTCCACGACCCATGCGGCAGTCGGGGGTGTCCTGGGCGTTGGTATCGCCCGCGGCCTGGAAGCCGTAAATTTTGAAATCATCCTGCAGATTATGCTATATTGGATTTTAACGGTACCGGCAGCCGCCCTGACCAGCATGGTCATCTACAAAGCGCTGCAACACCTGCTGTAGAGGAGCCCAGAGCATGCGAACCCCTTTTATGTCCCTGTTCATGACATCGCCCTTCGAAGGCCTGCAGGAACATGCCGAACTGGTTAAATCCTGCGCCCTGGTTTTTAAAAATGCCGTAGCGTGCCACGTGGCCGGAGAAGGTGCGGCCTTCGAGGAACTGCGCGCCGAAGCCGCGCAGATCGAGAGCCGCGCCGATGCCGTCAAGCGGCGCGTACGCGGACACATTCCCAAGGGGACCCTGATGCCGGTGGACAAGTTCCAGCTCTTCCGGTATCTGCGGGAGCAGGACCAGGTGCTCGACAGCGTCGAGGACGCGCTGGACTGGATCTCCTACCGCACCGACCCGGGCATCCCTGCGGAGCTCGGCGATGATTTTCTGCATCTGGCCGACGCCGTGATCGGCCTTATCGAGGCTTTGAGCAAGCTGGTGCGCGGTGCGCGCAGCTACTTTAAAAAATTCTCGGACGAAGAGCGCGACCACCTTAAGACGATGGTGCACGAACTTCATCACCGGGAGCGTGATGCCGATCAGATCGAAGATCAGATTAAACGCAGGGCCCTGAACCTCGGGGGCGACCCCATCACCGTGTTTCACATGGTCCGGCTGGCCGAAACCATCGGCGCCATCGCCGACCATGCCGAAAACGCCGGCGACATGATGCGGGCCATGCTGGCGCGCTGAGGCCGGAGACGATCTTTTACCTGAATCTTGCACAGACAATTTTGAAAACTTATAAAATTGTAATGTTATCTCATGGTTGTCTATGGATGCAGCGCGATAATTTTTAGCGTCATTGGTATGTTCGGAAACCTTCCCTTTTGACTTCAAAATTGTCTGCCCTGCGGGAGCGCCGATTTTACCGCCTCTACTGTGT
>JALSRD010000084.1 GCA_026984935.1 Desulfobacterales bacterium
GCTTGCAGCTGCCGGGATGTCGGGAGCGGCGTCTGAAAACCTCCCATCAGGCGTGCGGAAAAAAAAAGGGGGACGTATGGCGTATCCCCCTTTTTATAGGTGCAACACATGGCGGCGAAACGTCAGCGGTAGCTAAAGTTCATAGTCGCCTTCCATATCCAGGATGAACTCACCGGGGGCATCGCCGGAGGTTACTTTAAAGGTCCCCTTGCCCTTGATGGTGTCCAGCTTCCCGGTGCCCTTGTAGGTCTCCCAGGTGCCTGTCGTGGTCTTGCTCTCGCCGTCACGCCGGCCCGAGAACTTGCTGTAAACCGAGCCGTACTGAAAGTTGGTCACTGCGTAGCCTTCCATCTTTCCGCTGCCGGCCGTGCGGTCGTGGAAATTGACGCTGCGGCGCGAGACAAATTCCCCGGCGACACCGACTTCATAGTGCAGCGGCATGCCCTGCATTTCAACAAGCATGAGGGCATGGTCAAACTCGTCGTGAACGTAAAGCGATTCCCGCCGGGTGACACGCAGTTTGTACGTGGCTTTTCTCAGCATGGCATTCTCCCTTCGCTGATTGTTAAAGTTGTCGTTTTAAGTATCTGCCCGTCCGGTTTTTCTTTTCAAGGCCGCGGCTGAGCCGTGCATCAACGGGTCAGTCTTTGGACTCGGTCTCGACGGTCTTGAGTGCTTCGTTGGCGGTTTTGATGAGTGCCATGAAACGGTCAGAGCGGTAGGGGTCGACACCGCCGCAGCCGGCATCGCCCAGTTTGTCGTAAACTTCCTCTTCGTTAATGTATTGGACAAGCGCCCTGGCCGCTTCAAAAAGTTTGCGACATTTTTCTTCCATATCCTGCTCCTCTTCCTGATGAAAGTACGAACGATGCCTCTTTTGGCCTGCGTTTTTCGGCCGATGGGCGTAGATAGCAACTTTGACCGTTTGGTGCAATATTTTTCTAAACAAACCTGCGCAAATGTTGTATGCCGAAAGGCGCCGATACGAACATGCAATCAGCGCTAACGGGAAATTCAAGCCGCAACATCTTTTTCACCACCGGGGAGGCATGCAAAATGAGCGCAGCATACGTAAAAATTCCCATCTGGGTCCGTTTCGGCGACACGGATCCATACGGGGTGGTTTACTTTGTTTCCTACTTCCGATACTGCCACCACGGCATCGAGGAATTCATCCGCAGCCTGGGGCTGGCACCCGATGCCATGTTCAGGAACCAGGAGCAGAAGTTCGGCCTGCCGGTGGTGGGCGCCCGGTGCGATTTTCACAAACCCGTGTGGTACGGGCAAAAGCTGGAACTGTCGGTCGCCGTCAAACAGTTGAAACCCCGGTCGCTGGCATTTGGCTTCCAATTCCATCGTCCGCCGGAAACGGCTCTGATTGCGCAGGGCGAAGCCACGTTGGTGGCCATCGGACCGGACTGGCGCGCCCGCGAGCTGCCCGCCGTGCTGGTTGAAAAATTGGCCGGCGCGGCAGCCGGCAATGCCCGCTGAAGCGGCCCGCGCGAGGTTACTTGGTTTTTTTGTGTTTACGCGCGCCGGTTACCGTTCGATGATCCGGGCATCCACGATTTTGGCGCCATCGGGGTAGACGATCACCGGGTTCAGATCGATTTCGGCGATCTGCGGATTTTCTTCGGCCATCCGCGCAACTCCCAGCAGTATACCCACGAGGGAATGCGCATCTGCCGCCGGACGGCCGCGATATCCGGCGATCAGGCGGTATCCCTTGATCTCGCGGATCATGCGCAGGGCGTCTTCTTCGGAAAGCGGCAAAAGCCCCAGGCTGACGTCCTGAAAGAGTTCCACCATCACCCCGCCCAGACCGAAGAGTATCACCGGACCGAACTGTGGATCGCGGTTCATTCCAACGATCACTTCCAGCCCAGGGGGCGCCATGGGAGAAACCAGCACGCCCTCAATGTGTGCGGCAGGCTGTTGCGCCTGCATGGACGCGAGCATTTCATCGTAGGCTTCGGCCACGGCCCTTTCGGAAGATAGGTTCAGCTTAACGCCGCCTACATCGCTTTTGTGCACGATGTCCGTTGAACTGATTTTCAAAACCACCGGGAAGCCCTGCCGGCGCGCAGCTGCAACCGCCTGATCGCGGTCTTTGGCTGAGGCAGAATCGATACATGGCAGGCCTTGCCGGGCCACGCGCTCCATGGCCGCCAAGGGTGTCAGCTGCCGGCCGGGGGCGGCCTCCAGTATTGTGGGGGCCTGCGGTTTGGCGAGTCCCTCGCGCGAGATCACCCGCGCCAGTGCCCGGATACCCCGTTCGGGAGTGGGAAAGACCGGAACGCCCTTGCGATGCATCAGGCGGCTTTCGTGCCTTTGCACTTCGGCGCCGCCCAGGAAAATGACCAGTTCGTCGGCCCGGGGGGTGACGATGCGGGATGCATCTTCCACCGGATCGCCGAAGATGATGCCAAGGGTATCGTAATGCCCGGCCGCCGTGCGCATGACATCGGCAAACATCTCGGCGGTGGCGTCGCCGGTGAGATCCAGGGGGTTGGCTTTGATGGCATGCGCCGGGATCAGGGGGGTGATGGCGTCCACCAGCGTTGCCGGCAGCGGGGATACGTCCAGCCCCTCCTGTTCGGCCTGGTCGGTGGCCAGGATGGCCGATCCGCCGGATGAAGTGATGAACAGGATGCGGTTTCCGGCCGGTGGTTTCAGGTAGGCCAGGGCCTTGGAAAAGTCGTAGAACTCTTCCAGATTGTACGCCCGGCAGATGCCGTATTTGGCGAACAGCGCTTCATAAACGGCGTCGGCGCCGGCCAGGGATTTGGTATGCGACTCGGCGGCCACTTTTCCCTTGGGCGTGCGGCCGGATTTGAGGACCACCAGTGGTTTGCGCAGCTGTTGGACCGTCTCGATAAACGCCTGGGGACGTTTGATACCTTCGATGTAGGCCGCGATCACTGCACTGTGCGGATCCTGGCCGAAATAGGCGATCAGGTCGGTTTCATCCACGTCGGCACGGTTGCCCATGCTGACAAAGCCGGAGGTGCCCAGGTGGTCTTCGGACAGCCAATCCATCATGGCGGCACCCACGGTGCCGCTCTGCGCGATGACCGCCACCTTGCCCTGATGCGTCAGCAGGGGCCAGGATGCGCACATCAGATGGTGCGGGTTGTTGATTCCCTGACAGTTGGGACCGATGATGCGCAGTCCGTATTTTTGCGCGTTCTCCAGGAGCTGACGCTGCAGGCGTTCCCCATCCGCATCGGCTTCCGCGAAACCGCCGGTGATGATGACAGCGCCCTTGACGCCTTTGCGGCCGCAATCTTCTATGGTCTGGGGGACAAAGCGTGCCGGCACGATGACCACGGCGAGATCGGGTGGCTTTTCGATATCCGCAATACCGGCATGACAGGGCAAGCCCAAAATGGCATCCGCCTTGGGATTCACGGGAAAGACTTCGCCCCTAAAACCGCCGTCGATGATGTTTTTCAATACTTCATGTCCCAGCTTGCCGGGGCTCGTCGAAGCTCCGATGACGGCCACGCTGGCAGGCCTCAACATGGCGTCCAGCTGCTGCATGAGATTAGACGAGGTCATGGATCACCTCCCGGGGTTGGGGGTTATCGGGTTCGTTGGCACAGTTTTTAAAGTGTGCCGGGCAGTCCTTTTTCTATGAAGCCGCTTTTTGGGCTTTCTGCGCCACACGCTGGTTGAATTTGTCGGCATCGATGATAAACCGCTGGTGAGTGGCCTCGCCGATCTTGTCGACGTCATCGAAGCCTTCCACTTCAAAAGTGAGTTTCTTCCCCTCGACGGCAGTCAATTTCGCCTTGAAACGCACGCGCATGCCCAAAGGAGTGGCCGCCATGTGTTTGAACTGCATGCCGATGCCCACGGTCTGCTGGCCTTCTGCAAGCTGCGGCCGCACCATGTCAGCGCAGACTTCTTCGATGTGACCCACCATAGCCCGCGTGGCATAGACATCGGGTACATGGGGATAGACGCGTCGGGCTGACATTTCAGGGGTGGTTGTGTGCTGCAACTCGTGGGTCATGCCGACTTTCAATGCCTCCGTCATGTGTCACCTCCCGTGGTTCAGAATGTTTGACGTATCAAAAAGGGGGGAAGGGCATTTCCCCCTTTTCCGGGCTTTCAAAGTAAGCCAATGTACCGGACCAAGTCAATCCCTTTCGGATTGTGGAAAAAGCGGCCGGGGGTCCAGGCCGCTCCCGGCGGGCTGCGGGAAACCCGCCTCCGCGAGCAGAGCGCCCGGCGACTGCGTTGCAATCCCATAGAGGCAGCGGCGCAGGTGGGGGTGACCCAAAAGCTGCTGGCCGCTTCCGGATAGTGTGATGCGGCCGTCTTCGATGAGAAACGCGCGCGTGGCAACCTGCAGGATGCGGCGTACGTGCTGGCCGGCCAGAAAAAGGGTGATACCGTTGCGGCGGATCTGTTTCAGAGTGTCGCACAGGCGGCGCACGTCCCGGGGTGCAAGCCCCAGGAAAGGGTCATCCAGCAACAGCAGGCGGGCACCGCTCATCAATGCCCGGCCGATCACCAGCATGCGCTTCTGGCCGCCGCTCAGTGTTTTTGCCAAACGGCTGCGTTTGTCGGCCAGCACGGGAAAAATGCCGGATACAAAATCCATGCGGGCATCTGTTTCAGCACGTGCACAGTAAGCGCCGATTTCCAGGTTTTCGCGTACACTCATATCTGGAAAAACGCCCATACCCTCCGGAACATACACCAGGCCGCAACGCACGATGGCGTGCACCGGAAGTGTGTGGATGGGGATGCCCCGGAAGGTGATGGCGCCGGATACCGGCCGCAGGACACCGGCGACCGCTTTCATCAGCGTGGTTTTGCCCGCCCCATTGGGTCCCACGATGGAAGTGATCTGTCCGTTGCAGATGCTCAGATTAATATGCTTGAGCACCGGTTTGGCGTTAAGCCGGACATCCAGGTTGCAGATTTTCAAAAGCGGTCGTTCGTCAGCCGGCATGTTTCCCTCTGGAGGTGTGCCCCGGGCCTTCGTGCCGCAGGCCCAGGTAGGCACGCATGACGTCGGGGTTGCGGAGTACTTCCGCCGGCGGGCCGGCAGCGACTTTTTCACCGTGATCCAGCGCCAGAAGGCGATCCGAGACACGAACACTCAAGTTTAAGAAGTGGTCGATGATCAGGATCGTAACACCGCGCGCCCGGACCTTTTTCACCAGCGACACAGCCTGTTTGACCAGAACGGGGCTGAAGCCGGCCGCGATTTCATCCAGCAGCAGCAGGCGTGGGCGCGTGGCCAAGGCCCGAGCCAGGTCCAGGCGCCGCTGTTCGCTGAGTGTCAGATCACCGGCAGGGGTATCGGCTTTATGGGTCATACCGACGAACGCCAGTGCCCGTCGGGCCGCATCGCGGTCTTGCCCGGTGATGCGCGGCCGGCACCCCTTTCCGAAAAGACGCGCGGCCAGGATGTTGTCCGAAGCGCTCATGCCCGCAAACAGGCGCGATGACTGGAAGGTCCGGCTGATGCCCAGGCGGCAGATACGTTGCGGTTTCAACCCGTTGATCAGAACATTATCGAAACGCACTTCCCCGTAACTGGGCTTCAGCCTTCCACTGATGACATTCAGCAATGTCGACTTGCCGGCGCCGTTGGGCCCCACCAGCCCGACGACTTCACCTTCGTCCAATACAAAATTGATGTCTTTTAGCGCCGTGAAATCGCCGAAAGTCTTGCTCACGGCATGCAGGGTCAACAGGCTCACGATGTTCTTCCGAAGTATCCCCAGAAACCTTTTGGGAAAAAAAGTACCGTTAAAACGAGCGCCAGGCCGTAGAGGAATTCGTGCCCCGCCGGTAGAAGGGGGTGAAAAACGAACTGGTCCAGCGGATAGATCACAAGTGCCGCCAACGCCGGTCCCAGAATGGTGAAGCGACCGCCGCAGATGGCGAGAACCATGGGGATGGCCGAAAAGTACAGTCCGTAGACCAGGCCGGGTTCGATGTAGCGCACCAGGTGGGCATAGCAGGCACCGCAGATGCCGGCGAAAAAGGCACTGGCGGAGAGAGCCAGCAGGCGCAGGGCGCTAACCGGAATGCCGATGGACAACGCGGCGGTTTCTTCTTCACGCAGCGCCTGAAAGGCCAGCCCGAAACTGGAGCGCTGAATGATTCCCACGATGCACAGCACCATGACGGCATAGGCGAAGACAAAATAATAGGCGGCGGTGGAGCTGGCAGCCATGTCCAGACGCCAGTCGCCCCAGTGCAACACAGGCAGCCCGGGCAGCCCCACCAGCCCCAGGGAGCCTTGTGTAACGTTATCCCAGTTCGTGGTGATCACGCGGGGAATTTCCACGAAAGCCAGTGTCGCCAGGGCAAAGTAGGCTCCCCGCAGGCGCATGCAGATCAGCCCGGCCAGCATGCCGAGCGCGGCTGCGAACACACCCGCCAATGGTATAGTGATCCAGACCGAGAGGTCTTGTATTGTGCTGAGCAGTGCTGAAACATAGGCGCCGGTGCCGAAAAAGGCGGCGTGGCCCAAAGATACGGCACCTGAAATTCCAAGTACGTTCCAGGCCAGGGCCAGGGAAGCCAGCAGCAGCGTCTGGGTATACACCTGCAGTACGTAGCCATTTTGGCCGGACACGACCGGCAGCGCAGCCAGTGCGACAAACGTCAGCAGCATGCCGCCTCTGGCCGCGGTGCGCCGCTCCCGGGGCGCGGTTGAATATGGAACGGGCCGTTCAGCGGCCGTCATCGGAAAAAATCCCCCGTGGTTTGAGCGCCAGCAGCCCGAGCAGCAGAGCAGCCGGGATCATTTCGCGCCAGCTGGAACCAATGTAGAGCACGGTAATGGATTCGGCCAGCGCCAGGAGCCAGCCGGCCAGGATGATGCCGCCCAGCCGTCCCACACCGGCGAAAATCGTCAGGGTGACGGCCAACAGGGTGGCTTCGGGACCGGTTGCCGGGTAGAGGTAATGGATGCAGCCGAAAAGCGGCCCGGCCAGACCGATAAAAAAGCCCCCGATCGCGAAGGCCAGGATTCCCATGGCGGCAACGTTGATTCCGGCCAGGGCGGCGGCCTCGCGGTTCTGGATCGTGGCCCGCAGGGCTTTTCCCGGGTAGGTATGGTACATGAACAGGTAGAGCAGGGCGATGGCGCCAAGCGACAGGCCCAGCAGCGTCAGCTGTCCATAGCTGACGGGCAGGGCGTTGAAACCAGCCCCGTGATTGAGAGTAGGAATACGGATGAGCCGGTAATTGCCGGAAAAACACAGGCGCATGGCGTTTTGAATCAGAATGGCGATCCCGAAACTGAAAACGATGGAGTTTAATTCCAGCGGTTCGCTCAGGCGCGCAAACAGGCGCTGCAGCGCCAGGCAGACCGCCATGCTGGCGACAATCGCAACCGGGAAGGTGAAAACAAAGGGCAGCGCCCAGGTTTTCCAGAGCCAGTAGGCCGTATAGCCGGCCAGCACCAGCAGTTCTCCGTGGGCCAGATTGAAGTTGCGGGTAACGCCGTAGATCAGGGCGAACCCCAAGGCGACAAGGGTGTAAAAAGACCCCGTCGCAAGTGCCGAAACCACGACGGCGCTTAACATGAATTATCTTTTTCCCCATGCCGGTGCGGGAAAGATCGCCGCCGCCGCGGCCCTGCCGGGCGGAAAAACCGGCACGAGCCGGCCATGCTGGATCTGTACAACGACATGGTGGTAGTGCAGCGGGTTGCCGTGGGCGTCGAACGCCAGGTGTTCCATGGGGAGGACCATGTCCAGACGGGAAAGCGCATCGCGGATGTGGTTGCCGGTCAGGGGCAGACCGGCGGCCGCCACGCTGCGCATGGCTGCAATCAGCGCCATGGCCGAAGTATAGCCGTGCATGTTGGTGGTGTTGGGCGCATGCTGGTAGCGCTCGGAAAACTGGCGTATGAAAGTTTTTGAGGCCGCTTCGGTGCCCGGCATGGTGATTCCGGGATTCCAGGCACAAGTGCCGTACAGGTACTCGGCGTTCGGCCCCATGGCGGCGACAAAGCGCCTTGAGGCGATGCCGAAGGGGCCGATGTAGGCTTTGGGGGAGAAATGATGCTCCTTGAACTGTCGCACCATGAGCATGTGATCGGGTGTAAAGCCGGCCGATACAACCACGTCGATTTTTTGCGCGGCCAGTTTGAGAATCAGCGGCGTGAAATCCGGCGTGCCGGGGCGGAATTTTTCCAGCATGGCGACACGGATATTGCGGGTCGCAAGACAACTCCTGAGATCCTGGGCCAATTCCGTGGCACCGGGAGTCGCGGCATACAAAACAGCCAGGCGCCGGGGCTTGAACTGTTCGGTCAGGCTGCCGCACAAAGGCTCAATAAATCCCCGCAACCTGGAGACCCGAAAGAAATAGCGGTTCCGGTGTTGTGCCAGTTCCTTTTGCAGGCTGGCGGAGGCCACGTAAGGCACCCTGTATTTTTGGGCCACGGCGGCAATGGGCCCCACCAGTGCATCCACGTACCCGCCTGTCAACGCCACAACTTTTTTGAGACTGCAGAGTTCTTCGGCCCGGGAAATGGCAACGCCCGGGCGGCTCTGGTCGTCGCGTGATAGCAGCACGATCTTTCTGCCGGACACACCGCCGCGGCGGTTGGCCATATCGATGGCCACCTGAATGCCGCGGTCGATTTCAAGGCCCTGTTTGGCCAGCCGTCCGGAAAGGGGGCTGATTTCGCCGATCTTAAGGCTTCCCGCCCGAGTCGGACACACGGCGGCAGCCAGCAGCATGAAACCGGCGGCTGCACAGAAACAGCTGAATCGATATCCTGGCCGTAAATTTTGAACGCGCCTTGCGAACATTCCCATTGTCGTGCTCCATTAAAAAGAGTTGGCCGGTGGGCGGTCTGCCGGACGCTTTGCGGTGACGGACCGCACACGCGGCATTTCAGCAGTCCGCCGCGGACGTCAACGTGACCTTGGAGCCGACGCTGTTTAACAGAAAACTTTCGGGAAATGCTTCTTGAAAGGCCGTCACCGCTTTCCAGCCGGTGCAGTGCATGGGTACCACCAGTGCAGGGTCGATCTGTTGCATCTCACGCACAGTGGGTTGAAGCGCTTTCTGATAAAAAGGGCCGCTCAGGTGAAATCCGCCCAGCACGGCATACACCCGCTTTTCACCGCTGATCTTGCGCGCGTAATGCAGGGTGTTGATGATCCCGGCATGCGCACACCCCGAGATCACCACCAGGCCCTTGTTTTTCAGGTTCATGACAATGGCCTGGTCGTCGACAATGGGGTCCTGCACGAGCTGGCCGTCTTTTTCGATCAGCGCATTGGGGAATCCCTTTTCAAAGGGGGTATTGCGCTCCACTTCACCAGTGACCAGGATGCTGTCGTCGGCAATCGGGACGGGGTTTTGGCTCTCCACGATGGTGGCATTCTTTTCGGCCAGCACCTCTGGCACCAGGGTGCGTGGGAAAAGCCGTTTGCTGCCGTCCGGTGTGCGTGTGTAGCGGGGATGCGCAAAGGCCCCCGGATGCACCACCAGCGGAATCGGCGCCGAGCGCTGGTCGAGGATCCATCCCAGCGCGCCGGTGTGGTCCATGTGACCGTGGCTGATGACGATGGCCTCGAGCGCCGCAATGTCGACGCCCAGCCGGGCCATGTTGTGCGGTACGCCGACATGTGTGTAACCGGTATCGAAGAGTATGCTGTGCTTTTGTCCGTTCATATGCGTGGTTACCAGCAGCGACAGTCCGTGTTCGGCCAGCAGGGTGTCATCCAGGATGCGGCCGTCGATGGCCAGCGGCGGTCGGCTGACGGTTTCCGACGGCGGCAGCAGAAGATCCACATAGTTGTCGATCAGCGTTTGGATCTCAATACGTTCGGACATCTTGATGGCCAGAGGCAAGTGAGTGTGCATGATGAATTCCTCCGCGCAGCTCATTTTTCAGGCGTTAATGCCAGCTTCATAATATGATAGCCGTCCTCGTCTTCGACGTCGGGCAGGATGGTTTTGCTGATTTTAAAGCCGAATTTGTGGTACAGCGCAATGGCCGGCTTTCTGCCCATGTCCACATCCAGACAGATTTCGGTAATTCCAGCGGACCGAAAAATGTCGATAGCCCGGTCCAACAGGCGGGAAGCCACCGTCTTGCGGCGGTGGTCCGGGTGAACGGCGAGTTTCAGAATCGTGGCGCTGATGTTGCGATAACAGCCTACGGCGATTAGAAACCCCAGGATTTCCGCACGGCCGCAAACCAGAAATGTTTCTTTCAGAGCAGACTTGAAATTGTGGATTTCCCAGGTCTGGCCGAACGAGAGGCGCTCAATCTCCATCGTCTGGGGGATGTCACTTTCCTCCGCCGCGCGCACGTGCATGGCAGTCTCCGTTCCGGCCCTTGAAAGTTTGTTGGGTGAAAAACGACTCACTGCATATGGCAACCGCCCGCCGTCTTCCCTATGCCAGAAATAGCGCAAAAAAGCAAGGAATTCACGGATTCTTGCCGCCGGTAGGCGCAAAAAAACCCCCTGCACCGCACATGGCGCAGGGGGATCGGTAGCTGACATCCAACCGTGCAACAGCGCGGTTGCTATTTGGGCGGACGCAGATGTCGGCGCAGCAGCTTGCCGGTGGGCGTGCGCGGCAGTGAATCGCGGTATTCGATGGCCCGCGGAAGCTTGTAGATGGCAATGTAGTCCTTCAGGAATTCCTTGAGTTCTTCGAAGAAGGCGTCATTACCTTCGTGACCTTCCTTCATGACCACAAAAGCCTTGGTGATCTGTCCTTTTTCGGGATCCGGTACACCGATGACGGCGGCTTCGGCCACGGCCGGGTGCTTCTGGATGGCTTCTTCCACCTCGGCCGGTCCGATGCGGTAGCCGGAGCTCTTGATCATGTCGTCTTCGCGCGAGACGAAGAAGATGTTGCCGTCGGCACGCATGTAGACCGCATCCCCCATCTGGTTCCATCCGTCGACGACGCCCTTGCGCTGGGACTTGATAAGGCGCTCGTTGTCCACATAAGGGTTCCAGTACAGGCTTCCCGACGGGCCCTTGAGGATCATGCTGCCGATTTCATCTGGCTTGCAGTCCTGCCATTCCGGGTTCACCACGCGCACCTGCACGCCGGGCAGGGCCTTGCCGATGGAGTTGGGCACCGGTTCGGGGTTCATGGTGTTGGAGGTCACCAGGTGGAGCATCTCGGTGCCGCCGAGGCCTTCCCAGATGGGTTGACCGGTGAGCTTCTGCCAGGCCGCCAGCGTCTCGGCGCCCAAGGCATCACCGCCCGACGTGTAGAGACGCACTGAACTGGTGTCGTATTCCTTGAATTTGGGGAACTTCATCAAGGCCCGATAGGCCGTGGGCAGGCCGGTCAGGATCGTGATCCGGTGCTTCTGGATCAGCTCCATCATGTCCGGCGGCGAGAACTTGGGGATCAGCGATATGGTGGCGCCGCCCTCGAAAGGCATCAGGGTGAAGGTTCCGAAGCCGGCGGCAAAGGAGACCGGCGCGGCACCGCCCAGCACATCGCCCGGGACCATTTTGTAGACATACTTATTCACCAGTTTGGTTTCGATGACAATGGGGCGCACGAAATGGACGCAACCTTTGGGCATGCCGGTGGTGCCCGAGGTGTACAGCATAATGCCGATGTCGTCACCTTTCAGCATGGTGGCGGAAAGGTCCTCGGATCCGCTGGCGAGCATCTCTTCGAAGATCATGTTGCCGGCGGCCTTGAACTCATCGGCATTGCCGCCGATCACGATGACCTGCGTACCGAACTCGAATCTGGGCTTGGCCTGTTCCACCGGTGGCATGAGCGGTGCGTTGACGATGAAAAACTTCATCTCGGCGTTGTTGGCCACGAAAGCCACCTCGTCTGCCGACCACAGCGGGGATGTGGGTACCGGAATGGCGCCGATCTTTTCAATGGCGAAAACGGCGGCCACGGCCTGGATGGAATTCACAAGGCGGATGCCCACCCGGTCCTGGGGCTCCACACCCGCGGATTTCAGGCTGTTGCCGAACTTGTTGACCATCTGCTGGAGCTGGGCATAGGAGACCGACTGGTCCATGAACTTGATGGCGATATTTTCCCCGCGGCCCTCGCGGACATGTCGGTCGAGGAGAAAATCGGCCAGGTTCAATTCGTGCGGCGTGTCCGCGAATTCTTCGGGCACGACGTATTCAGGCCACATGTCCTTCGGTGGCAGGTACTTTTCCGGAATCTTTCCCATAGTCACATCCTCCTTTTGCTGACGGTTAAACGGTTAACAGGCATCGTTTCATCTTCTCGAATCGTTCCGTCAGATGCGGGCAAAATGGATCTGGCGGGTACTTCCATGGATGCTTTAAGCGCATAACACCAAAAAGCAGTCAAGTCCAGTGCTTTTTCATTTCATTAAGCCGAAAAATTCATTTTATGCTTGACAAATTTTTGCCGGCGATATTAATAATGAATAAAATTCACTTTTTGCTCTTGACAAGATTTCAGGCCAAATATTATAAGCACTGAATAAAATTCAATTCGAGATTTCAGGGAAGGGAGGTGATGATTCAAAAACGCTGATTTCGATTTGAAAAACAGTGAGATGGGCTTTAACTCAGGCCGGATAAGCTGCGACCTGCCCGGTTGCCGGGACGACTGCCATGCCAAACACGAAAAAAGGTCGTTTTCGGGGTCATTACCGTCTCGAGCCGGATTTTCAGAAAGAGAGGAGGTGATAGAAATCAGCAAGGCGGAAGTTGTATGTGTTTCGCGAAGCTGAACGAGCTCTGGATCAATTCTTGAGTGGAATGCTAACTACTTTTTGGAGGTCAATATGGCAGAGAAAAGAGACATTGAAATAAACAGCCGGGCCGACACCATGGATCTGATGAATCCAGAGATCAGGCCATGGCCTGTGACACCTCCTCCGACAGCCGAATGGGTCATGGAAAACACCTATGCCAAGCGCAAAGCGGAGGATTTCGGCAAGTGGTCCGAAGACAATCTCCGGTTTGAGTATGCCTTTGCCAAACCCGAGGCCCTGCAGGGAAAACGCTTTCTCTGCGCCGGGATCTGGCGGCTGGGCAACAAGTTCTGTACGGCTCTTTTGGCCGAGGCCGGTGCCGAGGTGATCAACATCGAGCCCCCGGGAGGGGATCCGCTGAGAAAACTCACGCCTTTCGGGCGGGAAGAGTACATGCTCGAAGACAAGATGACCGGCGAAAAATGCGGCCTGGACTTTCTGCACGAGATGCGCGGCCAGAAATCCGTAACCCTGAACCTGGAAACCGAAGAGGGCCAGGCGATTTTCAAGGCCCTGGCGGCCCACTGCGATGCGGTTATCGACGAAATGCCCCCCGGCTACATGGACAACCTGGGGATCGGCTACCGCGATCTTTCCGAACTTTACCCCTCACTGATATATTGCAACATTGCCGTACGCGGCACCTGGGGCCCGTACAAGGACAAACTGTCCAAGTTCGGCCAGTGGACACTGGAACCCTTTGGCGGCTGCGCCAATGCTTTCGTGCACAACACCGGTTTCCCCCAGGATCAGCTGCCGCGCAAAAGCGGCGGTTCGCCCACGCGTTCCGGTGTCTGGTTTGCCGACTACGTGGCCGGCGAGCAGGCCGCCAACACCATTCTGGCGGCCATGTACTGGCGCGACGAACTGGGCGGCACGGGACAGTTCTGCGAGGTCACCGGCGCGGAATCCCAGCTGGACATTCTGGATTTTGACATCGGCTGGTACGGCTTCAACGGATCCATCAAGGCGCGTACGGGCGGCTGGGACCCCAACCTGAACCAGTATGCCTGGAACCCCTGCCGCGACGGCTACATGATGATCGGCGGTCAGACCGACCGGCTGTGGTACCGCATCGGCATGTGCATCGAGCGCGACATGCCGCAGTTCGGCCGCCTGATCCACGAAGACCCGATTCTCAAGGAGATGGGCGCCCGCAATGCGCTGGAAATGCTGACCAAGACCTACACCATGACGGCCCGCTGGCTGCGGAACATCAACCGCATCGAGGCCGAAGAAAAGCTCATGGAGTACGAGATCGCGGCCGGCCCGCTGCTGTTCATCGACGAAGTGGCCGAGTTTCCGCACTTCAAGTACCGTCCCTGGGTGGCCACCATCGATACCGACCATTATGGTACCATCTTGTATTCGGTGCCGCCCAACAACTACCAGATGCGCACGCCGCATCGCGTCAAATCGATGGGCCGACCGACGGGATTTGACACCTACGAGATCCTGCAGAAATACGCCGGTGTCGGCCAAACCAAAGTCAACGAACTCAAGGGTAAGGGGGTGATCTAATGGCAAAAGACCTAAGAGTAACGAGAATCGAAGACCTGCCAGGCCCCAAGAGCAAGGAAGAGCTCGAAGAGATGAAAATGCCTTACGAAGAATACTGCCGTCAGCAGTTCGATGTAGGCAACGAGTTCTCCAAGCCCCAGGCCCTTGACGGCATCCGCTGGCTGAGCACCACCATGTATATTTTTACACCCCACTCGGTGGCCAACATAGCCGAGATGGGCGCCGAGGTCATCAAGATCGAGATGCCGCGCATGGGCGACCCCATGCGGCATACCTCGCCGTTCAACGAATGTTATCTCTATCCGCTGCACGACTCGCGGCCCATGACCGGTGCCGGTATGGGGTTTCTGGGAGCCAACGACAGCGAGTACTACATCACCATGGACTACCACCTGGACGAGATGAAAGAGGCCTTTTACCGCATGGTCAAGATGTCCGACGGCCTCACCGAGTGCTACCGTCCCGGGACCTTTGACCGCTGGAAACAGTCCTACCGCTACGTGCAGGAGCTCAACCCGCGCTTCATCTACGTGTGGGGCGGCGGCTTCGGCTACGGGCCCAAGTGCTTCGGCGGATCCTACGACATCCTGGGGCAGTCGCATGCCGGACTGGGGTCGGTGACCGGCTTCCATGAAACCTTCGGCGGCCACTGCGCCAAGCACTCCAACTGGTGCATCGACTGGTACTCGGGCACCCAGATCACCTTCGGCATGCTGGCGGCATTGCACTGGCGCCGCAAGACCGGCCTGGGCACCATGATCGAGTTCTCCCAGGTACAGGCGGCCACCCGCTGTCTGGGGTATGCGGCCCCGCTTTACGGGCGTTTCGGCATCGTGCGGCAGCGCTGGGGCAACTGGGATACGCAGCTGTGCGCGCACGGCATCATCCTGTGCGGCAAGTCCGATTTCCCGGACGCCAAAAACCCGCAGGACAAGTACGACGCGCGCTACGCCATGGTCAGCGCCTTCCAGGACGAAGACTTCAAGGAACTGTGCGCCGTTACCGGCAACCAGCAGCTCTACGACAAGTACAAGGCCACCAAAGACCGCGTCGAGGGCGAAGCCCAGGTGGAGATCTACGCGGCACTGGAAAAGTGGGCCGAAGACAAGTCGCGCTCCGAAGTCGTCAAGATCCTGCAGGATGCCGGGCTGCTGGCAGAGCCGGTCATGAACGACCGCGAGGTCTACGAAAGCGAACATTTCCGCCAGCGCGGCAGCATTCGCTGGATCGACGACCCCACTTACGGCGATGTGCTCGTGCAGAGCGCCTACAGTTCGGGACTGATGGCCAAGACCCCGCGCCGGCAGACCTGGATCTGGCGCACCGTGGGTGCCGACAACGTCAAGATCTACCACGAGATGCTCGGCTATCCCATGAGCAAGGTCGAAGAGTGGTACGAAAAGGCCTGGATCTAGAAAAGGAGGTAATAACCGTGTGTGATATCATCTGGTGCAAGAAAGAAGTGGACGGCAAAGTCTGCAACACCGTCAATTACCTGGACCCTTACTGTTTCTGGAACTGGGAAGGTAAGGTCAACTGTGCCGAATGTGGAGCGGTGTATTACATCCACATGATCCAGGGCCACATGTACAAGGGGCCCGAAGAACGGCCCGGCGAAAAGCCGGATACCAGTCCGCTGTATGCCGACAAACCGCTGGACGGCTATACCAACTACAGTCCTGGTGTCGAAGGGCGTACGCGGCCCTTCCAGTGCCTGCCCCGCGACATCTACCTGGGGGTGCCCGACATGGTGAAGTTCAGCGTGCGCGGCCGCCCGGTGCGCGGCTGGCGACCCCAGCCACCCAGCGCCGGAATTGCGGGCAGTATGCCTTACAGTTGGGACCTGAAAAACGGTTCGCCGGAGGTGTGGGAGGAGTACCAGAAGCGCCTCAATAGTGGTGAAGTTAAGGACTGGTAACTACGAAAGGAGTGTCCGATGGCAGAGTTGACACCTATTGAATTTCTGGACAAGGTCCTGGAGCCGGACAAGGAGTCCGACCATATCTGCTGGAACTGCCTGCACCTGAAGCCGGTGATCAAAGGCTCCAGCTTTCCTCCGGCGGATATTATCGGCTGGTGCAAGAAGATTCACTGGCCGCACTACTGGTGTGTGGCGGATTTCAACGTGGTCAAAAAATGCTACGCCTTTACAGCCAAGAAATAGGAAGCGTTATGGAAGCGAACATCCGCAAGGAACTCGACACGTTGATGAAGATGGTGCACAACTGGAAGCAGGACTACCAGCGCTGGGTGACGCCTGCAGGCGGGGATGATTTTCTCGCCCGCGAATTTCTGGAGGAAATCGAGCGGCATGTGGTGCCCTATGTGCATCGAATGTATGCCTGTGAATACCTGACGTCTTCCGAAGCCGAAGAGTTCCTGGATTCCTGTTACGGCCAGGTGAACGAACTCCGCGACCTGATTATGGCCGCGGAGACCCAAAACTAGATAAAAGGAGGTAGAGCATGCCTGAACTATGCCGCGTGATTGTTTGCGGGTTCGATCCAATGCTCGTCAGAGGCTACGTGAAGACCGGATACCGGGCCTTGTGGTGGCACATATCAGACGAACTGTACGAAAAATACGACGTGAAGCCGGGGGACAAGGTTTCCGGCAAGCTCCTCAAGGTATTTTACGGCAAGGACGGCAAGGCCACGCATGAACCCAACGAGCCTTTCGAATGGCAGGTTTCCAAGGAATCGGGGCTGGCCGTGATCCTGCCGTCCGACGTGATCACCAAGTACGAGCTGACCGAAACGCATTTCCTGGAACTGCTCATCGAGAAGATCAACGATCAGGAGGTTTACCCCGGTGAGGAGAAACTCAGCGAAAAATACTGGCCTGAAGAGAAGATGAAGCTGGACTTCGTGCTGGCTTACATCAAGTAGCGGCAAATGTGCCGCACTTTCCGGGGGCGCAGTCCACGGAAAAACGGCCCGAAACAAAATCCCCCTTTCGATACAATCGAAAGGGGGATTGCTGTTGGCGTACTTGCCATTTGTGGCGATCTGTATTAAAAGACCCATGTAAATGACCGAGCCCATATCCATGGCGCACATAAATCCGTCGATACCGCAAACCCGAAACAGGAAACGACGATGACGCAAAAAAACCGCAACGACAATCCCAAGGCCGACGACAATCCCATGGCCGCAGAAATCAACCAGTACCCACCGCTGGCCGGACAACCGGACCATCCGGGATGGGTGACGCTTGCCCGGGTACTGCAGCAAACGGACCCTTTTTTTGAAAATATTTTATTCATGATGGGCTACGATTTTTCGTCCGACATCTATGTCATCAAGGGCGGTGACGGTCTGACCATCGTGGACCCCGGGAACGACTACACCGCCTATATGGCGCTTTTCGATTTGGAGTACGAACCGGCCGACATCAAAAAGATCGTTTTGACCCACGGGCATCGCGACCACGCCATGGGGACGTTCGAGTTGCTGCGCTATCCCAGCATCAACCAGCGCAAGGAGGTTGAAATCGTCATCCATGAAGATGGGCCCGAAGAGTTTAAGAAGATGATCAAAGGCACCGGTTTTCCGCTGACCGAGATCAAGGGCGGCGAAAAACTGGATCTGGGCGGCACGACCTGGGAAGTGATTTTCACGCCCGGTCATACCATGGACGGCATTACGCTTTACAATGCCGAAAAGCGGACCGCTTTCACCGGTGACACGGTGCTGCCCTTCGGCATTGCCGATATCGACAAAAACGGCGGCGGACGTCTGGATCACCTGCTATATTCGGTCAAGGAGCTCCGCAAAAAAGACATCGCCCACATCCTGCCGGGGCACGGCGTGCCGGTGGCTTCCGCCGGCAAACGGGTCATCGAGGTGGCCTACGAGAGTGTCATGGCCAAGATCCTGAATGCCGAAGGCGAAGTCGCCTGGATGGACGGCGCACCGGCGCTGGTCCAAAAGGGCCTACTGGAAGAGGCGGCCTACTGCTGCGATAAGCACCTGGAAGGCCATCCCGACGATATGACGGCGCTGCAGCTCAAAGCTTTCTGCCTGACCGACATGGGCCGCAACGCAGAATCCCTCGTGCTGATCGATAAAATTCTGGCTCAAGACACAGACAACCCCCATGCATTGCTGGGAAAGGGCCATGCCCTGCTGGGACTGGAGCGCTATGAGGAGAGTTTAACCTATTTCGACCGCGTTCTGGCTATCGATGCCGACATCAAGGAGGCACACATATTCAAAGGCATGGCATTGTATTTTCTGGGTCGCGTGGACGAGGCCATGGATATCGAAGTTTTCAACCGCGAATTTGCGGAAAAATTCAAGGCCCAGCTGACGCGTGCAAAGTCCGGGGGGACGTCGGTGCAGGGAAGGGAATGAACCGCAAACCTTTGACGGCCAAAGCCCGCATGGAAAAAAAGAACGGGTAGGGGTCAGGACTGCAGGATTTCGATGATCGGCGGGATGACGGCCGTGGCAATGTCCGTGCGTGAACCGCCGCCCAGGACCACTTCCAGACGCCCGCCGCTGACATCTTCTGACGTCTGTTTCATAAAAACCGCGATGTCCCGGTAACAGCTTGCGCTGAGCCCCAGGCTGCCGTAATCGCCCTGGTGGGTGTCGAAGCCGAAGTACCAGAATAAAAGGTCCGGACGGAAATCTTTGACCCGCGCATCGAATGCGGTTTTAATTTTTGCGCTATAGGCCCGGTCCACATTCCGGCCATGCTCCGGCCTGCTGAAGATGTCCATGCTGCCCGGCGCCTGGATATCGACCTTGGTGCCGTCTTTTGAGACGAAATCCATGCCGCAGCAGCAGACGTGCAGCACATCCGGGTCCTCGGAGAGCAGATCACGCGTGCCGTCACCGTGATGGGCGTCGGTGTCCAGAATGGCGAAACGCCGGGCCCCCCGGGTTTCGCGCAGGTAGGCGATGGTGATGGCCACGTCGTTGAAACAACAGTAGCCGCCGAAGTAGTTCCGTCCGGCGTGATGTCCACCGGCGCCGATGAGCGCGAAGGCATTGTCGATCTCGCCGTCCCAGATTTTCTCCGCCGCCAGCACCACGCCGCCCACCGAATGCCAGGCCGTCGAACACAGTGGATCGGCCCGAACACCCCGGATCAGTCCGGGTGTGTGCACCTTCAGTATCCATTTCTCGTCGATGGGTGGAGATTCGAAGAGGGTCACATTCGGGCGGCAGGTGAGGTTGTCAAGGGCCTGTGGAAAGTCCTCCAGGCGGGCCCCCTGCGTCAAATAGCTGCGGCGACTGAAGCTGGGGTGATAAAAAACACCGGTGCGCTTCATGAGATGTGCTTGATCTGGCCGTGCAGCTCGCGGGTCTTTTCCATGCGTACGCGGTCGCGGTCCTGGGCCAGGCGCCGGATGGAATCATTGGCAGCCACCATCTCCGGGAGGCGGGAGTCTTTGCCCTGGGTGTAGCCGTCGATCAGCACCCGGTAGGCATGGATCATCTCGGAGATGAGGGATACCGGGTATTCACGGCCCTGCACTTTCAGTGTCTGCAGGCCCAGCTCGACATAGGCCCGCAGCTCATCGCCCCGGATGGCATACGCCACGTTGGGCCGGCGGCGGATGCGGTCGTTGACACGCCGGATTTCGGTCTCAGTACGTCCCCTGCGCTGCATCAGCTTCTTGCGCTGGGCTTCGGTCAGCAGGCAGAAACGGAAACAGCTGCCGCTTTTGTCCGGCCAGCCTTCGTATTCCACAATTTCGTTGCCGTCTTCGTCGTGGTAGACTTTCCGGATGTAGGAGTCGCTGGTATACTCGTGAAAGAGGCAGTTGCCGACACCCCCGATACAGCGGTTGCCGTGGATCAAAATCTCGGTCAGTACCCCGACTTTGTCGGCGTCGGCCTTGAAGGCGGCGGCCTTTGCCACGCTGTCGATTTCGGTGCTGGCAACGATCTGGGAGGCACCGGCCTGGCGATAGATTTCCATCTCGGCGGCGGTCTGAATATTGCAGCCCACGCTGGCATGAATCACCAGCTGCGGGTAGTTGCGCTGAATCAGGCGCATCAGGCCGGCGGTCTTGGCGATGATGCCCTCGACGCCGTACTGGGCCCATTTGTCTGTTTTGTTAAGGACGCGCATGAAATCTTTTTCGTCGACCTCAGCGTTCACCGCCACGCGCACCTTGCCGCCATGGCTGTCGGCAATGCGTACGGCATCCCTGATTTCACTGTCTTCCAGTTCCCAGGCACACTTGCGGCGGCTGAAACCCTTCGCCCCCACATAGACGGCATCGGCACCTGCCTCAAACACGCCCTTTACCATGGCCAGGCTGCCGCCCGGAGCCAGCAGTTCGTTCATCGGACCCCTCCTTATATAGCCGGTTGTAATGCCGGTTGTAATCTTAAATTATGGCAAATCATTGGAAATGTGTCAAGGATCAGGATTTCAAGGCAGGTTCCTCCCCGCCCTGCAAAATTCCTTGGGTATCCGGTGTGCATTGTCCGGTCAAACGGCCGCAGCAAGTGCATGCCGGTTCTGCAACGGCCACACTTTTTGCTTGACGAATCGCCTTTCATTACCATTATTATAAAACTTTATGCGAGGTTTTCAAGTTTGAGACTTTTTATCGATCGACAGGTCGCCGACAATCCTCTGACAGCCGAAATCCGAGCGCGCCTGAAAGTGCCCGCCGTGGTTGTCGACGGTGCGGCACAGGTCTACCGGCAGGTGAGATCGGCGTCGGATCCCATTGATGCCGGCAAGCACACACTTTTTTTGACCCGCAACCAGGGTGCCTTCGTCCGCAGCTGTCCGGGAACGCGGGAGTATATCTGTTGTGGCTACCAGATCCTGCACATCGGCACCTTCTGCACCATGGACTGCGCCTATTGTATCCTTCAGGCCTATTTTCATCCGCCCGTGTTGCAGCTTTTCGTCAACCGGCAGCAAATGCGAGCAGAGCTCGGCGGCCTGTTTGCCGCAACGGGCATTTCGCGTATTGGCACTGGCGAATTCACAGACAGCCTGATCTGGCAGCGGTGGACCGACCTGGCCGGATGCCTGGTGACGGAATTTTCCGGCCAGCGACGAGCGGTTCTGGAGCTCAAAACCAAGACCGTTGCCATTGAAAAACTGCGGGGCCTGTCTCATAACCGCAAAACAATCATGGCCTGGTCGCTGAACACGCCACGCGTCATTGCCGCCGAAGAACGTGGTACCGCGCCCCTGGATGCGCGTCTGGCGGCAGCGCGCCAGTGCCAGGAGTGGGGCTATCCGCTTGCCTTTCATTTTGATCCCATGCTAATATACAAAAACTGTGGCGAGGAGTACAAGCTGGTTGTCGATCAGCTTTTCAAAACGGTTTCCGCCGACCGGGTGGTGTGGATCAGCCTGGGAACCTTTCGATTCATGCCGGCTTTGAAAGGCATCGTCGCGAAGCGCTTTTCCGGATCCAATATGATTTACGGTGAATTTATCAATGGTCTGGATGGAAAGCAGCGTTATTTCAAGCCATTGCGGATCCAACTGTACCGCGCCGTAATCGCCGCCATCCGTGCCGCAGCACCGCAGGTGACGGTTTATTTTTGCATGGAGGATGAAACTGTCTGGCGGCAGACACTGGGCTATGCCCCGGCGGAAAGGGGAGGGCTGGCGCGAATTCTGGATGAAAGCGCCATGCGGCACTGCGACCTCGACGGACACGCCGGCGGGGACTGCCCGCCGTTGCCGCGCGCGGAAAATGTTGGGCCAAGCTAGAGAAACACCTATCTAAAGTGGTGGAATTATTATTTTGTCGAATCTGCCGATATACAAAGGTGCGGCAGGCTTTGATCTGCATCGTCGCGGCCGCCGGGCTGCTGGCTGCCGGCTGCAATGCGTCTTACTCCCGCCAGTGTTTTCCCGTGCTGCGTATCAATGACGGGGATACGATCACACTGGGTGACGGCCGTTTGGTGCGTTATCTGGGGATCAATGCACCGGAAATCGATCATCGTGCCCAAAAAGCGGAACCCTTTGGTTTTGCAGCCAGAAGGTATAACCGGGAGCTTTTGAAAGACAAAACCGCCTGTCTGGAATTTGATGAACAGCGCCGTGGCCGTTACGGCCGGCTGCTGGCCTATGTTTTCCTCAAAGACGGCAGATTTGTAAACCGACTCATGCTCGCAAAAGGCTATGCATATTTTCTCTTCAACGAAGCAGACCGCAGGTATCAGGAACTTCTACTGGACGCCCAGCAGACCGCCATGGCCAATGCACGCGGCCTATGGCACGACTGGCACGAAAAGCCCGGCCGCTACGTTGGCAATCGACGGTCCAAAAGGCTGCACCTCAGGTCATGCCCTCTGGCCGCCCGCATCAGCCGCAACAACCGGGTTGATTTTAAAAGCCGCTGGCAGGCTTTCTGGCAGGGTTATGCGCCGGCCAGACAGTGCATGCAGGACCGGCTTCGAAATTAAGCCGGCCTGGGCGGCATGTTTTCCCGACAGCCGTGAACCATACCGGCGCTGCAGCACTTAATCTTAAATACGAGCAAATAGTTGATAACTAGCTTAAACAACAGCTAATTACTTGTAGAAAACACACTTGATGCCGAACAAGATGGATTCCAAAATTGATGTCATTCAGCGATTGCTGACATCCCGTGGCCATCAGCTCACATTTGTCGAAAACGGATGCCGCCTCAGCCTGAACGTCGGGGATCAAGTCAATTGCAGCATCGACTTTTACGTCTTGTTGAGCGCGCCTGATCAGGTTCGCGCAAAGCTTTCCGTTGACCAGGCGGAGCCCATTTCTGATCCGGTGTGGATGTCCGAGGTGCAGGAGGTGCTGGAAGAAGCGCTCAGAGGTGCGGCCACCGTGGAAGCTTTCAGTGAATTCGGGGTTCGGGGAAAATCACAGATCAGCTATGCGCACGTCATCATGGCTGCCACCCCGGAAACGATCATCAAACGTTTACAGGCGGCAGAGAAAGCGTTCGAAGAGATACAGAATGTGGATTCCAGGCAGTTTCGTAAAGGTCTGGACCAGTTGAATCTGCCGCGTTCTTCCTCGGTGCGGGTGGCGCTCATGCGTATTTTCAGGGATTCCATCGATGCCCAGGATCTGCTGGTGAGTGCCGATCGTGAAGCGGATAATATTTTAAATGCCGACCAATGGCGGGTGATCAAAGAAATCCGCGCGCAAAACAAATTGCCTGCCACACACCGCATCATCGATATGCTGTGGGAAGCGGTCAGCCAGAAATTTATCGACCGTGCCCGGCACGAACTCGACAGCTGATCGCGAGATATGGATCATCTCAAAAAGTTCCGGCAACTTTGCACCAATCCCGCCATCGGCGGGACTGCGCGCCGGTGTTCAGCCTTCGGCGTCATCCGGTCGCCCGCCTGAATTTCAAGAACCTT
Organism: Desulfobacterales bacterium; assembly: GCA_026984935.1. Classification (GTDB taxonomy): domain Bacteria; phylum Desulfobacterota; class Desulfobacteria; order Desulfobacterales; family JALSRD01; genus JALSRD01. Next base: position 23,608 of record JALSRD010000084.1, read on the forward strand.
TTGTCGCTACGCTCCTCACCAGCTTGATCCCACCAACGGCGGGAATAACGCCGGTCGCCGACCGGATGGCTTTTATCCCCGGAGGTACCATGTCGCTGCATCGAAACACGCCCGGCACTCTTTGGCAACCCGATGCCAAAGGTTTTTGAAAAAATACCTAGATGTCCCGTATCGCGATGTTTTTCAGGGCCGTACGGCGCGCACAACTGCGCAGTCCCGGGAATCGATTTCGCGGGCAGCGCCTTTTTGTACATTTCTAGAGCTCACCACATCCACGATCTTGCTCCAACCATCGGCATAACGGGCGTAGCTGTCGGCGGACCAGTACCAGGACGGCGGGTCGCCGGAAGGGAAAAAGGGCCTTTTTTTATACAAAGCGGTCAGTTCCGCGGCCGTCGGCAGGCGCCAGTCGCTGAATCCACCGGTCTTGAGCGATTTGATATAACGCCGGGCGGCCGCGTAGTTCATACATCCGGACGCTTTTTGTAAAACCTGCTGCGAATCCAGCAGGCACCACATCAGGCCGGTGCTTTTATCCTGTACCACGCCTTTTTGCACAACGGCAAAACGCCGCTTCGCCACCGTGAGGCGGTTTTGCATTTCGCGGCGCAGGGCTTCAAGGCGGGCGGCCTCCCGGCGCAAATCCAGCGCGTGCAGCATGGCCTGGGCTTTTGCTCTGGCCGTTGAATCCGGATAGGAGAGCAGATAGTCGCTATACACCTGACGGGCGGCCTTGAAATCCGGCAATAGTTGATCGGCGCGCTTCTTCAAGGCTTCAAACATGCGGTTATCGCGGATTTTGGTGTCAAAGGTGGAGAGCATTTCCGTGAGGTCCACACGCCGGGAGTCATCGGGATAGACTTTCAGGAAATCCTGAATAAGGGACTTGGCGCTTTCCCATTGTTCGCTGCGATCCAGGCGCTTGCAGTCACGGATCAAGTGCAGGTAGTACTCTTCGCGGGCCGCCTGGATCATCCCGAGTACCGTTTGGCGATGGGAAGATGCGGGGTTTTGTTTCAGGTAATCGAGGTAGCGCCCGACCCGCTCATAAACCGGCGTGTCGATCATGGCTTGCAGGCTGGTAAAATCCCGCTCGTCCGCCATGCGCTTCAGTTTCCGTATCCTGGCGGTCAACCGGCCTGCATAGGGGCTGCGGCGGCTATGCGCCTGAAGGTATTTCCGGTACAGGGCAAGTGCAGAGTCGATTTGTCCGGCTTTTTCCAGATGCTCGGCGCGCGCCACAAGTTTTCTGAATCCCTGTTCGCGGATTGTGCTGGTGATGGATGCAACCTGGGCCCGGGCCTTCTGGGTATAGGCCCCGCTTGCATGGCTGGAAATGAAATCCTGGAAAAGGCGCTGCCTTTTCACAAGGTCCGGCTGCGCCGCGGCCTGTACCGTCAGCTGCTGATATTCGTGTTCGAGGCGTCTGGCCTTGACATAACGCCGCCCCCAGTAACCGCCGGCAGCTGCCAGCAAGACAAAAACAGCCGCGGCGGCTATCAGGAACGAACGCCGTTTTGCCGGCTTTTCGATGCGCCAGTTTTTTTGGCGGCAGTAATTCTGGATATATTCCCGGGCTTCTTCCGCGTCCATGCCGAAGTCAATGGCGCGTTTGACCAAAACCTCCAGATATTCCGCCCGGATCTTGCCGTCCAGCCCCGCGACGTCAATGTCGGAATTGAGCTCCTGCAGGTAGGACTGTGCCCGGCTGACATCGTAGCTGCGGCGGTTTTCCTCGTTTTTAAACAGGGTGGTGCACTGGCCGACCAGGATGGTGCTTGCCGTGGCAAGTGCATCCTTGGTGGTTGTTTTAAGGAGCTGTTCTTCTTTTTGACGCGTTTTTTCCTGCAGTTCCGCGATCGTGGCGCTTGGTGGAATCTCCAGAAAATCATAGAGTGAGGCCTTGCCCACGATTTTCAAATTGCCGGTGATTAATTTTTCAATGGATTTTTCCAGAGTCCGGGCACCCTGCTGGGCACTGTCGGTTTCCGTTCTGCGTATGGTGCCTTTGACGCGCTTGCGTATATCGGCGATGCCGACAGCGTACCGGCGGGCAATCTTTTCAAGTTCGCCTTCCGTAACATAACCCTTGCGCATGCGGACGGCCAGCGCTTTGTCGATTTCGGCAAACTTTCGCTGTTGCTTTTGCTGCAGGCGTTCGCGGACGTCGGCCAACGACACCTGGTGCAGTTTTGCCAGCTTGAACAGCTCTTCATCCGTGACGTAGCCCTTGCTCATGCGGATGTCGATGTGCCGATCGATTTCGGCAAACTTCTGCGCCAGCTGGCGGTGGCTTTCTTTTGCGGCCCGGGTGGCCTCCTGTCGTCGCAGATCCGGATCGAGCATGACCCTGCGGATCTCCGGAATCATGCCGATATACTGTTTCGCTTCGAGGGATTTGGTGGGATGGTTGCGGTAGCGGCTCCACTTGGCCTGCCAAGCGGTGATCGCACGTTGGATATTTTCTGCGTTTTCTTCGGGCGGATCAATCGGAAGATCGAGCAGAAGATAGAAGTTTTCCCGTTCCATAAGCATTCCGCGACATTGAACCAACCGGTGGTGTTGCACGGCGGCTGTTTGCAGCTGAAAGGTTACGTGTCGCCGGCAACGATGCTCCGATGAAGACAGATAATTCGCACAACGCGCAATCGAAATCCAACGCTGTGATGAAAAACTATGGCGATTGCGATGCCGGCGTCAACGTTCGGGTTTTCTTAATATACGACGATACTCTGGCTGCGTGCCATGGCTTCTTCGAGGGCTGTACCGTGAATGACCGAATTGGTTTCGATGGTGACGTCCACCTTGCGCGATTCGGCAGATTCCACGGCGGTGATCTTCAGCCGCCCCTCGTTGTCGAGCCTGAAGGTGATTTCAATGGGAAGATCGGCCGGCAACCCCGGCGGCAGCTTCAGGACGGCCGTTCCGATTTCCATGGTATATCCGAGGCCCACGGTTTTCTCGCTGACCTCGTTTTCCATGATGCGGATGAGCACCGTTTCCTGGTTGGCGACCGCCGTGTAAAAGGTCTTGGAGGCATCCACCGGGACCGATGTATTGCGCATAATGAGATTGTAAACCATCTCCTCGTCACCCTGATCGCGTACCACGACACCGAAACTCTTGCTGGCCACGTCCTTGACTTTCACCATGCTGCGCTCGACGGCCGGCAAGGTGTAACCGGTTTCGCGGGCCAGTTCCTGGGCCGCATCCTTGATGACCATTTCGGGGCTCAGTTCGATGATCTCGTCGGCCGACTGGTCGGCGATATTGATCCCCTGTTTTTCAGAAATCTTCTGGGCCAGGCCATCATTTAAAGCCAGTTTCCAGCCGTAAATGGCGGCGCCTTTGGCCACCACACCATCGGGGTCATACACTTTGGGCTCCACCCCGAATTCCTGCTGAATACGGCGGGCGATCTGGGGCATACGCGAGGATCCGCCGACCAGGATGAAATCATCGAAGGTGGTGTGTCCCTTCTTGGCGCCGGCGCTGAGCATTTCTTTGGTGAAGTTGACAGTCCGCTCGAGCAGGTCCTGGGTAAGCTCTTCGAATTTGTCGCGCTGCAGTTCAATTTTCACCCGTTGCCCGCCATGGGTGATGGATATGGGCGTCTTTTTCCTCTGGGTGAGGATTTTTTTGGCTCTTTCTGCAGAGATCTGGAGGTCCTGGCAGGTATCCGGGTCCTCGAGGATGTCATCGTCGATTCCTGTCTGTTTCTGGAATTCCTGGACCAGGTAATTGACCACACGGTCGTCCCAGTCCTTCCCGCCGAGGTTGTGGTCTCCCCCGGTGCACACAACTTCGATGGTATCGCTGTCGATGGCAATCATGGTGATGTCAAAGGTGCCGCCACCCAGGTCGTATACCAGAACCGTATGCTTATCCAGCGGATCCTCGGCGCAGTATGCGATGGCTGCGGCAGTGGGTTCATTAATGATCTGGCGCACATTGAAGCCTGCGATTTCACCGGCTTTGCGAGTGGCTTCGCGTTCGTTGATGCCGAAGTAGGCCGGGCAGGTGATCACCACATCCTGGACTTTTTCCCCCAGGTTCTGTTCGGCATCCTGGGCCACTTTGCGCAGCACAAAACTGGAAATTTCTTCGGCATGGTAAATCTGGGAGTCGTATTCAAACAGAAAATCCGGTTCGCCCACAGCGCGTTTGACAAAACTAACCACTTCGTTGGGATAGAGCTTGGCACTTTCCTTGGCCACATCGCCGACGACAATGGTGCCGCCGTCAAAAAATACCACCGACGGTGTGACACGCTGGTTCTCGGAATTGGGAATAATGACCGCTTTGCCGTAATCGTCGACGTAAGCGATGGAAGAGTTGGTCGTTCCGAGGTCGATGCCGAAGATCCGCTTTATTTTTTTTCCCATGATAACACACCAATTCTCTGTGGATTCAAACCTGCGCTGAAAGCCATGGATGTTGTCTGCAGGCGGACCCGACCCGCTTATGCAGTCTCGCTTTTGATCTCATCGATTATCTTATCGGCAATTTGTGCCGGAACTTCATCATAATGTGAAAATTCCATGGTAAACATGCCACGTCCGCCGGTCATGGAGCGCAGATCCGGCGCATAGGTCAAAAACTCGGCCAGGGGCACCTGGGCCTTGATCACCTGGTTTTTGCCTTCATTGTCCATACCGAGCACACGTCCGCGGCGGCTGTTTAAGTCGCCCATGATGTCACCCATATACTCGTCAGGCGTCACAATGGTGACGTTCATGATCGGCTCCAGGAGTACCGGATTGGCATCCATGACCGCCTTCTTGAAGGCCAGTGAGCCTGCCACCTTGAAGGCCATTTCGGAAGAATCCACGGCGTGATAGGATCCGTCATCCAGGGTGACCTTGAAATCGACGGTCGGGAAACCGGCCAGAACGCCCTTCTGAGCGGCTTCACGAATTCCCTTTTCCACTGCCGGAATGTAGGTTTTAGGGATCACGCCGCCGACGATGGCGTCCACAAATTCGAACCCGGCGCCGCGGGGCAGGGGCTCCATCTGAATCCAGCAGTCGCCGTACTGGCCGTGGCCGCCGGTCTGCTTCTTGTGTTTGCCCTGGACCCGGACTTTTTTCTTGATGGTTTCTTTGTAGGGCACCTTGGGAATTTTCAGCTGAACTTCCACGTTGAACTTGCGCTTGAGTTTTTCCACGGTGGCTTCGATGTGCACCTGGCCCCGGCCCGAGAGCAGGATCTCACTGGTTTCGGAGTTACGTTCCAGCTTCAGGCCGGGGTCCTCTTCAATCAGTTTCACCAGTGAAGAAAATATCTTGTCCTCATCGCCCTTGGCTTTGGCGCTGACGGCGAAGGAGATCAGCGTCGGCAGAGGCTTGGCGCCGACGATGCGTACTTTGCGGCTCTCGTCGCAGAGTGTGTCACCGGTCGTGGTTTCCTTCAGCTTGGCCACAGCCAGGATTGCACCCGGTCCGGCTCCGGAAAGCGGTTTCTGCTCCTTGCCGGCAATTGTCAGCAGCTGATTGTAGCGCTCGCGGACATCTTTGGTCGTATTGTAAAAAGCGCCATCGGATCCCAGTTGCCCGGCAATGATTCTGAAGATCGACAACCGCCCGGCATAGGGGTCGGCAACGGTTTTGAAGACGAATCCGCAAAAGGGCGCCTGGGGATCCGGCAGAATCTCGACTTCGGCATCGTCTTCCAATGCACGGGCGGCCCAGGCACCGCGATCAATAGGGGAGGGGAGGCAGTTGACAACGGCATCACACAACAGGTCGATACCCACATTCCGGGTGGCCGAACCGCACAGCACGGGAACCGTTTCACGGGCCAGGATCGCCTTGCGCAAGGCGCCCTGCAGTTCCTCTTCGGAAAGGGTTTCCCCCTCCAGGTAGCGTTCCAGCAAGGCATCGTCACTTTCTGCGATGTTTTCGATCAGCTTCTCATGCTCTGCGGCCACCATGTCGGCCATTTCAGCCGGAATTTCGATTTCAGATCGCTTGCCCTGATCATCGTAACGGTAGGCCGTCCGGGTGACGAGGTCGATGATTCCCGTAAAGTCGGCCTCGGACCCGATGGGAAGCTGTGTGATCATCATTTTCGCACCTCCCAGTGATTCGCTGGCATCCTGGAAAGCGCGCATGAAATCCGCACGCTCGCGGTCGAGTTTGTTGATGAAGATCAGGCGTGGCTGGCCGAATTCGTCGGTGAAATCCCAGGCCTGCTCGGTCTGCACTTTGACGCCGTCGACGGCGTCGATTACAACGACGGCAGCGTCAGCGGCCTGCAGCGACATGCGCGTATCCGTAAAAAAATTCTGGTCGCCGGGAGTGTCGATCAGTGAGATGGTGTGCTTGTGCCAGGAGAACTGATGAAAGCTGCTGCTGATGCTGGATTGCCGCTTGAGTTCTTCGGGTTCGAAATCCATCACCGTATTGCCGTCTTCCACACGTCCCAGGCGGGTGGTTGCTCCGTTGTTAAACAGCATCACTTCGGCCAGCGAGGTCTTTCCGGCACCACCATGGGCAAGAAGGGCAATAGTGCGCAACTTTTCGACTTGCTCGGTCATCTAAAACTCCTCTCTTTGGGTATTTTCCTGATCGGACATCATCGATGGAAGCAGCTTAAAATCAAAATTTTCTATATGTTCGGCCGAAAAAAATCAAGGCCAAAAACGCTGCGGTGCACCGGTTGCACCCATCCTCAAGCCTTCAGGTGCGCTAAAAATTCCCGGTTTCCCTTGGCACCTAGAATCGGTGAGGGGATGATCCCTGAACAGTGCAACCCGCTGCGGACGGCAAACTTTTCAAATTCGGCCAGCACCTGCCGGTGTTTACCGGCATCGCGCACGATGCCGCCTTTGCCCACGGCCCCTTTTCCCACTTCAAACTGCGGCTTGATCAGGGCGACTATGGATGCGCCCGGCCGCAGGAATTTCAGAACACCGGGAATGACACGTGACAGAGAGATAAAAGAAACGTCGATGACCGCAAGGTCTACAGGATCCGGGATCCAGCCGACGGCGAGGTGGCGGATATTGGTGCGCTCCAACACCGCTACGCGCGGATCCTGCCGCAATTTCCAGGCCAGCTGCCCGTATCCCACATCGACGGCATAGACCTGTCGGGCACCGTACTGCAGCAGACAGTCCGTAAATCCACCCGTGGAAGCGCCGACGTCCAAGGCCGTGCATCCGGCAACATCAATTCCGAAAGTGTCAAGGGCCTCCTTCAGCTTCAGCCCCCCGCGGCTGACAAAAGGGTGATCCGGTGCTGCGAGACGGATATCGTCCTTCGGGCGGACCAGGGTTGAGACTTTGGTTGCCGGCAGGTGGTTGACCAGCACCTTCCCCTCCACCACCAGCGCCCGTGCCCGCTGGCGGCTTGTTGCCAAACCCATTTCCACAAGCCGCACATCAATTCGTTTCTTAAGCTGTCCAGCAGAAGTCATGCCAGGGCGCCACCCTTGAAAAATGCCAAAGTTTCAGAGCCGGTACCTGGCAGGTAAAGCGGACTGTGTCCGAAGGAAGACCACAAGGTCCTTTCTGCATCGAAAGGCTGCGGGGCAGACGAGGATGCAATCTCAGCCTTCAACGGCCCTGGCGCTTGTCTTTTATCCACTGCAGGGCGCTGGCGGCGATGCCTGCGGCATCGAGGCCGTATTTCGATCTCAGCAGATCCTGGGCGCCGTGCTCGACGAAAACGTCGGGAATGCCGATGCGCTGCAATGCAAAGCCGCTGATCCCGGCATCGGCCAGACACTCGAGCACCGCACTGCCGAAACCACCCTGCAGTACATTTTCCTCGACGGTCATGATTTTGGCAAAGCGGCGCGCCAAACCGCAGATCAGTTCAGCATCCAGAGGTTTGATGAAGCGGCAGTTGACCACCGTTGCCGACAGTTGATCTTTTTCGAGCAGCCTGCGGGCTTTCAGGCATTCCTGCACCAGCGGGCCGATGGCCAGGATCAGCAGGTCTTCGCCTTCGGCCAGGATTTCCGCCCTGCCCATGGAAAGCGCCGTTGCCGGCTCTTCGATTCCGACACCGATGCCGCAGCCCCTGGGATAGCGCACCGCGCAGGGGCCGTCATGGTCCAGGGCGGTACGCAGCATGCGTCGCAGTTCGTTTTCATCCTTGGGCGACATCACCACCATGTTGGGCAGGCTTCTCAGATAGCTGAGGTCAAAAACGCCGTGGTGTGTCGGGCCGTCGTTGCCGACAATGCCGGCGCGGTCCACGGCGAAGGTGACCGGCAGGGCTTCCAGGCACACGTCGTGCAGAATCTGGTCGTAGGCGCGTTGCAGAAAAGTAGAATAAATGGCGACCACCGGCCGGAGTCCCTGGGTGGCCATGCCGGCGGCGAAGGTCACCCCGTGCTGTTCGGCGATGCCGACGTCGAAAAACCGTTCGGGAAACTGGCGGCTGAATTCCACCAACCCGGTGCCTTCGGGCATGGCGGCCGTAATGGCGGTGATGCGGCGGTCATTGCGGGCAAAGTCCACCAGGGTGTTGCCGAACACCTCGGTATAACTCGGCAGTGGCTTTTTGGTATCCAGGCAACTGCCGGTTTCCACGTCGAAGCAGCCGCAGCCGTGAAAGTACACGGGGTTTTCCTCGGCTGGCTGGTACCCCTTGCCTTTCTTGGTGCTGACGTGCAGCAGCACGGGTTCACTCAGTTCCTTGACGTTGTTTAAAATATCGATGAGATGGCCCAGATTATGCCCATTGATGGGCCCGAAATATTCAAACCCGAAAGCCTCGAATAACATTCCCGGTGTCACAAAGGTTTTGAAGGACTCTTCGGTGCGTTTCATCAACTGGTAGATGTCATCGCCGATCTTGGGCAGGGATTTGACAAAGTCGCCGAATTCGCGCCGCAGCTCCTGCACTTTGACGGCGGAAAAGGTGCGGCTCAAAAACGATGAGATGGCCCCTACATTGGGCGCGATGGACATATCGTTGTCGTTGAGCACTACGATCAGGTCTTTGTGGATATCGCCGGCCTGGTTCAAAGCTTCATAGGCGATACCGGCTGTCAGGGAACCGTCGCCGATGACCGCAATGACTTTCTGGTCTTCGCCTTTCAGGCGCTTTGCACAGGACATGCCGAGGCCTGCGGAAATCGACGTGCTGCTGTGGCCGGTGGAAAAAGCGTCGTAGGGGCTTTCGGAGATGCGCGTAAAACCCGAAATTCCCCGATACTGACGCAGGGTGTGGAAGCGTTCACGCCGTCCGGTGAGTAGTTTATGGGCATAGGCCTGGTGGCCGACGTCCCATATGATCTTGTCACGGGGCGCATCAAATACGTAGTGCAGTGCAATGGCCAGTTCAACGGCTCCCATGCTGGAGGCCAGATGACCCCCGGTTTTTGACACGGCGTTGACAATAGCGGTGCGGATTTCCTGCGCCAGCGGCGCAAGGTCTGATTTCGGCAGTGCCTTCAGGTCTTCAGGCGACTCAATTTTTTCAAGAAGTGCCAAGATACCCTCGTAGTTCGTATGAATCAGTTGCTGTTTTCACGGCCGGCCGGATCACCAGATTAATTTCGCAGCTTGTATCTCAATATGCACTGGCGCGCGCGGCGTCCGTCTCCGATAGGTGCGAAAACAAAACAGGCACAGAAGCGCTTCGCTCCTGTGCCCAATTACCAGATGCCTGCTCCGCTTGCAAGGTTAAGTTGATTCATGGTGGCATGGAAACGTCTATGGGTCATTGGTTTCGAAGGGCTGTTCAGAGATGCTGCCGTCGGGTGCCTTGAGTAGAAGCGAGATTCGTTTTTCGGTGTCTTCGAGCTTTTTCGAACAAAAGGCCGCCAACCGCATGCCTTCCTCGAACTTTTTCAAGGCCCTTTCCAGTGGCAGCTCGCCGTCTTCCAGTTCGGAAACAATTTTTTCCAACTGTTTTAGTGCCGCTTCAAAGCTCTGTTTCGCCATTTTCAGTCCATATCCTCAAATTGAAAGGGGTTTTTATCCGTTTTTGCGTGTGTTGTGACCTCCAACAGGCCTTTGGCCAGAATAATTTCGAGTCGTTGCCCCAATTTTACGGCTTCTGCGCGCATGACAATTTTCCCGCCGGCCTGTTCGCGCGTGATGCTGTAGCCGCGTTTCAGGACGGCAGTGGGATTCAGGTCCTGCAGGCGTTTTGTCAGGTGCGTGAGGGACGTCTGGCGCATCTCCAGATATTGCCTGCCCGATCTTTCCAGAGCAAGCCGGTATTGTTCAACTTCTTGTTTTAGTATTTGTATGTAACGAATTGTTTTATTATTTTTTAAGATTGTCGTTAATACCTGCAGATAGCCCCTTTTGCGTTGCAGCATAGACACTGCCGAACGTTCCAGCCTTGGCCTGATTTGGGCGATCTGAGCCTTTTGCATCTGTATTTGGCGGCGCGGATCGACGATGTGCTTTTTAAGTCGCTCCAGTTGGCTGCACCGCTGGTTGCAATGCTGCCGCATGCGGTTTGCAAGCGCCTGCTGAAGTTCGTCGATGTGCTGCAGCAGATCGTGCTTCTGGGGAACAACGATTTCGGCCGCCGCCGACGGTGTGGGTGCCCGGACGTCGGCAACGCAGTCTGAAATGGTAAAATCCGTTTCGTGGCCGATGGCCGAGACCACGGGAATCGCGGACTTGAAAATCGCACGCGCCACCTGCTCGGAATTAAAAGCCCATAAATCTTCCAACGAACCGCCACCGCGCGCGAGTATGATCACATCTGCTTTTCCGTGAATATTCACCAACTCGAGCGCATCCGTGATTTCGTTGGGCGCGGCATCTCCCTGAACCGCCGCCGGTGCGATTTCAATGTTAAGGCCGGAAAAGCGCCTTTCAAGGACGTGCAGCATATCGTAGAGCACAGAGCCCGTGCGCGATGTAATCAGCGCGATGGTCTGCGGCAAGAAAGGCAGGGTCTTTTTGTGCTTTTCGTCGAACAGGCCTTCCTGTGCGAGTTTGTCACGCAGCTGTTCGAAAGCCATGCGCAGAGCGCCCAGGCCTTCAGGTTCGAGATGCTCCAGCACGATCTGGTATTCGCCGCGCGGCGCATAAAGGCTGATCCTGCCGAAACCGATTACCCGCATGCCATCCTGAGGCTTGAATGTCAGGCGGCGGTTCTGGCCGCGAAACATTACGGCACGTATCCGGGCGGTGCGGTCTTTCAGTGAAAAGTAAAAATGGCCGGAAGCCGGTACGCGAAAATTGGAGATTTCGGCGCGCAGCCAGACAAAGCTGAATTTTTTTTCGAGCAGGGATTTGATTTCGGTGGTCAGTTCCGTTACCGAAAAAACATGCCCGGTGCCGTGAGAAAGCGTCATCGATCGATACGATAGATAGCTGTTAACAGTTGCCGCAATCGGCCGAGGTTCATGGGGCCGTATAAAATCCGTTCTTATAACGTCTGATAATGTATATTATGTAAACTTTTATCCGGAGCCCCGGTCCGCCTGCGCTGGAGAACTGCAAGCGGCGATGTATTCCCTCACCGCCGGCACCATGTAGACCTGTTCGATAGGCATATCCGCCAGACAGGACGCCAGGGCTTGCGCCTTCTTTTTGAGCGTCAAATGCTTATCGACGAAGAAGATGTCGCGCCCGCGAACCTTGCACAAACCGCTGCGGGCTTTGCCGCCGGTGCTGCGAAAATTCTGTTCGGAAACCTCGATGGACAGCTTATCGGCGAGCTCCTTGAGTTTTTGATAAAGGACGTCCGGTTTCATGTGTTGGGTCCGTGCCGGATTGTCTGCACCGAATTATCGGTGTCGACCGAGATGCGCCTTGAAATTTATGCGCCTTGTGTTATATTAGTAGCACCAAATCAAACAGGAGGCAAATATGGATTCCGTTCCCTTCAAAGCAACCCAAACCGATGTTCAGGTGCGGGTAAACAGTTTCGTGCGCAGCGTTTATAACTGGATGGGCGCAGGGCTCGCGCTGACCGCCCTGGTGGCGTACTACGTTGCCAGCAGCGAAGCCGCCATGCGCTTTATTTTCGGCAACCGGATGATCTTTTTCGGAATGATCATCGGCGAATTGGCCCTGGTGTTTTATCTCAGCGCGCGGGTGCAGAAAATTCAGGCTTCGACCGCCACCTTCCTCTTTATACTATACGCGGCGTTAAACGGCGCTACGCTGTCGTTCATCTTCATAGCCTACACGCAAAGCTCCATCGCATCAACTTTTTTCATCTGCAGCGCGACTTTCGTGGTCTGCAGCATTTTCGGGTGGGTCACCAAACGGGATCTGACTTCAATGGGTGGGTTCCTGTTCATGGGCCTTATTGGCATCATCATCGCATCGGTGGTCAACATGTTCATCCGCAGCAGCGGCATGAGCATGGTCATCAGCTACATCGGCGTGTTGGTCTTTGTCGGGCTGACCGCCTACGACACGCAGAAGCTCAAATCCATGGCACTCAGCCAGCCTGCCGGCCTGGATGCCGGGGTTATACGCAAAGGCGCCATTCTGGGTGCGCTTTCACTGTACCTCGACTTCATCAACCTGTTTTTGATGCTGTTGCAGATCTTAGGGAACCGCAGGTAGTTTCGATCAATAGACACACAACATCCATGAATAAAACCAAAAAACCCTTGCGGCGGCCGCAAGGGTTTTTTGGTTTGCTGCGACAGAAAGGGTTCAGTTCACGCCGACCGATTTTTCGACCGCCGCTGCAATACGACGGCAGCAGGCCTCGGCGAGTGTGTTCGTCGGCCCTTCCACCATCACGCGGCACTGCGGCTGGGTACCAGAATAGCGCACCAGAACGCGGCCTTGTGTGCCCAGCTCATGTTCGGCCTGTTTGATGGTACGTTGAACCTCATTCAAACCCTCCAGCGGCCGGCGGCTGGAAACCGGCACGTTGATCAGCACCTGGGGATAGCGGGTCATGCGTCTGGCCAGCAGCGAGAGCGGTTCGGCGCATGCCCGCACGGCGGAAAGCAGCTTCAGCGCCGTCAGCAGGCCGTCACCGGTGGTATGATCCTTTAAAAAGATGGTGTGGCCCGATTCCTCTCCGCCCAGCACGGCGCCGGAAGACTTCATCTTCTGCATTACAAAACGGTCTCCGACATCCGATTTTACAAAAGAAATACCAAATTTACTCAGCGCCAAGGCAAGGCCCATGTTGCTCATGACAGTTCCCACAACACGGTTGTTTGCGAGCATTTTGCGCTTTTTAAGGTCCAACGCGCAGATCAGCAGAATATGGTCGCCGGTAAGGACTGTGCCGTCCTCCGCTACAGCCACCAGGCGGTCGCCGTCACCGTCAAAAGCAAGGCCGGCGTCGGCGCCCATTGCCAGCACCACCCGGCGCAGAGCCTGAGGATGCTGGGAGCCACAGCGGTCGTTGATATTTCGGCCGTCCGGCCGGTGGTTCAAAGGCTTGACCGCAGCACCCAGGTCCGCCAGAAGCTGGGGGGCGATATGGCTGGTGGCCCCATTGGCACAGTCGACGGCCAATTTCATACCCTTCAGATTGAAGCCCTGATCCATGCATGCGGCCAGGAAACGGCTGTACAAATCCGTACTGTTTTCAACCTGATGTATGCGGCCAGGTTCTTCGGCGGAAGGCGGCGCCGGGTCAGTCTCGAGAATACGGTTTTCGATACGCTGTTCCTGGGCCGGCGAGAGTTTGCAGCCGTCCGGTGCGAAAATCTTGATGCCGTTGTCGTAATAAGGGTTGTGCGAGGCCGAGATCATCACCCCGCAGCCGGCGCCCATACTGCGGCACAGATAAGCGACACCCGGCGTGGGCAGAACGCCGCAGGCATACACCGCCGCACCCGAAGAGCAGACTCCGGCAGCTACAGCCATTTCGAGCATGTCGCCGGAAAGGCGGGTATCCTTTGCCAGCACCACTCCCCTGCCCTTTCCGCCGAACATTTCCCCCAGCACCCGTCCCGCCGCCAGGGCGGTTTCCACATTCATGGGGAATCGGTTGGCGACACCGCGGATGCCGTCGGTTCCAAATAATTTCGTCATCGGTCGGTTTCCTCCAGATGCAGGCCAGGCAGCAGACGGCCCACCGCCCCTGTGACCTGTGCGACAATGGTCTTCAGCCATTGGGTGCCAGCTGCCGCTTGAGGGGCTTCAAGCCCCTGGATGACGGCCAGGTAATCGCGCCCCTGACGGGAAATGGTTTTTTCGAGCAACCCTAAAAACCGATCCCGCAGTTCCACCTGTCCGACCGCGTTACACTGGCTGTTGAGCACGTCGGCAAGTGCAGGGCCTTTTCTCGCCAGTGACCGCCGCAGGTTCAATGCCGCCGCCGAAAGAGGTCCCTCCCTCTCTGGCGGGGAGTCCAACACGCTTGCAGCCACCATGGTGCAGTAATCCTGCAGGCGACGGATACGTTCGTCAAGGGCCAGATCAATGTTTTGAATCAGGCCCTGCAGCAGGACGTCCGGGAAAGCCGTGCACACGAAGCACGTCCGCACATGCACATACCAGTGCCGCAGGGCAATCAGGTTGGCGACATAAAAACTGTTGTTGGCCAGGATCTGTCGTACGTTTCGAAAGCTTCCCCGCTCGTATGGCAAGTTGCGAAAAGTGTCATTCCCGCCAATCAGCAGGCGTTGAGGCTGCAGCACGTCCCGCCGGCAGACGGTGCCGGCCCCGATGACGGTGCCGAAGGCCAGACGTCGCGGCCCCACCATCCCTCCCTGCCCGCCCAGGAATATGGGTGGCTGGCGGATCATCACGCCGCGCGGCACATCGCCCATAAGCGACGGCGTGGCCTTGTCCTGGTTGGGGGTGAAATTGAAATGGACGTAGGAGCTGCCCACCTCGCTGTGATCGCGGGCGCTGGTGCCGCCGGACATGAAACAGTCGCAGAAGTTGATCAGGCTGCCCAGCGTCACATAGGGAAACAGAATGGTGTGCTTCAGAGCGACACAGTGCGCAGCCCGGGCGTATTCTTCCAGGATGGTCCCCTCTCGTACGTGGGCGCCGGTTTGCATGGACGAATGGGCCAGAAAAACAGCCCCTTTGAAGAATCCGCCTTCAAGCCGCACATCGGGACCGAGCAGGCAGTTTTCCACCGTTACCGGGCCCTGGTAGCCCAGCCGGACGTTGTCTAAAATCAATGTGCGGCGGCCCATGAGCTTGGTGCCCGCGTGCAGTTTGACGCCGCGGTCCGAAATGCGCGCGATGTCGACTTCCGGTCCGATCTCGACGGTTTGCGGACAGGGAATGTCGACACCTTTGGCGATGAGTTCGGCGATGATCCGGTGTTGTCCGTTTGTGTGCTGCATGTCCCTCCGGCTATCTATGATGGTGAAAAGGGAATTGTTTTTTTCTATACGGCCCGTGTGCCCCCTTTCCCCGGACGCCGGCCGCATCCTCACTGCTTCCAGCTTTCGCGCCACATCTGCCACATCAAAAGCGACCACAGCCGGTAATGATGGCTGGCCCTGCCGCTTAAATGCTCCCGAATTTTCTGCTGCACGTAGGCCGCGTCGAAGCGCCCTTCGGCTTTCAGGCGTTCCGGCGACAGGTAATCGCACATAAGTTCCCGGAGCTCTTTGCGCAGCCAGTCCGCCAGCGGAATACCAAAACCTGTTTTAGGCCTTTCAAACAGCCGTGGCGGAAGATAGCGGGCCAGCAGCTTTTTCAGCAGATACTTGCCGGCGCCGTCGCGGTACTTCATCTCTTCCGGCAGACCGGCACTGAACTCCACCAGGCGGTGGTCCAGCAGCGGCACGCGCACTTCCAGCCCCCGGGCCATACTGGCACGGTCGACCTTGGTCAGCATGGCATCGGGCAGATAAGTCAGCTGATCGACATGCATGAGGCGGCTGAGCAAGGGCAGCGCTGCGTTTTGTGCAAAGGAGCGCTCAAAGCGGCTCGCCGGCAGTTTTTGCCCCCCCAATCGAATAAGTTCCGTCTCCGGCCACAGGCAGATGGTCATGCGGTAGAGCTCCTGCAGCGAAGTTTCCGCCAGCAGATGAATCAGTTTTTGCCATTTATCCTGGAAATTGGCAACCTGAAACTGCTGCGGCAGGTGCCGGCGCCAAGGGGTGTAGCAGGCCTGCACCCAGCTGCCGGGAAGCGCTGCCAACAGTTGCGCGGCCGCTTTGCGAAGGCTCACCGGCAGGCGGCCGAAACCTTCGGCCATGGCGCGCACCGACCAGTACCGCACGTAGCCGCAAAACTGTTCATCACCGCCGTCTCCCGAAAGGGCCACAGTTACCTTTGAACGGGCCAGACGGGTCACCAGCAGTGTGGGAATGGCTGACGAATCGGCGAAAGGTTCATCGTAAATGGCCCCAAGGCGGGGTATCACGTCCAACGCCATCTGGGCCGTGACGTAAAGCTCGGTGTGATCGGTGCCCAGCTGGCGCGCGATTTTAGCGGCAAAAGGCGCTTCGTTGTGCGCCTTGTCGAAAAACCCGATGCTGAAGGTCCTGACCGGCCGGGAACTGAGGCGCTGCATGGCAGCGACGACCAACGAAGAATCGATGCCGCCGCTGAGGAGCGCACCCAACGGCACGTCACTGATCAGGCGGTCGCCTACCGCTTGCGTCAGGTGCCGGTCCAGTTCGTCTAAGGCATCGCTTTCAGATAATGATTCGGCCCGCTGGTCGCCGGCCGGAAAGGGAAGTTTCCAGTAGGTCCGGCATGTCAATTGGGACCCGTCGAATACGGCGTAGCAGCCCGGAGTCAGTTTGGCGGTATTCTGGAAGATGGATCGAGGCGTCGGAACATATTGGTAGTGCAAAAAGAGCAAAAGAGCTTCGTCGTCGATGCAGGCTGGAAATCCGCTCAGGGCCATCAGCGCCTTGAGTTCCGAGGCAAACATCAGTGTGCTGCCGCGGTGGTAGTAGTAGAGCGGTTTGACTCCCAGGCGGTCGCGTGCCAGGTACAGCCGCTGCGCATCGGCATCCCACAACGCCAGCGCGAACATCCCCACAAAGCGTTTCAGGCAGTTGATGCCCCACTGTCGGTAGGCGCACAGAACGATCTCCGTGTCGCTGTCCGTATGGAATGCATGTCCCAGACGGCCGAGTTCTTCGCGCAGCAGCATATAGTTGTAGATTTCACCGTTGTAGGTGACCCACAGGCGGCCATCGGCGCTGGTCATGGGTTGCCGGGCGGCGGCGGAAAGATCGATGACCGCAAGACGACGGTGCCCGAACGCCACACCGGCGGCGGCATCGCTGCAAATGTCGCTGTCGTCCGGTCCGCGGTGCCGCAGATTTTCTACGGCCCGTGGCAACGAAGCCCGCAAATCCTCAAACCCGCTGGTGCACCGGAATCCGACAATACCGCACATCAGGTTTTCCCCACGCGCTTTCCTTCTATATACAACCGCTGATGTGCGGCTATCATTTGTTCGACAGAAAAAAGCCGTCTGGCCCGTTGTCTGGCCAAACATCCCATGCGGGCCGCTTTTTCCGGATGCGCCAACAAGTCGATGATGCTGTCCGCCAACATCCCGGGCTGCCGCGGCGGTACGAGGCAGCCCGTGAGGCCGTGGGTCAGGGCTTCGGCATTCCCGCCCACACGCGTGGCCACTACCGGCAGCCCGGCGGCCATGGATTCCAGAAGCACGTTGGAAAATCCCTCTTCGTGGGAGCTCAATACCGAAACATCGGCGGCTCCCAGAAGTGCCGGGATGTCCCGGCGCTGTCCCAGCCAGTGTGTTTTGTTGTGGATACCGAGCCTTGCAGCCAGGTCCTGCAGGTCCTGCAGAATGCCCCGATCCTCACCCACCAGCCACGCCACGGCGTGCTTTATCCGTCGTGTTACCTGCGCAAAAGCACGCAGGAAATCCCCATGGCCCTTGTAGGCAATCAGGTTGGCGACCATGATGACCACCGCGGCATGTTGGCCAACGCCCAACTGCCGGCGGGTTTTGTGCCGTGCGGCGGACGAGCTTGCATACCGCTGTGTTTCAATGCCGTTGTATATCCGTATGATCCTTGCGGGATCGAGGTGCTCACGCCGCAGGGTGTCGTCTGCAACAGCCTGTGAGTTGACCGTCACCCAGTGGCTCATGCGCCCGGCGGCCACATCCAGAGGTCTGAGAAAGAAAAACCGCTCCTGGTGGGTACCCAGCGCCCGTCGGCTGGTGATCACCAGAGGCACTTGCAAAGCGCGTCCGCACAGCGCGCCTACAAAGGTCACCAGCGGCAAAAAGGCATGCAGTACCCGGGGCCGGAAGCGATGGGTGAGTGCGGCTAGGCGTGCGGCGCTTAGC
>JALSRD010000085.1 GCA_026984935.1 Desulfobacterales bacterium
CAGGTGCAGCCGCAACGCCTCGGCATTGACGCGTTTCAGGCGCAGGCACATGAAGTAGCCGGAATTAAACGGGTAGATCTCCCAGGCATCCCGGTATTTGGGGTCCTGCAGAACCTCCCTGACCCGTCTGGCGCGCGCCTCCAGGATGTCGAATTTTTCGTGTTTCTCGGCTGCAAAAGTACCCTTTTGCATACCGTTGAGTACGATGGACTGGCTCAGGTGGGAGGCATTGGAGATCGTCCCGCGGACGGCACCGGCGGTTTTTTTCTCCAGGGCATCGTAAAAACGTGCCGCCTCGCCCGCCACCCGTGTGCCGTAGGTGACAAATCCCACGCGCAGGCCCCATGCAAAATTTTCCTTGGTGGCGCCGTCCAGCTTGACAGCCAGAATTCGCGGATGCAGGTCGCACAGTCCGGCAAACAGCGATTCCCGGTGGCACCGGGGGTCGTAGAAAAGACCGAAATAGGCGTCATCCAACCCGACGACCAGGCGCGTTCCACACTCGGCGACCTCGAAGAGCATGGCCTGCATCTGTGCCGCTTCGCTCATCGAAAGCGTGTATCCGGTGGGATTGTGCGGAAAGTTGAGCACCAGGCCGAGTTTTTCATTGTGTCGGGCAGCCTCGGTGAGATGCTTTTCGATGGCGTGCATGTCCAGGCCGCCATTCTTGAATTCGAATGGATACTGGCGGACATCGACCCCGTTGCAGCCATTGAATATCAGGTTGTAGTTGCCCCACATCATCTTGGGCAGCAGGACCGCTTCGCCGGGGTCCAGCCACAGCATGGCAAACAGGCTGATGGCGTGCGTGATTCCACTGGTAACCACCGGCAGGCTGATTGCCTTGCCCGCCAGGGAAGGATTCTTCTCCACAAGCCCCTGTTGCCACCGCTTCCTCAGTTCCGGAATACCGAAGGACGGCGCGTAAGTCAGCGAAGCCGACGGCCGGATGCCGCACACCGGCGCCATTATTGATTCAAGCCCCATGGTATGGCCCTTTTCACGGGCAATTCCGATGGTGGCGTTGATGGAATGAGCCTTTTCCCTGGCTTCGGCACCCTGGCTCAGGATCCCGCGGGGAAAAAAGAGCTGCCGGCCCTTGGCCGAGAGCATGCGTGGCACTTCGGCATTGCCGCGCAGGAGGGCTTCGTTGAGTTCTGCCGCAAGCGGGTTCATGGTGTAACTCCCTGCAGTCCGGATCACGGTGGTTCGCCGTCCGTGTATACGCACGCTTTGCCGCTGCCTCGGTGAATCGGCGGCAGATTCGCTTTGGTTCGCAACGGATGGCGCCTGAAAAATGATGTCAAAGCAAGCTTTTATCGTCTGGAAGGGAGGTCTGTCAAGAGCGGATCAGGAGATGTACATATAAAGGGGCCCCGGTCCCTTTGAGGGGCGCGGGGCCTGGCTGTCTTTTTGGCCGCATTAGCGATTTCCCCTCTTGGAGGCCTTGAGCGGATTGATCCTGGTACCGGAAACGGCGGCCGTCTTGGCCACATGCGTGGCCAGGTTGCAGGAGCCGTTCTTCCATTTCACAGCCGGCTCCGGGCAGGCCGAGCAGTACCAGCCCGAGGAAAGTTCCTGGCTGCGGTTGCAGCCGTCACACTTTTCGACGACATGGTGGCAGGAACCGCCATTGTAGGAACACCCCTCAACTGTCATAAAAGGGCACTCCTGCCCCTCACGAATCGTTGTACAAATCATCGGAATCACCCCCTTTGCTTTAAAAGTCGCTTTTGGTCGTGACGACACAGAAAAAAATGGTCCGCACAGGCGGCGCCACGGCGCAAACTTTCCCTGCCGCAATATTCGCGGGTTTCAGAAGCGCATTAAAATATCCGCATGTCCGGCAAAAGAAAGCGGAATATAAGCAAGCCGGCCTTTTCTGTCAACCAAAAATCGTCAAAACAGCCGCCGGGGGTTGATTCTCAGGCACGGCTTGCGTTAAGATGTGCTTAAAAACGGAGGGCCATGGTCGAATGCACTACGAAGGTAACATCATCCGTCCACCCAGTGAGGCGAATTCCATTCTTTTGCAGGTCACGGTGGGCTGTTCGCGCAACAGGTGCACCTTCTGCGGTACTTACCGGGGCGAACGCTTTAAAATCAAACCCATGGAAACGATCATGGCGGACATCGCCTTCGCCGCCCGGCACTGCCGCCGGCAGCGGCGTGTCTTTTTGTGCGACGGCGATGCGCTGATCGTTCCCCAAAAGCGGCTGTTGCAAATCCTTACAGAAATCAAACGGCAGCTGCCCTGGGTCACGCGCATAGGGACCTATGCCAACGCCAAGGGGTTGGAGATGAAAAGCCCCGCACAGCTCCGGGCGCTCAGCGACCTTGGGCTGGGCATCGTATACATGGGTCTGGAAAGCGGCGACGATGTCACCCTTGCGCGCATCCGCAAGGGCGCGCGCGCCCAAACCATGATCGAAGCGGGGCAAAAAGCCAAAACCGCCGGGATGAAGCTTTCGTTGACCGTGCTGCTGGGGATCGCCGGCAGAAAGCGCTCCCGAATCCACGCCCGCGAAACCGGCCGGGTGCTGTCCGCCATCGACCCGGACTACGTGGGTGCCCTCAGCCTGATGCTGATTCCCGGCACACCGCTTTACGACGATTATGTCCAGGGCCGCTTCACCCTCATCGAACCCTTGGAGATGCTCCACGAGCTTGGCATCATGATCGCCCACACGCACCTGACCCGCGGGCTGTTTCATGCCAACCACGCATCCAACTATCTGCCCATCAAGGCCCGCCTGCCCAAAGAAAAAGAACAGACGCTCCGGCGCATCGATGCCGCCCTGGCAGGCCGCATCGACTTAAAACCGGAATACCTGCGCGCGCTTTAGCCGCAGTTTACCGTTTCCCGGCACAGGCCCATCGGCTAATCGGCTAATCGGCTAATCGGCTATGCATTCCCCAGTAAACTCCGGCAGGCAACGCGCCACACGGGTTCAGGTTTACGGCTTCAGCGTATGAATTGTCTGGCAACTCGCAGGACCGGCTTCCGGAGACCCCGTCGTTTGCGCACGCTTTATTCGGCCAGTAACGCCGATACGGCCTCCAACACCCGGGGGGCCGTACCCCTTTGCAGGATGCGCTCGATGGATTGAAGGCAGGCCCGCACAATGGCGGTCTTGGGACGCGGCGAGGTGAGTTGCACAGCAATGGTCTTCAGATCAACGATCAGTTCATTCAGTGAATCAAAGTCGAGCGCAAGTTCCGTGGCCTGGGATTTGACCTCGGCCATAACCGTTTCAAGCCCCTCTTGCTGCGCTTCCTCTATGATCGGCCGGCTGCCGAGCTTGAAACGCGCTTCACCGTCCCTGACCGGCGCGATGCGCTGCGCCAGTTCCCTGCCCCGCTCGGACAGGCAGACCCCTCCGGCCAGCGTGCGCAGCTCGATCAAACCTGATCCCATCAGGTCTTCGGCGATGCGCGACGCCACACCCCGGTCAAGGCCCAGTTTACGTCCGACATCGTACATGGAAACCTGGCACTCGCTTTCCATGCCGCAATGTTCAAACATTTCGACCAGGAAACGCTCATCCACTTCGCTGAGTCTGCTGCCGGTCATGCAAGCGCCGCTTTCCGACTTACGGTCATTTGGAGATTTTTCCCGCTTCCTGCCGTCCCAGGTTGCGGCCCGCAACGGATACCCGCAGCAACCCCCGGCGATGGCGGGAATCCACCGCCTGCAATGCTTCGCGGGAACAGGTAGCTGATAGATACGCGCCGGTCAGTTGACTTTCTTGCGCAGCACAGACGAACATTTAAAGGTGACCACCCGTCGTTTCGACAGCAGCATGTCCTGGCCGGTGGCAGGATTTCTGCCGCGACGTGCGCGTTTGTCTTTCACACAAAATTTGCCGAAACCGCTGATCAGGACGTCTTCACCGTTTTGAAGGGTCCTTTTGATGATTTCCAAGAGGATCTCAACTGCATTGGAAGCATCTTTCTTCGGCAGTCCGACCTGTTCATTGATCGCTTCAACAATCCGTGCCTTGGTGAGCGTCATTGCTTCGCAACTCCTGAATGAATAGTTATTGACAGCTGTCCATCACCGTGTGAAACCCCACTCGGCCGATTCAAAATCGGACAATATTCCTAAGCTTTTAATTTGTCAACCTTTATTGATGAAATCTTGAAATTGCTGCGCTTAAAAACCGAGGCGTACCGGCACTCCGCCGAGGCGGCCCGCGGGGCCGGGCACTTTTCGAGCCATATGCCTGGGACCTTTATCCTGTTTACATCGCCGTGCAGGTGTTTTAGGTTAGGCTAAAACATGTTCTTCAAACCCGAAAGCCGCAGCGTGGGCCGCACGACCCGCGGCGGCCCTGTCAGGACTGCCGATGCTCTCTTTTCTGTCACGTATGGCCGTCATCGTCTATTTCGCATGCGCCGCCGGCCTGTTGCTCTACGGGGTGAACTGTTACGTCATGATCTTCCTGTTTTACCGCTCCCGCGGCCGTGCCGCACAGAGGCGCAGGGAGGTGCAGCGGTCCTTTCCGGTTTCCGCAGCCAGCCCGGAACTGCCGCGGGTGACCACGCAGATTCCCGTTTTCAACGAATACAACGTTGTGGAAAGAGTCATGCGCGCCGCCTGCCGCATGCGCTATCCGGCCGATCGGCACGAAATTCAGATCCTGGACGACTCCACGGATGAGACCCGCCAGCTCATCGACCGCACGGCGGCCGAGCTGCGACGGCAGGGACACGATGTCAGGGTGCTGCGCCGCAGCCACCGCCGCGGGTACAAAGCCGGCGCCCTGTCCCGGGGCATGGCCCTGGCCGGCGGTGAGCTGCTGGCCGTATTCGATGCCGATTTCGTGCCGCCGGCGGATTTTTTGCTGCAAAGCGTACCGTTTTTCCTGGCCGATGCCGGGCTGGGGCTGGTCCAGGCCCGCTGGGGGCACCTGAACCAGCGCCGCTCGCTGCTGACGCGGGCGCAATCCATCGGAATCGACGGCCACTTCATGGTGGAGCAGTCAGCCCGCAATTGGAACGGACTGTTCATGAACTTCAACGGCACTGCAGGTATCTGGCGCCGCCAGGCCGTCCAGGCGGCCGGCGGCTGGCAGTGGGACACACTCACCGAGGACATGGACCTGTCCTACCGGGTGCAGTTCGCCGGCTGGCGTACTGTATATCTTCCCGATCTGGTGGTCCCCGGTGAAATCCCTGAAGACGTGCGCGCCTTCAAAAGCCAGCAGTTTCGCTGGGCCAAGGGCTCCATCCAGACAGCCAAAAAACTGCTCCCCGGGCTGCTGCGCAGCCAAGAGCCATGGTTCAGGAAGCTCCAGGCTGTTTTTCACATGACCCACTATCTGGTCCATCCGCTGATGCTGGTACTGGCATTGCTGGCACTGCCGGTCCTTTTGACCGTCAGTTTCCGTCTGACACCGTCTGTCTTCGGCCTGGCCGCAGTGGCGTTGGGAATTTCCATGCTGGCGCCCAGCGCACTGTACGCCGTCAGCCAGCAGGCGGCGTACGAGAACTGGGGACGGCACCTGCTGATGCTGCCGCTGCTGGTGGTCATCGGCATCGGCATTGCCCTGTCAAACACCCAGGCGGTATTCGAAGCGCTGGCCGGCAGGCCCAGCGAATTCGTGCGCACGCCCAAACGCGGAGAGCTGACGAAAAAGGCCTATCCCCTGAAACTGCCGGCCATGGCCCTGCTGGAGATCATGCTGGGCCTTTACTGTACCTGGTCCCTGGCGGTGTATCTTTCAGCCGGGAAGTACCTGGTGGGACCCTTTCTGGGCGCCTATGCCGCCGGTTTCCTGTTCATCGGGTTGCTCAGCGTGGTCCATACGCTGGCATTTTCAAAATGAGCCGGCCGGCGGCAGATGACTGCATCCGGAGGCAGCCCTGGTTTTTTTACCTGTCGCTGGCGCTGCTCCTCTCCGCTTGCCTGTGGGGCGGCCTGTATGGCAAGATCGGCAGGCATCCGCTGTTCTCAGTGCCCGCCGGCGGTTTCATCCTGCTGTACGCCGCCACCTGGACGGCTTGGATGGCGGTTGTGGTCACTTTCCCCAAAGAACTTGCCGCAAACCGCCAGATTCTTCTGATTCTGACGCTGGCGCTGGCTTTGCGGGTGACCCTTCTGCCGCACCCTGCTTCCGACGACATCAACCGTTACCTGTGGGAGGGGCGCCTGTTGACCGAAGGGGTCAGCCCCTATGTCCATGCCCCCGGCGACCCCTTGCTCGCCGGCCGGGCGCAAAGCGACCCTTACCATGGCCGCATCAACCATCCAGCGGTTCCGGCGGCCTACCCGCCGCTGGCACTGCTCTTTTTTGCCGGCCTGGGAAAGCTCAAGTACGATCCGCTGACGATTAAAATCGCGCTGACGTTTTTCGATCTGGCCACCGTATGCCTGGTGCTCATGCTGCTCGGCCACCGCCGCCTGGACCTGCGCTGGAGCCTGGTTTACGCCTTGAACCCGCTGGTGCTCTACAGCTTCGCCGGCCAGGGCCACTACGACGTGATGCAGAACTTCTTTCTGGCCGCGGCCCTGGTCTGCTACGATCGGCGCCGCTGGGCGTGGATGTACCTGCTGGCCGGACTTTCGGTGCAGACCAAATACGTCGCTGTCTTCGCACTGCCGTTTTTCATGCGCCGCGACAACTGGAAACTGGCCTGGATCAGCCTTGCGGCCATCATACTGCCCTACGTGCCCTTCATTCTGCAAAGCCCGCTGGTGCCTTTTGAAGGCCTTTTATTTTTCGGCCGCCATTTTGCCGTCAACGGCCCGGTCCACGACTTGCTGCGTGCGGCCCTGGGCAGTATGGCGGCGGCCACCACCGGCTGCCGGGTGTTGTTGGCGGCTGTTCTGCCGGCGGCTGTCTTCTGGTTTCATCCCTGCCTGAACCCACGTTTCCGCCGCGACCCCGTATCCGGTATTTTTTTTGTGCTGGGCGCGCTGCTTATGTTCTTGCCGACGGTGCACTTCTGGTATCTGGCCTGGGTGTTTCCCTGGCTCGCCCTGCGTCCGTCCTTCAGCTGGACGGTTCTGTCCCTGTCGGCGGGTTTTTATTTTGTCTCCAGCGGCATGCTCCAGCAAACCGGCAGCTGGCAGTTGCCGGCCGCCGCACGCACCGCCGAATGGCTGCCTTTCGGCCTTTTTTTCGCAAATGACGCACGCCTGTTTTGTAAGCGCCTCAAGGCGCCCGTTTTCAGCGAAAACCCGCAGTCCCTGTCCATCGTCATACCGGCCCGCAACGAAGCCGGCCGCATCGCCGGCTGTGTCCGGGCGCTGCGGCGCTGCGCGCTGGTGCACGAAGTGATTGTGGTGGACGGCGGTTCCGCGGACGGTACCGCTGCAAAGGCACGCACAGCCGGCGCGCTGGTCCTGCAGCACGCGCATCCTCCGGAAAACGGAGGCGGCCGCGGAGGCCAGATTTACGCCGGCATCAACGCCGCCAAAGGCGATGTGGTCGCCATCGTACACGCCGACACGCGTGTGAAACCGACCGTCCTGGAGCGCGTGCTCGGCATGCTGCAACGCCAGCAGATGGTGGCCGGCGGCGCAATCGGCGGATCGTTTTCCGGATCGGCCCCGGGCCTGAGACTGCTGGAGTACGCCAACGACGCGCGGGCCGCTTTTCTGGGTATCAGCTTCGGAGACCAGGTCCAGTTTTTCCGGCGGACGCCGGTGGTGGCCAACGATCTGTTTCCCCGCATCCCGCTGATGGAAGATGTTGAATTCAGCCTGCGGCTGCACCGGTTGGGTCGTCAGGTCTTTTTCTTCGGCGGAACCTGCGTTTCGGCACGCGGCTGGCGGAAGTCCGGTGCCAGGAAGTTCCGGCTGGTGCTGGCGCTCACCGGCAGCTACCTGTGGCAGCGCCTTTACCGCCCGCCGGACACGACGGGCATGTACTACCGCTACTACGGGGAAATGGCTCCGCCGCGGGCGCAGCCCCTTGACAGGCCACATGCGAACCAGTAGCACAGTAGCAACAGTTCAGTCCCGCGAGGAAGGCGACATGCCCGATGCACAACAGCAACTGATCATTTTTACACGCTACCCCCGGCCGGGCAAGGCCAAAACGCGCCTGATTCCCGAACTGGGTGCCCACGGCGCCGCCGCGCTGCAGCGCCGTCTGACCGAGCGCGTCGTGGCCACGGCCCGGCAGCTGCCGGCCGGCCGCCATATTTTTTTCGAAGGCGGCCGTCTGCAGACCATGCAGCGCTGGCTGGGAAGGGATGCCGTTTTCCATCCCCAGGCACCCGGGGATCTGGGAAGCCGCATGCGCCATGCTTTTGTGCAGGTTTTCGCGGCCGGGGCGGGCCAGGTCGTTCTGGTCGGCAGCGACATTCCGGGCATTTCGGCGGATATCCTGCGCCAGGCCTTTGCACACCTGAAAGGCCGGGATGTGGTGCTCGGTCCGGCGGCGGACGGCGGTTATTACCTGATCGGGCTGCGGCGTGAGACTTTTCGGCACGCCTGCCGGGTGCTTTTCGGCGGCATACCATGGGGCAGTGCCGCCGTACTCAAAGAAACGCTGGCCGCGGCGCATGCCTGTGCCCTTTCCACGGCACTGCTGCACGAACTTAGGGACATCGACCGGCCGCAGGACCTGGCCGCCTGGGAAGGATCGCCGCATGAACAGTTCAAAAGGTAAACCGGCGGCATCGCTTTCGGTTATCATCCCGGCCCTCAACGAAGCCCGCCATATCGGTGCGGCCCTCGACAGCGCCGGCCGGCGGGCCGGTGTGGAAACCATTGTCGTCGACGGCGGCAGCCGCGACGCCACGACCGTCGTGGCCGCATCCCGGGGCGCCACGGTAATTGCCTGCCGCCCGGGCCGGGCACGGCAGATGAATGCCGGCGCGGCAGTGGCCGGCGGCCGCATCCTGCTTTTTTTGCATGCCGATACGCGCCTGCCAGCCGGCTACGCCGGGCACGTGCACCGGGCACTGGCGTCCAAACGTGTGGCCGCCGGGGCCTTCAGCCTGAAAATCGACGTCCAACGGCCTGCCCTGCGCTTCATAGAGAAGGTGGCCAATTTCCGCTCCCGCGTTTTGAAAATGCCCTACGGCGATCAGGGGATCTTTGTCGGAAAGCGCCTGTTCCGGCGGCTCGGTGGATTTGCCGACATGCCCATCATGGAGGATTTCGACCTGGTGCGGCGGCTGCAGCGCATGGGGGACATTGTCACGCTGCCCCAGGTCGCGCTCACCTCTGCCCGCCGCTGGGAACACCTGGGTGCACTGAAAACCTGGCTCATAAACCAGGCCGTGGTATGCGCCTACCTGGGCGGATTCGATCCCCGCCGCATTGCCGGATGGTATGGTACCGGCCGTCTGCGCTGATGGCGGTTTTAGACAGTCAGAAGGCGCACGGTTCCAGGCATTGGCCCACCTGCGGGCAGATCTCCGGCGCGCCTGCCAGCAGCGGTTCTTCGATTTTTTGCCCGTTCAGAAATTCGTTTAAAAAAAACTCACTGCCGTCGAGCCTGGATATGCGGCCGCCGGCGGCCTCGAGCAAAACACGCGCCGCAGCAAGGCCCTGGTAGGATTCATTGGCAATCACAGCCGCTTCCGCACGTCCCATGGCGACAAACGCGATATGGGCCCCGGTGCAGCCGAAATTGCGGATCTTGCCCGGAAAGTTCGGGTGGTAATGCTGGTGAAAACGCGAATAGGTAAGCAGCAGGCTTTCATCGTCAAGGCAGCCCTGGCCGGAGACCTGAATCCTGCGCCGGCCCCAGAAAGCATCCCTGCCCGCCTGGGCGGTGTATAAATCGCCTGAAGAAGGCATGTAAAAAACCCCCAGTACAGGCCAAAAGTTTTCAATCAACGCCAGCGAGGTTCCCCAGATAGGAATCCCCGCCTGAAAATTGGCCACGCCGTCCAGGGGGTCATAGATCCACAGGTAGCGGTTTTCCGCGTGTGAGTATTCCAGGTTTTCGTGGGTGTTTACAAAAGCCAGGTGTTCGGGAAAGTGTGTTTTCAGCTTGGCTTTAAAGGACTCCATCAGGCGCAATTCCATATCGGTAATCAAGGATGCGTCAAACTTGAGTTCGGCTTTTCCTCCCCCGTAAAACTCCAGCGCCTGCCTGCCCATTTCCTGGATAACGTCGATGGCGAATTGATTCAACACGTTGAAGTCAGTTTCTCTCTTTGTCAATGATGCCCTCCTGATGCATTGCCGGTCCAATTGACGAGGCCTCTACCTTTGCCTGGTCCATTCAGTTTAACAGAAAAGCCGGCCGGCTCAAAGTACTTTTTCCGCACGCCGCCGATCCCGCCCGGCCCCACACGGGGTATGTATTGACAGGGTCGCAGCCGCTGACTATAGTCTGACAATCCAAAAATGTGCGGGTCCGGCGGGCCCTGCCGAACTTTTCGAAGGAAACTTGGCGTGAAGCGATTTTTTCTCCTGGTCGCCGTTTTTGCGGCAGGGGCTCTTCTGGCCGGTTGCACGGTTTTTCGCGTCAACCTGCTGCCGTCTGCCCAAAACCGACTTAAAGAGGTCACACTGCAGGGCAAGGCGAGCGGCAAGGTGGCCGTCATCTCCATCAGCGGAACCATCAGCGGCCGCTCCCGCAAGGGCCTGCTGCGTGACCGCGCCTCCATGGTGCAGGAAGTCGTCTCGCGGCTTAAACTGGCGCAAAAAGACAAGCAGGTGAAGGCGGTTGTCCTGAAAATCGACACACCGGGCGGCACGGCATCCGCCAGCGATATCCTCTACCATGAAATTATGGCCTACAAACGCCGCAGCGGCGCCAAAGTCGTGGCGGCCATGATGGGCCTGGCAACCTCCGGCGGATACTATGTATCGCTGGCGGCTGACGCCATCTATGCCCACCCCACCACGGTCACCGGATCCATCGGCGTCATCTTCCTGCAACCCAAAGCGATCGGCCTGATGAAAAAGATCGGAGTGGATGTCGATGTCAGCAAATCCGGCCCCAACAAGGATATGGCATCCCCGTTTCGCCGCAGCACCGCCGAGGAGCGGCGCATCCTGCAGGCCCTGACCCATTCCCTGGCGGATCAGTTCCTGCATTTGGTCGCCATACGGCGCCATCTCTTAGCCGAAACACTGGCACAGGTCGCCACGGCCAGGATCTACCTGGCTGCCGACGCACGGAAACTGGGCCTTATCGACGCCATCGGGTATCTGCCGGATGCCATCGATAAAGCCAAAGAGCTCGCCGGCCTCGATCCGGCATGTAAAGTCGTGGCCTACCAGCGGCGCACCGCTCCTGACGGCACCGTTTACAGCGATGCGCTGAACCGATATGCCGGCAGCAGCAGTCCGGGTCCACGGCTCAGCCTGTGGTCGCTTTTACCCGTCAAACAGCCCGGCTTTTATTATCTCTGGCTGCCCGGCTTGTCAGCAGAGTAGCCCGGCAGTTCCCCCGGATGCGATTCACCAGCGGTTGTTTAACTCTCTATCAGCGGAGACAGTCATGCGCACGTCGGACTCCGGCGAAATTTTTAAGATCTCCAACATCCGGTATTTCATTCGCTTCCGGCTGTTTTTCAACGCCCGCTTCTACTACCCGGTCTTTACGATCCTGTTTATCGATTTCGGCCTTTCGCTGGAGCAGTTCGCCCTGCTTAACGTGGTCTGGGCCGCGACCATCGTGCTGCTGGAAGTTCCCTCGGGCGCACTGGCCGACACCATGGGCCGCAGAAACCTGCTGGTTCTGGCCGCCGGTCTGATGGTCGCCGAAATGGCCCTCCTGTCGTTCGTTCCGCGCGGCAACGTGCATCTTCTGTTCGCCGCCTTCCTGCTGAACCGCGTACTGAGCGGCACGGCCGAGGCCGCGGCCAGCGGCGCCGATGAAGCGCTGGCCTTCGACAGCCTCAAGCAGGCGGGCCTGGAACGGCAATGGGGACGTGTGCTGGACCGCCAAATGCGCGTACAGTCCATGGGCTACATGCTCGCCATGAGCATGGGTGCTGCGGTATACGATCCGCATATGATGCAGAAAACGGCCGACTGGCTGGGGCTGCACGTTGTGCTGACCCAGGATATCACCCTGCGCTTTCCCATCTACCTGACCCTGCTGATGGCGCTGCTGGCACTGACGACCACCTTGGGCATGCACGAAACCCGCCCCCAGAATGATACAGCTGCCTGCCGAGACCTGAAATCCTGCGGGCACTCCGCCCGCCAGGCTTTCGGCGTGACCTTTCAGGCGGGGCGCTGGATCCTGAAAACCCCGATTGCCCTGGTCATCATTGCCGGCGGCGTTTTGTTCGACAACATCATCCGCATGGTGCTGACACTTTCCAGCCAATATTACCGCCTGATTCAGCTGCCCGAAGCCACCTTCGGTCTCATCGGATCCGGCCTGGCCTTGATGGGCCTGTTGGCGCCCCGCGTGGCCCTGAAGCTGGTTGAACGGCGCACGCCGGCTTTCAACATGGCCCTGCTGGCCGGCCTGACATTCTGCGGCCTGCTGGGCATGACTTTTTTCATACCGCGGCTAGGCCTGCTGCCCATGGTGTTTTTGTACAGCGCCATGCTGATGATGGGATTTATGCTGAGCTATTACCTGAACCGCATCACGGCCTCGGAGCAACGTGCCACCGTACTGAGCTTCAAGGGCCTTTCATTCAACCTGGGATACGGGATCGCCGGATTGCTGTATGCCTTGCTGGTGGCGATGACAAAATCCGGGCTGACAACAGATATCCGGGTCGGCGGGAAAGTGCTGGAAGACCTGGCCTTTAAGGCCTCACTGGGCTGGTTCCCATGGTACTTCCTCTTTACACTGGCGCTGTGGTTCTTTTTTGCCAGCCGGAAATTGCACCTTGCCGACATGCAGCAGATCAGATAGAGCCCACGCCCACCCGGCTGCCCACCGCGATGGCAGACCAGTCGCTGCGCGCCCATCTCGCAAATTGCGGCACCCGGCTTGACGTAATTTGTCACCTCTCAGACCTTCGCCTGTCATAATCTGCGCACCACCTCCCTAACTTACCGTGTTCACATATCTTCACAATTCAAATGGCCTGGCTCGCTTCTTGCAATCAGCCACTGTTAAAAAGCTGCCGGACGTCGGCAGTCAGTTCCGTTCTTCGCGTCACCGCAGAAAGGGCCGGGCCGCCATGCAACTGATCGAATACCAATGCCGCAAATGCCGTTACGTTTTTGCAAAGATACATTTTCAAAAGGATTCCAAGGCGGTGTCATGCCCCCGCTGCCATCATCATGTGGTGCGCCAGCGCCTGGACTTTACAGCCCCGTGGCATGATCCCCCGCCGGCGACGCCTTTTCCCGACACCTCCGACGAGCCGACATGGCGGCCGTAGCATATATCGTGGCGGCTGCAACAGCCAAATAGAGAAAGGAAAACTTCAATCCATGGCATCCAACTTCCATATTGCCGTCGATCATGTTGTCGGGAGGCTGCACATCCGACTTGATGGCGACTTTGACGGCACCTCGGCGTTCGAGCTAATCCATATGCTGGATCGATACGGCCGCAAGGCGACTGAAATCATCATCGACACCAGTGGACTGAAGCGCGTATTTCCTTTTGGCAGGGACACCTTTCGCAATAACCTGCACCACATCACCGGCGGGACCGGCGAACTGATCGTGCGGGGCAAGCACAAAAAGCGGTTTTCTCTACATGGACAGAGCACCATTTGCAATCCGCGCTAACCGGTTAACCTTCATCTGAGAGCATCTTGACAGGCAAAACATTCAGGGCCATGAATTCGTTTTCCGGCCCCGAGCGACGCTCGGGCAGAGACCGGCGCCACCGGCAAGCATCCATTTTCAGCAAATCCCGTCTGGCCGGCCTGCGCCACCGGCCGCGCAGGCGCGAAGACCGCCGCAAAGCGTTCAGCGTTGACCGCCACAGCCCCAGGACGCTGGTGGTCATTCTGCTGATTATCCTGCTGAGCATCAGCGATGCCGCACTGACCCTTTATCTCATCGGGCATGGCGCCGCTGAAATCAACCCGCTGATGCGCTACTTTCTGCACTACGGGCCGGGGGTTTTTTTTATCGTCAAATACCTGCTGACATCCCTTTCTCTTTTCATCATATTGATCTACAAGGACAATTTCATCTTCGAGACCCGCCTGCGCGTCAAAATCCTCTTTTGGGCGGCCCTGGTGCCCTTTCTCCTTGTCGTCGCATGGGAAGTCATACTGTTTCTGCTGACAATCTAAGCCGGACCCCGGCGGGAAACAAACGCCCTGTTCTACGATTCTCACCACCCGCGATTCGGCTGTCGGCCCTCCTGCCCATCGTCGATGAAAACACTTTCGCGCCGCCCCTTGCCCAACATCGGGATTCTCGCTCATACACAATATGTTGTTTATTTTTTTCTTGACATACCACATAAGGCGTTTTATAAGCACTCCCGGCAGGAGTCGCTCCATGGCAACGGACCATCATCCTGGCCACATATTTCCGGTTGGGGTGTTTCGCGGAGGAAAGCATGGCGGATATGCAGGAAAATCGTCAGGAGAAACGCTACCGGGTCAAAGAGGGTGCCATCGCCGTCATCGGCAACCATGCCAACGTGCTCGGGCAAATCATCGATATCAGCCTGAGCGGGCTTTCCTTTCGTTACATGGACAACGGCCAGAAAGAAGACAATGACCGTCTGACCATTTTGTCGACGGACCAGAATTTTTACCTCGTCAATATTCCTTTTGAAACGGTTTCCGATTTTTCACTGCACAACATTCCGTCCTTCAGCAGTATGGTCATGCGCCGCCGGTGCCTGCGTTTCGGCACGCTGACCGCAGAGCAGACTGCCCAGATCAAACGTTTCATCGCCCGCTACGCCTCCTCTGAAAGCTTGAAAAACGCATCTGATTCCGGTAACGTGGCAGCCATCTGACTGCTGTTGATGCGAAACGGCCTCATTTTAGCGCCAACTATCGGGAATAACAGTCTCTGGAGTCCGTCGGCCGCGACTTTCTGCATGTCGCATTCCGGACATGGAAACGGACCGGCGGCCGGCTGACGAACCAACCCGAATCAGGAGCATGAATCCAATGCCCGTCAAATATGCGCCAGTTCGCCGGGTGGTGTCGGTACTTGCGGTACTGTTTTTCTGCCTCGCCGGCTTTGGCTGTCAACGCAATGAGGTCAACAGGGAAATCGGCCACCTGCACGATACCGACAAGGAAGTCCGTCAGGAGGCCGTCAAAGCCCTGGTACGCATTGGCCCCCCGGCTGTCGAACCGCTGATCAAGGCCCTCAAGGAAAAAAATCCTGATGTTCAGGCAGCCGCCGCCAAGGCGCTGGGTCTGATCGGTGACAAACGGGCCGTGATGCCGCTGGTGGACATGATGAAGAACTCCTACAATGTCGAGCTGATGTTCGAAATTGCCGTGGCCCTGACACAAATCGGAGATGAACGCGCCTGCGGGGCCCTGCAGACGGCCAGCCGGAACTCCAGCAACCTAATCTCCAGCGCCGCCAGAAAAGTCTTGTCGCAAAGCGGACTTTGCAAACAGAAATAGGGAAACCCGCCATGGGACTTTACGATTTCACATTCTACGACCTGATCAATCGCAACGCCGTGCTCTTCAGCGAAAAAACGGCTTGGGACGAGGCGGCCGACGACCGCCGGCGTTCATTTGCACAATACAAACAGCAGGTCGATCGCCTGGCCGGCGGATTGCAGGGCCTGGACATCGGCCGCGGAGCGCGCATCGCCGTAATCGGTAAAAACAGTTGGCAATATTTTCTGCTGTACGGCGCGGCGGCGGCTGTGGGCGCAATCGTGCTGCCGCTCAACTGGCGCCTGTCCGCCGATGAAATCTGCTTTAACATCAACGACGGCGGGCCGGTTGCGCTGTTCGCCGACCCGGAATTCGTGCCGCTCATCGATGGTTTGCGGAAAAAGCTCGCCAGTGTGAAATCGTACTTCAACCTGCTTCCCGGTCAGGGCGGCTTTGCAGCATATGAAGACCTGATGGAGAGCGGCCACGATCTGCGGCCGGCAGACCTCGCAGGCAATGACCCTCTGGTGATCATTCATACGGCGGCCGTTGCCGGCAGGCCCCGCGGCGCAGTGCTGAGCCATACAAATATGATGCTGGCCTGTCTGCACCTGAATCTGGGGTTGCATCTCAGTTCCACCGATGTGCACCTGAACCTGCTGCCGCTGTTTCACGTCGGCGGCCTGTTCATGGCGGCCGCCAGCTTCCACGCCGGAGCGCTGAACGTCAACATGCGCAAGTTCGATGCCGCCGCGGCACTCGACCTGATCGCAGACCGGAAGGTTTCCGTGATGTTCGATTTCGCTCCGATTCTATCATCCATCCTGGACGCGCAGTCCAAAAGCGGTGCAAACATCCACTGCCTGCGGAAAGTTGTGGGCATCGACGCCGCCGAAACCATCGAAAGATACCAGCGGGTCAGCGGCGGCGCCTTTTACTGCATGTACGGGCAGACGGAAACCTCGGCCTTGGTGAGCCTGGGGCCATACAACGACTGTCCGGGGTCGGCCGGGCGGGTGATCCGGCTGGCGGATGTGCGGCTGGTCGACGACGATGACCGGCCCGTTGCCCGCGGCGAAAGCGGCGAAATCTGCATCAAGGGCCCCATGGTGTTTTCCGGCTACTGGAACCTCCCGCAAGACACGGCCTATGCCTTTCGCAGCGGCTGGCACCACACCGGCGACCTGGGACGTTTCGACGAAGCGGGCTTCCTGTGGTATGCCGGACGCAAGGCCGAGAAGGAACTGATCAAACCGGGAGGGGAAAACGTCTATCCCGCCGAGGTGGAAAAAACCATCCTGGCACACCCGGACGTTTTGCAGACGGTGGTTTTCGGCGTACCGGACCCCAAATGGGGAGAAGGCATCAAGGCCGTCTGCCGGCTGGCGCCCGGATCGGCCTTGACGGCCGAAGACCTGATCCGCTTCGTGGGCGCGCGTATCGCCAGCTACAAAAAACCACAGTACGTGGAATTCGTCTCCGAACTTCCGCTGGACGCCGGCGGCCGCCCGGACCGCGCCAGAGTCAAAAAAACCTTCGGCGGCGGACCGGGGTAGCCCGGCGGAATCCCTGCGCCGGCGCCCCACGTCGAGCCGCCGTAAGCTATCAGGGTTCAAGTGCCCTGCCCATTGGATGCCCTTACTGCCGGGAGGTGGAGAGGCCTCGCTGCAACCGTTGCATTAATCGATCCAATTTCTTTTGCTGGTCTTCATTCAGATAGGGCTTCATTTTCCCGGACGCCTGAAGAAAAACTTTCTCAAACTGGGGCCGCAGGTGTGCCCGTAGTATCCGGACCCGCTTTACGGCCGTATCGACAAAAGGATGGATATGCCTTCTCTGCTCACTGCTGAGATCCAGCGCGCGGCTTAAGTTGGCCATAACCAGCTGTACGGCGACTTGGTCGTTTCCGCGGATCAAGGCGTTGATCTTGCTGCGTATCTGATGCCGGACATACAGACTGGTGCCCACCGTGCCGACAACCACGCCGGAAATAAAGATAACCAAAAGGGCCGCATATACCCTGATTTTGTTCATGGTCCCCATTCAGCCAACATTTTAAAGCGCAGCGAGCACTAAAGACGCCAACCCAAACGGGTCGTTTAACATGAGCCTGGACAGATCCGTGTCAAGGCTTCCGCCGGAGAGCCATGCAAAAGCCATAAGCGCCAGGGCAGCGGCGCAGCCCGCGCCTGCAAAACGGCAAACCACCGGCATGGGAAACCATCGCTCGAATCGCATGAACCGCTTTTTCTCCATGCAGCCGAGCTGATGAATATCCTGCATGAGTGTCTGGCGCCAGCCGGGAGGCAAATCCGGAAGTTGACGTCTGCGATAGGCACCCCCCAGCAATCTTTCCAGCCGGTCGATTTTTTGCCTTGGGTTATGCATTGAGGCCCCTGTTTTCCGGGAATAAAGATGCCAGTATGTTGCGCAGCTTGCGGCGTGCGCGGAAACTGCGGATTTTAACATTCGCGGCGGACATGTCCATAAGCTGCGCGGTCTCCGCCACGGAACGCTCTTCAAAATACATCAGGATCATCAGCATGCGGTCTCCGGCCGATAGTTTGTTCAACGCCCAATCGAGCAACTCCCTGGTTTCAAATTGTTCCGCCATATCCGGCAAGTCGGCCAGGGTGCTGTCCTGATGGTAGCGATGCAACCAATCCTGGGTGTTTTCCGACAGCGCACTGATGGGAGTTTCGCAGTTGCGGTAGTGGGCACGCCAGAAATCGTGGCAGGCCCTTGTGGCAATCCCGGCCAGCCAGTGCCGCAAGGGCCGTCTGCCGTCGTATCCGGATAGCGATTTGTACGCTCTTAAAAATACGTCATGGGTTACTTCCGCCGCATTTTCGGGCGGGACTCTACGCGCTACCTGTTGATGTATAGCGTCTTCATGTCTTTTGAGCAACACTTCGAATGAGCGGGTGTGCCCATTGAGAATTCGTTCGATAACAACTGCATCTTCGTCTCTTTCCATTATCGGCAAACGGCCGCATCAATTAGGGGGTCACCGTCGTGGTCGACGTTCGGGTGCCGCTGCGTCCGGCCGGACCGGTGGTTGTCACGCTGCGCTGGTAACTCTCAGAATTAAACCCCCGCTGCACGGCCCGCGAGGCGGTATTACCGCCGGGCCCGGTAACGGTGGTCGTCCGGCCGGCGCTCCCCGCATAAGAGGGATAGACTGCGTATTGATATCGGCGATGCCGTTTCCGGTAATGGTTGCCGTACTGCCATGGGACGTGGAATAGCCGGCCGGGCCGGTGCTGGTGACACTGCGCTGGTAGCCCGCGGAGGTGAAACCCCGCTGAACAGAACGTGTACAAGTTCTGCCACGGGCACCGGTTACGGAAACCGTCCGCCCCCGCGCCTGGACGGTGTTGAAAGCGCCGAAAACCGCGACCATCATCAATGCTGCAACCACCGCAGTCATTTCCTTGACTGTCATCTTTTTGCTCCTTTGGTATTGAGTGGCGGAAAAACGTCTCTGCAACAATAGTCGTTGCGTAAAGCCAACCGGTTACAAAAAAATCCGGGGCCGCTTCTCAAGTTATAGCAATATCAGTGCCAATCCGAAAAATTAAAGCAATATTAGTGCCAATCCGAAAAAGCCTGCCGTCACAGTGCCACGCTCCGTCACATAAAGAAGCTTTCTTTATCGTCCCTATCGATTGTTTCAACGCATATTAACTGCCTGTTGCGCTAAAAAGAATGTCCAATTTGCCAAAACACCATGACGGCGGCCAGGCTATTCGGCATGCAGCGTAATCCACTCCTTGAGCAGGGAGCGACGAGCCCTGTCCCGCCGCGTAATCGCTTGATTCAGCAAATTCTGCCCGTTGTCGAGAATGCGCTGTTGGTCAGGCGTCAGGATTTGGCGCAGTTGCGCAATCAAATCCGTAAACAGCATGGTCAGCTGTTCCCCGGCAGCGGCCACCCGCCGGTAAGCGGATAATACAACCTCCCGATCCGGGTGAGGCGCCCCCAAAGCCTTTCGCAAATCGGCACGGGCGGCCTGCAGTGCGCTGATCACCGGTTGAAAATCGGTCTGGTGCTGCTTCAGCACCCGGGCAATTTCATGCTTTTGGGCATCGGTAAACTGCATACGAATCAGTGTTTTCAGCAGGGTACCCCCCAGGGTCATTGGCGCTGTCTCAAATGCCGCACCATAAGCATTTCCCGCAATCATCATGATTACCAGTACGGCCGGAATCAACTTTCTCATCCTACATCTCCTTTCTTTACAGGGTTTATTGTCCCGCTTCTATGGAGAATGTCGTCGGCCACCGGCAGGCGGTTACAGAAAACTGCACACCTGTCTAAAACAGGCCATGCAAAAGAAGCTGAAGGCCTCATCCGCCGGGCGAATTTATTTTTTACCTGAATTTTGCAAGCGTTGCGTTTGCCGCCTATACAAGGCGCAGGGCATGCAGCTGTAGTATACTACCGCAAATGCCCTGCAACACAGTCGATGCGGTAAAATCGGCGCTCCCGCAGGGCAGACAATTTTGAAGTCAAAATGGAAGGTTTCCGAACATACCAATGACGCTGAAAATTATCGCGCTGCATCCATTGACAACCATGAGATAACATTACAATTTTATAAGTTTTCAAAATTGTCTGTGCAAGATTCAGGTTTTACCTGTACAGGCCGATAAACGATACAATAGGCGATCGATTCGTTTCTGGTACCAAATGTTTTTAGAAGCAACTATTGACGGGGGGATCAACCCATGGCAATCAAGTTGTGGTCAAACAGGCCCGTACCCGGAGCCAGGAAGGCCAGCAAAGAAATGCGTCCACATTATGCGCACTCCGAAATACCGGCCGGGATTTCAATTACGCGGTCGAAAGACCGGCTTATCCTGCGCAGGAGGTGGCTATGCTTGCGGATGTGGATCCATGTTTTAGGGGGAACGTTTTTTATCGCCGGGACAGTGGTGGTGTTTGCCGTCAGAAATCAGCAACCACAGGCACAGGCCACAGGTATTTCGTATTTATTCCTTATCGCGGCCATGGGTGTGTTTTATTATGTCATGGCCATTTTACTGAACAAAACGCGCATAACCGTCGACCGCAGTACCATCCGCATCAAGCATTATCCTCTTTTCTGGCCGGGAAATCACCAGATGGATGTGCGCCTGATCACCCAGTTTTACGTCAAACAAACGCTTGTCAGGAGGGGTCGGGGACATTCAATTCTGCTCTGCGGAGAAGGTTATCAATATGAAACCAGTTGGTTTGAGCTGCGAGCACGTGAGAAAGTCAGAGGAGATGTGAAAATATTAGACAAACTGCCGTCCCGGAAACAGGCGCTGCTTATCGAGCATGAAATAGAAAATTTCCTGGGCATTCAAAACCAACCTGTTTACGGTGAAGTCGATCCCGATGCCAAAACCAAATTCACTTCCTCCTGAAGCACTTGCAAATTCGGCAGTGCAGTGCTGAACAAAGAGGGGCTCAGGCCCCCGACACGGCCAGTGAATCCTCGATCTTGATCTGCAGCTCGGCCAGATCCACGTCGGACAACCCCAGGATGGCGTCTTCCTCGGTGGCCATCAGCATCAGGGACGGGTCCGCATCCAGTCCTATTTCCATTTTATTGCAGGCCTTGTTGGCCAGGCGCACCATAACCAAGACGTGGTTTTTGGCATCGAATTGCTCTTCGTGGTGCTGAACCACCACTTCGCGGTACAGCTGCGGCAGGTTCCAAGCGGTGAGCAGCTGATGCCCCTTGGATGGATGCAGGTCGTGCATGACCTGATTGATGAACTCCGTCGTCGGGGGCTTGTCGATCTCCCCTGTTTCACACAAATGATCGATAACGGTCAGAATGAGCAGTTTTCCCATATCGTGCAGCAGGCCTGCGAAAAAGGCCTCCTGGGCCAGTTCTTTGAGGTTCAGACGCTTGGCCAGCCAGAGGGACCCCAGCGCGCAGCCCACCGAGTGTCGCCAGAGGGTATCGAGCAACTCTTTAAAAAGCGGGTCCCGTGAGGCAAAGTTGGTTTTCTGGGTGGCCAGCAGCACGATGTTGGCAATCTCCTTGGTCCCCAGGCGCTTGATGGCATTATCCACGGTGGACACCTCGGAAAGCCCGCGGTAAAAAGCCGAATTGGCGATGCGCAGCACATGGCCGGTCAGGGCCTGATCCTGCATGATCAGCTTGGCCAGGTGCCGGATATCCGGATCCTGTTTCGAAATTTCCTGTTGCACCTGGTGTGCACAGGCGTTGAACACCGGCATGGGCACCTGGCCGCTGTCCAGCTGTGCGTTGACCATATCGATAAACGTCAGCACTTCAGGCATATCACACTCCCAGGATATGGCGCAGTTCGTTCAATGGCCGCGGCCGGTTCAGTTTTGGCAGGCAGCGCAGTACTTCCTCCGGTGTGGTGATGCCCATAGCCGCCTTGACGGCGCCGTCTTCCAGCAGGGTGACCAGACCGGTGGATTCGATACTGATTTTGCGAATGTCGTAACTCGTCTTGCGCTCAAGGATGGCGTTGCGAACCCTTTCGTCCAGAATCAGCAGTTCAAAAACGCCCACCCGGCCGCGGTACCCCGTGTAGTTGCAGTGCTGGCACCCTTTGGCTTTGCGAAACTGCCAGCCGATGCAGTCTTTGGGATCGTAGCCCATGCGCTGCATCAGGGCGGGATCCGGTTTGCAGGCTTCGGCGCAGTGCAAACAGACCTTGCGCAACAGGCGCTGCGCCAGCACGCTGATGACGGTGGAGGAAATCATGAAGGCCTCGATCTCCATGTTCAGCAGCCGGACGAGGCCGCCGATGCTGTCCTCGGTATGAAAAGTGGTGAGAACCTTGTGACCTGTCAAGGCCGCCTGCACGGCGACCTCGGCCGAGTAGTTGTCGCGGATCTCGCCGATGACGATGACGTCCGGGTCCTGGCGCACAATGTGACGTAGCGTTTCTTCAAAGGTCAGGTTGATTTTGGGATTGATCGAGCACTGCGAAATGCCGTCGATGATGTACTCCACGGGCTCTTCGGCCGTAATGATGCTGATCTGGGGGTTCTTGATATGGTTGATACAGCTGTAGATGGTCGTGGTCTTACCCGACCCGGTGGGCCCGGTGACCAGCATGACACCGCTGGGCTGCAGCAGGGCCTCTTCCACAAAGCGGTCCCGCATGCGTGATGACATGCCGAGTTCGTCCAGCTGGATCAGTGTCCCCTTGCGGTTGAGCAGCCGCAGCACGATTTTCTCGCCGTAAACCGTTACGTAGAAAGAAACCCGCAGGTCCAGTTCATGGCCCTGATGGTCGAAAAACAGGCGCCCACCCTGGTGCCGGCGCTTTTCCACGATGTCGGCGCCGCACATTACCTTGATCCGGCTGGTGAGTGTGGGGGCGATGTCCTGCGGCAGATCTTTATGCAAAACGAGGATGCCGTCCCGGCGAAAACGGATGCGCAGCCGGTCTTCCAGCGGTTCGATGTGGATGTCGCTGGCTTCGTCCTCGATGGCGGCGACGATGATCGCATTGGCCAGGCCCACAACGGAGTCATCGTTCAATTGTATTTCATGCTCGGTTTTGGCATACCGCAGGAACTGGTCGAGCACTCTCCGGATGGATTTTTCGTGGGCAATGGCCCGGACCATATCCGGACCGAAAAACCGCGTGGCGGCCTCTAGCGCTTCATCGTCTAAGGGATCCGCAAAAGCGACCAGGACGCCTTCGCCGGTCCGGCGGATGGGGATGAAACAGTGTTTTTCATACCACTTGGCCGGAGCCCTGCGAAACACCTCCGGCTCAATTTCGTCATACTCGGGAGTAATATGGGCGAACCCCAGCTGCATGGAGAGCACCTGGATGATGTCGCTCTCATCGACCAGTCGTTTGGCGACCAGAATCTGGCCGATCTTGCGCCGGTTTTTTTCTTCCTGCTGGATCTTGACGGCCAGTTCCAGATCCTCCGGGGAAATGTACCCCAGCTCTGCCAGCAGCTCGCCGACGGGGAGGTTGGTTGCGTGGGAGCGCACACTTTCCTGTATCTGCGCATCGGTGACACATTTCAGATCCTTCAGAACCCCCAGCAACGATTTATGCGCTTCGAGCTTGGACTGAATCCGCCGCGCATACTGGAGTTTCCGGTCGCTGATCACCCCGTCGGCAAGCAGGTAAGATACGATCGGTCCATATGCGCAAGACGGTTCTGCAGTTGTTGCAGGTTGCATCTTTTCCTCCCGGGCATGTATGGCACATGCAGATCGCGGCATACAGGTCTTCACGAAAATTTCCGTTCAAACGGCACAATCGGCTTTCAGGCGGCACCCGTGGCACCTGTCCGGCCGCAGCGAAACGAGCATCACCGGCCACTGCACGGCCATCCTGTATCTTTTTCGGCCGAACGGCCGCCCGACTTTAGTGAAGAGATGCCATTTGCATGGATGGCGAGTCCGGAGAACCGGGCCAAAGGGGCCCTGCAGAAATGTTTTTACGTCGTACGGAGGGAAGAGGGTCGCATCCAGCAAATTTCCGTCGTGTCCGCGGCCACAGCGGCGATATGCCCGTCGAAACGGATCTGTTCAACGGCCCAGAGCCCGTCCCGGTAGCGCACATGCAAGTGCCGATCGTCGATGATGGAGACCACGCGGCATTCCGCAAGGCCCCGGAAGCCGATTCCAGCGGCCTTTAACACCGCTTCCTTGGCCGTCCAGATACGGAAAAAACGTTGGACAGGCGGATCATCACCCAGGCGCCATTCATCGTCAGCGGCAATTTTGGCGATCAGCGCTTCGGAAACGGGTTTGACCTTTTCCACGTCGATGCCCACCCGCACCCGGGCCAGCACGGCCCCCACCCAGGCCGGTTTATGGGTCACGGACCAATACCAGCCGCCCGTCGGCAAAGGTGCCCCGTTATCGTCTTTTTCCAGCGGTCCCAGCGCCACGCCGAGACGCCGGGCCGACGCGGCCAGCGTCTGCCGGGCCAGACGGCTGAGCATCGCCACGCGCGCACGTCCCCCGAGTTTGCGGTCTGCATCGGGGACAGGCATTACCTCTGCGTATGCACAAGGCATGGGGCCTTTTCTCCCTCTGCGTGCGGTCAGCGCTCCGATCGGTCCGGCGGGCTTTCTGCTGACGCGTCTTTTTTCAGTTTCAGTGCCTCACGGTAGACCGTGTTTCTTGAGACATTGAGCGCACCGGCCACCCGGCGGACCGCCTCGCTCAGGGAAAGATCACCATTGCCGGCAAGTTTGGCAAGTTCACGGTGTACCTGCTTCAGATCCGGCGGTTGCGGGGATACCGCCGGCCCGACCAGCAGTGTGATCTCGCCTAGGATTTTCCCGCGCGCCTCCAGCCGATGCATGATCTGCGCCAGCGTGCCGTGAATGAACTCCTCGTGCAGCTTGGTCATCTCGCGCGCCAGCACGGCCGGGCGGTTGCCCATGATCCGCCGGACGTCTTCCAGAAGCTGCCTGATGCGCTGCGGGGATTCAAAAAAGATCACGGTGCGCCCTTCGGCGGCCAGCGCTTCCAGCAGCTGCAGCCGGCGGTTTTTTTGGCGGGAGACGAAGCCCGCAAAGAGGTAGCTGCCGCCGGGCAGACCGGCCACGCTCAGGGCGGTGCTGACAGCGGAAACGCCGGGGATCGGCACCACTTTAAACCCGGCCGCCAGAACGTCCGCCACCAAGAGGCGGCCGGGGTCTGAAAGCGCCGGTGAACCGGCGTCGGAAACCAGCGCCACGCTGTCGCCCTTTTCAAGCCGGTTAACGATCTGCACCGCACGGCGCCGCTCGTTGTGCTCGTGGCAGGAGACAAGGGGTTTCTTGATACCGAGGGCCGCCAGCAGGCGACCGGTGCGCCGGGTGTCCTCAGCCGCCACCAGGTCCACGCCGCGCAGCACCTTCAGCGCCCGCAGCGTAATATCGTCGCGGTTGCCGATGGGCGTACCCACGACGTAGAGCGCGGGGCCGCAGACCGGCTCGTTTTGTTCAGCGGTAGGCGAGTCCGAAGGCATTTCTGACGATTTCCAGCCGCGGCTCACGGCCGGCGGCGTCCACGGCGACCACATCGAAGCGCGCCTTTGGGCAGCCCAGGCGCCTGGCCTTCAGGTAGTAAAGCGCCACCTTCGAAAGCGTGCGCTGTTTGGCCGGCGTCAGGGCCAGCTTGGCGGACCCGTAGCGCAGGCTGCGGCGGGCCTTGACCTCGACGAAAACCAGGGTGTTCTGCTCCTTGGCGATGATGTCGATTTCACCCAGCGGACTGCGGTAATTGCGCTCCAGGATGCGGTAGCCGGCTTTCTTGAGATGCGCCGCCGCCAGTGCCTCGCAGTCGCGGCCCAACTGGTGGGGGGTTTTCACCATGACCATGCCCCGGAGGAACCCCGGCCGAGGTGCTCCCGGACACCTCTAAAAGTACGGCGGTGGATGGGGCAGCAGCCGAAGCGGCAAATGGCCTCGCGGTGTGCCCGCGTGGGGTAGCCCTTGTGGCGGTCAAAGCCATACTGCGGGTAATGCCGGTGGTACTGCTGCATGAGCCGGTCCCGGCTGACCTTGGCCACCACCGAGGCCGCTGCAATGGACGCACTGCGCCGGTCGCCCTTGGGTATGGCCCTCTGGAAAACATCCAGTTCGATGCCGGTGTTGCCGTCTATGAGCAGACAGTCCGCCGGCGGCCGCAGATTGGCGGCCGCCATTTTCATGGCCAGCCGCGACGCCTGCAGAATGTTGATACGGTCGATTTCACCGGCGTCCACGATGGCAACGCCGATACTGACGGCCCGTTCGTAGATTGCGTCGTAAAAACGCTCGCGCTGGCGGGCGGTCAACAGTTTGGAGTCAGTCACGCCTTCGATGGCGCCGCCGGCCGGCAGGATCACCGCCGCGGCCACCACCGGCCCGGCCAGCGGACCGCGGCCGGCTTCATCGATACCGGCGATCGTGACAAAACCGCGCGCCAGGGCCCTGTTTTCAAAGTACTGCAGGTCCACGGGGCGCTCCCCACTATGGTCTTGAACCTTCAGGCGAACCGGCGCTCCTTGATGCGTGCCGCCTTGCCGCGCAGCTTGCGCAGATAGTAGATCTTGGAGCGCCGTACACGTCCGCGGCTGACGACTTCGATCTTGTCGATGATCGGCGAGTGCAGGGGGAACACCCGTTCGACACCGATGCCGTAGGACACCTTGCGCACCGTAAAGGTCGCGTTGGTGCCGCCGCGCTTCTTGCTGATGACAACGCCCTGAAAGATCTGAATACGCTCCTTGTTGCCCTCTCTGATTTTGACATGCACTTT
The DNA here is from genome assembly GCA_026984935.1 of Desulfobacterales bacterium. Classification (GTDB taxonomy): domain Bacteria; phylum Desulfobacterota; class Desulfobacteria; order Desulfobacterales; family JALSRD01; genus JALSRD01. The sequence goes on from JALSRD010000085.1 coordinate 26,684, forward strand.
GACGGTGTCGCCCGCCTGAAAATCGGGCAGGTCCATGCGCATGATCTCGCGTTCAAGCTGTCTGATGGTCTGCATCTATCCTCCTTACAGTATCTGCTCTCAATGGTCAGTCGTTTGCGTATCCCCGACGCGCGTTTGCAGGCCCCACGAGGCGGTCCAATACAATAGCGGCGGCCGAGCGAACCGCAAGATGGTTATATTCCGTACAGCCGTTTATGGGCGCCAGCACCATGTCGGCCGCCTGAATGATCTCCGGGGCCAGCCCCCAGGCGGTGCCGAACAGCAGCAGGCACGGGTTTTCCGCCTGCAGCAAGCGGCGCAACCGGCCAAATCCGGCCGCGCCCGGGTGCTGCCGTGAACTGGTGGCGACAACCAGGGGCCGTCTTCCGCTGCGGCCGCGGATATGCTCCAGGACCCCGGCCAGCGAGTCCTGCAGCCGGATGATTTCCAGCGCCGCTCCACGGTCCGGGTTGTGGTGCGCGCCGGCGCCGGTCAGCCAGTGGGCCAAGATTCTGCGCACCAGCGTCTGCTGGTCCGCCAGCGGCGTAACCACGTAGTACCGCCGCACCCCGTATGTCCTGGCGGCGCGTGCGATATCGTGCAGATCCAGGTTGGTGACGGCGGCGGCAATCACCTCACCCTGCTTGCTGATCACCGGATAGTGAATCAGCGCAATGTAGAGATTGGTTCCGGATGATCTTTTCAATATCGCTGCGCCACTTTTGCAGGATCTCCACTTCCGCCGGGCTCAGCGCCCTGTGCATCAGCAGGTCCGGTCTCTTCAAGAACGTCCGCACCAGCGAAGCCTCACGGCGCCATTTTTCGATTTCGCGATGATTGCCGGACAAAAGCACATCCGGAACCGCATGGCCTTCGAACACGCGCGGTCGGGTGTAATGGCCGTGCTCCAGAAGGCTTTCGTGAAACGAGTCTTTCACGGCCGATGACTCACCACCCAGGACACCGGGGATCAGGCGCGCTACGGCGTCGATCACCACCAGCGCGGGCAGCTCACCGCCGGTGAGCACGTAGTCGCCGATGGAAATCTCCTCGTCGATAAAATCGCTGCAGACGCGTTCGTCAATGCCCTCGTAGCGCCCGCACACCAGAATCAGCCCGCCGCGCAATGCCAGGTCCCAGGCCGCGGCCTGGCAGAACGGCCGTCCCTGGGGGGTCAGGTGAACAACGCTGGCGCCCGGCATTCGGCCGCGCGCAAAGCGTATGGCCGCCGCCAGCGGTTCCGGCTTCATCACCATGCCGCAACCACCCCCGTATGGCCGGTCATCGGTTACCCGGTGTCGTCCGGCGGCAAACTCGCGGATATCAATGGCGCAGATATCGATCTGTCCGCGCTGCACGGCCCGCCGGAGGATACCGTGGGCCCGCATGGCGGCCACCAACTCGGGGAAAATCGTCAAAACGGTAAATTTCATCACTTACCGCCGCTCCCGGCCGCGTTCAAGCCGATCTTACAGGCCTTCCGGCAAATCGACGCACATGGTACCCGCCGCGACATCGACATCCAGGACAACCGTTGCCAGTGCCGGCACCAGCACCTCGTGCCCAGCGTTGCGCACCACGTAGACATCGTTGCTGCCCGTGGCGATGATCTCCTCTATCGTACCGAGGAAATGGTTCTGCGGCGTATAGACCGACAGGCCGTAAAGGTCGTGCCAGTAGTAGGTGCCCTCTTCCAAGCCGGGCAGTTCGCCCCGCCGGACCACGATTTCCGCGCCGGCCAAAGCTTCGGCCGCCGTGCAATCGCAAACCCCCTCCAGATCGGTCAGCAGCAGGCGCTTGTGCGGGCGGACGCGGCAGATCCGGTAGGCTTTTACTCCGGTACGGGGGCGACGCACCAGCAACTCCCGGCCGTTTGCGAAAAAGGCCTCCGTTTCTGCAAAAGGATGTATCTTAACCGCTCCCCGGATGCCGTGGGCACCGGTGATCTTCCCGATAACCAGCAGTTTTGATTTCTCCATGGGCTTCCGCTACTCGAGGATTTCAAGCACCGTACGCTTCTTGACCTTGGCAGAGGCGGCGCTCAAGATCGTCCGCATAGCCCTGGCGGTACGTCCCTGTTTCCCGATGACCTTGCCCAGATCCTCTTTGGCCACCTTGAGTTCCAGAACCGACGTCTGGTTGCCTTCGATTTCGGAAACCGACACCTGTTCGGGGTAATCAACCAAGGCCTGCGCGATATACCGGATCAGCTCCTTCATAGCACCACCTCCATGGTTGGCAGTTGGGAATCAGAGGCACGGCCAAAAGTTTTCAACTGCGGGTGGAAACCCCCTCCCTCTTGAGGATGCTTTTTACCGTGTCGGTCGGGATGGCGCCCTGATCGATCCAGTACTGCACGCGCTCTGCTTTCAAGACCACCTGCGCCGGATCCTTCAGCGGGTCATAAGTCCCCAGGTTTTCGAGGAACCTGCCATCCCGCGGCGAACGTCCGTCTGCGGCCACAATGCGGTAAAACGGTTTCTTTTTGGCCCCGTGCCGGGCCAAACGGATTTTAACTGGCATTTTTTCTCCTTTAGAACGGCAGCATGCCGCGGCCCATGGCGCGCATGCCGCCCTTGTTGATTTTCTTCATCATCTTCATGATCTGGGCATAATTTTTCAACAATTTGTTGACGTCCTGCACACGCGTACCACTGCCTTTGGCGATCCGTTTGCGGCGGCTGCCGTTGATGATGGTGTGCTTCTGCCGCTCAGTCGGTGTCATGGAGTTGATGATGGCTTCGATCCTGACCAGTTCGCGGTCATCCACTTCGAGATTCTTGAACTGCTTGAAACGGTTGACGCCGGGAATCATCGCGAGCAGCTCGGACAGCGACCCCATTTTGCGGATCTGGACCATCTGGTCTCGAAAATCCTCCAGGGTGAACTGGCTGGTTCTGAGCTTCTTCTCCAGTTCGGCGGCTTTCTTTTCGTCCACCACCGCCTGGGCCTTTTCGATCATGGTCAAAACGTCGCCCATGCCCAGGATGCGCGAGGACATGCGGTCCGGATGAAAAGGCTCCAGGTCGGCCAGTTTTTCTCCGGTTCCCACGAACTTGATGGGTTTGCCGGTCACGAACTTGATGGAAATGGCCGCGCCGCCGCGGGCATCGCCGTCCATCTTGGTCAGGATGATACCGCCGATATCCAGCGCCTGGTCAAAGGCTGTGGCGATATTGACGGCATCCTGGCCGGTCATGGCGTCCGCCACCAGCAGGACATCGGACGGTTTGAGCACGTCCCGGATACGGACCAGCTCCGCCATCAGCGCTTCGTCCACATGCAGGCGGCCGGCCGTATCGATGATCAACACGTCACAACCGGCCTGCTGGGCGGCGATGCGCGCCTGCCGACAGATCTCGACCGGATCCATGTCGGTCGCCGAAGCAAAAACCGGCACGTTGAGCTGCGCGCCCAACTTGACCAGCTGCTCAATGGCCGCCGGCCGGTAGACATCCACCGGCACCAGGTAGGGCGTACGCCCCTGCTTCCTCAGGAAAACGGATAGCTTGCCGGCCGTGGTCGTTTTGCCGGAGCCCTGCAGCCCGGCCAGCATAACTGCCGCCGGCCTGGGTCCGCCCAGTTCAAGGGCCTCGTGGTGCGAACCCATCAGTGCGGTCAGTTCGTCGTTGACGATCTTGACCACCTGCTGTCCCGGCGTCAGGCTGGCCATGACCTCCTGGCCCAACGCACGCTGCTTGATGTCCGCAACCAGCTTTTTCACCACGCGGTAGTGCACGTCGGCCTCGAGCAGGGCCATGCGCACCTGCTTGAGGCCGTCGGCGATATTCTTCTCCGACAGCTTGCCGTGCCCCTTGAGCTGCTTGAAAACCGCGTTGAGCCTGTCGCTTAAACTTTCAAACATACCGATGCCTGCCTGCTTTCATTAAATCCTTGAAAATAGTCTTTCAGCAGTGTTATGTCAAGACAAATCCCGGTCCGGCCAGGTGCATTTTTTTGCCACAGGGCGCCTGCCGATTCCCGGTGCTTAAAAACGCGGGTCTATGCACCCAACGAACCCAAACAGCCCCATCCGGTGCCTTCATGACTGCCGCATGCAACCGCACAGACATTCAGGAACTCACGGCCGACGAGTTGGCCGCCTGGCTGTCGCGCCACGGAATCGAAGCCTACCGCCGGCAGCAGATTTTCAGGTGGATCTACCAGCGCCAGGCAGACGGGTTCGATGCCATGACCGACATCAAGCGCGCAATCCGCCGGCTGCTGGGCGACCATTTCAGTATCACGCGCCTGGAACTGCTGGAACGCGCCGTTTCACGCGATGGTTCCTGCAAGTACCTGTTCCGCCTTAAAGACGGCCGATGCATCGAAAGCGTCCTGATACCGGAGCGCAGCCACCATACCCTGTGCATTTCCAGCCAGGTCGGCTGCGCCCAGGGATGCCGGTTCTGCATGACCGGCGCAACCGGCCTGCAGCGCAACCTCAGTATGGGCGAAATCACCGCCCAGATCCGTGACGTACAGCGGGACCTGCAGGCCGACCAGCGGCTGACCAACATCGTTATGATGGGCATGGGGGAGCCCATGGCCAATTACCGGCAGGTGGTGCGCGCCATCGGCGTCATGACCGACCGCGACAGCGGACTGGGCTTTTCAACCCGCCGGGTCACCGTTTCCACCGCCGGCCTGGTGCCCGCCATGCTCCAGCTGGGCCGCGACACATCCGTTAACCTGGCCGTCTCGCTCAATGCCGCCGACAACCGCACCCGCAGCCGTCTGATGCCCATCAACCGCCGGTACCCCATGGAAACGCTGCTGGATGCCTGCCGCCGTTACCCCTTGCGGCACCGGCGCATGATCACCTTCGAGTACATCCTGATCCAGGACGTCAACGACTCGCCCGATGATGCCCGCCGCCTGGCAACCCTTCTGCGGCCCATCCGCGCCAAAATCAACCTGATTCCCTTCAACGAACATCCGGGCAGCGCTTTCAAACGTCCGGATCCCGCCGCGGTGCAGCGTTTTCAGGAGATTCTGCAGCAACGCCATTACACCGCCATTGTCCGCCACAGCAAGGGCCGGGACATCGCCGCTGCCTGCGGCCAGCTGCGGGCCAGCGCCGGGAAAAACGCAGCCTGCCCGGCCCGTGCAATTCCCTGCCCTCCCTGAGCCGTCAGATCATCAGGTGTTTGACCTCGGCCGGCGGAACCGCCACGACGGTCAGCGTACGCCGGTCTTTTCCGGCGGACACCCGCACACGCACCGGCGTATCGGACGGCGCCCTGCTGTAGCCGGCGCACATGGCGGCCCCCATGAACAGGGCCCCCTGGGCGGCATCCGCCGGCAGCAAAACCGTCGGCCCGGGATAGTCTTCCATTTTCAGCAGCAGATGCCGCCTGCCGTCGGCATGCCTGTGGATCATCTCGTTGTCATTCCGGGTTCGGCCGACGATCACCCTGGTATGGTCTTTGAGGCGGAAATGCCGGCCGTACTTCAAAAGGTGCAGGTCGTTTTGCGTATAGTCCTGCTGGTGGTCAAAGAGGTCTTTCAGGCGCCGGCAGTACCCCGCGTCGGTGAGCAGGCAGCCGCCGGCGGGGTTGGGGTAGTCGGTAACCCCGAACTGGGCGGCCAGTGCGATCTGTCGCTTGCGGGACCTGCCGCTGATGTCCAGCAGCTGCGTGCGGTCGACCAGGCCCTTCTGCTCGACAATGGTTTCAGGGAGCAGGCGCGCACTCAGGGGGCGCAGGATATAGCCCTCGCAACCGGAGTGTTTTTCCACGTAGCGCAGCGAGGGGCGTGTCTGGGACATGGGGCGCTGGCCCAGCACCTCGCCGCTGAAGAGAAAATCAAAGCCTTTCGTCCGCATGATCCCGCCGGCCAGACGGAACATCAATGCATGACAGTCCATGCAGGGGTTCATGTGCTGGCCGTAACCGCAGTTGGGGTTTTTCAGCATGGGCAGGTAACGTTCACCGATGTCGCGCACGGTGAGGGGAATGCCCGTTTGCGCTGCCGCCCGGCGCGCCCTGGCCGCTGAGAAAAAAGGGGTTTCGAAGCTGACCCAGTGGACCCGTATCCCCTGTCGGCGCAGAACCAGTGCCGACAGGATGCTGTCCAGCCCGCCGGAACAGAGCCCCAGAGCGGTGGTTTTGATAGATGCCGCAGTCATTGTCGCACACTTTTCGAGACGGGGTAAAGTCGCCGGATCTATTGGCCGATAATGCAGCATGACGCCGCTCGCCGGCAACCGACCGGCGGATTTAACAAATGGCTATCCGGCGGCTGCCGGCATCGCCTCTGTTTTGTAACATAAACGTTCCGCAGGCAGATGACAAGCACAAGCCCGCCGGAAGAGCAAAAAGAGATGCAAACGTATGAAAATTCAATGTCCGCATTGCCAAAAACGATACCGCATCAAAGATGAAAAGCTGCCTGTGGGCAAAAGCATTCAGATCCCGTGCCCCAGCTGCAAGGGAACCATCGTACTGGATCTGACCCGCCCGGACCGGCAGGGCCGCCAAACAATCCCCGCCCCCGGCGGACCGGCGACGGACATGCCGGCAGCGGCCGCTGCCGACGAGGCCGGCCGGCTGGAGAGCGAACTGCTGCTGCAATGGGAGGAACTGCCGCCCATGCTCGAAGTTTTGGTAAAAATCCGGCAAATCCTGCAAAATCCGGATGCCAGCCTGAAAAAAGTGGCCCAGGTGGTTGAAACCGACCCGGGAATTGCCGCCAGGATTCTGAAAATCGCCAATTCGGCCTTTTACGGTCTGAGCGGCAATGTGTCCTCGGTGCAGCATGCGGCCGTGGTGCTCGGCTTTCAAACGCTGGAAGATGTCGTGACCATGGCCAGCACATCCGACTTTCTGGGCAAGAAGCTCGACGGTTACGGGATCGGCGCCGGCGACCTCTGGCGGCATGCCCTGACTGTGGCCATCGGCACGCGCAAGCTGGTATTGTCTAAAGATCCCAAGCTGGAAAACGATGCCTTTTCCGCCGGTCTGTTCCACGATCTGGGGAAGATCATGCTGGACCCCTTCATTCGCGAAAATCAGGTGGAGCTGCAGCGCCGCATCGAGGAAGGCGGCCGGCCGTGGGTGACGGCCGAAAGAGAAGTCCTGGGATTCGATCACGCCCACCTGACGGCCAGCCTGTGCGAAAACTGGAACTTTCCGCCGGCCCAGTCCCAGGCTATCCGCTACCACCATTACCCGGCCCGTTCACAGGCAAACCTGCTATCCTACGCCCTGCATGTCGTCGATGCACTGTCCGCCATGCACATTTCCCCGGCCGAGGGCACGGGCGCCGCACCACCGCTGGAAGAGGGGGCCCTGGACTTTCTGGGAATCGAGCTTGCGGGACTGACGGAAATGATGGAAGAGGTAGCCGTATCGGTTGACCAGATCACCGGTGAAATGGGCGCCTGACCCGCGCCGTGCCGGATGGTGCCGGAAAAGGTGCGCTATGCATCTCTTTTCAGCAGGCGGTTCACCGCTTCAACGACCTGGGTGTTGGTGAACGGTTTGACAATATAGGCATCAGCCTTCAGCACCATTCCCCTGGCGATGTCCTCCTCGCTGCCCTTGGCGGTCAAAAAAACCACTTTGATCTCCCGCCAGTCCGGTTTCAGACGCACAATTTCACAGACTTCAAAACCGTCGATACCCGGAAGCATGATGTCCAGCAGAATGAGGTGCGGCTGGAACTTGGATATACTTTCAATGGCCTCTTCGCCGCTGCGGGCCACAAGCACTTCAAAACCATTTTGTTCCATCAGGAACTCGAGGGCCACCACGATGCTGGGGTCATCGTCCACGATCAGCACCCTGCGGGGCATCGCATCTCTTTCAGGCAAATCAGATCCTTTCAGTCTTCCTTCTGCCGGCCACGGACACGCGCTTCACTGTCCCGCGCCAACCGGACGTACGACCCAACTTCACATCCCGCCAAACTCCGCCAGCCGGTCCTCCATCCCGAACACATAGAGGATCAGGGCTGCCCGGATGTACATCCCGTTCCTCAGCTGGCGCCAGTACATGGCACGCGGATCCGAATCGATGGCCGGATCGATTTCGAACCGTCGCGGGAGCGGATGCAGGATGATGGCATCGGACTTCATCCGGCGGATATTCTCACAGGTCAGATGATAGCGTGTATAGTCCACCCGGCTGGACTCCCCCGAGACATCGTATTCGTCCTGCACGCGCGTCATGTAGAGGCTGTCCACCTGCGGCAGAGCCTCCTCGAGGCTGTCCGTTTTTTGCACCGCAATTCCTTTTTCGACCAGGTAACTCTCCAGTTCCGGTGAAATCTGGAACTCGACGGGCGCGGCGAAAATCATTTTAATGCCGCTGTAGCGCGTCAGCAGATAGGCCGCCGAGCGCACCGCGCGCCCCCGCAGCAGATCGCCGACAAAACCGTAGGTCTTGCCCGAGATGCCGCCACGGTCCTGAAAGGAGCGGTGCATGGTATAGACATCCAGCAACGCCTGGGTGGGGTGCTGGTCTTTGCCGCTGCCGCCGTTGAAAATCGGGACATTGCGGCCGGCAAACTGCTGCAGGTATGCCATGTACTCGCAGAACCCCGGCTTGGCGTCGCGCATGATGATCAAGTCGAAGTAGCTGGAAAAGGTCCGCAGGGCATCTTCCTGACTTTCGCCTTTCACCTCCGAGGAAAGCGAGGGGTCACGCACTTCACCGGTGCGCATGCCGACGATCTGGCAGGCCGACAGGAAAGACAGAAAGGTCCGTGTGGAGGGCTGCGTAAAGTAGAGCATGGCCCGTTTGTGGCGCAGCAGGGATGCCAGGAAATCGTCGCCGCCGGGCTGGTGGGATATGGCATTGATGCGGTCGGCGATATCAAACAGCGTCTCTAAAAACTCGCGGCTGAACTGCTGTGAGACCATGATATCGTACAGCCTGCCGTCCTTTTCATAGTTCGGCAGCCGCGCATCCAGGTCCTGTCGCAGGTATTCTTCCCGGCTCATGATTGTTGCTGTCATCGGCACATCTCCTGCCCGTTGGTTGTTTATTTCCGGCATACCACATTCGGACGGTTGATCTCAACCAGATTTCCGGGTGCATTCCATCGAAACTGCCTAAACGCGCTACGAGCCATTTGGGCACCATCAAAGCTCAAGCCGCGGTCGATACCCTGCAAAGGCCACCTGGGTCCGGTTTGCCGGAGTATTTTACGCGGCTGTCCGGCCGCGATCCGGCAACCCTGCCACTGCAATAAAACGGTGCGCTATTCAAGGTTGCAAGCAGGCAACCGCTGTGGTAGTCCTCACGCTGGGGGACGTTACAGATTTCGCCAAGACGATGAGGAGCGACGGCCATGGATTCCAAAGATTTCATCCAACTGGAAGACACCTTCGGCGCCCACAATTACAAACCACTGGACGTGGTGCTGACCCGCGGCCAGGGCGTCTGGGTCTGGGATGTGGCGGGGAAGCGCTACATGGACTGCCTGTCGGCCTACTCGGCGGTCAATCAGGGGCACTGCCACCCGCGCATCATGCAGGCCATGATCGCCCAGGCCCGCAAACTCACGCTGACGTCGCGCGCCTTCCGCAACGACCAGCTGGGTCTCTTTTACCGCGAGCTCTGCGAGCTGACCCGTTCGCATAAAGTCCTGCCCATGAACAGCGGTGCCGAGGCCGTGGAAACCGTCATCAAGGCCGTGCGCAAATGGGGTTATCGCGCCAAGGGGATTCCCGCAGAGCATGCCGAGATCATCGTGTGCGAAAACAATTTCCACGGCCGCACCATCACCATCGTGGGGTTTTCCAGCGATCCGCAGGCACGCGGCGATTTCGGTCCCTTTACGCCGGGCTTTAAAATTATCCCCTTCGGGGATGCGACAGCCCTGGAAAATGCCGTTACGCCCAACACTGTGGCCTTTTTGGCAGAGCCCATTCAGGGGGAGGCGGGTGTCATCATTCCGCCGGCAGGCTACTTGAAGCAGGTCCGCAAAATATGCAGTGACAACAACATCGTGCTCATCCTGGATGAAATCCAGACCGGCCTGGGTCGCACCGGTAAGCTGCTGGCCGAAGAGCACGAGGGCATCGAGGCGGACCTGACCCTGATCGGCAAGGCCCTTTCCGGCGGTTTCTACCCGGTTTCGGCAGTGCTCTCCAACAGCGAGGTGCTCGGACTGCTGCAGCCGGGCGAACACGGCAGCACCTTCGGCGGCAACCCTCTGGCCTGCGCCCTGGCCAGGGAAGCGCTCAAGGTGCTTATCGAGGAGGGCATGATCGACAATGCCCGCGATACAGGAGACTACTTCCGCACGGCGCTTTCACAGATCCGCACCCCGGTCATCAAAGAGGTCCGCGGCAAAGGGCTGCTGATCGCCGTCGAACTCACACCCGATGCCGGCGGAGCACGGCCGTACTGTGAAAAATTGATGCAAAAAGGCCTCTTATGCAAAGAAACCCATGAGAACACGATCCGCTTCGCACCGCCGCTGGTCATTACCCGCGAACAGGTGGACTGGGCCATGGAGCGTATCGCAGCGGTGCTGGGCGGCTGAGCGGCCCACGGATGGAAGGATGGCGGCATGAAACGTGACTTTCTGCATATCACCGATTTTAGCAGCGATGAAATCCGGGAATTTCTGGAGATCGCCACCGATATCAAGGCCAGGCTCAAGGCCCGCGCAACCGAAGCCCCCTTCAGCGGCCAAACCCTGGCGATGATCTTCGCCAAGCCGTCGGCGCGCACCCGCATTTCCTTTGAAACCGGATTCTTCCGCCTGGGCGGCCACGCCGTCTACCTCAGTCCCCAGGATATCGAGATCGGCAAGCGCGAAGCGGTCAAGGATGTGGCGCGGGTGGTCAGCCGCTACAACGATATGCTCATGGCGCGGCTCTTCGACCACGCCCACCTGCTGGAACTGGCGCGCCATGCCAGCATTCCCGTGATCAACGGGCTGACGGATTACAACCACCCCTGCCAGATCATGGCCGACCTGTTCACCATCAAAGAACGCCTGGGCCGCATCAGCGATCTGCGCATCGTCTACGTGGGTGACGGCAACAACGTGGTGCATTCCTGGCTGCGCCTGGCGGCCCGCCTGCCGCTGCACTTCACCTGCGCGTGCCCCCAAAACTACCAGCCGGACGCCGAGACGGTCCGCCTGGCCCGGGCCGCCGGGCTGTCGGTGGTGGAAATCAGTCATGACCCTTTCAGCGCTGTAAGAAAAGCCGATGTGATTTACACGGACGTGTGGGCCTCCATGGGGAAAAAGCACGAACTCAAGGAGCGCATCAGACACTTCGAGGGATTCCAGGTCAACACCGCACTGATGGCCGCCACGGGCAAAGACACCATTTTCATGCACTGCCTGCCGGCCCAGCGGGGCCTCGAGGTATCCGACAGCGTTATGGAATCGCCGGCTTCGGTCGTCTTTGACCAGGCCGAAAACCGCATGCACGCCCAGAACGCCATCATGCTGAAACTGGCCGGAAAAGTCTGAACACGACGGGCCAAAGGCTGCGCAACTGTGCGCCCGGCAGCGTACTGCGGACAATGCGGCCGGCACGTCTTAACCAGCCGCCGCCAGCATCGTAACGCCCATTGAGAAACGGTACTGATGACATTTTTCAAGTGGTACCGGGAGGTGTGCCTTATGGTCGAAAAAGTCATCATTATGGGGGCCGCCGGACGCGACTTCCACAACTTCAACGTCTACTTCCGCGACAACCCGCGCTACCGGGTGGTCTGTTTCACGGCCACCCAGATCCCCAACATCGAAGGGCGCAACTACCCGCCGGCATTGGCTGGGAAGCGCTACCCGCAAGGCATCCCTATTTATCCGGAAGGCGAACTCGCCGCACTGATCGCCCGTCACCGCATCGATCTGGTGGCTTTTTCCTACAGCGATGTGCCGCATGTCGAAGTCATGCACAAGGCATCGCTGGCCATGGCCCACGGAGCGGATTTCACCCTCATCGGCGCCACTTATACCATGCTGCGCGCCAAACGGCCCGTGGTGGCCGTCTGTGCGGTGCGCACGGGCTGCGGCAAGTCCCAGACCACACGCAAAATCTGCCGGCTGCTCTCAGACAGAGGCCAACGGGTCGTCGCCGTGCGCCATCCCATGCCCTACGGCGACCTGAACCGGCAGGCCGTACAGCGTTTTTCGCAGTATACAGACTTCGAAAAGCACGACTGCACCATCGAGGAGCGTGAAGAATACGAGCCTCTGGTTGGCGAGGGCATCACGGTTTTCGCCGGCATCGACTATGCCGGTATTCTGAAGGCCGCCGAAGCCGAAGCCGATGTCATCGTCTGGGACGGCGGCAACAACGACACGCCCTTTTTCTATCCGGATGTGCACATCGTGGTTTTCGACCCCCACCGGGCCGGGCATGAGCTGCTCTACTACCCGGGAGAGACCAACATGATCATGGCCAACATCGCCGTGATCAACAAAGTCGACAGTGCCGGCAAGGACCAGATCGAGCAGGTGCGCCGTAACATCGAACAGCACGCACCGGCAGCCGACATCGTGCTGGCCGAATCGGCCGTCTCCGTGGACACCCCCGAGCAGATCCGCGGCAAACGCGTGCTGGTGGTCGAAGACGGTCCGTCGGTGACCCACGGCGAAATGCCGTACGGCGCCGGCTTCCTGGCCGCCCAACGCAACGCCGCCGCCGCGCTGGTCGATCCGCGGCCGCATGCCACAGGCTCCATCAAAGAAACGTTTCAACGCTATCCCAAGCTCGAAAAAGTGCTGCCGGCCATGGGCTACAGCCACCGCCAGATCGACGAACTGGAGCAGACCATCAACGCGGCGGTTTGTGACCTGGTGCTCTGCGCCACCCCCGTGGATCTGGCCAAACTGATAAAAATCGACAAACCCATTTTGCGCGTACGTTACAGCTATCGCGATGCCGGCCAACCCGAACTGGAAAGCGTGCTGATCAAACGATTGCAGTCGGTGGCTCGGCCGCCCAACAAACCCGAGTAACCCGGCAACCCAATATCCCCATGACGGCTGCAGATATCCCCATCCTGCTGGTTGCACTGGGCGGAAACGCGCTCATCCGCAAGGGACAGCCCGGGACCGTGGAAGAACAGTTCAAGAACCTGCGGCCGCCTCTGCGGCAGATCGCGCGCCTCTCCCGAAACTGGCGCATCCTCATCACCCATGGCAACGGCCCCCAGGTGGGGAACCTGCTTCTGCAGCAGGAGTGCTGCGACGCCGTGCCCAAGCTGCCCCTGGAAATCCTGGTGGCCCAGACCCAGGGCCAGATCGGCTACATGATCGAATCGAGTCTGGACAGCGAACTGATGAAACTGGGAAAAAGATTCCAAAAGCCGCTGGTCAGCCTCCTGACTTACGTGGTGGTGGACGCCGACGACCCGGCCTTTGCCCGCCCCACCAAACCCATCGGCCCGGTCCTCAGCGCCCGACAGGCCGGCAACCTGCCTTACCCGACCCGCAAAACCGCCAAAGGGTGGCGCCGCGTGGTGGCCTCGCCCGAGCCGCTTACGGTCATCGAAAAACACGAAATCCGGCGCCTCATCGAAATGGACTTCATCGTGATCTGCTGCGGCGGCGGCGGAATTCCGGTAATCCGCAGCGGAAGGGCCTTCGACGGCGTGGATGCCGTCATCGACAAGGACCTGGCCAGCGCCCGGCTGTCGGCCGAAGCGGGCGTCGATACCTTTCTGATCGCCACCGATGTCGCGGGGGCCTATCTCGACTACGGCGGCAGGAACCAGCGCTTGCTGCGCACCACCACTGTCAGCGAAGCGCTGGCATACACCCGCAGGGGCCACTTCCCGCCCGGCTCCATGGGGCCCAAGGTCGAAGCCGCCGCCGCTTTCCTAAAGGCCGGCGGCCGCCAGGCGCTGATCACCTCCATCAACGCCATCGAAGAGGCAGTGGCCGGCCGTGCCGGCACGCGCATCGTACCGGATCCGGCCGTCTAAAGTTCGGCCGGCCATTCGCCGAATAAGAAAAAAAGGGACATCCGCAGCGTTGCCGGTCGATACCGGCCGTATGCCAAAACCCGTCGCCTTTCGAAAAAACGAGGTATCCCATGACCATCATCGTTATTCTTCTCGGACTGTGCGTCCTGCTGGCCGGCGCCATGGTGCTGATGTACAACGGCCT